>CAZVBN010000022.1:0-5315 GCA_964625845.1 uncultured Candidatus Saccharibacteria bacterium | reverse complement strand
GATCTATATGAAAGTTATTCAACAAAAAACGGTGGAAGAATTTGCTGATAGGGCGCGCAAAAACAGCTTGCGACTGATTGCGATCGACAACCAAAAAGGAGCAGAAAACTTGAGCGAAACGGATTTGCCAGAAAATTCGATTTTGGTTTTTGGTAATGAAAGTGAAGGTTTGTCGGCGGAAATGCTCGCAGCTTGCGAAAAAATGGTGGCGATCGAACAGTTTGGTTCGACTCGCAGCGTGAATGTCGGCGTGGCGAGCGGGATTTTGATGTATGAGTTTGTTAGACGGAATAACTTTATGAAATAGCAAAAAGCTGGTATGATCAGCGCAGAATCATAACTCTAATTTGGAGCTAAATAACATCAGTTCTTTTTCTTTTTGCTAAAAAACCTTTTTCGTGATAAAATATTAAAGATATGAAGACACAAGTAGAAAATATTTCAGATGTAAAAGTTCGCTTGACGATTTCTCTTGGAAAAGAAGAGCTCGAAGCGGCGGAGCAAGTTGCTTTGACAAAACTTGCCAAAGATGTTAAAATTAGCGGCTTCCGAAAGGGTAAAGCGCCTTTGGATGTGGTCGCGAAAAATGTCGATCCTGTGGTTCTTAGCCAAGAAACGATGGAAAATGCGATTTCGAAAGCTGTCGCTGAAGCGTTTTTGAGCGAAAAAATCCAAGCGTTGAACCGACCAGAAGTCGATATTACGAAATTCGTTCCAGCACAAGAACTCGAATTTACTGCCGAGGCTGAAGTTTTGCCAAAAGTTGAACTTGGCGACTACAAAAAACTGAAAGCCAAAAAAGACGCAGTGAAAGTTTCGAAAAAGGAAATTGGCGAAACTATCGATATGATTCGCAAAAATTTTGCCGAACGAAAAACTGTTGAGCGCGAAGCTAAAGATGGCGACGAAGTTATCATCGACTTTTTGGGCAAAAAAGACGGCGTAGCTTTTGACGGCGGAAAGGCTGAAAAATTCCCGCTCGAACTCGGCTCAAACAGCTTCATTCCAGGTTTCGAAAGTGGAATTTTGGGCAAAAAAGCTGGCGAAGAATTTGCGTTAGATTTGGAATTTCCGAAAGATTATCACGCAAAAGAGCTTGCTGGCGCGAAAGTTGTTTTCGAAGTGAAACTTCACGAAGTCCGCGAAACTGTTTTGCCTGAATTAAACGAAGAATTCTTGAAAAAACTCGGCGACTTCAAAACCGCTGAAGATTTCGAAAAACAGATTGAATCAGACTTAAAAGAGCGCAAACAGCTCGAAGCTGATGAAAAATTCAAAGATGATTTGGTGCGCGAATTGGCTGAAATTTCGAAAGTTCCTGTGCCGGAAATTCTTTTGGAAGACCAAAAACGCAACATCGAACTCGATATGAATCAGAACTTGCTTTATTCTGGTTTGACACTCGACGCTTATCTTGAACGAATGGGCAAAACTCGCGAAGAATGGCTCGAAACAGATGTCAAAGAAGCTGCCGAGTCTCGAGTAAAGGCTGGTTTGGCTTTGGCTGAACTTTCGAAAGTCGAAAAAATCGAAGCTTCGTTGGAAGAAGTTGACGCGCGAATTGCTCAGCTAAAAGCGCAATATGGCAAAAACAAAGACGCTTTGAAGCAACTTTCGAGCGACGCTGTGCGAAGCGATTTGGCGAACCAAATTTTGACCGAAAAAGCTGTTGACCGCTTGGTTGAACTCAACTCGAAATAGTTTTTCGAAAAACCGTAAAACTCGCTGGAATTTCTGGCGAGTTTTTTTGATTTTCTCCCAGAAAAGTGTTATAATATTGAGTAATTGATTGGCTTTTTGCTGAAAAATCGCACTTTAAGGAGGAAATTTTTATGAAAACCGAAATTGTAATTGTTTCTCATGACGAGGCGGTGGCTTTGTCGGAGAAAACCGAAAAAGTCGTGCCGCAAATCAGGCTTGAAGAGAGCTTGAAGCGCTCGGTAATTCTGCCGGAAAAGTTTCATCAGCCGGTGAGAATTGGTAGCGATGATAGTGGAGGCGCTGATTTTACGATAAGTGGAGCCCTGATCGGAAAAGATGCTGAGCTGATTTCTTTCGATATTTTAATGAAAGATGGCAATATTCAGATAAATTGCGACGATAGTGGAGTTTACGAAATTGTTTCAAAAATTATCGCTGGGTGTATGGATAAAAATTCGTATGTTTCGTTAAAAGAAATCGTCGAAGGTGGTTGGTATCGCCATTATAAAGGAGGAATTTATCAAATTCTTTGTGTTGCAACTCATACCGAAAGTGGTGAGGAGCAGGTGATTTATAAGGGTAAAACAAAAGGGCGAATTTGGGCTCGACCAAAGTCAATGTTTATGGATGGAAGATTTCAACCGATTAGTCAGAAAGAGGGGTGATTTTTATGTCAACTTTTAAGCATTTTTTCGATTTGACTCGCGAAAATTTCCAAGCGGAAAAATTCGAAAACGCGAAAAATTCAATGATTTCGGCGATTAAGTCGCACGGAAGTGAAAATTTTTACGAATTGCTTGATCTTCTGGAAATTTTAGTGAAGATTGAAGAGCGCGAAGGCGTGTTTTGGTCTGGAAATGCGGAGAGTTTTTCGCAATATATTTTGAACGGCGTAAGGGAAAATAAAGATTACGACTATTCTTATTATGATAGTCGAATCGAGATTATTCGCGCTTATGCTTTGATTAAACAGCCAAAATTTTATTTCGAAACGCTCAATAAAGAGCTTGCCGAAGAAATTACCAAAACTATCAATGGATTGATGTTTTCGGTTGAATATTTCAGAGGCATGGAACGACATTTCGAGGCGATGATGGCGCAGATTTATTTTTGTGTTCTAAATTATCGGCTTGAAGAGCTTGACGGAGTCAAACACGAATCTTCGGTGGTAAATTTTGCCGTTTTGATTAACGATATGGCGAAATATATCAATGATTTGTCGGATGAAATTGAGACCATTGAATCTGTGCAAGAATTTTGGGATGAAGAATTCGAACAAGGACCGTTTTTTGGAACAGAGGACGAAATTCAGGTTTTGGCCTTTGAAGATTTTGAGCGAGTTATGTGCGAGATGCAAAGACAGGCTTTTTTCGTTCGAGTGAATTATCTCGTAATTTTGGCAAAGGTTGGATTTTGGAATCTCGCCGAAGTTACAGCGACGGAGATTTTGAGTAATTTTTCGTTCGAAGAAGAATTTTCGGAGTTCGAAAAATTCATTGAACTTTTTGCGTCCGGCGAAAACGGTTTCAAAGAAGCGCAAAAAGAGCCAATTTTCGCAAAATTTCCTTTTGTTTAAAAAGTCAGTTTTTGCTGGCTTTTTCTATTGATTTTTATTAGTAAATGTGGTATAGTATTATCTGTCGTTTTTGAAGCGAAAATTCCAAATAGAAAGGAAGGAATTGATAATGGATATCATTCTTTCTGAAAAGTTGTTTAAAAAGGTTGAGGAGCACCTCGAAGCTTCTCGTGAAACTCGCGAGGCGGACAAAAGTTTGCCGAACTGTTCGCAGGTTCGGCTGATTCTTAACACTCCGCAGTCCGAAAATGAGACTGTTCAGAGGGTTCTTGGTCGAAATGATGAATATTCCGATAGTTCGCTTGCGTTGCTTTGCGCATTTGTCGGATATAATTCAGATGACTTAAAGTTTGAAGGGCGCAGGCTTTCGGATCTGACTTTCGAGTTTCTGGCAGGAATTGATGCCTCGGCTGAAGTAATTCGTAAAGTCCAAGATTCGCAGATTTCCGAAAAGGAAATTGACACGTTGAATTTGGTAGCCCACCGGACGAATTTATCGTTCGAAAGCGTTCTGAACTCATACCTAGAAAATATTACCTATATCGAGGATAATATTCACGGTGAAAACATCCCTGACGAGCTAATTGCTGGCGCAAAGCGTCTGGCTATGTGTTCGCTCAACGGGGATACCAGTGCAGTGATGATGCATTTACTT
Organism: uncultured Candidatus Saccharibacteria bacterium; assembly: GCA_964625845.1. GTDB lineage: Bacteria > Patescibacteriota > Saccharimonadia > Saccharimonadales > Saccharimonadaceae > Nanogingivalis. Next base: position 1,383 of record CAZVBN010000022.1, on the reverse strand, counting down.
ATCACTCGGGCGCCACTTTCGAAAGTGCGAGTGTTCGAAGATATTCATTCTGCGCTTCATCGCGGGATGATCACAACTCGGCAATACTTTGAAATCTCTGATTATGTTGATGGTCAAGAATCAGAGATCCGCGAAGCTTTCAATAAGTGTTTCGGGGCATAACTCAACCCAACGTCTCCACTGCGGAGGCGTTTAATTTTATTTTCGAAAATTAGTTTTTTCTTGATTTTTATTGATTTTTGTGGTAAAATGGACAATTAAGAAGTAGTGTGTCTGGAATTATGAGACGTTTTGGATTTTGGCAGAATTCGAGCGAATTTCAGGCGGGAATCTTCGGGCCGATTCTAATAACACTTAAATGCGAGGAGAAAAATGGCGCAAAAGCGAACAAACGCTGTGGGGCGCGTATTCTTCGATAAAGAAGAAGCACTTTTGAAAACCCCAGATTTGATCGCTCACCAGAAGGAATCTTGGCGAGATTTCATCGATACTGGCTTGAGCGAAATTTTTAGCGAGTTGAACCCAATCGACGACTACACTGGTCAAAAATTGGCGTTGCGATTCAAAAGCTATAATTTTCAAGATCCAAAAACTACAAAGGATTTTGCAAAAGAAAACAACCTAACTTTCGAAGCTCCACTTCATGTTCAGGTTGAACTTACCAACAAAGTCACTGGCGAAGTAAAAGAACAAGAAATTTACCTTGGCGATTATCCTTGGATGACAGATCAAGGAACTTTCATCATTAACGGCACGGAACGTGTGATTGTTTCGCAGTTGATTCGTTCTGAAGGTGTTTATTTTAATGCTGAAACTGCCGCTGATGGTAAAAATTACTACGGTGCGAAGCTTATTCCGGCGCGTGGTGCGTGGGTTGAGCTTGAGACTGATCCAAAAACTAGCGTAATTTACGCAAAAATTGACCGTCGCCGAAAACTTCCAGTGACGACACTTTTGCGAGCTTTGGGTCGAATGACTCCTGCGGAAATTCGCGAAACCTTCAAAGATGTCGATAATGGCGACAAAAAATTCATCGAAGCGACTCTTGAAAAAGATCCAACTATGGGTCCAAACGAGGCTTTGATTGAAGTCTACCGCCGAATCCGCCCAGGCGACTTGGCGACAATCGACAATGCGCGAACAATGATCGAGCGAATGTTCTTTGATTTCAAGCGCTTTGACTATGGTCGAGTTGGTCGCTACAAGATCAACAAACGACTTGAGTTGAATGCTGATAACACTCCAGAAAATCGAACTTTCCAGATGAACGATTTGTTCGAAATTATCAAAGAAGTTATTCGTTTGAACAACACTCAAGGTGAAGTTGATGACATAGACAGCCTTGATAACCTCCGAGAGAAAATGGTTGGAGAACTTGTTTCG
>CAZVBN010000021.1:0-5522 GCA_964625845.1 uncultured Candidatus Saccharibacteria bacterium | reverse complement strand
TTTGGTGATCTCACGGGGAATCGAACCCCGATTGCCAGGATGAAAACCTGGTGTCCTAACCGTTAGACGATGAGACCATTGAGCGAGTTTTGGGGTGATAAAACTCAACTCTTTGATATTATAACAGAAAGATCTTCTCAAATCAAGAGTTAAATAAAAAAACTTCCAAAAAAATCTCAAAATTGTGTTATAATGGTAAAGTATGAAACCACTATATAAACGAACAAAGATTTTGGCTACGATCGGGCCTGCTAGCGATAGCGAAGAAATGATCGAAAAACTAATCAACGGCGGAATCAACGGTGCGCGCTTGAACTTCTCGCACGGTTCTTATGAAGAGCACGCCGCTAAAATCGCAAAAATCCGCGAAATTTCTGCGAAACTTGGTAAAAATATCGCCATTCTCCAAGACCTTCAAGGTCCAAAAATCCGACTTGGCGACATCGTAGACAACCGATTTGATGTTGTTGAAGGTGATGAACTCGTTCTTGACTACGCAATCCAGCAACACGACGGTTCGGCGAACTTGCCAGTTCAATATAACTTGGCTGAAAAAGTTAAAGTTGGCGAACCTGTTTATATCTTTGACGGAAAAGTTCGAACGGAAGTTATCGAAATTCTTTCTGGGACTGCCATTAAATTGAAAGTTCTAAACAAAGGAACTTTGATGAGTCGAAAAGGTTTGAACTTGCCTGACACAGATTTTGGTGGTGACGTTATCACTGAAAAAGATATGCGCGACATCGAATTTGGCGCGACTCAAGATATCGATTATGTTGCGATGAGTTTCGTTCAGACTGCTGAAGACATCGAAACTGTTCGTCAGCTTTTGGCTTCTCATGGTAGCGAAGCACAAATTATCGCGAAAATCGAAACTAAAAAAGCCGTTTCTGACGAAGAACTCGAAAAAATCGTGATGGCATCTGACGGTGTGATGATCGCTCGTGGTGATATGGCTTACGAAGTTGCGCCAGAAGTCGTGCCGATTGTTCAGCGAAAAACTATCGCACTTTGCCGAAAGTATGGCAAAATCTCGATTGTTGCAACTCAAACTATGGGTTCGATGGTTGACAATCCGCAGCCTTCACGCGCTGAAGTTTCTGACGTTGCGAATGCTGTGATTCAGGGTGCTGACGTTGTAATGCTTTCAGACGAATCTGCAACAGGTAAATATCCTTACGAAACAGTTCGTGCGATGCGCGCGGTTATCCGCTATACACAAGAGCACGCTGCGGTTGCTCCAATTGACGACATTGTAGAGCGAGGCGAAAATGAAGCTTTGAACGCAATTTCGCTTGCTGCGGTAGAATTGGCTGAACAAATTGACGCTGACGCTTTGATCGTTGAAACTAAATCTGGCCAAACTGCTGCAACTGTTGCTGCAAACCGACCAGCGCTTCCAATTGTGAGCGTAACAAGCGATAAACGAGTTGCTCAACAACTTGGCTTGAACTACGGAACTCGAAGTTTTGTTCGCCCAGATGGTGAATTTGCCGGTTTCGAAATCGCAAAAGAACTCAAAGCCAGCGGTTTCTTTGGTGGCAAAGAAACTGCGACGGTTGTGATTATTTCTGGACGTCAGCCTGGTTTGGTTGGTGGAACAGATACAATTCGCGTTCGCGCAATCTAATCTAAATAGATCCAAAATAAAATCGCTTTCGAAATTTCGAGAGCGATTTTTGTTATTTTTGATGAAATTATTTTGAAATGATTGTGCCGAGATTGTTTTCGATCGCGTTTTGGGCGTTGGCGAGAGAAGTGATAATCGCACGACCACCAAATTCGGCGAATTTTACGCTGGCTTCAACTTTTGGTAGCATCGAGCCGGCCGCGAATTGTCCGTCGGCGATGTGTTTTTTGGCTTCTTCGACAGAGATTTGCCCGAGAGCTTCTTGATTTTCTTTGCCGAAATTGATCATTGCATTGTCGACGGCTGTCAAGATTAGCAGGGTGTCGGCACCGATTTCTTGCGCCAATAACTCTGCTGCGAAATCTTTATCGATGATCGCGTCGACTCCCGAGAAGGTGCGATCGCCGTTATTTTGAACAGGAATTCCGCCGCCGCCAGCTGCGATAACAACCGCACCACTGGCGAGTAATTTTTCAACTACTGGAATTTCGACGATGCGAATTGGTTTTGGTGAAGGAACGACATGTCGCCAGCCCCGACCAGAATCTTCGCGCATTTCGTAGCCTTTTTCGGCGGCGACTTTTTGCGCTTCTTCTTCAGAGTAGAACGGCCCGATTGGCTTGGTTGGATTCGAAAAAGCTGGATCTTCGGGCGAAACTTCAACTTGAGTGACGATTGTGATGGCGTCTTTGGCGAGATTTTCGCGATCGAATTCTTCGTTTAGCGCTTTTTGGAGCCAGTAGCCGATCATCCCTTGCGTCATTCCAACGCACGCGTGAAGTGGCATGGTTGGGGTGGCTTCGGTGTTGATAGCTTCTTCATGAAGCACGATATTACCGACTTGCGGACCGTTGCCATGAACGATTACTACTTGATGACCTTGCTTGATGAGTGGCATCAGCTGTTGAATAGTTTGTTTTGCGACGCGCTCTTGCTGGTCGGCGCGAGCTTCTTTTCCGTTTTGGAGGGCATTTCCGCCCAAAGCAACTACGATTTTTGACATAATTTTCCTTTTATTTTTTTGATAATTTTATATTTATATAATAACATAAGTTTTTTGAAAGTACAACAAGCCAAAATAAAAACCGCTTCGAGCGGAAATTTGGCTGGGATGGAGGGATTCGAACCCCCGAATGGCGGAACCAGAACCCTTCATCCCAAACTTAGATGAAATAGTGTAATACATAAACCTAATCAGCAGTGATTTGAATACGTATTTCTATTTGCTAAGATGCTTACACATCTCTTATGTCTCTATACTATCACAACAAGCCCAAAAAGTCAATACCTAAGCATAACTTTGTTGAGTAATCGGCGATTTTAAGTAGTAAATTTCTTCGTTAAAGATCCTTCGATAAGAATCACCAACCTTATTTTGCAAGTGATGTAAATATATTTGAGTGGTTCGAATATCCGAATGACGGAGCAGGTGTTGAATTTCATACAGCGAAGCACCTCGCTCAGCCAAATTCGTTGCGAAAGAGTGGCGAAGTTGGTGTGGATAAAAATTATAATAACCGCATCTCTCAAATTGCTTTTTAAGTCGTTTCCTGATTGTTTTAACTGTTAGTGGATTACCTTGATTGCTCGCGGAACTTTTCCATAGAAAATCAGGCTCGGTAAGCCCGTTCTCATCAATAAAATCACGAAGCTTCAGACCTGTGTTGAATGAAAAATATACATAAGCAAACTTACGGCCCTTACCAACAACAGCAATTCGACCATTCTGAAAGTCAATATCTTCAATTTTAATATTCCGAAACTCGCTAATTCGAAGTCCGCTGTCAAAGAGTAGAGAAATCATTATTTTTTCGATCTTCGAAGCGTTCGAAGCAACATATTTTATTTCATTTTCGCGATAAAAAGTGTAATTATCGATAGTTTTTACCTCTCGAATCGGCTGAATCATTATCGGGTTTATTTTTGGCCTTTTATCATAAAACTCGCTTGACCATTTTATAAAACACCTCAGAGTTTTGAGTCTTATATTAACAGTCGAAACGCCGTGCTTTCTGCCAGTTAAAGTGCCTTTCAGCATGCCACCCTTCCACTCGAGAAAAGTGTTCAGATTAAGCTCAAAAATATCCTGAACTCTCGTCTGTCGCGCAAATCGGTAGAGAATGTAGCTTTTGCTGGAAATTGTTTGCTCGGTCATGTCAGCGACCTCTGCGCACCAGCTCAGATATTGCGCGATTTGTTGGTTGATTTTACTGTTTTTCATAAAACTCCTTTTTCTCTATATAAAAATCATAAAGATTTCATTCAGAATTCTATATAGATGATTTAAAAATTATTTTTTGATCATTTTTGCTCTCAAAAGTCGAAGCGGTCAATTGCTCAATGTTGTGGATTATTATATAATATTTTACATTTACGCAGTTTATGCTCCTATATTTTACATAATATTCATATTATTATATAATAATTTCACAAGAACGCAAGAAACAACAGTTTTAGAAACTGCTTGCGTTATTTTGTCAAATTATCAATTAGACTATACCGTGGTCGCGCTTCATCTCGCGAAGGCGATTGATATTCTCGTGGTTAGTGTTTTCGGCGATCAGCTTGCGCATTTCGAGCTTTTTGAGTTCAAGATTGCGTTCGCGGATGGCGGCTTCGAGCGAATTGCGGAATTTCTCGACAATTTTAAGCGTGCGTTCGATGTTTTCTTTGGCCCAAATTCGCGCAAAATAATGCTTGACGTTGCGGATTTTGCCGGCCTTTTTCATCGATTTTACCATTTTGATGGACTGTGCGAACTCTTTTTCGTAATGAATTTGTCGATTACGAAAGAGCGGTAGATGGCTGTCTCCATCTATGAGACTGAGCGCTTTTTGGCCGAGCCGAGTGCGCATGGTTGATTTGCGTTGTTCGCAGATAATAATTTGTTTCATAAAATCTCCCACGTTGGTTTATTTATATTGTGAGAGGCTTCTTGATTTTCGAGAGGTCCTCAAGTTCAAGAAACAAAAAAGCCCCGTGCCGACTATGTCGACGAACCGAGGCAACTTTTTGTAATTTCTGTATAGATCAACACCAATATAACAAAGTTTGGCAAAATTGTCAATATATTTATTGAAAATTCTCGAAAAATATATTACAATAAAATTATTGGTGCGCCACGCCTAACCGCGGAGGCGTTTTCTTTTGAAAAAAGCACAGCCTAAAAAAACCAGACGAGTTACTAAATTTGACGAAAAAGTCGCAACCAGCCTGCTTACAAAAATAGCCGGCGGTCAAAGCGTGCGTAAAATTTGTGCTAAGGCACCAGCTCCAACACGCGAAACTTTCTATAAATGGATTCGAGAAAACGAAGATTTTGCTACAAAATATATAGAGGCTAAGGATTTATGTGCTGATGCTTTGGCTGAAGAAATTTTAGAAATCGCCGATGAAGCTGATAATGACTTTTCAGTTATTGAGACCGAAAAAGGTAGAGAATATCGTGCGAATGGTGCAAAGTTAGAGCGCGCTAAAATCAGAATTGATGCGCGAAAATGGACAGCTTCAAAACTTGCTCCGAAGAAATATGGAGCGGCGAGCGCCTTGGATGTGACCACTAACGGTAAAGATATGGTTATTCCAATTCTGGGCGATTTAGTAAAAGGGAAAGGTGAAGAATAATGGCCTTCATTCTTACCACTAGCACAAAACGCCTAGCTAAGCTAACTCGCCGCACGAAAGCAGTTTGTGGCGGAACTTCTGCCGGCAAGACGATTTCGATTCTTCAAATTTTAATCAGTAAGGCTCAACGAGATAAAATACCAACATTAACCAGTATAGTTAGTGAGAGTTTTCCGCACCTCAAAAAAGGAGCGATGCGTGATTTTAAGAATATTATGCAAGAACACAACTACTGGAATGATAAGAGCTGGAATGCTACGGATAGAGA
>CAZVBN010000020.1:0-5542 GCA_964625845.1 uncultured Candidatus Saccharibacteria bacterium | reverse complement strand
ATCAGCAAATTCTTCCACCGTTTTATGATGAAAAACATTCATATAGATCTCGGTTTTCATCGCTCCACGACGATTCCAGTGGCGCTTGCCGATAATGTGAATTCCGGCAGCGTTAAAAGCGTTGGCGTTGCGCGCAATCGTGCCGATATTAAAATCGTGCTGAAAGTTCTCGATCGCTACGTGGAACTTTGAGCGATTTTGATTCAACTTTTCGCGAACTTCTTCGACGCTCAAACCTTTGAAATCGTCGATCAAATTCCGCGTGTCATTTTCACGATCAGGAGTAATTTCCGCCGAAAAATCACGCCGAATCTCTCGTTCGGGCGCAATTTCTGAAGAAAAATCACGCCGAATCTCTCGTTCATCAATCTGTTTATTTTCCATTTCGAATGTTTTTTGCTAGCTCTTTGAAATCGGTTTCTTTTTTGGAATTTGGGTTTAAAATCGACATCGGATCGAAAATCTTGCGGATTTCGCGATACAGATTTACAGCGTCATCGCCAATGTTTTTTGCCACAAACGCGCCATAAATTCGCCCTTCGCCCGCACCGTAACCAAGCGCGCCATCAACCGTCGCCAACAAAGAATTCAGCTCGATCAAAAAATCAAGTGATTTTCGGCGATCAGAGACTTTTGAGAAGTCGAATTCTGCCAAAATCTCGAAAATCGAAGTTAGCGCCGAACCTTGAACTGGCGCTGGGATGTTGAATTTTTTGGCTAATTTTTGAAGCCCAAGATAAAACTGCTCGAATCGTTCAAGCGGAATATAAACACCTTGAATCGGGAAGATTTCTTCGCGGATCACGCCAGAACGGGAACGCAAAGCCTCGCGAACATCGCGAATTGCCTCAAGCTCGGCATTTTGTTCGACAGAGCCGTCACTCATCCAAGTTGTCGCGCCAGTGAACTTTTTGGAGATTTTTTCGATGCGGCGCATTTTGGTGTGAATTTTGCGCTGATTTCTATCAGAAATTCCAACCGCCAAAACTAATTTCGTTTGTAGATTTTCTGCCACGCGATCAATATAGAACTGATATTTTTTGCCGCTCGCCACTGCCAACTCAAAGGATTTTCCGTCAAAAACATCAATAATATCTGGATTGAATTGTCGAATTTCGTCGATAAAATCACGCGCGTCATCACGATTTTCGAAAGAAACTACCATAAATTCAGTTTCATTAACAATAAATTCCGTCGAAAAAGTCGCTTCTGTGATCACGCCCAAAGTGCCAAGCGAGCCAAAAAACAGCGGCGTCAAATCAAACGAACCATCGGATTTTTTGACGCGAGTAATTCCAGAGTAGCCATAGCTTGAATCGTCTTCGAGTTTTTCGATCAAATCATAATTTTCTTCGATCAAAGTGTCGATTCCGCGATAAATTTCGCCTTCAAAGTTCTGTAGGGCTAATTTTTCGCTCAGTTCGCGACGTGAAAGTCGGCGAGTTTCGATTTCATCGCCGCTAGAAAGCACTACTTTGAGTTCGCGAGTGGCGTCAACCAATTCGCCATAATTGAATTTTTCCGCCGGAAGATTTTGCGCAATCGCTCCGCCAACCGTAAGCATTTCACCAGCTGGAGCCTGAAAAATGCTCATCGAGTGCGCACCAATCGCCAAATTCAGCTTTGAAAAATTCGCACCAGATTGGACGCGGACAGTTTTTGCGCGCAAATCGAGTTCTTTAATATTGTCCATATGACGAGAAACATCAACGATAATACCTTCACTCAGCGCCGAGCCATCTGTACTACCGCCAAAACCGCGAGCTGTCACACCAAAAATATGACCTTTTTCAGCCAGCTGCCAAGAAAATCGCATAATTTTGCGAATATCATCTGTAATTCGCGGATACATCACCAAATTTGGTTGAATCTGTAAAATGCTTCGATCCGTCGAAAATTGCTTCAAGCGAGATTCGCGCGCCGAAACTTCGCCCAAAATATGTCCATTTAAGTATTTAGCTATCTTACTCATTGATTCAATTTTAACACAAGCAAAATCAAAGCGCAAGTTTTTACGTCAACACTTTATTTTTTGAAGATTTTTTGCTAAAATATCAGTATGTATTCACAAGCAACGCCTTTTGAAAAAGCCGACCGAATCGCTGGCACGCACCAAAAAATCGACCGTGCGGCCAGATTAGTTTTTCGGCAAATTCGGCGAAAAAAATTCCCGCAAACCGCGCTTCGTTTTCCAAAAATCGAAGAAATTTTGCGATTCGAAGGTTCTGGCGGACCAGACGGAATCAAAACCAAATCGCCCGGCAAAGACGAACCGTGGCACTTCGTCGATCCAGATGGCGACAATTCACAGATGTTTTCGTATGTCGAAAACCACATTATCAATCTGGCACAAGCTTTACGCGACGGCAATTCTGTGCGCGCGAGCTTCGAGGCTGGTTGGATGGCACACGCAATTACCGACGCCCTAACGCCCGCCCACCAATATCCGATGGAAGACAAAATTATCGAAATTTCTGGCAAACATCCAAGCGAGCGAGTGAAATTAAACCAAAAAATGTTCCTCCCTGGCGAAACTTGGCGCAAACGGCTCGCCAGCAACTGGAAATATCTCGGGCCGAAAGGCGTGATGAGCTCACACATGCTTTACGAAATGGGCGTGGCGATTTTGATCACCTCAATTTCTGCTAAAAAAATCTCAAAAATACCTTCGGACGAAGAAATCTCGCGCGTCATGAACGGTGAATTCATGGAGATTTTTGCCGAAAAAATTCAATTCGTCGCCCAGCAGCGTTATTATCAGCGATTCGTCAAAAAAGGCTGGTCTTCCAGATTAGCGCGCGAAACCAAAACCGTGCTTCTGCCTGAAATTTCCAGCGTGGTAGCGCTCGGCTGGTTTGAGGCGTTCAGGCTGGCAGAAAATTCTAACGCAAAAAATTCAACCAAAAAGGACGAAAAATGAACATTCGCTTGATTTCTGGGCTTTTTAAAAATCACAAAATCACCGCACCAAATTCTCGCCAAACCCACCCGATGAGCGAGCGAGTTCGAAATGCGATCTTCAATTCGATTCAATCCGAAATTCCTGACGCGGAAATTCTCGACGCGTTCGCTGGCACTGGCGCGCTTGGACTCGAAGCGATTTCTCGCGGCGCAAAATCCGCAACTTTCATCGAGAAAAATCGCCTAGCGCAAAAAATTCTGGCCGAAAATCTCCAAATTCTCACCAAAAATCCCGAAGCCGGCGAAGCGAAGTTGATTCGCGCGGGCGTGGCTGGCTGGCTAAATTCAACCGAAAGTCAGTTTGAGCTTGGTGAAATCTCAGAACTGCCAACTTTCGACATTATTTTTGCTGATCCGCCATATTACGATCCACAATTTCCAACCATCGAGAAACTCGCCGAACGCTTGAAATCCGGCGGACTTTTCGTGCTGTCTCAACCAAAAGAACTCGAAGATTTCGAAGCCGAAAATCTCACGCCAATCAGCTCAAAAATCTACGCCGGCGCAAAAATCATCATCTTCCGAAAGCGCTAATCTACACATTCTGGCAATAAAAACCGCCATTTTCCAAAAACACCAAAATTGTTACTTGGTTTTTTGCGGCTTTATTGATAATAACGAAAGTTTTGTCGGTTGTGGTAGATCCACTACTACTGGTCGCAGGGCAAGTGTAGCCAACCAACGCCCGAATAATATGAACTGGCGGATTTTTCGAATCATAAATAAGATAAACATGATCTGTCGTCGCTTCACTTGTTTCACTACTGTAAATCATGACTTTTTCGGTGTTTGCGCTCAGCGAACCCTTTGAAGAATCGTTAACATGATCCTTGATTGAAAGATAATTATCAAGCGGCCCATTTGGAACAGCGCTCAATGTTCGCATATTGTTGATACCTTCAATCGTGTCTTCGGATTGTCCGCCCAAGTTAGAAATTCCCATCGAAGCGATACTTCGACCTCTGTTATTTCCTTGCCAGCGCTTGATCGCATCCGCCACCAAACCAACATCGTTTTTTCGCGCTTGATCTCTTTGCGCTCTTTGAAGTGCTGGTAAAGTGATAAATATCGCCAAAAAAATCAAGCCGGCGATCGCCAAAACCAACACAACTTCAATAATCGTAAAACCTTGTTTGAATTTCAAATTCTTGTTTTTCATGCCCACATTTATTTTATTTTTGCTTATGCTTATATTTTACATTTTAGCGCAAAAAAATTCAATAGAAAATCGCCAATTTTTTCCAAATTTAAGCCGTTTCTTCGTCCGCGAAAACATTTGAAAGCGCAAGCAAAACCGGCAAGAAAATCAAAAAGAAAATTTCCAGCTGCGGTGACCAAAACGAAATCGCAATCACCGTGACAATCGCGCCAAAGTTAAACGCTAGTCGCAACAAATGTTTTTTGCGCAGAGCCTTTCCACCTTCAAAATAATGGAAAAATCCAGCTTTGTGGCCTTTTGAACTGAGCAAAATCCAGCGAATACAAAATTCCGTCACAAAATAAACCGTCGTATAAGAAAGAGCCGGAATTGTCGCTTCGGGATTTTTGATCATCCATTTCATGAATAGCGGAATCAGTGAAAGCGAAAACAAAAACAGCAAGTTCTTCCAGATGAAACTGTTGGTGACTTTTTGAACTTTTTCGAGCACCCGATGATGACGCGTCCATTGAAGTCCAACAATCACAAAACTCGCAAAATAAATCACCAGCGCGTGAAGCAGCTCCATAATCTGCGCCGAGTTGCTCATCGATGAAGGAACTGGCACTTCTAAAACCATCAAAGTGATAATAATCGCAATAAATCCGTCCGCCAACGCTTCGAGTCGATCGATTGAAATTTCGCCACTGTGATAATATCGACGCGCGCGAACAATTCTTTGTCCAATACTTTTCATTTTTCTCCTTTTAACTTTTTTATTATAGCATAACCTTTTTGAAAAAGCAAAATCGCCCTTCTTTCGAAAGGCGATTTTATTTCGCTTGAAGAAATTATCCTCGCGCGAAGTGAGCAAATGCTCGGTTGGCTTCTGCCATTTTGTGCGTGTCTTCTTTCTTTTTGAAAGCAGCACCAGTTTCGTTGTAAGCGTCAACAATTTCCAAAGCCAGGCGTTGGCTGTAAGGCATTCCGCTTCGAGCTCGAGCAGCCTGAACTAGCCATGAAAAGGCAAAGTGTAGCTGTCGGTGTCCATGAACCGGGAATGGAATTTGGTAGTTAGCACCACCAACTCGGCGAGATTTAACTTCGAAAGATGGCGAAACATTTTTCAATGCTTTTTCGAAAACTTCCAAAGGATTTTCGCTGTCGAGTCGGCGAGCAGCTTCTTCGAGTGCTTTATAAACGGCTTTTTCAGCAACTAGTTTTTTACCGTCAAGCATAGATTTGTTGATAAGTCGTTGAACCAAAATTGATTGATATTTTCGATCTGGTTTTAGTTCGCGTTGTAGTTTTTTGGTAACTTTTCGTGGCATTTTTATTTCTCCTTCTTCGCACCATATTTAGATCGACCTTGTTTGCGGTCAGCCACACCTTGAAGGTCGAGCGCACCACGAACGATGTGGTATCGCACACCTGGAAGGTCGG
>CAZVBN010000019.1:0-10511 GCA_964625845.1 uncultured Candidatus Saccharibacteria bacterium | reverse complement strand
GACACCAGGTTTTCATCCTGGCAATCGGGGTTCGATTCCCCGTGAGATCACCAAAGAAAGAGCTTCTCTATTGCGAGGAGCTTTTTCTTTGGTTTGAATTTTCGCAATAAAAAAGATACGACGCGATGATCGTATCTTGTGATTTCTAATTGGTCGGGGTGAAAGGACTCGAACCTTCGACCTCACGGTCCCAAACCGCGCGCGCTAGCCAACTGCGCCACACCCCGAAATGGTGTTCAAGAGTAATTATAGCGCAATTTTTGAAAAAAATCAAGAGATTATTCCGCAGAAAATTTTAATTTCATAAAATCATTCATTTCAGAATACGCCGAATCGATCCTCACCTGAGTTTGAGTATCCAACAAACTTCGATGTTTTCCACCTTCGATAAAATCCTCCAAGATGATCGTTTGATATTTATACAGAGCAATCCCACCTGGAGAGCGCGCACCTTTCGGTGTTCTATTCACCCAAGTTGGCCGAGCTTCGGCGGTTTTGATGATGGTTTTGTCGCCGTCTTTTTCGAGCGTAAAATCCACCAAAACACCCCGTTCTGTCCATTTGGCGTTCGCCGTAATATCTGCCAAAGTTTCAATTCTTTGATTTGAGAGAAAATTACCCATCGAGTAAATTATCAGCTTTTTGTCGCCATTTTTTTGAATAATCTCCGCCGGCTCAGCGACGTGCGGATGACCGCCCAGCACAACATCAGCACCCCAATCAACCATTTTTCGGTAGAGCTCAATCTGTCCAGCTGTCGGTTGAAGTTGATATTCGTTCCCCATTTGCGGCATAACAATCGTTGCGTCGGCAATTTCTTCGGCGCGCATAATTTCTTCGCGCATTTTTTCTTCGTTCAAATCAGAAAGATAATTGTCGCAATCAGCCTGCGACAAGCCCGCTTCCATCCCGGTGAATCCATACGAATAAGCCAAAATCGCAACTTTTATACCGTTGATATTTTTGACCAAAATTTGACTTTGCGAGCGAGGTTTTTCAGCAAAAACACCCACCGTGTCGATTCCATTCTCTTTAAAAATCTTATCCGTCGAAATCAACCCTTCAAGCCCAGAGTCCAAAATGTGATTGTGCGCCAAATCCACCACATCGTAGCCGGCATTTTTTATCGCCGAAACCACCTCTGGCGGCGCATTGAAGAGCGGATAACCGCCAAGCTTGCGGTTCGGACTGATCGTTCCTTCAAAATCAGCGATCGCCAAATCAGCTTTTTCGATCCAAGGCTTCACAAATTCAAAATTCTCCGTAAAATCATACTTCCCGTCCGCCGAGCGCGCCGACATGTAAACTATATTGTGATACAACAGATCGCCGTGCGCCATAATTCTGGCGGTAGGCTTTGGTTTGGGTTGAACGGCTGGCGGATTTTGAGTTTTTTGCTGAGATGCTTGACGGTTGGCGGGGAGAAAATTCAAAAGCACAAAAATTCCGAGTAGAATCAAAATCAAACTAATAAAAATTATTTTTAGATTGCGATTTTTCTTGCTTTTGACGATTTCCATTTCCCCTCCTTTTTATCGTGGTCGCTTCATCGCGATTTTTCGAGCTTTTTCGGTGATTTCTTTAAGCTTCGAGAATTCACTTTCGAATTTTGGCAAAATTTCCGGCAAAACTTCGCCACGATTTTCGCAAGCTTTTTCCAGCAAAAAATCAGTCACGCGCGGATTCTTTGGCAAAATCGCCCCGTGAAGATAAGTTCCGATCGCATTTTTCCAGCGCGCGCCTTCACTGTCGCCCGCCAAATTATTACCTTCGCCACTTTTCACAAGCGCAAAAGGCTGAACTTTCTCCGACAGATAAGTTTGCCCACTGTGATTTTCGTAGCCAACAATTTCGCCAAAATCGCTTGATTTTTCGACAATATTTCCGATCAGTCTCTCAGATCCGCCAATCGTTCGAACGCCTTCGAAAATGCCAATTCCTTGGATTTTTTCGCCAGAAACGGTCTCAAAATAATCGCCAAACAGCTGATAAAGCCCGCAAATCATCAACATCGGCGTGTTGTTTTCGGCTAGCTCGCGAATAATCGGCGCAATTTTTAGCAAGTCGTCCTGAATTTTGCTCTGCCCCGAATCCTGCCCGCCACCACCGATCACAATATCCGCATTTTTCGGAAAATCATCGCCAGGGTTATATTTCACGATCTCAGTTTGAACTCCGCGAAGCCCAGCCCGTTTTTGAAGCGCCAAAATATTGCCATAATCGCCGTAAATATTCATATTTTTCGCATAAAGCCACACGATTTTCAACTTCATAAAATTTTCTCCACATCTGTTATTTTAGAAATTTCTTTGCGAATTTCAAGCATCGCCGTATACGTTGCAAAAATCTTCTTTTGCGGATTTTCGCCCTTCAAAAATTCCGCCAAAGCCTTCGAAATGTCGGTTTCGATGCGCGAATTTTCAAACTGAACGCCGTCGTGAAAAAGCCTGAGCGCCATATCATAAGCTCGCACGCCAGAAACTTGTGCCACATTTTTGAGCGCCGAAAAATCAACATCCCAAAGCCAGCTCATATCGCGACCGTCGGCATAATTGTCGTTAATCGCGATCATAATTTCGGCATTTTCCAGATTGGCGCCCTTCAAATTCGAGCGAAAACCAGCCGGATTTTTCACCAACATAATTTCGATTTCTTGCTCACCAAACTTGATAATTTCGCCACGACCAAAAGCCGGCTTGATTTCAAAAATGGCTTTTTGGAGATTTTTTTCGTCCAAATTGAGTTTTTCGTTAGCCAAAATTTCACGAATCAAACCAATCGCCGCGGTCAAATTCAAAATATTATGAATTCCGCTAATCTGTAAATCGAATTTTTCGCCGTTGATTTTGGCTGAATTTTTCGAAAAATCTTCGAGCGTGTAGTCGAATTTTGTGTTCGAACACGCGGATTTTTGCGATTTTTCGCCGTGAAGTTCGTCATCGTTCGGGAAGAATTCCGCCAGCTTTTCGTGCGAGCCAAATTTTGCAATTTTCGCCGAGAAATTTTCGCCAAAATTCTCCGCACCAAGCAACGGATCGCCACCGTTCAAAACCACCACGCCAGATGTCGCGCGCCCCAAAACCTGAAGCAATTTTGCCGTGTGGTCGATTTCACCGAATCGGTCGAGCTGGTCGCGCATCACATTCAAAAGCAGGCTGTATTTTGGCTGAATTTGCTTCACAAAATGCGTCGCGTGCGCCTCGTCAAGCTCCAAAACAGCGATGTCGGCTGACAAATTTCCACGAAAATCAACACTTTCCAAAAGCGCCGCCGCCACGCCACGCACAAAATTTGAGCCGGTTTTATTAGTAAAAACTCGCAAACCCTGACTTTCGAGCAGCTCGACAACCATTTTCGTGGTGGTTGTTTTGCCGTTCGTGCCAGAAATTACCACCACGCCGTGTGGCAGTTTTTTGAGCGTATTTTGAATGAAATTCGGGTTAGTTTTTTCGATAAAAAGCCCCGGCAGAGCCGAACCGCCGCCCTTGATTTTTGCGACTTTTTGAACTGTTTTTCCTAATAAAATCGTTGATTTGTTCTTCATTATTTCCTCGGTTTCGTGATGTTTGCTTCGGCGCCGTAAAATGGCAACGCGATTTTGTCGTCGGCGCCAGAATTTAGTTTTTTGAGAGCGATTTCGCGCCAATTTTCAAGATTTTCGCCGTCGTTTTTCGAATTGTCAGAGTTTTTTTCACCAATAATCGGGATTTTTAGCGAATCAGCCAAAGTGTTCGCGACCGTCACGCCAATCCTGAGCCCGGTGAAACTCCCAGGGCCAGCAAAAACGCAAATTCCGCGAAGATTTTGCCAGTTTGCGCCATTTTCCGCCAAAAATTCTTTAATTTCCGCCAAAATATTCTTCGCCATTTCTCGGCCGAGAGTTTTTTCGAAATTCACCTCGAAATCGCCTTTTTTCAGCCAAAGTCGAAGTTTTTCCGTCGAGCTATCAATAAACAAAATCATTTTTCCGCCTCCAATTTTTCCAAAAAATCAGCTTCAGCGAAAATCTTCACCTTTCGCGAAGTTTCATTTTGGTTCAAAATCTCCAACCAAATTCGATTTTCCGGCAAAATTTCCGCCACACTTTCCGCCCATTCAACGACCGTGATATTTTCCGGCTCTTCCAAAACGCTCGCCAGCTCCAAACTCATAATTCCAGCGTCGTTCAATCTGTAAAAATCATAGTGCGTGAGCGTGAAATTTTCGCCATCATAAATTCGAGAAATCGTAAAAGTCGGGCTCTGAACAGTTTCCGCCACGCCCAAACCTTGCGCCAAACCTTTCGTAAAAGTGGTTTTTCCGGCGCCAACATCACCGATCAACTCCAAAACTTCGCCACCTTTAAGCAACTTGGCGATTTTTGCGCCGAGATTTTTCATTTCAAGCTCGGAATTGATGATTTTTTCAAACATAACTGATTATATTATACCATGATTTGACGAGATAAACCCCATTTTTATAGCAAAAACGACCCCATAAAAAGGTCGCTTTAAATTTCAAATGGTGCGCACGAGAAGACTTGAACTTCCACGAGCCGAAGCTCACTAGCCCCTCAAGCTAGCGCGTCTACCAATTCCGCCACGCGCGCAAGACCACTCTAATTATACCAAAATTAAGGTGTCTTGTAAAGCTCAGTTTTGTCGACCTGCCAATACAAAACATCTCCGTAGCGATCCAGTGCTTCAGTCAGAATGTTTTTGCTGTCGTAAGTTTTTACACTTTTTCGGAAGACATAAGTTTCTTTTGTTTGCGAAATACCAATCGCTGGCGCGCGCGACAACCATCTTTTTACGAACGCAGTTAATTGATCGCGTTTCTCGCTGTCAGTCTCGGCCTCACGCGAATTCAAAAGAATATCATCAGCGATCGCGTCGGCATAATTCGAGAAGTTAAATCCATTCGCGGTAGCCTGCGAAGAGTGCCAAAAGGCGTAGATATCGGAATCGGCGCCGAAATCGATTTCATAAATCAAAATATCGTAGTTTCGTGGCTGTAAAATCGACTGAAAAAAGCTACCAGATTTGTCATTTCCATCAGCGACGATCAGCTCAATTTCCGCACCCAACAGTTCAAGTTGTCGCTTGAATTCTTTGGCGGCCGCTTCGAGATTCGAACCGCTCACCGTGGCAAGTGTCATTTTCATTTTTTGGCCATCTTTCGTCCGCACGGAGCCTTCCAACTTCCAGCCCGCTTCGTCGAGCATTTTTTTGGCTTCTTCCAGATTGTATTGCGGTAATTCTATCGCATCTTGGTCGACATATTCGGCAAAAATCGGAAAATCTAAAGCGGAAATTGAAGACATTTTGGAGCGAACCAGCGAAACATCGATACCTTTTTGGAGCGCCAAACGAACCGCACGATCTTTCAAAAACGTGCTCGAATTATTCAAAAAGGCATAAGTTCCGCGATTGATTTCGGATTGATTTTCTGACATTTTTGGCTTTTCTTGATCCGAAAAATCACTCAAACTAACACTTGGCGACGCCGAAATCTCGCCAGACGCCAACGCTTTGACGAGCTGAGCTTTTTCGCTATAAGCTACGATTTCGAATCGATCAAGTTTTGCCGCACCACCGAAATATTTTTCATTTTTTTCAAGCAAAATTGTAGTTTTATTTTCGGACTGCGCAAGACTCTTAAAAGCGAATTTTCCAGATGTAACTGGGTTTTTGCTAAAAATATTTTCGCGGATTTGCTCGGGTTGAATATTTTCGAATTTATGTTTTGGTAAAACCGGAAAATCCAAAGTGTAGAGCACTAAATCCGACGCTGTTGGCATTTCGAATTTTATCTCAAAATCGCCAACTCTCGAGACTTTAACATCCGCCCAAGAATCGTACTTCGCGACGTTCACCAGTCTGTTTTTCAGCAAGCCAACCGTAAAAATAACGTCGTCAGCCGTGAGTTTTTGACCATCGCTCCAGACGGCATTTTCTCGGATTTTAAGAGAGAAAGTTTTGTAGCCATCGGTCGTCGAAACGCTGCGCGCTAACTCGGTGTTCAATTTTCCGCTAGTATCAATTGTGTATAAGCTTGAAAATGCCAGTTTCGCAAACGCTTTTTCGGGCTCGCTTGAAGCAAAAATCGGATTCAAACTCTTGATTTCGCCAATAATTCCCTCGGAATAAGTTCCACCATCAGAGAAAGTTTCGAATTTATAGCTAAAATCGCCATAAATTCGAAAAACCGCAACCGACAACAAGAGTCCAACCATCAAAAACAGCCAAACCAGCACGAGATTTCGCACGTTTTTCAGATTAGGAAACTTCTCCACGAAAAAAGTTCTAACATGTCCGACAGCAGTTTTTTCGAGAATTTCGATGTTTTTGGCTAAATTCCCCGCCCTGACATCCAAGGAGATTTGCTTGTCCGCAGATTGTTTTTGAGGTGTTTTTTTCACAGATGAAACACGTTTAACTTTCGGCTTCTTTTTAAAATCCATAGACCCTTACCAATTTAATTAGGCAAAAACAACATTGCAATAATTGAGCACACAAAAATTGTCGCAAAAACAATCGTTGCATTAAAAACACTCTTTTCGACACCACGACGAGTTGTAAAAAGCTCGCCCGAAGCACCGAATCCCGCGCCCAAAGTTGCGCCGCGCGGTTGAAGCAAAACAAGCAAAGCCATAATCGCTCCCGACGCAATTGTTGTAATCTGTAAAACTAAATCCCAATTCATTTATAAATTCCTTCCTTCTACTTTTTCATTAGCCAAACTGGTAATCGTATAATTTAGCAAGCTCAAAATCGCTCCCGCAACAATCGCATTCCAAAAGCTCATCGAGATATTTGGCGCCAAAAGTAGTGAAAACCACACCACAAAACCGTTTACTACAAGCGTAAAAAGCCCGAGCGATAGCAGGATCGCTGGTAGCGACAGAATAGTTAAAATCGGCTTCAAAACAGCATTGATTATCGAAAAAATAAATCCAGCCAAGAAGAAAGTTCCCGCGTCATAATCTCCGCTAACCTTACCGAGCAGCATCACAACCGCCCAAATCGCAAAGCTGTTCAAAAACCAACGATTTACAAAAATCATTAAATGTTGTCTAAAATCAATTTCTTGCATATATTAATTTTACCATACTTTCGCCAAAAAAAGAAGAACTCTCGCGAGGAGAATTCTTCGAATAATTCCATTTGGAGGGTCTGGTGGGGCTTGAACCCACGACACCCTGCTTAAAAGGCAGGTGCTCTAACCAGCTGAGCTACAGACCCATCTGAACCTTTTTCAATTGTAGCGCATTTTTGCGAAAAAGTCAAGATTTTTTGTTGTCTTTTTTCGTTTTTATTGAAAAAATACTCAAAATCGCCAGCACGACCGCAGCAAGAATGATAATTCCAGCGTAATTTTCAGCCAATAAAGCCAGATTTTTCGATAATTCGTCAAACACAAACACTCGCGACAGACTCAAATGCGAAACGCTCAGCACAAAAATCGACGCAAAAATCGACGAAATCACGCCAAAAAGCCAACTTTCTTGCTTGGAATTTTTTGGCAAAAGTATCAGCGCTGGCGTCAAAATCAAGGTTAGTCCCGCGATCCCGACAAGTGTTGAATTCGGAATTTGGAGATTAGAAAGCGTCAGAATTTTGACAATTTCGGCGTTCAAATATTGATTCAAAACCACACCCGCCAAAATCGCCAACACAAAATACGCTAATTTTCGGCGCGAAAGAATCAAAAAAATCGCCAGAATCGCCAAAAAAATAATCACAACCATGATTTAATTTTACCAGATTATCACAAAAATCAAAAGCCCGCAATTGCGCGAGCCTAGTAAATTATGACATTCGGGTATGTTTCTCTCAACTTCCTCAGTTTGTTTCGAGCTTTATCGATTGCAGCTTGCTGATTGATCGCCAACTTTTTATTAGTGATCGCATTTTCGCGCCTGTCCAATCCAATAGTAGTAACACACACCTCATTGCCGTTCTCATCTTTTCCTATGGGTATTTTTAGCATTATAGCCACCTCCTAAAATCACGAAAATTCAAGAACCTAGATATATTATCATATTCTCTTTGTTTTTTCAATACACCAACTATATCTTCAAAAACCTCACAGCCAAACCGAAGACCTTTGAGTTTAAGCGCCAATTTTGTCTTTTTTATTGCCCCGCTTGGCGTTTCGCTCGGCGTAATCGATGATTTTTCCGGCGACGTCGCGATAAGTGATTTTTTCGATACCAAATCCTGGGCTGGCGTTAACTTCAAGCACCAACGGACCGCGCGCCGACCGCATCAAATCGACACCGGCGATCGTTAATCCCATCGCTTTTGCGGCTTTCACCGCCATTTTTCGCTCTTCTGGCGTGAGTTTGATCGGTTCGCCCAATCCGCCTTTGTGAAGATTACTTCGAAAATCGTCGTCCAAACTTTGACGCTTCATACTTGCCACCACTTGTGAGCCAACCACGAACGCACGAATATCAGTTCCAGCGGACTCCTTGATAAATTCTTGAATTAAGACGTTTGTGCCATCAGAATTGTTCAAATAAAACGCTTGAAGAACAGATTTGGCAGCTTTTTTAGTTTCAGCCAAAACTACGCCATTGCCGTGAGTTCCACGCGCCAATTTAATGATCGCAGGAGTTCCGCCAATTTCTTCAAGAAGATCGTCGATATCTGTTGTGTTTCGCGAAATCACGGTTTTTGGAATCGCCACGCCAGCTTTTGCAAGCAGCTGCGTCGAACGGAGTTTGTCGCGAGCACGAGTGATGGCCAAAGATTTATTCATAAAATATGCCCGTGGATAAGCCGCTTCAAGCTGACGAACCACCGCCGTTCCGTATTTTGTCATATAGCTGGCGATTCGAGGAATGATCACGTCATAGCGACCGATATTTTCGCCATCATACATCACCTTTGGAGTTTTTTCATCAATTGTAATGTAGCAATCTCGATAAGCAATTATATCAACTTCATGCCCACGACTTTCAGCGACTTCCTTTAATCGTTTCGTTGAATAATTTTCTTCCGAATTTGATAAAATAGCAATTTTCATTACAAGCCCCTTTCTTCTTCATCGTCTGGCAAGCCTTGACCAGTTTTTACATCCACTAAAATATCCGTTTCTCGCAAAAGTCTTCGCCCAATCAAAATCGGATAGCGCAAATGTTTTCGATTCGCCAAAGTTAAGCGACTCCGAAAAATTTGCCCAGCCAGTTCAATTTCTTCAAAAATAACAAATCGCTTTTCGATTCCATTTGAGTTTTTAACCTCTGTTTCTTCAAAATTTTCGGTGATAATTTCTTCGCCAGAAAAATAAGGACTTTTTTCATTAAACAACACAAATTGCAATTTTCTAACACCGTTATTTTCGATGATTTCAGCCTTCAAGCAATCGATCGAGGAGCTATAAGCGCCAGTGTCAATTTTTGCCGGAACATCTAGAATTCCACGATTTAACAAATTGATTCTTTCCGCACGGCCGATAGTTTTGCTTCGCGAACTGTTTTTGACAGTAGTGTGCGTCAAAAAATTCGCAAGATCACGCTGATATTCGATCGCGATTTCGCCTCGATCGCGATTTATCGTTCCGGGCATTGCATTAACTTCGAAAAGTCGCCAACCATTTTCAGTCAGCCCAAAATCAGCCGAATAAAATCGACCTTCGCTAATTTTTGAAAGCTTTTCATCAATTTTTTGACAAAGACCAATTAAATCTTGCGGAATTTTTGATTTTTCAAGCAAGAAAGTTGCTCCGCCATAACCAATATTCGATTTCAAGCCATCTTTTGGTGGAGTTCGAAGTGTCGCTAAAATCGGCTCGCCATTCATCAAGATCACCCGAAAATCATGCCGACCTTCAACAATTCCCGGCACGCCGCCGTCCGTTTCAACGAATTCCTGAATTTGAAGCGGAAATTCTTCGCCAAATTCCTTAAAGTCAAAATCATTTTTTTCACCAACAAAAACACCGATTCCAGAATTGCCCGAAAGTGTCTTGATTGCTACCTTTTCGGTTGGAATTTTTGCCAAGAAATCATTCAATTCGCGCTCATTTTTCACCAAAAAACTCTTCGGCTGAAATTCCGCCAAAAGCTCATACGAAAGGTGTTTGTCGGAGCATATTTTTCGAAACTCCGCTGAGTTTATTTGCGGAAAATCGGTTGCTTCAAATTTATCTTTCACCCAAATCAAATCCGTCTGAATTTCACCGCGTTTTTCAAAAACGAATTCGTCGTCTTTTTTTACTTGAACCCAGTGCTTGGAGAATTTTCCGCCGCCAAGATAAGTCGATTCACCCATCAAAATCGCAACATAAATACCCCGCTCGGCCAGCAACTCGAAAAGCTCATGATAGGCCTGCTTATACGATTCTGACTTGAATTTGAATTCTTCTGTGTTATTTTTTTCTCGAAAATATCCTAAAATTGGTTGCTTTTTCATAAAATCTCCACCTATTTAACTTCTATTTATTCTATCATAATTTAGCAGAAAAGTCAAATCTATCGCTTGCCAACTTTTAGCTCGTAAATCGATTTTTGCTGTTTTTTGTCG
>CAZVBN010000018.1:0-11424 GCA_964625845.1 uncultured Candidatus Saccharibacteria bacterium | reverse complement strand
GTCGAAAACTACCAAACTCCGCCCGAAGCGATTGAGCTCGTAGCGAATTCGCGGATTCTTTTGCTTGCTGGAATTTCTGGTGCTGGCAAAGACACCACCAAAAAACATCTTCTCAAAAACCCCGAATATCGCGATATCGTGAGCCACACAACTCGCCCGCCACGCGTAAACAACGGTAAAGAAGAGCAAAATGGCGTCGATTATAATTTCATCAGCAAAGAAGAAGCAGAGAAAATGCTGGTTGAACGAAAATTCATCGAGGCAAAATTTGTTCACGGAAAAATTTACGGAACGTCCGTCGCCGAAATTGAAAAAGCGCACCAAAACAACCAAATTTCGGTGACCGATATCGACATTCACGGAATCGCTGAGTACAAAAAACTGAGCTCAAAAGTTGTCGCGGTGATGATTTTGCCGCCAGATTACGAAACTTGGCGTGCGCGTTTTGCCAATCGCTATCACAGCGAGGCGGAATTTGAGCGTGACTTCAAAAAACGCTTGCCCGAAGCTATCGAATCACTCGAAAAAGCGCTCGCCGAGCCGTATTTTCACTTTATTTTGAACGATGATTTTCGAAACACGGCGCGAATCATCAATCAAATTCTTCACCAAGATGTTGAATTTAATTATAAAGATATTGAGGTTCGCGTGCGTGCGCAGAAGTTGCTGGAAGATATTCGTGAAAAATTTGCTCAGATCTCAAACGAAGATTCGGAAAATTAGCACTCTCTTGACCTAAGTGCTAATTTGTGCTAAACTGTGAGTATGAATATAACTCCGCGTCAAACACAAATTTTAGTGGCGATTATCGAGCAATACGCCGAAGTTACCAGCCCTGTTGGAAGTGTCACGCTGGCGAAACTTTTTGGTGTTTCGAGCGCGACGATTCGTGCTGAAATGGCTAAGCTGGAAGAGTTCGGTTTTATTACACAACCGCACACTTCGGCTGGACGAATTCCCACCGACAAAGGCTATCGGTTTTATGTTAACAGATTGAGCGAACAGCAGGAAAGTGAAAGATTTTTGCTGAATGCTGACAATTCTCGCGATAATTTTACACGTTCGACACAGGCGATTTCGCTTCGAATTCAGTCGCAAAAAGCCCGTGCCGATCAAGCGATTCGTTCAGCGGTGGATTCTTTAGTTGAACTCACTGGAAATCTCGGCCTTGCCACGATTGGCGACCAGCTTTACATTAACGGAATTTACAATTTGTTTTCTCAGCCAGAATTTGAAAGTGGCGAAGCGGTTCAATCTGTTGCGCAACTTTTGGATAATCTCGAGCCTTGGCTTCGTGAGGTCTCGCCAAACGAACCGCTCAATGTTTATATCGGTAGCGAAAATCCGATCGGCAAAAGTTCGGGCGCGAGTTTGATTATTTCGAAATTCCAGTCGCCGTTTTCGGAAAATTCCTACATCGGCGTTCTCGGCCCGACTCGCCAAAGTTACGGCAAAGTTATCCGTTTAGTGCGGCATACGGGCGAATTTTTGGAAGAAATTTTAGAAGATTAAGGAGGGAAAATGAAGGATAAAAAAGCAGAAAAAATCAACGCAGAAATCAAAAAAACGCGAGCCGAGCTTGCCGAAATGACGGCGGATTTACAGCGAACGCGCGCCGATTTTGAGAATTTTCGAAAAAATGTCGAATCGCGAGTTTCGAACGCGCAAACTTTGGGCGAAAAAAAGGCGATTTTGGCGATTTTGCCGTTTTTGGATGATGTCGAGCGTGCGATTTCGCACCTGCCGAGCGATTTGGCAGAAAACGCTTGGGCGCAAAATGTCGTCAAAATGAGCAAAAATCTCGAAAAAAACTTGGCGAAAATTGGCGTCGAGCGGATTGATTCGAGCGCGGGTGTTTTGTTTGATCCTGAACTTCACGAGGCGATTCAATTCGACGATGAAGGTGATGGCGAAGAGGTTGTTGCCGAAGAGCTTCGAGCTGGCTACAAAATCCGCGGCGAAATTTTACGCCACGCGATGGTGAAGGTTGGACGGAAATAACTTTCGAAAATCGAGCTGAAAATTACGGCTCGATTTTTATTTTCCTCTGGAAAAATAACCACAAGTGTGATAAAATCGAAGAATGAATAGTGGGCAAAACTTGGAAAATTTGAAGAAATTTATTCGTGCGGCTAATTATTTGACGGTTTCGCAGATTTTTTTGCGGGATAATTTTTTACTTTCGCGAAAATTGAAAAGCGAAGATATCAAGCCTCGACTTTTGGGGCATTGGGGCAGCTGTCCAGGTGTAAATCACACTTATGCACACCTTCTCGCGGCGCAAAAAAACCTCGATTTTGCCGGCAGTAATCTAAAAACTGCGTTCATGCTTGGACCTGGACATGCTTTTCCGGCGCTTCAAGCCAATCTGTTTTTAGAAGAAACTTTGGCGAATTTTGACCAAAAAGCCGCTCGAAATTCCAGCGGAATTGCCTACATTTCGCGCGAATTTTCTTGGCCGGGCGGTTTTCCGAGCCACGCGAGTCCGTTTACGCCGGGCGTGATTTTGGAGGGCGGTGAGCTTGGTTATTCGCTGGCGACGGCTTTTGGCGCGGTTCTCGACAATCCTAATCTGATTATGGCGACGCTTATCGGCGACGGCGAGGCCGAAACTGGCGCGATTGCTTCGGCTTGGCATTTGAGCAAACTCATTGATCCTGTTAAAAACGGTGTAGTTTTGCCAGTTCTTCATCTGAACAAATACAAAATTTCTGGCCCAACGATTTTTGGCTCGATGAGCGATTTTGAACTGATTCAATTTTTCCACGGCGCTGGCTGGCAGCCAAAAATTGTCGACGAATACACGGCGAAGGATTTTGATGCGGAATTTTCAAAAGTGTTGAGCGAAATTTATCGCGAGATTTCGAAAATTAAACTCATCGGCGGAAATTCTGGCGAAAGTTTTGTGCGATTGCCGATGTTGATCGTTCGATCAAAAAAGGGAAGCGGCGGGGTTGCGGAAAATTCTGGCGAAAAAATCGAGGGAAATTCGTCCGCGCACCAAGTGCCTTTGCCGAACGCCGCCAAAAATCCAGAAGAGTTAGAAAAACTCGAAAACTGGTTGAAATCGTATAATTTTGGCGAACTTTTTGACGAAAAAACTGGCAAATTCGGTGCTTGGCTTGAGGATTTTTTGCCGAAAAATGAAAGTCGATTTGGACGAAATTCGCTGATCGATGGCGGAAAAAACTTCCAGCCACTCGATTTGCCGAATATTACGGCGCGAAATTCTGAAAAATCGCTTTCGATGAACGCGGTTGGTGAATTTTTGCGCGATATTTTTGCAAAAAATCCCGAAAATTTCCGCTTTTTCAGTCCAGATGAAACTTATTCGAACAAACTCGACGCGATTTTCGAAACGACTTCGCGAAGTTGGCAACGAAAAATCAACCCTTGGGAAAAAGATCTGTCGCGCGACGGTCGCGTGGTGGAAATTCTCAACGAAACTTCGCTCCAAGGCTTGCTTCAAGGCTACATTTTGGCCGGTCGTCACGGCGTGATGACCTCTTATGAGGCGTTTATGCCGATCATTTCTTCGATGATGGATCAATACGCGAAATTTTTGACACAAAGTCAGGAAGTTTCGTGGCGTGGCGATATTTCGAGCTTGAATTATGTTCTAACTTCGACCGGCTGGCGACAAGATCACAACGGTTTTTCGCACCAAAATCCAAGCTTTTTGGACGAAGTTTTACGCCGACATAACGGAATTGGGCAAATTTTCTTGCCGGCGGACGATAATTCTGCGGTTCAGGCGATGAAAAAAATGCTTCAGTCGAAAAATAACATCAATGCATTAATCGCTGGGAAAACTCCCGAACCGCGATATTTCTCGCTCGAACAGGCCGAAAAACAGATTGAAAACGGTGGAATTTTTGCTTATGATTTGTGGCGAGGCGCTGAATTCGACGCTTGGCGCGCGGGCGGTTCTCTCGATGAGCCGGACGTGATCTTGGCGGCGAGTGGCGATTATGTTTTCAAAGAAACTGTGGCGGCTGCGCAAGTTTTGAGGCATGATTTTGCGGATTTGAAGATTCGAATTGTCTACGTTTCGGCTTTGAATTCTGGCGGAATTGGAACTTTCGAAAAAACTCTTTCAAAAAATGAATTTTCGAACATTTTCACTGTCGAAAAACCTGTGTTTTTTGCCTTTCATGGCTATCCGCAAACTTTGAAGTCGATTTTGTTCGATTACGAAAATCCGGCGCGATTTGTGGTGAACGGCTATGAGGAAAAGGGTTCGACGACCACACCGTTTGATATGTTGGCGAGAAATCGAGTTTCGCGATACGATATTGCGGCTCGAGCGGTCGCTTCGAAAAATCCTGAGAAGGCTGAAGAATATTTGGCGAGAAAAGAAGACTTGCTAAAATTCGCCCGCGAAAATTCCGTCGACGCGCCAGAGATTGAGAATTGGGAGTATTTGAGGTTTTATTAAAGTAAACGCACCATTTAGATGGTGCGTTTACTTATAGACTTTCGTAGTACCTACGAACCATTTTCGCCATTAATTTTTGTCGTTCGGCTAGAAACTCTCTATAATTATCGGACTGCCCGAGTATAGCCATTTCTGGAATGGCGTTATGATTAAGATTTTCGAGTAGTTCATCTTTATTTTTGATGTCGCTTGAGATGGTTTCGCCTTTACCGTCAGAGATTATGCCTAGATATTCTTTCGGTGGTTTACTGGATATGGCAATATTTGTATCTCGTTTTAGAGGAATAAAGTTCGCAATCTTGTTCCAGTCGTTTTGGGATAATCCGGCTTTTTGCAAATACGCTCGAGGGAAAATATGATGAATATCTTCAAGTAGTATTTCTCCGGTTGGAATGTTTTTATTTAGAAAACTTTGCCTGCGAAGTTTTTGTTGAGCAACCAAATAGGTATACCAATATTGAGTGGATAAATTAGTTTTATCAAATTCGGCAACGAGTTGATTGTTCCAGAATGCTTCGCTTAGCAACGTTCCTTCTAGGCTTTGAACAAATTTACTAAGTCCCTGTTCGTCAATTTTCTTTAAGTCTTCCTGAATGACTGTATTAAACGAGCTCGATAATCTTCGTGTAAGGTTTGAAATATTCAATAATTTTCGCAGATCTTTAGATATTTTTGCTGATTTTTTGCCAGACTTGCGAAGGCGCAAGTATATAGCATATAGATAATTGATGGTATTTTTAGCCCGAATAAAGTCGGAATTAACATATCCGCTTGCGATTAATACATCTTGTATAAACCCTTCAAACATATATCTGTTTGTGATAAGGGAGACTATGTTTTTTAATTTAATGAAAGATTCATCTTTGATTTCTGCTTTATAGTTTCGCTCTTCAAAGTCTCGCCCAGAAAGTAGAGCCACTAGATCGCTCAGGTCGCCGCGTCGAAATTCGGCCAGTGAGGAGACGAGGAGGATGTCATTATATCCCAAAGTGTATATATGTTGAAAATCTTGTTTTCCTATCCATGAAATTTTTGAAAAAACATCGGATTGGGTGAAGATAGGATCGTTAGCTTCGATATTTTTACGTAATTCACCGGTTTTATCCAAGCTCATCTCGGCAAAATAATCTATAGTTTTTCGTAAATTCATACCAAAGTTATCCCCGGTCTCTTTTTCGTAGGGTGCGATTCGGCTCATGGCAAAATCTGCGCTGGAGAGGGGGACCCCGGAGCTATTGATTCGGTTGAATATTTCATTTACAGTTTCAATATCGACATTATTTTGTAATTCAATTCGACCGATCTGAATATTTAACAGTCCTTTTATTTTTAATATTCGAGAGGCTATTATGTCTAAATCCTCATCTGTTAAGTGTGGATTTTTCTTTTCATATTCGCGCATAAATTTTCGATCCGAAAAATCATTAGCTATAATGGTTCTTATGTCCGATATCCATTCTGAGCCTCGTTCGGTGGCGCGAGTTTTGGTTTCGAATTTTTCCTCAATAGGATTGAAAGAGATAGATACGCTTTCTCGTTGATAATTTTTATTTATAATATCCTTCCCAGCTAAAGCTGCACAAAGAGCGGTAATTCTTTGTTGGCCATCAATTAAGATGGCTTTTCCGTAGGATTTTCCGCCGCCTTTTAATATGGCTGAGTCGCTTTCCCAAGTTATTATATATCCGACTGGATATCCGCGATAGAGGGAGTCAATTAAGTCGCGGATTTTTGATTTTTTCCAGACGAAAGGTCGCTGTATTTCTGGTATTGCAATTCTGTCTTGCTCTACTAAGGAGAGGATATTTTTGATTGATATATTTTGTAGTGAGAAAATATTATTATCCATATAGCAATTTTAACACATAAGAATAAAAATGTAAATCGTTGTAAATAAAACATCATTAGCACTCTTGACCTGCGACTGCCAAAAGCGTATAATGTTAATATAAGCGTGAAGCCTGCGAGGCGCGCTTATCTGAAATTGTTTATGAATTTTTAATAAGAAAGGAATAAAATGGGAAAAATTATCGGAATTGACCTCGGTACAACCAACTCGGCTTTTGCCTACATGGTGGCAGGAAAACCAGAGGTTATCACAAACGCCGAAGGAAATCGAACAACTCCATCGGTGGTTGCAATAAATAAAAAAGGCGAACGACTTGTCGGACAAGTGGCGCAACGCCAGCGCGTAACCAACCCAAAAAATACCATTTATGGCGTGAAGCGCTTGATCGGTAGAAAATTTGCTGACGACGAAGTTCAAAAAGACCTCGACATTATGCCTTACGAAATCGTGAAAAAGGGCAATGGTGTAGCTGTAAAAATGGGCGACAAAGAACACACACCAGAAGAAGTTTCAGCGATGATTTTGAGTAAAATCAAAGCCGACGCAGAAGCATTTCTTGGCGAAAAGGTGACCGAAGCGGTGATCACCGTTCCAGCTTATTTCGACGACAGTCAGCGACAAGCCACAAAAGACGCTGGTAAAATTGCCGGCCTCGAAGTGAAGCGAATCATCAACGAGCCAACCGCCGCCGCGCTTGCTTATGGTTTGGATGGCAAAAAAGACGAAAAAATCGCCGTCTTCGACCTTGGCGGTGGAACATTCGACGTTTCGATTTTAGATATTGCGGACGGCGTTTTCGAAGTTCTTTCGACTAACGGCGACACGCACCTTGGTGGTGAAGATTTTGACAACCGAATCGTGAACCACTTTTTGGATGAATTCAAAAAAGAAGAAGGAATCGACCTCAAAAACGATTCTGCAGCAATGCAACGCTTGAAGGACGAAGCCGAAAAAGCCAAAAAAGAACTTTCTTCAACAACATCATACGAAGTTAACTTGCCGTTCATCGCGATGGAAGACGGCGTTCCAAAGAATTTCGAATACACTTTGACGCGCGCCAAACTCGAAGATTTGGTTTCGGATTTGATTGATCGACTTTCAATTCCGGTTGAAAAAGCTTTGAGCGACGCTGGTCTAAAAGCGAGCGAAGTTTCAGAAATCGTGATGGTTGGTGGTATGACTCGAATGCCGGCCGTAATCGAAAAAGTTGAAAAAATCTTCGGCAAAAAACCAACTCAAGGTGTGAATCCAGATGAAGTTGTTGCCGTTGGTGCTGCGATTCAGGGTGGTGTTTTGGCGGGCGATGTCAAAGATGTTCTGCTTTTGGATGTGACACCTTTGACCCTCGGTATCGAAACCGCTGGCGGTGTTCGAACTCCAATGATCGACCGCAACACGACCGTTCCGACTTCGAAAACACAAGTTTTCTCGACTTATGCCGACAACCAGCCGCAAGTTGAAATTCATGTGCTTCAAGGCGAACGCGAGATGGCTGCCGACAACAAATCTCTCGGAAACTTCATTCTTTCGGGAATCGCTCCTGCGCCACGCGGAATTCCACAAATCGAAGTGACTTTCAACATTGACGCCAACGGAATTTTGACTGTTTCTGCCAAAGATAAAGGAACTGGCAAAGAGAACAACATCACCATTCAAAATTCTGGAAATATGAGCAAAGAAGACATCGAAAAAGCGCAAAAAGATGCCGAACTTCACGCCGATGAAGACAAAAAGAAGCGCGAAATAATCGATGCAAAAAATGCTCTCGATGCGGCGATTTATCAAGCAGAAAAAATGCCAAGCGAATTTAAGGATAAAATTTCTGACGAAGATAAGAAAGCTATCGAAAAAGCTGTCGAAGAAGCCAAAAAATCGCAAAATTCCGAAGACAAAGCCGAGCTCGAAAAGGCTGCCAAAGATCTTCAAGATGCGATTATGCCAATCGGTGCGAAATTGTATCAAGCCGAACAAGCCGATGCTTCAAAAGATGAAAAATCTGGCGAAACAAAAACTTCACGCAAAAAATCCGACGAAGCTGTCGAAGGTGAAGTTGTAGAATAATCGACAACGAAAATTCATAAAATTCCACCTTTGTGAAAATGAAAAATCTCCTGCAAGTAATTGTGGGAGATTTTGTTTTTTATGTTAAGATTTGCATAAAAATAAGCCTTCAAGAGAAGACTTTAGAACTCTACACGCCGGACGATTCCGCCCTTTGTGTGGAGGAAAGTAGTTTGTGCGTCAGCTTCGATTTTTACGATTCCGCTGTGGAACCGCAAATCGAACTCACTCTCGATTCCGCGCAAAGCGAGTTCTGCTGGTGGAATCAGGAATTTTCGATAATTCGACCAGCTTGATTTCACTTTTGCGATCTGTTCTGGCGAATGTTTTTCGTTTCCGTCGTTTTTTAGCGCTTCAACACGCTCAAGCAGAATTTCGATTGCGTCCGTGACGGCAGTTTGGCGAATTTCTCGCCCGTCAACAAATATTTTCATAAATTACTCACCCCTTAATTTATTTCTCTTAATCATACAATGGATTATCAAAAAAGTCAATTCGAGTCTCAAAACAACAATTAGCACTCTTGCGCTTCAAGTGCTAATTTGTTATAATGGAATATATGAGTAAAGCTGATTATTATGAAATTTTGGGCGTCAAAAAAGATGCCAGTGCTGATGAAATTAAAAAGGCCTTTCGCCGAAAAGCTGTCGAACTTCACCCTGATAAAGGTGGCGACGAAAAAGCTTTCAAAGAGGTGAATGAGGCTTATGAGGTTTTAAAAGACAAAGAAAAGCGCCAGCGCTACGATCAATTTGGCCACGCGGGCGTTGGCGGAAATTCTGGCGGATATGGCGGAAATCCTTTCGAGGGTTTTGGCGGATTTGGCGGCGCGCAGAACATTAATTTTGATTTTGGCGGTGGATTTGGCGATATTTTTGACGGAATTTTTGGCGGTGGATTTGGCGGTTCGCGCGCTTCGAAAACTCGCCGTGGTCGCGATGTTGAAGTTGAAGTAGATTTGAGTTTCAAAGAGGCGATTTTCGGCACAGAAACCGAGATTATTATAAATCTGGATGATGAATGTGACCACTGTCATGGCAACGGTGCCGAGCCTGGCCACGGCTTGAAAAAATGCCCAGATTGTGGTGGTTCTGGTCAGCAAACGCGCGTTACGCAAACACTTTTCGGGCCAATTCAGCAAAGTACAACTTGCCAAACTTGCGATGGTAAAGGCGAAGTTCCTGAAAAGAACTGTTCGGTTTGTGGTGGTGCTGGCGTAGCTCGACAAAAACAAGAAATTAAGTTGAAAATTCCAGCTGGAATTGACGACGGCGCGATAATTCGTTTGAGTGGTCGTGGTGAAGCTGTCAAAGGTGGCGAAAAGGGCGATTTGTTTGTGAATATTCGCGTTCGAGCCGATAAAAAATTCACGCGCGAAGGTGATTTGATTTTGAGTGAAGAAAAAATCTCAATGATCGACGCTGCGCTCGGAACTGAAATCGAAGTCGAAACTGTCGACGGCCCACTCACGATGAAAATCCCAGCCGGCACGCAAAGCCACACCGACTTCAAGCTTTCTGGTCATGGCGTTCCGCACCTTAAATCTGACCGTCGTGGTGCGCACATTATCACCGTGATTGTCGAAACGCCAACTCGCCTCTCGAAAAGGCAAAAAGAACTTCTCGCAGAATTTGCCAAGGCGAAAAAGGGAATTTTTTGAAATATTTTTGGCTAAAAACACAAACGCTTCGCTCGCCAAGAACGAGGCGTTTTTGATTGACTTTTGCGCTAAAATATGATATAATAAAACAAGTTATGGAAAAAATCAAAAGTTTTGAAAATCAAAAATCTATATCTGAAATTTTCGAGGATTCTGCTCCTAGGGTTGTTGAAAAATTCACTCCGTCCAATTTCGAAGAAGCTAAGGCAGAGTTTTTCGAAAAACCAGATCTGGAAAAACCGAATAATTTTTATGAAAAACTAAACCAAAACGAAGTTGATGATCTCTATGAAAAATTATCTTTAGCCGCGAAAACGATTTTCGAAGACGAAAATTTGGGTGAAATTGAGCGAGAATTGTTTGAAATTCAGATTGAAACTCGCACGAAAACTGCGGCAATGCTTCAAGCTGCGGTTGATTTTCGAAACGCCAAAACGCCAGACGAAAAATCTCGCGCCGAGTTTATTTTTATGAAAAATAATATTGAAGTTGAGAGCGAACCAGAAAAATCGACTTTCGAATCTTTGATTGGCGAAAAAATAGCAAAAATCAAAAAATCCGAATTTAACGAAACTGGCGAGAAACTCCGAACGGAACTTTTCGAGCTTTTAGATGAAGATTATTCGCAGTCTGCTGGCGAAAGATTCAAGCCGAAACAAGAAACTGTGGAAACTTTTGGCGATTTGGTGCGTGATTTTTATTCCGATCAGTTAAAATTTATTCCAGAAAAACCGGCCGGCGAAAAATATTCTGCGCAGGAGATTTTAGAAATTTTCGGAAAAATCACTAGTGATTTAGAGCAAAATTCTGGATTTTCGCATTTTGATATTCAGTGGAAAAAATCTGGTGCGATTCATGTAAGAAATGCCGATAGGATGGTTGAAATTCCCGAAAATCGCACATCAGTTTCGAAAGAAAAGCTCGAAGGCTTGATCGTTCACGAGCTCGGCACGCATTATTATCGCTCGCAAATTGGCGAAGATTACGGAATTGCGCCACTTCAGCTTGGCCTTGACGGATACCTCGACACCGAAGAGGGAATTGCTCGCGCGATGGAAATGTCGGTGGCGGGCAAGTTTGAAGAAGCGGGAATTCCGCACTATTTGACGGCTGGATTGGCTTATTTTGAGGGTAAAAATTTCCGCGAAGTTTTCGAAACCAATTGGCGACTTTACACTTTGGAGAAATCGAAAAATGGCGAAATTGCAGATGAAGAAGTTGTGAAAGCGAAGAATTTAGCTTATCGAAACACGCAACGAATTTTCCGGGGAACGGATGAACTTCCTTAGTTCAAGGATTTAAGCTATTTTAACGGTGGACAAAAAGTTTGGCAATATATCGAAGAAAATATTGATTCGCCAACGCTTTTCGACGAGCTTTTGCTGGGCGGAAAGAGTAATCTGCTCGACAAAAAAC
>CAZVBN010000017.1:0-11544 GCA_964625845.1 uncultured Candidatus Saccharibacteria bacterium | reverse complement strand
TAACGATTGTAGGAAAGATACCACCATCACCAAATAGGCTGTCTTGCTGATCGGCAGTTTTAGCAGCATTCATTCCGCTACCGAGATTGTATTTGCCAGTGTTAGCTGAAGCAGTAGGTGAAACAACTGCTGATACGCCAGCGACAGATAGCGCAACAACGAAAACTGCAGCTGAAATTTTTTTAATTAGATTCTTCATTTTTAAATACCTTTCTTTATTATCTAATTTAAATTATATCACATAAATTTTTTAAGTCAATATTTATTTTTTAAGTGCGTTCACCACAAAACTCACAATCGCATAAGACAAAATCGCTACGATTAAACCAACTATAGCGTAGGTAAGGGTGGTTTTGGCTTTTTGGACTGTGTTGGAATTTCCTGCTGAGATGATGTAGAGAATGCCTGAGTAGATGATGACGATGACCGACAAAAGACCAACGATAAATAGCATAGTTTTTACGATATCGGTAATCACAGTGGTTAAATCTGTACTATTATCTTTGCCACCAGCATCTGATATTCCGCTCTGGATTTCGCTTTTAGCGTCAGCAAATGCGTAGTTGTTGCCACCAATCGTCGCCAACGGCGTAACCAACATACCAAGTGTTAATCCAATAAATAGTATTAGTTTTTTCATTTTTTATACTCCTTTCTTTTAAAAAATATTTACCACAAAGCTCACAATCGCATAAGACAAAATCGCTACGATTAAACCAACTACGGCGTAGGTGAGAGTAGTTTTGGCTTTTTGAACGGTGCTAGAATTGCCTGCTGATATGATGTAGAGGATACCTGAGTAGATGATGACGATGACCGCCGCAATCCCAATAGCCCAAAATAACACATTGATGATATTTTTTACGTTAGTTTTTAGATCAGAATTTGATTTGTTATCACAAACGCTTGAATTTCCAGCATTTCCTTGCATATAATCGCAGGCACTTTGCGCGCTAACTGTTTGATACGGCAAAAGCGCAAACAAAGACGCAAAAGCTATAAGTGTAGCAATAATTTTCTGTTTCATTAGATGACCTCCGTTACAAATGTTACAATTCCAAACGCCAAAATAATCAATCCCAATCCGACAAGCGCGTATGTCATCGCATTTTTAGCGCGCGTTAAAGTCGATGGATTTCCCGCAGAGGTTACATAAAAGAATCCTGAAATGATAATTACCAAAACACAGATAATTCCAGCCCAAGCAAAAACCTCATTAAGAATGTTCCCAGTGTTTAAGTTTTTAGAGCTTGTATCTACTCCTTGAAAAATCTTGCTTGAATCAACAGTAGTAGAATTAGCTATTTGTTTTAAAAAATTCATTAAAATACTCCCATTACAAGTTGAACAATTCCTGACGCCACGATCGCAATAATCAGCCCAACGATAGCGTTGGCGATAGTGGTTTTAGCAGCGGCCATTTTACTAGAATCACCCGCCGCAATCATATATTGAAATCCAGCCCAGATAATATAACCAACCGCCACAACACCAACTATTCTAAAAATTCCATCAAAAATATTACCGATAATGGTCCAAACAAATTGCTGTATGGTCACCGAACCGGCTTTTCCTTCTTGGTCGATAGGTTTGATTTCACATTTTTCATTAACTAATCCACGATACCAAGCTGGGATTTTAAAAAGCTGCGCGCCTTCTGAAGCACAACCAGCAGCATTCGCCGTTTGCGGATACGCCAAAACTAAAGCTGAACTACCCGCGAAAATCATCATTAAAACTGCAAAAAATATCTTTTTCATTATAAAACACCTCCAGGAATTAGCCATTCAAGAATCGTCCACATAAAGACATAGGCGATAATTCCGATTACTGTATTAAAAATCATCGTTTTAGCTTTTTGAACTTGACTAGCGTTATTTCCGGATGTCATATACAAAAAGCCAGCGAAAATAATCGAACCAGTCGCCAACACCGCCAAACCAGCCGTCAAAGTAGTCAAAATCATATTCAATATTTCGTTAATCCCCCAATTATCTGGAATAATAGCGTTTTTTGTTGTAGCTTTTTCAGCTTCGTTCGCAAACGCCAGCGCACCAGATTGAACCGCCAAAATAATTGCCGAAATTGTAGTTATAATTATTTTTTGTATTTTCTTCATATTAACTATACAATACATCATTTTTTGCCAAAAAGCAAGTGTTTTTAAAATTCTCACCACAATATAGATTGACAAAAGTGTAAATTTATGATAAAATCGCAATAGTATGAGTTTTGTTAATTTGTCTCTAAAAACAACTCCCAGTTTTTCAAAAAAGTTTTTCACGATTTTGACCGCTTTTTTGATAGCTACGGGAATTTTTAGTTTTGCGATAAATTCACAAGCTCTGGCTCTTGAGGGCGCACAATGGGGAAATTCCGACAAGACATCAATTATTTATAACAGCAAAACATATGTAAAAGCTACTGACACCAATGGATTTCCAAGTGAAGTCAAAAAAGATTCCGCCTTTGTTTACAAAACGCCAGTCAACGCGAGCGGTGAACAAAAAGCAGAAGTTATCTCTGTCGAATCAGCTGATGGCGAAAAATTTAGCGGAAAATTATTCAAATTTGATTTAACCGCCACCGGAAATTATAAACAGGTCGGGCAGGCTGAACCTATCTCTGGCGAAGGCACCAGCGCAAACGCCGGCAGCTCGACATCGTGCGCAATCGAAGGCGGTGGTGGCTGGATTGTTTGTATGATCTCTAACACTTTAGCTTCGGCGATGGATGGACTTTATGATGTTCTTCAAGGATTTTTGGTAGTTCAACCTCTTCAGGTTTCTTCAAAATCTGGCTTGTTTCAGGTTTGGGATTACATGCGAAATATCGCGAATATTATCTTCGTAGTTATTTTCATTTTGGTGATTTATTCGCAAATTACTAATGTTGGGATTTCAAATTATGGAATCAAAAAACTTCTCCCGAAGTTGATTGTTGCGGCGATTTTGATAAATATTTCATATTATATTTGTGCGTTGGCGGTCGATCTTTCGAACGTTGTTGGCGCGCAATTTCAGAATTTACTTGTAGGAATTCGCAAAGATATCTTTGAAAACGGATCAGGAATTCAGCTCGACGCAATCTCTTGGAAGAGTTTGGTAGCTGGAATTTTGAGCGGAAGCGGTTTGATCGCTATGGGTGCTTGGAGCTTCACGATGATGGGCGGACCACAGAGCTTAGGTTTGATGATCTGTTTCGTGCTACTGATCGTGCTTTATTCAATCTTTGTAGCAGTTGTGGTTTTGGCGGCGCGACAAGCGATTATTACGATTTTGATTTTCTTGGCGCCATTAGCTTTTGTGGCAAACGTCTGGCCAAATACCGAAAAATGGTTCGAAAAATGGAAAGATTTATTCTTTACAATGTTAATTATGTATCCGCTGATCGCTTTACTGTTTGGCGGCTCACAATTAGCTGGAATCGCGATTATCGCAAATTCAAACGGCAATTTAGTGACTTTGATCCTAGGAATGGTGGTTCAAATTGTTCCGCTTGCCATCACACCGACCATCACCAAATTAAGCGGTGGTCTGCTTGGTCGATTCGCTGGAATTATCAATAATCCAAACAAAGGACCTATCGATTCTGCCAAAAAATTCCTACGCGAAGAAATGGATCACCGCACAAACAAGAAAGTTGCAACCAAACCAACCAGCCTAACTGCGCGCGCTCATCAGATGAAATACAACCGTTCCCGACGAATCGGAGCAAGCAAGTCTATCGCTGAACAATACCAAAAATCCCGTTTTGATCTTAAAGAAGCTAAAGACGTCGAACTCGCAACAAACACTACCGATGCGTTTAAGCGCGATAAAATTCTGGCTAAAAACACAATGTTCCAACAAGAAATGGCAAAAGCCGCAGCCGACGACGCTTCAAAGCGAAGCGAAAGCGCTATATCTGGATATAAAGCCAGCTTACTAAATTATCCGCTTGAACTAAAAGATGGAAAATTCACCCTAAATAACGCCAAGGTTGAAACGCTTGAAGCCGATCTTGGCCGAAGTTCTGCTAAACTTTATGAATTATTAAACAATACTCACGCGCAAAGTCAAGCAGTCAATAACAATAATTCTATAATCAATGACGCGATCAGTAAAACCTTCACCGAAAATCAAGATTTGCGAAATATTTCTCGTGGGCAGCGCGGAGAAGCTGGTGAAACCGTTGCTTTGGCGCGCGCTTTCGAAACAGCTCAAAAAGCCCAGAAAGAAGAGATTTCGGCGATTTCATCACTCGTTAAGAGCTTAGACATGACTGGCGATGAACTAAATGAGCTTGTCATTAACGGTAAAAATCTCGACAAAAACGGCATCAAAATTTCTAATGACAAGAACTTGAAAATTGCCGCTATGGACGAATTTATGAAAAAGGCCTCTGAATGGCAAGCAAGAGACGCCATCAATCTAACCGAAAACGGAAAATCGCTTCATGAAATTCGATCTGTTGTTATTGATAAATTCATGGAAAGCAAAAAAAACGATTTCCAGTGGTTTGGTGGCGGTGCAGCCGGTATGGTTGCTGCTAACGGTATCAGTAGCGGAGGTCTTGAAGAAGTTCTACTTAACGGGTATTCTTCAAAGAACTCCGACAAATCGATTATGTCGGCCAGCGCCAACGCCTTGAAGATTGTATATGATCAGATTCCAAAAATGAACAATCAAACTATCGAATCAACCTTGCGTTCATTTATGAGCATCAACAATGATTCGTCTAAATACGGTGAAATTAAAGCCGAACAAGGTACAGAAATTCACAATGCGCTAGTTTCGATCAAGCGTCATCACAAAGAAGCCTTCGATAAGGTAAACAGCGAACTTCTCGCCGAAGCACAAAAGAAAAATCCAAGCATTACATCAATCGATTGGGATCTAAAAAACATCAAGAAAAAAGCCTAATATAAACATGGGCTTTTTTCTTTTTTGAAAAAATGTTATAATAAAATGTAAAGAATGGAGAAGTGGGCTAAATAATCAATGAGTGTATATAAAGTGCCTCAAGACGTCGAGGCAGATGACAAATTGCTCGGGCCGTTCAATTTTCGGCAATTTATCTACCTGATGGTGGCAGGTGGCTTAATTGCGTTGGCAATTTTTCTGTTTCAGATTTTTCCGGGATTGATTATTATTCCGGCGCCGTTTATTATTTTCTTTTTGGTTCTGAGCCTACCTCTTAAAAAAGATCAACCGATGGAATTATATCTAGCGGCAGTTTTAAGTTTTTATATCAAACCAAACAAGCGAATCTGGCAAGCGGATGGCGTTGAACATTTGATCGAGATTTCGGCTCCTGTGCGCAACGATGAAAATCTCACTAAAGATATTGGTCGAGATGAGGCTTCGCGCCGATTAAGTTATTTGGCGGACATCGTCGATACACAAGGTTGGGCGATCAAAAACGCCGTCGCGCAAGATCATTTTCAGCAAGATGTGTTTTATGAAGGTCAACAGATGAGTGATATCTTCGAAAATCACAGCGCAGACCGAATTGATTCCATGCTAGAAAATCACGGCAATTTACGAAAACAACAGATTATAAAAAACATGAACACGGCGCGAAATTTGGCGGATTATACTTCTGCGACGGCCGACCAAATTCAGGCGCAGACTTTCGCAAACAATCCGACGGAACTTTATGCGGATTCTATTGAACGTGCAAATAGCCCGCAAAATAATTATTTAAGCTGGAACTCTCAACAAAATCAACCGCAACAATTTCAAACTCCGCCAACTATTCAACCGCAGCCAGCGCCGCAACCAGTTTCACAGCCTAATCTCGAAAATATCGAACTTCATTACAACCCTTATCCAGATTCAATCAGACAAGCTGTGATTTCGCCGACAGGCCATCAGGCGCAACCAACAATTCAAAGTCAGCCACCAGCCCAAATTCAACCGCCAACTCCACCAGCAGAGATCGAAAAACCTATGGATCCCGAAATTATGCGCTTGGTGAGCGAAGGTAAAGATTTATCTGTCGAGACTTTGGCGCGCCAAGCTAACAAAATCAAACAACGTCGAGAAGACGAGGTCGATATCAATAAAGAAGATGAAGTAATAATTTCACTGAGGTAATATGAACAATAATCCCACACCAATTCAAACTAATCCAAACCAAACTCCCGCTCAAACCGCTCCAGCCAACCCAACTTCTACGCAAAATTCACTCGAAATCGCCGAATTGCGTGAAGGTATGGTTGTGATGAAAGACGGTAGTTTTCGAGCGGTTGTCGCTTGTAAATCAATCAATTACGACTTAATGAGTTCGCGCGAAAAAGAAGGCGTGGAGTTTTCTTACCAAAGTTTTTTGAATTCGCTCAATTTTCCGATTCAAATTTTGGTGCGCTCGCAAAGAGTTGATATCGAGCCATATCTGAACAAACTCGCCGAAATCAACCGAAATCAAGACAATATGCTTTTAAGCGACCTGATGGAAGATTATATCAACTTCATCGATAGCCTTTCACAAAGCGCCAACATTATGGATAAATCTTTCTTTGTGGTGATTCCTTATTATCCGGTCGGCGATGCAAACAAAATCAAAGAGCAAGCAAAAGGCTTCTTTGGTAAAATGTTTGCCAAACCAACCGCAAATATCACCAAAATC
Source organism: uncultured Candidatus Saccharibacteria bacterium (assembly GCA_964625845.1). GTDB lineage: Bacteria > Patescibacteriota > Saccharimonadia > Saccharimonadales > Saccharimonadaceae > Nanogingivalis. The sequence goes on along the minus strand of CAZVBN010000017.1, from coordinate 4,932 downwards.
GACCGCTTAACTTGGGACACCGCGCTAGACGAAATGAAAAAGCGCGTCGATTCTATCACCGGTGGACTTTATCAAATCGGTATCAAAAGCGTTCAGCTCAACACCAAAGAACTCGGCGAGCTTTATTATAATTTTTACAATCCAGACACCGCCGTTTATGAACCGCTCGGAGATTTTAACAGCGTAGCTTCGCTTTATGTCAAAAAAGCTGAAAAAGACCAACAAGGAGGATTTTAATGGCGAAAAAACAAAATGCCGTCGATATTGCAGCACAACAACGCGCACAAGAGCAAGCCGAAGTCGAACAAGCGTTTTTGACAGGTATCAATACTTTGCGCGATCTTATCGCACCAAGCTCACTTGAACTTCATTCAAGTTATTTTCGATTAGGCACAAAATACGGCCAAACCTTGTATATTTATGGCTATCCTCGCCAGCTTTACACCGGTTGGTTGTCTGGTTTGATTAACGCGGATGAAGTGCTGGATATTTCGATGTATATTTATCCTGTAGAAACTGAAGTTGTGATGAAAAATCTTCGCCGAAAAGTTACACAGCTCGAAGCCTCGATGAATATTAACGCTGAAAAGGGCCGAACGCGCGATCCAGCTCTCGAAAGCGCCTATCAAGACGCCGAAGAACTTCGCGATCAGCTTCAACTTGGTGCCGAAAAATTCTTCCGCTTTGGCTTTTATATTACGCTTTACGCCGATTCAATGGATGAATTAAATTTTGTGCGCAATAAGGTTGAAACCATGCTCGGCCAACAAATGATCTTCTCAAAAGTTGCCAGCGCGCAACAAGAACAGGGCTTGAATGCAACCGTTCCACAACTAAAAGACGATCTACAAATTCGTCGAAATATGAACACTGGCGCGATTTCAACATCATTTCCGTTTACTTCGGCCGACTTAACGCAAGAAAACGGCGTGCTTTATGGTGTGAATATGCACAACAACGGGCTGGTAATTTTTGACCGTTTTACTTTAGAAAATGCCAATATGGTGGTTTTCGCTAAATCTGGTGCTGGTAAATCTTTCACCGTCAAGCTTGAAGCGCTTCGAACAATGATGATGGGCGCCGATGTGGTGATTATCGACCCAGAAAACGAATACCAAAAACTCAGCGACGCGGTTGGTGGAAGTTATATTCGATTGAGCTTGAATTCTGACACGCGAATCAATCCATTCGATTTGCCGCGCGTGATCGATAGCGACGAGGCCGACAACGCTTTGCGCGCGAATATTATCACACTTCATGGACTTTTCCGCTTAATGCTCGGCGGAACTTCTCGCGGACAGCAAATTGGTTTAAGCCCAGCAGAAGAAGCTGATCTCGATCAAGCACTTATCGATACTTACGCTCGCGCCGGAATTACATCTGATCCACTCACACACAATTCAACTCCGCCAACTATTTCTAACCTTTACGACACTTTGGTTCATATGGGCGGAACTGGCCCGCAACTTGCGCAACGACTCCGAAAATATACCACCGGAACTTTTGCGGGAATTTTCTCACAACAATCAAATATCAATATCAATAATCCAATGGTAGTTTTCAATATTCGCGACCTTGAAGACGATTTGCGACCAGTGGCGATGTATATTGTGCTTTCACACGTTTGGAACATTGTTCGAACCGACCAGAAAAAGCGAATGTTGATCGTTGATGAAGCTTGGCAGTTGATGCAATATGACGATTCGGCGAATTTCTTGTTCAGCCTTGCTAAACGCGCCCGAAAATACTACCTTGGTCTCACAACAATTTCGCAGGATGTCGAAGACTTTATGGGTTCAAAAATGGGTCGCGCGATCGTCTCAAACAGTTCGATACAGTTGCTTTTGAAACAATCCGCCAGCGCGGTTGATGTTTTAAGCGACGTTTTCAAACTCACCGAAGAAGAGCGCAAGCGTCTCGCAAATTTCCCTGTTGGACAAGGATTATTCTTCGCGGGAAGCAATCACGTTCATATTCAAATCATCGCCAGTGACACCGAACATAAACTCATCACCACAAATCCTGGCGAAAAATCCGTTCGACACAACGATAACGGCATGACAAACGGCTATATGGATGCGGGAGATCTATTCTAAGCATAAAAACTTTATTCAAGCTTAAAAATGTGGTAAAATATTATAAAATATGGGAGCGGGAGAATATAACTACGACGAAGATCAAAGTCGCGATTATAGCGATTTGAGCGATCGGAATCAAGAAAATTTGCGGTCAAATAAACTTGACAGTGTTAATTATGATCCAAATTCACTAGCTTCTCTCGAAAACTCATCCGCGCAAAGCTCACGTGCAAGCGACAGCGACATCGCTTCGAACGAAACTACTCCGTGGAGAAACGAAGTCAAAGGTTCAGAAGCTGGCGGAACACACCGCACGCGCTACAGATTAAACCGAAAAAATCCAGGCGAAAAACCAGCAAAGTTCAAAGGTAAAATGCCTCGCGCTGCCAAATATGTCGGTATTTTGACGGCTGGTGGTTCGGTTGCTGCGGTCGGACTTTTTAGTACTTTTATTGTTGGACTGGCACCAATTCATATCACCGAAATTATCACCGAAAAACTCAATTCGGCAGCCTCTACCATGGAAGCGCGGGCACCGATAATTCTATCCAGCAAGCTCAAAAAAAATGCGGGAGTTACTTGTAGTCGAATTAAAGCATCTTGCCGTTTTACCTCAATTTCAGATAAACAACTCGACAAATTAAAAAAATCTGGCTTTAATATCGAAACAGATGTCGACGCAGACACTGGAAAAACTCGCATTAAAAAAATGTCGATCGATGTTGATGGAAAAACAGTAGATATCAACGAAAATAATTTTCGCCAAATTCTACTGTCAAATCCTAAAATAAATTCATCCATGAAAAAGGCTTATAGCGGAAAATTCGCTAGTTTTTTGGATAATGTCTCCTCAAAATTCATGTCAAAATTAGGTATTTCGAAAGCTCCAGTAGATACCGAAGGTAAAACTGAAGCTGAACTAAACGAAGAAATGACTTCCAAGGCTAATGCGGTAGGTGGCGACGTAGATCTAAAAACTGACGATAAGCAAGAAGAGAGCGATTCCGATTCAGATGAAACAAGAAGCAACAAACAAGCACACAACAACAACGTCGATAGAAACCAGAGCATTATTAATAGCTTAGAATCGGACGCTGGAGATTTAGCAACACAAACCGATTTAAACACCAAAGCCAACGCTATTCAATCTAAATTGAGCGGAGTTGGGCTACTTGAACTACCTTGTACACTTTACAGTATAGGAAATATGCTAAATATTGGCGTCAAAACAATTCGCGCGGTAACTTTAGCGCAATTCTCGATGGATTTTCTGTCTTTTGCAAATAAAATCAAATCTGGTCAAGCCACACCAGAGGAGTTCTCTATGATCGGTTCGAAAATGATGGCCACAACCGCTTCTTGGAGTGATAAATCATCTAACGAAGAATCCACATCAAAGCTAAAAAACGCAATTTCATACTTTGCTAACACAGCAACTTCAACCAACACAAAAAGTTTTACAGACTCACAAGGTTGGCGCGCCTTAGCATACAACGATAAACTTGGCGGACTAGATGATTCTGCATACAAATTCACCTTAGGGGTGACTGGACCATTATTTCAATTTTTCAGCAAAATACGCAATTTCGTAAATAAAGCAACTGGCAATAATGCTAACACCGCCTGTAAAATCATCAACCATGACGCAATGGATTGGGTTGAAGCGGGACTAAAAATTGTTGGTGGTGTATTCATCGGAGCAATCGCCGATCTCGCACTGGAAGCAGTTATCGGAACCGTTTTAGGTAAGGCTCTTGAAGGCGTTCCTAATCTTCTTGCTGGCAAAATCGTCACCGAAAAGACACAAGGTGAAGATTACGGTAATGCTATAATTTCTGGAGCCGGATCTCTAATGAGTAAAAACACCATATCTGGCGGAGGAAGTCCTCTCACGAAAAGTGAAGCGGTAGCATTTTATCTACAAAACGAAGAAAGAATCGCAAAAGAAGGCGCTTATGAACGATCAACTCGAAGTCCGTTCGATGTTACAACTCGCCACACTTTCCTTGGATCGATCGTTAGTTCAATTTTACCATATAGTCAATCTTTGGCAAGCGTTAGTGGATTTATTCCTGCGATCTCGTCAGTGGTTTCAAATTCATTCGCAAGTATTTTGCCTGGTGCGAGTGCCGTAGATGCGGCTAACTTTGAAGCTAATATGAATTTGTGTGAAGACGAAGACATTAAAAGCCTAAATATCGCAACTGATCCATTCTGTAATCCTTACACAGGAATTGCTACTTCAACATTAAACAAGAGCACCGAAGAAGTGATTGAATACCTCGCTAATAAAGGTGAAATTGACACAACCACAGAAGACCCTATTGCTGCAATCAAATCAGGTTCAAAACTAAAAAGCTATTTAGCTAACTGTATGAATCGAGAAAATCCAATTGGTGTCGGAGAAGATCCAAACGCAATGGGGTTAGAATGCTCATCTGCAGCCAACCCTGATGTTGCGTATTATGCAGCGTATTTAACTGATATCCGCGTTCAAGATGGAATGGATAATGGCGTTCAACCAGGCGGTGGACAAAATCAAAATTCAACCTCAAGTTATGCGGGTAGCGCCAAAAATAAAGATTGTAAGGCAGGTGATTTATGTTGGCCAATCCAATCTGACAACCCAGAATCAACCATCACGTCACCTTTCGGTTTTTACACCGGAACAACTACACCTCATTACGGAATTGACTTTGGCGCAGGGGGTGTGACTTTCGGAACGCCAGTTTACGCTATAGCTGATGGTGAAGTTGTTGGTATTGGAAACAAATCTGCTTGGGGCGGTGAGGCTTGGGGCTACGGACCAAATATTCTTAATGGTGGTGGTATCGGATCATGTTCAGGGCTTGGC
>CAZVBN010000016.1:0-11570 GCA_964625845.1 uncultured Candidatus Saccharibacteria bacterium | reverse complement strand
AATTATCAAAGAAGTTATTCGTTTGAACAACACTCAAGGTGAAGTTGATGACATCGACAGCCTTGATAACCGCCGAGTGAAATTGGTTGGCGAACTTGTTGCGCGACAATTCCGTGTTGGTATGCTTCGAATGCAACGAAACGCCATGGACCGAATGTCAATGACAGATGTCGAAACTGTAACTCCTGGTCAGCTTATTAATGCTCGCCCAGTTGTTGCTGCTGTTCGTGAATTCTTTGCTGGTTCGCAGCTTGCGCAGGTTATGGACGAAACTAACCCGCTTTCAGAACTTTCACACAAACGACGCCTAAGTTCGATGGGTCCTGGTGGTGTGACTCGAGATCGTGCCGGTCTTGAAGTTCGCGACTCTCACCCAACTCACTACGGACGAATTTGTCTTGTGGAAACTCCTGAAGGTGCGAACGTCGGTTTGGTGACAAACTTGGCGACATTTGCTCGAATTAACGAGTATGGCTTTATTGAAGCTCCGTATTTGAAAGTTGTTGACGGAAAAGTTACAGATGAAGTTGTTTATTTGGATGCCGCTCAAGAAGCTAAAGAAATCATCGCTGACGCTGGTTCGAAATTGAACGACGACGGCTCATTTGCGAACGAACAAGTTTCGGCCCGAAAAAACTTGATTCCTTCGCAGGTTGAAGCGAGCGAAGTTACTTTGATGGACGCCGTTCACCGACAGGTGCTTGGCGCTGCCGCTTCGTTGATTCCTTTCTTGGAGCGCGACCGAATCGACCGCGCCTTGACAGGTTCTTCGATGCAAAAACAGGCCGTGCCACTTCTTTGGAGTGAAGCGCCAACTGTTGGAACTGGTGTCGAAGCTGACATCGCGCGAAATCTTTCGCAAATCGTTTTGGCAGAAGCTGACGGTGAAGTTGTAAAAGCTGACGCTGTATCTGTTGAAGTTAAATACAAAGAAGGCAACAAAACTTACGAACTCAAACACTTCGAAAAAACTGCTGACGATCGCTGCTACAACCAAAAAGTTGTTGTTTCGACTGGTCAAAAAGTCAAAAAAGGCGACATCCTAATTGAAGGCGCTTCAATCAAAGACGGCGAATTGGCGCTCGGTCGCGATCTTCGGGTTGCGTTTATGAGCTGGGGCGGATTCAATATGGACGACGCCGTGATCATTTCGGATCGCTTGGTTAAAACTGACGCACTCACAAACATCAACATTAAAGACTACATGGTTGAAGTTCGTGAAACAAAACTTGGCCCAGAACAAGTAACTCGCGACATTCCAAACGTTAGTGAATATAGTTTGCGACATCTGGACGAAAACGGAATCGTTCAGGTTGGTTCTAAAGTTAAACCTGGCGACGTTCTTGTCGGAAAAATCACGCCAAAAGGTGAACAAGAACTTTCAAGCGAAGAGCGACTTCTTCGAGCAATCTTCGGTGAAAAAGCCAAAGATGTTCGCGATACTTCGCAACGAATGGGAAATTCAGGTGCCGGAAAAGTTATCGGCGTGAAAATCTTCTCTCGAGAAAATGGTCACGAAATGCGCGCTGGTGTTTTGATGCAAATTCAAATCTTTATCGCTGAAGCTCGCAAAATCATGGTCGGTGACAAAATGGCTGGACGACACGGAAACAAAGGTGTTGTTGCGAAAATCTTGCCAGAAGCTGACATGCCATTTATGGAAGACGGAACACCAATCGATGTTATCTTGTCGCCGCTCGGTGTGCCATCTCGTATGAACCTTGGTCAGCTCTTCGAAGTTCACCTTGGTATGGCTGCCAAAACTCAAGGCTACAAAGTTGCGACTCCAACTTATAATGGTGTTGACGCAGAAACTTTGGCGAACGAACTCGAAGCTGCTGGTCTCGACCGCGACGGTAAAGTTCAACTTTATGACGGTCAAACCGGTGAACCATTCGAACAGCGCACAACAGTTGGATTTATGCATATGATCAAACTCCACCACTTGGTGGCAGACAAGATCCACGCTCGTTCAACTGGTCCTTACACAATGGTGACTCAACAGCCGCTTGGTGGTAAGGCACAAAACGGTGGTCAGCGATTCGGAGAAATGGAAGTTTGGGCGCTTGAAGCTTACGGTGCTGCCAATATGCTCCAAGAAATGCTCACAATCAAATCCGACGACGTTATCGGTCGCTCGAAAGCTTACGAAAGCATTATCAAGAACAACGAAATTGTTGGTCCAAAATTACCAGAATCATTCAACGTTTTAGTGAAAGAACTTCAAGGTTTGGGACTTCGAGTAGACTTGCTCGATCAGCACTCGCAAGTTGACGCCGACGAGCTTTTGGCGAAACGAAACGCCGAAGAGGCCGACACTTCAACTTTTGAAGATGAAGAAACCGAAACTGTTTTCGACGAAGCGGACGGAACTTTCGAGGATAACATGAACATCCAAGATATTGATGAAATTGAAGAAATTAAGGAGGAAGCGTAAATGGCGAAAGTGGTCAACACAAACCAGATTTCTGATTTTGACGCGGTTCGTCTAGCTGTGGCTAGCCTAGAAGATATTTTGGGCTGGTCTTACGGCGAAGTTACGAAGCCAGAAACGATCAATTATCGTACACAAAAACCAGAACGAGACGGTTTGTTCTGTGAAAAAATCTTTGGACCAACCAAAGATATCAACCCTTACGACAACAAGCTGAAAGGTGTTCGATCTCGAGAAGCTGCTGTCGACAAAAACGGCGAATTGGTGACTAAATCAATCGTTCGCCGCGAACGAATGGGTCACATCTCTTTGGCGGCTCCTGTTGCGCACATTTGGTTTATGCGCGGTGCTCCAAGCGCGATGAGCCTTCTTCTTGGAATGACAGTGAAGAACATCGAGCGAGTGGTTTATTTCGCGAGTTATGTTGTGCTTTCTGTTGATGAAGAAAAACGCGATCAAATGATTTCTGATCTTGAAGCCGAAGATTCAGCAGCTCGAATGGCGATCAAACTTCGCTACGAAAATGCTTCAAAAGAAGCTGGCGCTGACGTCAAAGCTTTGGCCGAAGAGCAATCTCGTGAGATTGAAGAACTCAACGCAACTTATCAAGCCAAAAAAGCCCAGCTCGACAGCTTGACAAAAGGCGCTTTGATGAGCGAAACAGATTATCGCAACCTTCCAGAAGAATACGACGAAATTATCGAAGTTGGAATGGGTGGCGAAGCTATCAAACAGCTTCTTGACGAAATCAACATCGACGAACTAGTCGAAAGCCTAAAAGAAGAAGCCGAAAAAGCCAAAGGTCAACGTGAAAAGAAAATCTTGAAGCGGCTAAAAACTATCGAAGGCATGAAATCCGCTGGAATCAAACCTTCAAGCCTATGTTTGACGGTTCTTCCTGTGATTCCGCCAGACCTTCGCCCAATGGTTCAGCTAACTGGTGGTCGTTTTGCGACATCTGACCTTAACGATCTTTATCGCCGAGTTATCAACCGAAACAACCGCTTGAAGAAATTGATCGAACTTAACGCGCCAATGGTGATCAAACGCAATGAGATGCGAATGCTCCAAGAAGCCGTCGATAGCTTGATCGACAACAACGCTTCTCGAAGCGGTCGTTCGGCAAGCACAACTGGTGGCCGCCGAAAACTTAAATCTTTGAGCGACATGCTAAAAGGTAAGCAAGGTCGATTCCGCCAAAACTTGCTCGGAAAACGCGTTGACTACTCTGGTCGTTCGGTGATCGTTGTTGGTCCAACTTTGAAAGCTCACCAATGTGGTCTTCCAAAACAAATGGCGCTTGAACTATTCAAACCGTTCATCATTTCTTGGTTGATTGAAAAAGAATACGCACACAATATTCGTTCAGCAACTCGCCTAATCGAAGCTGGAGAAGCTTGCGTTTGGGACGCTTTGGACGAAGTGATTGTTGGAAAATACGTTCTTTTGAACCGCGCGCCTTCGCTCCACCGATTGTCGATTCAGGCCTTCCAACCAAAATTGGTTGACGGTAAAGCAATCCAACTTCACCCACTTGTGGCGAACGGATTTAACGCCGACTACGACGGTGACCAGATGGCGGTTCATTTGCCACTTTCTGACGCTGCTCAAGCTGAAGCTCGCGATTTGATGAGTATTTCACACAACTTATTGAAACCTGCCAACGGTCAACCTGTGCTTTCTGTCGACCAGGATGTCGTTTACGGAAACTACTATCTAACTTACGACAAGCAGAGCGAAATGAAAAAAGAACGCAAAGCTTTCGCAAGTGTTTACGAAGCAGAAATGGCTTACGACGCTGGCGTGATTGCGCTTCAAACTCCAATTCGAGTTTATACCAAAGGTGAAATTCGAAACACAACTCTTGGTCGCGTTTACTTTAACGAATTGTTGCCAAAAGATTACCCTTACGACAACAATCCTCAAACCAAGAAGCAGATTAATAAAGTTTTGGCCGATATGTTTGCGATTTATGGTGCAGAAATGACCGTGAAAATCGCCGACAAAATCAAAGGTTTGTCGTTCCGATACGTGACGAAATCTGGTCTTTCGATCGGTAAAGAAGACTACACAGTCTACGAAAGCGAAAAAATCCCAGAAATCATCGCCGAAGGTGACGCCAAAACAACTTTGATTCAAGAACAATACGATCAAGGTCTTTTAACAGATCAAGAACGCTACAACTTGATTATCGACAACTGGCACAAAGCTATTGACAAAGTTTCGGAAGAAATTTCTGCTCGCGTGGCGAACGAAGGTGCTGACAGTCCGGTTGGATTGATGGCTGTTTCTGGTTCTCGTGGTAACGCGACAAACATCCGTCTTGCGTCTGGTTTGACCGGAATTATGGTGGATGCAACTAACCGCGAAATCGAGCTCCCAATTCGTTCGAATTATACTCATGGTATGTCATCACTTGAAGCCTTCGTGGCGACTCGTGGTGCACGTCAAGGTTTGATTTCGACAGCCTTGAAGACTGCCGACTCTGGATATTTGACTCGCCGTCTTGTTGACGTGGCGCAAGATGTGTTCAGTGTTGCCGATGAAGAGGGCGATGACGCTGGTTTCGAAATTTTCCGAAGCGAAACAGAAGAAACTATGATCGAATTTGGCGACCGATTGTATGGACGATTCACTGCCGAAGAAGTTCCTGGCCATATTGGCGCAGACGAACTCATCACTCGTGAAATCGCAAACGCAATCGAAAAAGACGAAAAAATTAAATCCGTCAAAATCCAAAGTGTGCTTTCAACTTCGAACCTTTCAGGAATCCCACAGAAATCTTACGGTATCGATATGGCAACAGGCTTGCTCGTGAACGCGGCTGAACCAGTTGGTGTTATCGCTGCTCAATCCGTTGGCGAGCCTGGAACTCAGCTAACTTTGAATACATTCCACAGCTCTGGTGTTGCTGGTTCTGGTGCGATTTCTCAAGGTTTGCCTCGTGTTGAAGAGCTTCTCGAAGCTCGCGCGCCAAAAGGTCAAGCATACATGACAGAAGTTGCTGGACTTGTCGATGTTTGGGAAGATGGCAACATGAACATTGTTCAAATTACGCCACAAACTAGTGAAAATGGTGAAGAAAATCCGCCAGTTCGCTACGAAATTCCAAACACAGTTGCTTTGGCTGTTGCTAAAAACGACTTGGTTGAAGCTGGTGATCGCCTAACAATCGGTTCGTTGAATCTTCACGATTTGATGCGGCTCAAAGGCGTCGAAGCAACTCAGCGCTACATTATGAACGAAATTTTGCGAATTTACGCGGCTCAAGGTCAAGACATTGCGTCGAAACACCTTGAAGTTATCGTTCGACAAATGTTTAGCCGAGTGCTTGTCGAAGATGCTGGCGATTCAGACTTTGTGACTGGCGATGTTGTTTCGAAAGCTGCCGTGGTTGAAGCAAATAAAGTTTTGGCCGCCGAAGGTAAGAAGGAAATCACCTTCAAACAACAGCTTCTCGGAATTACTAAAGTTTCGATTTACAGCGACAGCTTCTTGTCGGCTGCGTCGTTCCAGAACACAACCAGCGTACTTATCAACGCTGCGACATCTGGACGTGTTGACAAACTTCACGGTTTGAAGGAAAACGTGATTATCGGACGCAAGATTCCTGTTGGAACTGGCGCTCGAAAAGCTCCTGTCGAAGCAGAAGAAACTGATCTCGAATTCGCAGAAGCTTAGCTTCTAAACAAAAAAACTAGCCTTGCTTATTTCGCGGGCTAGTTTTTAATTTTTGAAAAATATGATAAAATATAAACATAAAAAGAAAGGACTATATGGATTTAGATAAAATTGGTAGCGTAATGGGTGTTACGAAAATGGTTTCGAGCAAGCCGGAAAAATCAAAAAACTCCGGTTGGGGGATGATTATTGCAGGGATTATCTTTATGATGGTTGGTTTGGCTTTGATTTTTGCGCCAGAAAGCATGATTAAAATCGATGGCGACAGGATAGTTTTGTTTGTTCCGCTGATCTTTGGCGTTGTGTTTACTATTGCTGGCGTCGCTTCGGTGGTTATGAGTAAAAAGAAACAGCAAATGCTCGCAACTATGAAAAATTCTGGCGTTCGCTATCAAGGATATATTGTTGGCGTTCATCGAACCGGGCTTTCGACGAGCGATAGCTACAACAATATGATCGAACAAAACGATGTGATTATTGAAGTTCAAACTCCACAAGGTGTAAAACGAACAAAAGTTCGACTTTCGGGCGTTGGTGATTACAGCTTTATTAAATATCGTCAAAACCCAACTCCTATCACAGTTTATGGCGACCCTTCAAATCCTGACAACCTAATAGCTGACGAAAACGAAGTTATCGCTGTGGCGAATTCGGTCGTTGAAGGAATTGGTGAAGCTCTAAAACAATAATCTAGCTTCAAGGAGAAAAATGAAGAAAAATCTGATAAATTTTGCGATTATTTTTGCGGGAATTGTTTTGCTGGTTTTGGGTGTCAGTCTTTCAGTTGCGCCCATCACCGAGTTCGCCAAGCGTAATTTTCTCGGCTGGAAGAAAGCTACCGCTGAAATGGCAAGTTTTACGACACGAACTTTGGCGAACGGTTCGGTGGAATATCTGGCGACTTTTAGCTACCAAATCGACAACGCGCGCTACGAAATCATTCAAAGCAATGGCGAAAAAATTCCATCCTTCGACGAAACCAAACCTGTTTTTTATAACCCGAAGAATTTCAGCGACGCGACTCTTGGCGACTTTTCGATCTTGAATTTGGCAGTTTTGGTTGTGCCGATTTCTGGGCTGATTTTGCTGGTTTTTGGAATTTTGAATATCCGGAAAGCGAAAACTGCGGGATTTTTTGAAACCGAAGCCGAAAATGACGCCGTCGTTGCAAAAAATCAACTTTCAGAAGTGAAACTTTTTGGGACGATCGTCAATGTTGAGTCGTTTATTTTGCCGAACGGAGTCAATTCTGGTGTCGCAATAATTCAGGCAAAGTTGCCGAGTGGCGCGATTAAACAGTTTAGGAGCGAGCAAATTGAAGGGCTTACCGCGGGGCTTTTGGTGAGTTATCAGGCCAATCCGACGCCGATTTCGATTTCGGTCAGCGGTGGTAATATGGATGATTATTATATCGATTCTGAAGAAATTATCTCTGCGATCCGAAAATCTTTTGAAACCGTCCGACAAATAAATCTAGATAAGGAAGAAAATGTATAAACTACCAAAATTAAAGTATAATTACGACGAATTTGAGCCGTTTTTTGACGCGCGGACGATGGAAATTCACCACACGAAGCACCATCAAGCGTATGTCGACAATCTGAATGTGGCGATGAGTGAGCTGGAGAAAATTGCGTCGAGTTTTGTGAAGATTCCGCTGGAAGATTTGCTTTTCGGTGAAAAAATGGATGAACTTGGCGAATTTTTGTTGAATGCTGGCGGAGATTCTTCTTTGGTTCAAAAACTTCGAAATCACGGTGGCGGACATCTGAATCACTCGCTGTTTTGGCGAATTTTGAAGCCGGCTGAAAGTGGTGAAAATTTACCTTCGGAAGATTTTTTGAAGATCGTTGAAAAGACTTTTTACAGTTTCGAGAATTTCAAGGCGACTTTTAAGGATGCGGCGGTTTCGCATTTTGGTTCGGGCTGGGCTTGGCTTCGAGTGAATAAAAAAGGCGAGCTTGAAATTTCTACCACGCCAAATCAAGATTATTACGGCCCTGAAAAAACTGTGTCAATTCTTGGTCTTGACCTGTGGGAACACGCTTATTATTTGAACTATCAAAACCGTCGTGCGGACTTTGTTGACGCGTTTTGGAATTTGGTGGATTGGGATGAAGTTGAAGAAAATTATCGCCGAGCGATTGAAGCGATTGATCCGATTTTCGAAGAAGGTGCGTGCGACTTGGCTGGCTGCCCTGTGCCAGAAAATCGCGAAATTTCACTTTTTGAAACACAAGAAATCTCGAATTTCAAAGGTAAAAATTCAGCCGAAAAACGCATCCTTTACACCGACGGAAGCGCTTCGCCGAATCCTGGGCCGGGCGGTTTTGCGATCATCGAAAACGGCCAACCGATCGCTTTGGGTGCAGAAAATCCCAGCACCAACATCCGAATGGAAGGCTTGGCGTTGAAAAAGGCTTTGGAGATTTTGGACGAAGAGCCTGCCGAGATCTGGTCGGACAGTGAATTTTGGATCAATGTTCTTACGAAGTGGGCGCCGGCTTGGCAAAAATCCGGCTGGAAAAAGAAAACTGGCGAAATCAAGAATTTGGACATCGTAAAGCCACTTTTTGAACTTTATCAAAAGTCAAACGCCGAACTAAAATGGCTCAAAGGTCACGCTGGGCACGAATTCAACGAGCTGGCTGACGAATGGGCAAATCGCGCGCGTGAAGGTGAAAAATTATAAAACTCCATATACTTTCAAAAATGTCTCAATTAAACCGCCGAAAATAATTCGTTAATACTTTACAGTTAAGCTGAAATATGCTAAAATTGTAGACGAAGCGCTGTTTTTGTGCTGGTTTAAATTCTGCGGGATTTTTAAGCCACAAAAATGCGCGAAAACAGTATTAAATAATAATTTTAAGAGGAATCAAATGAATAAAAATACTCCATTGGAAAAATTCCGAAACGTTGGTATTATCGCGCACATCGACGCTGGTAAAACTACGACAACCGAAGGTATTCTTTACCGAACTGGTTTGACGCACAAAATTGGTGTGGTTCGTGGTGAAGGTGACGGTGCGACAACCGACTGGATGGAACAAGAAAAAGAACGCGGTATCACAATTACATCTGCTGCTGTGACTTGTTTCTGGAAAGATCACAAAATCAACATCATCGACACACCAGGACACATCGACTTTACAGCCGAAGTGGAACGCTCACTTCGCGTGCTTGACGGTGCGGTGACTGTTTTCGACGGTAAAATGGGTGTGGAAGCTCAGTCTGAAACTGTGTGGCGACAGGCTGACAAATACGGCGTGCCTCGCGTATGCTTCATTAACAAGATTAACCAAACTGGTGGTGACTTCTATAAATCAATCAAATCGATTCACGACCGTTTGAGTAAGCAAGCTTTCCCAATTCACCTTCCAATTGGTTTTGAACAAGAAATCAACGGTGTTGTTGACCTTATCGACATGAAGGCTTACACTTACGACAACTACGCTGACCACGAATTGAAAGTTGGCGAAATTCCAGCTGATATGCTTGAAAAAGCCAAAAATGCTCGTTCGTTGCTCGTTGAAAACGCTGTCGAAGCCGATGATGAATTGATGATGCGATTCTTTGAAGAAGGTGAAGAAAGCATTACTACTGAAGAACTTAAAGCCGCTCTTCGAAAACGAGTTTTGGCTGGTGACTTCTTCCTTGTAACTGGTGGTGATGGTCGTGGTGTGATCGTGGAAAAAGTCCTTGACTTGATTACTGACTACCTTCCAAGCCCAGTTGATATTGCTTCGATTAAAGGAACTGACGCAAAAACTGGTGAAGCTATCGAGCGAAAACCATCTATTGACGAACCAACTTCAGCTTTGGCCTTCAAAATCGCAACCGACCCATTCGTTGGAAAATTGGTATTTATCCGCGTTTACAGTGGTAAAATCACAGCTGGTTCATATGTTTTGAACACAATGACCGGCAAAAAAGAACGCGTTGGACGACTTGTTCGAATGCACGCTGACAAGCGAGAAGATATCACTGAAATCGGAGCTGGTGACATCGCTGCGGTTGTTGGTTTGAAAGATGTAACAACTGGTGCAACTCTTTGCGATTTGAACCACGGCGTTATCCTTGAAGGTATCGAATTTGCCGAACCTCCAGTATCGATCGCTGTTGAACCAAAAACTAAAGCCGACCAAGAAAAAATGGGTATCGCCCTTCAACGATTGGCTGAAGAAGACCCAACTTTCCGAGTTCATACTGACGAAGAAACTGGTCAAACGATCATGTCGGGAATGGGTGAGCTTCACCTTGACATCTTGATCGACCGAATGAAGCGCGAATTTAACGTTGAAGCAAACGTTGGTGAACCGCAAGTTGCCTTCCGTGAAACTATCCGTGGCGTGGCGCAAGCTCAAGGTAAATACGCAAAACAATCTGGTGGTCGTGGTCAATACGGTGACGTTTGGATTAAATTTGAACCGAACGAAGCTGGAAAAGGCTTTGAATTTATCGACGAAATTAAAGGTGGTGTTGTTCCTCAGGAATACCGCAAGCCAGTTGAACAAGGTATCTTGGAAACTCTCGAAGGCGGTGTTATCGCTGGCTATCCAGTAGTTGACGTTAAAGCTACACTTTACGACGGTTCTTACCACGATGTCGACTCATCTGAACTTGCCTTTAAGCTTGCTGGTGCTTTGGCGACTCGCGCAGGTATTAAAGAAGCGAAACCAGTTCTTCTTGAACCAGTGATGAAAGTTGAAATCACAACTCCAGAAGAATTTATGGGTGATGTGATCGGTGACTTGAACTCACGACGCGGTCGAATCGACGCAATGGAAGATTTGATGGGTGGAACAAAACTCGTTAAAGGTTTCGTGCCTCTTGCGAATATGTTCGGCTACACTTCAGACCTTCGCTCAATGAGTAAAGGTCGCGCGGCTTCGACAATGGAACTCGCTCAATACGAAGAAGTTCCACCTAACGTGGCTGCCGAAATCATCGAAAAACGAAACGCAAAATAATTCGAATTTCGAAAACGAAAAATCGCTCTTATCCGAAAGGGCGATTTTTTGATGTAAAAATATTGACAATTTCCATTTTAAGCGATAAAATGAAAGCACGAGCGCCAGTCGCGCTTAGTATAAAAAGAAGAGGTGGCTGTTATGGCTAGAACTCTAACAATGAAAGATGTGGAGCGAAATTTGCCAGTAGTTAATTCTATTTACGAAGAATTGACTAATATTCGTGCCGAGATGGCTGAAATTTCGGAAGGGCGAATGGCTCAATTCAATGCTGTAAAAACTGCAACCGAAAAATTTGAGCTAGCAAAAAAGACGATGTCAAAAATTAAGCGTCATTACAAGAAAGGAAAAATCGACGGCGAAGAATTTTTGCGCGCTCAAAACGAATTTGGATATATCAAGCGAGAGTTCAAACGAGCAATTCGCAAGAATCAACAAGAAGCTTACCGCCTACAAGAACTTAACGCTCGCGAAAGCGAAGA
>CAZVBN010000015.1:0-12106 GCA_964625845.1 uncultured Candidatus Saccharibacteria bacterium | reverse complement strand
AAAGCCTCGCTCGGGATTTCGACATTGCCGAATTTTTTCATTCGTTTTTTGCCGCGTTTTTGCTTGGCGAGAAGCTTCTTTTTGCGCGAAACATCACCACCATACAAATAGCCCGTGACGTCTTTTCGGTAAGCCGAAAGGTTCTCGCGAGCGATGAATTTTCCACCGATCGCCGCCTGAATCGCCACTTGGAAGTTTTGCCGCGGAATGACTTCTTTGAGCTTGGCGGTGATTTCGCGGCCGATTCTCACGCTTTCACTTCGGTGGCACATCACGCTCAAAGCGTCAACCATTTCGCCCGCAACATAAAAATCAACTCGCACCAAATCTTCAGTTTTATAATCCCAAAGTTCATAATTAAACGAGCCATAACCGCTGGTGACACTTTTTAGCTGGTCATAAAAATCAGTCAAAAGATTCGCCAGCGGCGCTTCAAAGCTCACCAAAACTCGCTCATCAATATAGCTCAAATTCTTTTGAAGACCGCGCTTCGAAACAATCAGCTGAATCACCGCGCCAACAAATTCTTGCGGAACGACAATTTCACCCTTAATCCACGGCTCACGAATTTCGGCAATCCGGCTCATATCTGGCAAATCCGCCGCCGATTTAATATCTAGTTCTTCGCCACTTGAAAGCAGCACGTGATAGTCGGTTGAAGGGTTAGTAATCACGAGATCAAGGTCATATTCGCGCTCCAAACGCTCGCGAACGATATCCATATGAAGAAGCCCTAAAAAGCCAATTCGCACACCGAAACCAAGCACTGGCGAATTTTCTGGCTCAAACTGAAGTGCCGAATCGCTCAAACTCAATTTTTCGACCGCGTCCTTCAAATCTTGATAATCCTCGTTACTCACAGGGAAAAATCCCGCATAAACAAACGGCTGAACGTTCTTGTAGCCTGGCAACGGTTTTTCGGCCGGAGCTTTCGCCAAAGTCACCGTGTCGCCAACTTTCGCTTCACGCGTGGTTTTAAGGTTGGTCACAATGTAGCCAATTTCGCCCGCGGACATTTTGTCGTGTGGCGTCATTTTTGGTTGAAGTTTGCCGATTTCGAGCGCCAAACCTTTTGAGTCAGTCGCCATCATTTTTATTTCGTCGCCCTTTTTCAGCTCACCCGAAAAAATTCGCACATACAAAATCACGCCACGATAATCGTCGTAATAACTGTCAAAAATTAAGGCTTTAAGCGGTTTCATCTATTCAACCTCCTTCGGACTTGGGATTTTTTCAATAATTGCATCCAGTACAGCTTCGACACCCATTCCAGTTTTGGCGGAAATGTGAAGAATTTCGCTTTCGTCGCAACCCAAAAGATTGATAACCTCTTTCGAAACTCGAGGAATGTCCGCCGCGGGCAAATCGATTTTGTTCAAAACGGGAATAATCTCAAGTTCGGCATTCATCGCCAAATAAACGTTCGCCAAAGTTTGCGCCTGAATTCCCTGCGACGCATCAACTACCAAAATCGCACCTTCGCAGGCCTGAAGCGAACGCGAAACTTCATACGAAAAATCCACGTGACCAGGCGTGTCAATAAGGTTAAATTCGAAATCTTTCCACTTCATCGTGACGGGTGCGAGCTTGATGGTGATTCCCTTTTCGCGCTCCAAATCCATGCTGTCGAGCAACTGCGACTTCATATCGCGCGACTGAACCGTGCCAGTCAGCTCCATCATTCGGTCGGCCAAAGTCGACTTTCCGTGATCAATGTGAGCAATAATACAAAAATTTCTAATTTTTTCTAAGTTCATACTACTGTAAATTATAGCATATTTTTGAAAAATCGCAAAATTTATCTTGATTCATATTGCTTGAAAAGAATTTTGTTGATTTGGTGCAAAATTGGGTCGACTTCTGGCAATTTGAACAGTTTGGAAACTCCGATATAAACGCCAGTCGCGATCATCGACATCAAACAGAATTTTGGAAAAATCGAGAAAAATCGCTCGTCAGAATTCAACAGCGGCATCGCCGAAACCAAAACATAGCAGGTAATCCCCGTTATTGCGCTCGCTACAAACATTCGCCCAACGCCAGCGACAAATTTCAGATCAAAAACGCCCGGAATTCGACTACTCATAAGTTTAAGTAAGACCACAATTTCGACAACCGCCCCAATAACTTGCGCCCAAGCCAAACCATACGGCCCCCATTTAAACGCCAAGCTAAACACAATCGCCAGCAAAATATTCAAACCGATCGCCAAAAGCGAAACGCGCAGCGGAGTTTTGGTGTCCTCCATCGCATAAAAACTTCGCGCCGCAATATGGTAAATCGAACGGCAAAAAATCGAAATCACAAGCACGCCAAGCAGCCCCGAAATCAGCCCATCGCCACCATTCTTGATGAAGCTCACCACATAGCCACGGAAAAAGAAAAACATCACCACAACCGGCAAAGTCAAGAACAAAATCGTCCGCAAGGCTTTTTGGAGGTCTTTACGGAAAAGATCTGTCCGCCCAGTCGCCAATCGTTCCGTCAAATTCGGGAAAAACGCCGTCGAAATCGCCACGCCAATCAGATTAACTGGCATGTTGTGAAGCGTCAAACTCTGCTGATAAGCACGCACCACGCCCGCGCCCATTCGGCTGGCCATGTTGGTTTCTACAATCGAATTTACATAATCGATCCCTTGATCCATCGATCGCGTCGGCAAAAGTTTCATCACTTGAAGAAAGCCTTTATTCTTCCAATAAATTTTAAATCTATAATCCAAACCAACGCCAATCAAGCCCGCCACCGCAATCAAAAGCTGCAAAACCGACCCAAATGCCACGCCCAGCGCCACGCCCATAATTCCACCCTCAAAAATTTCAACACCAAAAATCGTAATTCCGTCAGTAAAGAAAACCGTTCCGATGATAATTCCAATATTGTAAATTGCTGGTGCAAGCGCCGAAAAAGTAAACCGACCAATCGCCTGTTGAATACTGGTTATAACAGTAGTAATCGCAAAAAGGAACGGATTGATCGCAATCACTCGCATCATCGAAACCGCCAACGCGCGCGACGCTTCATTTAGACCCGGCCCAACAACATATTGAACGAGCGGTTCGGCAAAAATTATAATCAAAACAGATGTGATCAGCGTCACTAACGCCAGCAAATTCAAAACGCTCGTGCTTAATTCCCAGGCGGATTTTTTGTTGTTTTTGGCCATTCGCTGGTTAAATACAGGGATAAATGTCACGCTCAGCGCACCAGAAACCAAAATAAAGAACATAAAATCAGGAATTGTAAAGGCCACCGTGTAGGCGTCGATTCCTGTTGGGTAGCTGTCGAGATAATAAGAATTCAAAAGTCGATCACGCAAAAAACCAAGCAAGCTCGAAAGAAGAGTCGAGCTTGCTAAAACAATCGCCGCGAATTTAACGGTGAGTTTCGAATTGGCTTTCGAAACGATTGAGCGAAGTTTTGGTTTCATAATTAGTCGTGAAGTTTAGCCTCTTTTGGCAATTTAGCGTTTTTTAGGATTTCTTTGACTTCTTCTTCATCGATAGTTTCTTTTTCGAGCAAAGCGTTTGTCAAAGCTTCAAGCGGTTTTTTGTTCGCTTTCAAAATTATCTCGGCGCGTTTTACGGCTTCTTTAATCAAAGCAGCCACTTCAGCGTCGATTTTTTCGGCAGTTTTTTCAGAAAATGGTCGCTCGCGAGTCATTCGATCAAAGAACATTCCGCCTTCTTCTTCGTGGAAAACTTGATCGCGAAGCTCAACGCCCATTCCGTAGTCGTTAACCATTGTTCGCGCAATATTTGTAGCACTTCGAAGATCGCTCGAAGCACCAGTCGAAACACCGCTTTCGCCGTAAATCATCATTTCGGCTTGACGGCCACCCATCGCACGCGCCAAAATATCTTTGTATTCAAAAATATTTGTGTAAGATTTGTCTTCTGGCGGCAAGAACCAAGTTACACCACCAGTGCGTCCGCGTGGAATAATTGTCACCTTGTGAACTGGATCAGAATCTGGCAAAACGTGGCCAACCACGGCGTGACCAGCTTCGTGCCAAGCGGTCATTTGGCGATCGAGTTCGCTCATAACTTTCGATTTTCGTTCTGGACCAATCGCAACTTTTTCGAACGCTTCTGTCAGATCGGCATTATTAATTTTATCTCGTCCATTTCGCGCCGCCAAAATTGCAGCTTCATTGGCGATATTCGCAAGATCAGCACCAGCCGAACCAGCAGTTTTCTTCGCCAGACTGTCAAGATCAAGGCTTTCGATGGCTGGTTTATTCCTAAAATGAACTTTCAAAATCGCCAAACGATCTTTACGTTCAGGTAAAGCGATTTCAACGCGTCGGTCGAATCGACCAGGTCGAAGTAGCGCTGGGTCAAGCACGTCTGCGCGGTTTGTTGCCGCAAGCACGATCACGCCAGTGTCTTTTTCGAATCCGTCCATTTCAACCAAAATTTGGTTCAGAGTTTGTTCGCGCTCGTCGTGGCCGCCACCCATTCCAGAGCCTCGTTTGCGACCAACTGCGTCAATTTCGTCGATGAAAATAATCGCAGGCGCGTTCTTTTTAGCTTTTGAAAAGAGGTCGCGAACACGGCTAGCACCGACACCAACAAACATTTCCATAAATTCAGAACCAGAGATCGAGAAGAATGGCACTTTTGCCTCGCCCGCAACTGCGCGCGCCAGCATAGTTTTACCAGTTCCAGGATTTCCAACCATCAAAACACCGCTTGGGATTTTTGCGCCCATTTTTTGGTATTTTTTTGGATCTTTCAAGAAATCAACAACTTCGTAAAGATCTTGTTTGGCGTTTTCGTTACCGGCAATATCTTCAAAGAGAACCTTTTTCTTGTCTTCGCCGTAAAGTTTTGCGCGAGATTTTCCGAAGCTCATCGCTTGAGAATTTTGGCCGTTCGCTTGGCGCATCATAAACATAAAGAAACCAATAATCGCAATTGTCGGCACGAAAATTATCGCCAAGTTCCAGAAAACGTCGCCAGAAGTATCGACTGCTTTGATTTCGACTTCGGTTTTGCCTTTTTCGAGACCTTGATCGTAAATTGTTCCGTTTTCTTTGGTGGATTTTTCTGTGGCTTTGGTTTCACCTTTTGGAGTCACATAAACATCATTGCCTTGGATAACGATTTTGGCAATTTCACCCTTGTTGGCGCGAGAAATCACGCTCGAGATCGCTACGTTTTTTAGGTTACTCGAAAACATGCCGCTAACCCAAAACATCGCAATAATTCCCGCAAAAATCAACCAAAAAATCGCATTTCCGGCCAATTTTGCTACATTTTTCTTGTTCTTATTATTCTTCATTTCATCCTTTCTCTGTCATTCAGCTCTTTTTATTTTAACATTTTTCGAAAGCGTTTTCAACCAAAAAGAAAAGCTCTCTGAATGAGAGCTTAATTTACTCACCTTTGACTTTGGCGAGGAGTTGATTTATATAAAAACCAACTTCCCCAAGGCCATAAAACGTTGCGGCGACAGATTTAGTTTTGTTGCCACGTATGGAAAACTGATTGGCGACTTCCGCACTCAGGAGTCGAGCTTTTTTGTCCCCGAAGTAGGCTAACGAACGCAAGAAGTGAAACTTTGCGTTCAAAAGCCAAGTTTTAAGCGTCTCCTGATCGCCAAAACCTGACTCGAGAAGACTTTCCATCTTGGAAATCAAAGTTTCATAATTTTTAGTAAACTCTGAAATTATGAAACTCTCCTTACCTTCGGAGCGAAATTCCTCGAGTTGGGCTCGAAGAATTTCATCCTGAACGAACAAGATTTCCGCTTCCATTTTCTGATCGCGGAAAACTTTCTCTGCGCTCCAAAGAAGCGACATAGCTTCCTTGAAGCGGTTCTGGCGGCGCCGGTCACGAATGATAATCTGCGCCTTGTTCAGTCTCAATTTTGCCATAGCCAACTCCATTTTTTCTTTTGGAGTATCTACGGCGAATTGCGCACGAATCGCTCGAACATCATCGTCCGCTTCTGGCGGCCAGAATTTTTTATATAACTTCTGAAACACCACGGCTTTCATCGCCAGCAATTCAACCGCCTCATCAACAGTATCAACAGTTAAGAGCTCACCAAAAACAAGATCTCCTAACTGTTTATATTTAGACTGTTCAAACAAATTAATCGCCTCTTCACGAATTTCGTTGTACTTAACCATTCCATATTTCCTCCTCGGTTTTATTTTTCAAAAAGAAATAGTTACGCGTATTATAATACAATATTTAACCATTAAAGTCAAGAAGCAAACCAAAAATCAGCCTTCGAAAAATTCACATTTTTTCCGCCCAAAATTTGCGTTTTCGTCTTCGGTCGAAAAGTTCGAATTTTCGCCAAAAAATCCCAAACTTGCCGACCGAGCGGAATTTCCCCAGATTGAATTCGCAAAATCTCGCGCACAATCTCAAAGCAAACCTCGTCCGAATTCTCTCGAAAAAACTCTCGCTCAAACTTCCCATTTTTCGAAATTTCGGCGACAATTTTCGCGACATTTTCATCAATTTCTCGCTTAATTTCAATCTGTTTTTGCCAAATTTCGAAAATATCATTCAAATTCTGCTCGCTAAAATTCACGTTTTGCCGAATCCGATTTCGCGCATATTTTTGCTCAAAATTAGAAGAATCTTCGCGCCAAATCAAGCCTTCCGCCTTCGCCATTTCGAGAATTTCCGCCTTCGAAAAACGCAAAAAAGGCCGTCTCACATCTGGAGAATCCATCGCAGCAATCGCGCGCCAACCGCCACCACGCGCCAAATTCAACGCAAAAGTTTCCGCCAAGTCGTTTTTGTGATGCGCAGTAAAAATCTCGGCGTCGAACTTTTCGGCCAGATTTCGCAAAAAGTTGTAGCGCGCGCTTCGAGCTTGCTCTTCGCTGGCATTTTCGCCCAAATTTCCGTGAGCAAATTCAAACTTCACGCCATATTTTTTAGCCAAATTTCGAACAAATTCCAGATCACGCAAACTTTCTTGCCCGCGAATTCCGTGCTCAAAATGCGCCACAATCAGATTTTCGCGCGGAAAATTCTTCGCCAAAAAATCCAGCAAAACCACCGAATCAACACCGCCCGAAACCGCCACAAGAATTTTCTTCATAAAAATATTTTACGCCAAAATCTTGAAAAAAGCAAAATCGTGTGTTATAATTATCGCATTGTGGTAGCGTAGCTCAGTTGGTTAGAGCGTAGGACTCATAAGCCTAAGGTCGCTGGTTCAATCCCAGCCGCTACTACCAGAGATTATTTTGAAAAAATCGCCCGCTAAATTGCGAGCGATTTTTTCATTTATTCATTCTTTCGATCTCATTCTCTAATCTTTTTATTTTATCTTTATTTTCTTTAAGTTTCAAACAAATAAGAGATATTGAAATTATAAATATAGACGCAAAAATAGCATACCCTAAAATTTGACCATCTGAATATTCAGAAAGAGAACCAGTGCAGCCATCTTTATCACAACCTCCATACCTGATATAAAACAAGGTAAAAATAGAACTTAAGCTAGTAGAAATTATCGCAGGAACTATAGGCTCACCATATTTAATAGGACCTTTCGCTTTTTCATCATTTTCTATAATGATAACATACACAAGCACAGAATATCCCAGAACAATAGAAGCAATATCAATGCCAAGATCTCCTATATTAAAATCGGGCAATATCATTTTAATAGACATCATTAAAGGATAGATAATAAACATGAATAAAGCAGCGACAAATCGACCAAAGAAAGCACCAAACAAAAACAAAAGCAATAATCTAACGAAATAATCAAATGAGTATCTCATGCCAAGATTATACCCCCCCTTCTAAGCTTTTTGTCAAGTATTTGGCGATCAAAAAACTCTCAATCATTTGACCGAGAGTTCCATGAAAAATCATTTTTTAATACAAATCAAGCTCTTCAAAATCATCAAAAGCAGAAATTCTTGCGTCGATGAAATTTCGTAGTTCTTGTTTTGTTCGGTGGCGATCCCAGCTCGCCATTTTTTCGTGTTTTGCCATTTATTTTTCCTTTTTGTTTTATTTGGTATTACGTTTTTTATAATATCATAATTTGCGAGATAAGTCAATAGTTTTCGGCGAGATTTTTTGAAAAATTTTATTGATTTTTGCTTGTGCTTATAGTATAATTTTATAAAGGTTATGGATATTTTTACGAGTTTTGCGATAATTGGGCTATGCGCGGCGATTCACGCTAGTTTTCATTTGAGCATAAGCGTTTTAACACTTCTCAGCGGCCACACTTTGAGTCGTGAGCGATCGCATTTGAAGCTCGTAAAATTGGCTTTTGCTTTGGTTTTTGGAACGATTTCGGCGACGATTTTGCTTTTCTGTACATTTGCTTTTATACTAGAAACATTTTATAATTTCTCTCTCGTTAGGTTTTTTTGGGCGCTCGCAATCGGAATTTCAATCGGCGCCGGAATTTCGGTGTGGGCTTTTTATTACAAACGAAATTCCAAGAAAACCGCTGGCACAGAAATGTGGATTCCACGCGGCTACGCAAAATTTCTTGATAAGCGCGCGCGACGTACAAGACACTCGGCCGAAGCCTTTTCGTTGGGTGTTTCAAGCGTTTTGAGCGAAATTATTTTTATCGCGGCACCGATGCTGGCGGCGATTTTGGCGAGTATCAATTTGACGCCAGCCTTCCAATTTGTGGCGGTGGTTTTTTATACTAGCGTGGCGAATTTGCCGATCTTTGCGATTGCCTGCTTGATTTCTGGCGGACATTCGCTGGCAAAAATTCAAATTTGGCGCGAAAACAACAAGCGTTTTCTTCAGTTTGCGGCAGGATTCGGGCTGTTTATTTTGGCGTTTGTAATTTTTGTGAATATTTTTGGAGAAAAATTATGAAAATCGTCACCGCGAGCGGCAAAATCGAAGACTTCAATCTGTCAAAACTCGTTGACAGCCTGATCGAAACCTTCGAAATCGCCCAAACGCCAGAAGGTCTCAGCAACGATTTAATTCGGCAAACCATCAAAAAATTCCACGCTTGGCAAGTTGGCAAAACCGAAATCACCACGCGCGACATTCACCTACAAATCGGCAAAATTCTCGACGGAATTCACCCCGAAGCATCGTATATTTATAAAAATTTCAAGAGCATAATTTAAGGAGAAAAGCATGAAAAAACGAAAATTTGAATTTGATTTAATTGTTCTTGGAACTGGAGCTGGTGGCAGTGCGGCGGCAAATATTGCGGCAAAAAACGGCCTAAAAGTCGCAGTTGTCGAAAACGATCTTTTTGGTGGCGAATCGCCAAATTACGGCGAAATCCCCGTTCGCGCACTTTCAAACGCCGTCAAAACTATCTGGCAGGCCAAAAAATCCAGCAAAATGGGCATTCGATCTGGCGGCGTTGGGTTGAACTTCCCAACTTTAATGAACTGGAAAAACCTAGTCATCGAACGCACCGGCGCGCACGACAACAAAAAATTCTACGAATCCGCCGGAATCACCACTTTTCGCGGGAACGCACGCTTCGTCACGCCGAACGAAATTTCAGTCAACCAAAAACATATTTCTGCTTCGAAATTTTTAATCGCAACTGGCGCAAACTTCGAAATTCCAAACATCACCAATCTCGAAAACGTCAAATATCTAACGCCACGCACGATTTTAGACATCCAAAAACCGCCAAAAAGCATTTTTATCATTGGTGGTGGACCCGAAGCTGTTGAAATTGCACAAATTTTAGCGATTTTGGGCACCAAAGTTTATATCAGCGAAATTTCGGCGCGCCTTTTGCCAAGAGAAGATGAGGAAGTCGGCATCACAATCGAAAATATCATGGTTGAAAACATGAACATTTTCGTGTTGCCGCAAACTCGCGTGGTGGCTGTCGAAAAAGACGGCATGGGTAAAAAAGTGATTTTTCAGCGTGGTGGTAGCGAAAAATTCGTTCGCGTCGAAGAAATTATGGTCGCCGGCAACCGCAAACCAAACACCGACATCGGCCTAGAAAACGCAAATGTTGAATATTCAGATGACGGAATTATCGTGGACGAACATCTCCAAACTTCTGCCAAGCATATTTTTGCTGCCGGCGCGGTTCTGGGCGGCAAATTCAGCACCACCGAGGCCCTTCTCCAAAGCCGAATCGCAGCAAACAACATCATAAAACGTCGCGGTAAAATTTCGCCAAACTACTCAGCAATCCCTCGCACAATCTCATCAATCCCAGAAATCGCCAGCGTTGGACTCACCGAAGACGATTGTATCAAACGCGATCTCCGCATCAAAACCGCCATCGCGCCAATCAGCCTGATCGCTCGCAGCAACACCGAAGATTTTCAGAGTGGATTTGTAAAATTGATCTGCGACAAAAAAGGAAAAATTCTCGGCGGAAGCATTGTCGCGCCAGAAGCCTCCAGTATGATTCAAGAGATCGGTTTAGCTATCAAACTAGAAGTCTCCGCGCACGATCTAGCCGAACTCCCCCACGCTTTTCAGAGCTGGAACGAAGCAATTCGCGTTTGCGCCAGCCGAATCAAATAACCCAAAAAAGAAAAAGCCCTCTCGCATTGGGCTTTTTATGACATAATTTCTTGGTTGCGGGAGTAGGATTTGAACCTACGACCTCTTGGTTATGAGCCAAGCGAGCTGACCAGGCTGCTCCATCCCGCGATACAGTTTCAATTTTACAACACTTTTTTTGAAAAATCAAGACTTTTTTAGGATTTTGACGATTTTTGAGCATTTCCGCCAAAAATAAAATTCATCCATTGCGTAAAATTGCTGTCTTTTTCGCCAGTTTCGGTCGTGATTTTTTCGGCTTCTTCCGCCGGATAATCAGCCAAAATCAACACACTTTCACCTTGCGCAACCAAGCCGAGATTTTCGCGCGCCGCCAATTCTTGATATTCTTCGCTCTGCAGATATTGATTTTCGAATTCAAGCGTTTTGTATTGAATTTCAGCGATTAGTTTTTCGCGAGTTTTTAGCTCTAATTGACGTTGTAAGCTGTAATTTCGCTCCATCGAAGAAATACTGCCCCAAATCCAAGCCAGCGCCACAATCACCGACACGACAATAATCACATTATCGACAGTCAAAAGATTTCTCGAAATTTTGTATTTTGCGCGTCGAATTTTAGTTTTAATTTCTTCTTTTTTCACTCTTCAATTTTAACATATTTTTTGCTATAATAAAAGAACGGGGGGTTAGCTCAGCGGTTAGAGCAGTCGTCTCATACACGATTGGTCGCAGGTTCGAACCCTGCACCCCCTACCAAAATGCCTTCGGGCTTTTTTATTTTGGGAATTATCTTATCATCGAAATCACAATCGACATCAACGGCAAAGTCAAAATCGAAAGTAGCGTCGAAACCATCACGATTTCACTAGCTTCATCGGTATCTCGGCCATACTTTTCAGCAAAAAGTCCAAGCGTCGTAGCCGTCGGCAGGCTTTGAAGAAGAACCAGCATCACTTTAATATGAACTGGCAAGCCCAAAATCGAAACCACCAAAAGAGTTAAAATCGGCCCAAAAATCAATTGAAGCAAACAAGTTATAAAAAGTTGTGGCTTTTTGAAAATATTCGCGATTTTTGCTTTCGAAAGCAAAAAACCAATACAAATCAAGCTGAGTGGAGTCATAATTCCACCGATATAATTCAAAAAATTCGTCGCAAAATCTGGCAGTTTAAGTTCAAACGGCAAAATAAAAAGTAAAAATCCAAGCACTACAGCCAAAATATTCGGGTTAAGCATTGTCTTTTTTACAACATCTTTTGAGAGTTTTTCCTCAAAAAGGAACACGCCGTAACTAAACAACGACACATTAAACACAAAGCTAAATCCGCAATACGCCATTAGCATTTTTTCGCCAAATAAAGCATAAACCAACGGATAGCCCAAAAATCCAGCGTTATTAAAAATAAAAGCGAATTGATGTTCATTGGCTTTTGAATGGAGCATTTTTCTCGAGAATAACACTTTTGAAAGCAAAATCAACACCAACGAAACCGCCACACCGCCGAGAAATCCAAACGCAAAATCCGAGAACGCTCCGTGGTTAAATTCGCGCGGAAAAGCCATAAAAAGCGACGCCGGCATCGCAATCGAAAGCAATAAATTCGTCAGTTGTTGGTGGGTTGTTTAGGTGATGAATTTATTTAGGC
>CAZVBN010000014.1:0-16811 GCA_964625845.1 uncultured Candidatus Saccharibacteria bacterium | reverse complement strand
AAGTGGTACGCGAGCTGGGTTCAGAACGTCGTGAGACAGTTCGGTTTATATCCGGCATGGACGTAAGGATTCTTGAGGAGATCTGTCTCTAGTACGAGAGGACCGAGATGGACGAACCTCTGGTGTATCGATTGTGGCCACCTGCCGCAGTGTCGAGTAGCTATGTTCGGTTAAGATAAGCGCTGAAAGCATATTAAGCGCGAAACTGACTCCAAGATTAGGAATCCCATGAGGACACAGAAAGATGATCTGTTTGATAGGAGCAAGGTGTAAACCTGGTAACAGGCTAGCCGAAGCTTACTAATAGTCCAATCGCCTTTTTATGTCCATATCTGCTGAAATAATCTTGCATTATTAACGCGGATGTGGTAGACTTAACTAGTAATTGGTGATTATCAATCGATAATCGCTAGTCGATCTTAATATCTTGGTCATCCACCAAGGACATCGAAATGAGGTTTTGGCTCGCCGCTTAGGGGAAATGTAGTGAGTTGAAGCGCAAAACCTTTTTTCGGTGCCCATGGCGCTGGGGAAACACCTGTTCTCATTCCGAACACAGAAGTTAAGCCCAGTAGCGGCGATTATACTACGCAAGTGGGAAACTAGCACGGTGCCGAATTATAAAAAAGCTCTCCGAATAGGGGGGCTTTTTTCGTGCTAAAAAATCTTAATATTTCCCAGAAAAAAGAGACATAATTGTTTCATGAAAGACTTTTATAGGGTAAATAATATTTAAGAAGTAAAAACGATAAGTGAGTTTTTTGATTGGCGGTAGTGGTTATCGGGTTTCGGTTTTACGGCGCTTGAACTTCAAATAATCAGAAAATATCGTTTGAAAATCTATCTTTGGAGAGTAGGAGAAAGATATTGACTAAGTAAGGATCGCAAAACAAATATCTGGAGAATAACTAACCCTAATGAAGCTCGTATATGGGCTTCATTTTTATTTTGCGATTCCGAAATCTTTTTTCTTGTAAGCGCGCGTAGAGTGAGATTATTGGCGTTTTTTACTCGGGATGTAAATACTTTTTTAAAATATAACACCGTAAAAACTGTAAAATATATTAAAAAATAAAAAAGCCCTTATGTAAATATTGACAAAAAGCATAAGTTGTGCTATAATTTTAACATAATCAGCAAAAAAGATTAATTTAATAAAAAACAAAGGAGATCAAATGGCTGGAACAAAAGCAGGTGGCGCAAAAGCTGCCGCAACAAATAAAGCAAAATACGGAAAAGATTTTTATTCTAAAATCGGTAAAAAAGGTGGTCAAAACGGAACGACTGGCGGTTTCGCTGCCAACCGCGAATTGGCGCGAATCGCTGGACAAAAGGGCGGACGAATCAGTCGTCGCGGACCAGCAAAAACTTCGATCGTGATGAATCAGGAATCTGAAGAATCTGTAATTGAAGTTCGTCGAGTTGCTTAATTTAGTGAAAAAAGAAAAATAGACTTTCGAAATTCGAGAGTCTATTTTTTTGTTCGGCGTAGGTTTTTGAAGCGAGAATCGTTGACGTTCCAAACTGCGCGACAAGCGGGACATTTGTAGTTCAAATCGCTTTGCTGAAAGCCGTTCACCAAGCAATTCGGACATAAACTCCTTTTGTGGAGCCAGTCGCGATAAGTATCGAGATGACTTTCAGCTAAATCATCGCTAATTTTTATGCCGTATTTTTTCGAAATCTCGCGCGCGGTTTGCCAAGCCTCGACCTCCATCTGTAAAAGTTCGACATCCATCTCGAAATCAGAATGCGAATTTAGCGCATGGCCGAGTTCGTGGAGAATTTGCGCCTCAAAATCTGGCAAATCTGTAAAAAAGATGGTTTGATTTTCGAAATTCCAATGAAAATCCTCGCCAGCCACAAAGTTGAATTGCGGAAAATCTGCGCGCAACGCCTCAATGAGCTTTTTATCCGAGTTGATTTTTTGCGAATTCATAGCAGCCATAAATCACCGCCTCCTTTGGTTTTTGCGCCAAAATCAAGCGCGGAATTTTAATTTCTGGATCGACTTTTTCGCGGATAATTTTTTCAAGAATTGAACGATAGTTTTCGAATTGTCCTCCCAAACTACCGCCGAAAACTATAAAATCCGGCTGAAAAATCGGGATAATCGTTAAAATGCCTAAGCTTATTCTTTCGGCGATTTCTTGCCATTTTTCGGTTTCGCTTGCACTGATTTGACTAACAAACTTGCCATAAAGCTCGACGATTTTGCGCGCGCTGGCGATTTCTTCCCACTCGATGGTTTGATTATGAAAATGAACCGGAATTCGCCCAACTTCGCTTTGTGATAGGCCGCGATTTATGTGTTTATCAGTAATAAATCCGCCGCCAACACCGGTTGAAAAAGTTAAGTAAAGTGTGTTTTTGACGCTGAGATTTTGAGCTTCGAATAGGCCGGCTAAATTAGCATCGTTCTCGAGGAAAATTAGCGTGTTGGGGAAAATTTTTTCGAATTCAGCCTTGATGTCGAAATTTCGCCAACCGAGATTTTTTGCCCATTTGATAGTTTGATTTTCGATAATTCCTGGAGCGGCGATTGAAATTGCTTCGATTTTATCTGGCTGTAGCTCATGAATTATTGCACTTTGAACTGACGAAGTGTAATCTATGGTTGATTTTGGTGTCGGAAATTCAAAAGACTTCAAAAGAATTCCCTCGTCAGAAAAACTCGCTACCAAGGTTTTAGTTCCACCTGTGTCGATCGCAATTATCATAGTTCTATTTTACGCTGTAAAGAGAGTTTTTTCAACCTTTTAAAAGCTTGATTTTAAGCTTAAAAAATGTTAAAATGGTAGCAATCTATGGATGCTCTTTTTGGAGTGTTCAAAGAAATACAATAAGGAAGGAGTCTTAAAAGACTAATGGCTACAGCCAAAAAATTAACAATGGACGAATTGTTGGCGTCTGCTCCAGAGAGCGTAAACCAACTAAACCAAGGCGAAACCGTAGAAGGAACAATTCTTTCGGTTCGCAAGCACGAAATCTTGATTGATTTGGGTGCGAAAGGTGTAGGATTTGTTCCTCGCCGAGAAGCTGGTCATTCTCGAAATTTGGTTGAGGGTGAAACAGTAACAGCAAGCGTTGTTGATGTAGAAATGGACAACGGTATGTCGCTACTTTCGCTTCGAAAAGCTGCGAAAGATCGAGGTTGGGAAGAGGTTCTCGCTAAACTCGAAAGCGGTGAAATCATCGAAATCGTTCCAATCGACGCGAACCGTGGTGGTTTGCTTGTGGAATACGAAGGAATCCGCGGATTCTTGCCAGTTTCACAACTTTCAGCAGAACACTACCCACGAGTTGGTGCTAGCGACAAAGATGAAATTCTTGCTCGTTTAAATGCACTAATCGACAAAGCAATCAGCGTTCGAATTCTAGACGCAGATCGCAAAACTAACAAGCTAATCTTTAGCGAAAAAGAAGCTATCAAAGACGGTCTTAACGAACGATTCGAAAGCCTAAAAATTGGCGACGAAGTTGAAGGCGTTGTGACTGGTGTTGTAGATTTCGGCGTTTTCGTTAACATCGAAGGAATCGAAGGTTTGGTTCACATCTCAGAAATTTCTTGGGAACGCGTAAACAATCCAAAAGATTACGTAAAAGTTGGCGACACAATCAAAGCTAAAATCATCGCTATCGACAAAGATCGCCTAAGCCTTTCGATGAAGCAGCTTACCGAAGATCCTTGGCTAACAGAAGTTGAACAATTCAAAAAAGGTTCGAAAGTTGAAGGAACTGTAACTCGAATCACACCATTTGGTGCATTCGTACAGATCAGCCCAGCAATCGAAGCGCTTGTTCACGTTTCTGAACTTGGCAAAGGCAACGATGTAAATCCAGAAAACATTTTCACTTTGAACGAGCGAAAAGAATTCGTAGTGATCGACATCGACAAAGAAGGTCGAAAGATCTCGCTAAGCTTGGCGAAATAATTCGACAAAAGATAAATTCTTACGTTGAATACTCGAAAATCGGTTTTCGAAAATCGGTTTTCGAAGTTCAGCGTACGAAAATTAAAACCAAGAGGAGGTTAAAATGAGTCAAAAGAAAATCGTAAATATCACAGATTCTATCACGGTGGATGAACTTGCTAGTGCATTAAATCTGCCCGTAACAACTCTGATTGGTGAACTTTTCAAAAACGGAATTGTGGCGACAATCAACCAGCGAATCGATTTCGAAACTGCTACGATTATTGTCGAGGAGCTCGGGCTTGAAGACGTTGAACTTCATAAAAAAGAAAAAGCAGATACTATCACTTCGCGACTTCAAAAAACTCACGAAATTTCCGAAAATGCCGTTCCGCGACCTCCGATCGTGGCTGTGATGGGACACGTTGACCACGGAAAAACTACACTTCTTGATACAATTCTCGGCACAAAAACTGTTTCTGGCGAGGCTGGTGGAATTACTCAGCATATTTCTGCCTATCAAACCGAGCGAAAAGGTCGAAAAATCACACTTCTTGACACTCCTGGCCACGAGGCCTTCGCGGCTCTTCGTCAACACGGAGCAACTTTAACAGATGTGGTGATTATTGTTTTGGCGGCTGACGACGGCGTGAAGCCTCAAACTGTCGAAGCGATTCGATTTGCGCAAAATGCCAACGCAAAAATCGTCGTGGCGATCAATAAAATGGACAAAGAAACCGCAAATCCTGATCTTGTTAAAGGACAATTAGCGGAGCGTGGTTTGATGCCAGAAGAATGGGGCGGCGACGTGATTATGGTGCCGATTTCAGCAAAGAACGGCGACGGAATCGAAAACTTACTCGATATGGTTCTTTTGACCGCCGACATGGAAGAACTTCGTGCTGATGAAGGCATTCCAGCTGAAGGTTTGGTGATTGAATCTCATATGGAAGTCGGTAAAGGTTCGGTGGTGTCGCTTCTCGTTGAGCATGGCGACATTAAGCAAGGCGATTTCCTTGTGGCGGGAACAACTTACGGAAAGGTTCGAACTTTGTTGGACTATAAGGGTAAAAACCTCAAAAAAGCCGGTCCTTCAACACCTGTAACTGTGACTGGATTTAAAGAACTTCCGCAGTTCGGCGATATTTTCAAAATTGTTAAGGATGAAAAAACCGCTCGAACACTTTCGCAACAAGCTAAAATCGAAGCCGACAAAAACGCCGCAACTACCAATGTGACTGGCGCAGATTTGCTAAAAATGATGAATCAAAAACACGACGCCGAAGATTTCAATATCGTGATCAAAGCCGACGTTCAAGGTTCGCTAACATCTGTTTCTGACAGTTTGCGATTGATCGAAACTGGCGGCGAAGTCAATCTCCACGTTGTCAAATCTGGAATTGGCAATATTTCCGAAAACGATGTTCGGCTGGCGGCAGCTGGCGAAAACACGATTATTTATGGCTTTAACGTTGAACTAACTCCAGCCATCAAGAAAATTGCCACTCGCGACCGCGTTGAAGTTCGAATTTACAAAGTGATTTACGAACTTCTTGATGATGCTCGTGCTGAAATGGAAAAATTACTCGCACCAGAAGTTGTCGAAACTGAGATTGGTTCGCTCGAAGTCAAAGGTGTTTTCCGCACGATGAAAGAAGAAATCATCGCTGGTGGAGAAGTGAAATCTGGCCGAATTTACGCTGGACTTCTCGCTCGAGTTATCCGAAAGAAAGAGCAAATCGCCGAAGTCGAAGTCACGAGTGTTCAGCGTCAACAGCAAGAAGCCAAAGATGTTGTCGAAGGCGAAATGTGTGGTCTTTCGCTCAAAACGCAGAAGAAAATTCAGCTCGAAATTGGCGACAAACTCGAATTCTTCACTCGCGAAGTCGTTGCTCGCAAGCTCAAAGGCTAATTTTTAAGACAAGAATCGCTCTCGGGCGGTTTTTGTTTTGCTTGACAAAATAACACGCTTATGTTATAATCTAAAAAGATGGAAAATCGCAAAACAAAAAGTGAAAATTATCAAAATACAGATGAAAATCGTGAAAAATTCGTTAAGGAATTTAACGAAAATGTTTTGGATTTGGAAAAGTTAAACAATCCAGAAAACGCCTTCAAGGTTGAGCGCGAGCTAGAAAATGGCCAAAAAATCGATTTTTACACTTTGCGCGGTGGAAAATTTAATTTGCTTGTAAGTTCGCCGTTTCTTGGTTTTATGAATCCTAAAAGTAGTGATGGGCGAAATTCTTTGATGAATAGTCAAGAAGACATCATTCAGGCTTCAAAAATGTCGCTCGAAGATGTTCGAAAAAACTACGGTTTCGGCAATAATTATATTTCTTCGTCGCTAATTTCGGATGAGAATTTTCAGTCGATAAATTGGGGCGAAAGTCCGTGGAGTTTTGGTTATTCACAAATTTCGCCAGAAGATTTAATCAATGGTGGAACGAGCGATCAATTTACGCTTGGCGAAAAAACCGAGCGTGGCGAATCTGGTGATTTGGCTGAAAATCTTTTCGAAAATATTCATTTTGACGACGGCGGTTATAATGAAATTGCACTTTGGCGATATCCCGACCAAAACGAGCCGCGAAAGCCCGACTTTATCGTAACAACAGATCGTTCGGTGGTGGAATTTGGCGAAAACCTTCCACTCGCGATGAAAGCTGCGGCTGAATTTGACATTCCGCTGGTTTTGATTCAGCGAAGTGGATTCGAGAGTCAAAAGCTCGAAAAGATCGAACAAGCGATGGAAGCGAACTTTAACGGCGAGATTTCTGATGCAGATTTTTTGAATTTGTATTTGCGTGGCGCGCAGAGTTTCGAACAAGAATATTCGCCTGAACAAAAACTTTACGCTAACGATGCGTATGAACGACATCTGGAAAATGTGGCAGAAATTATGGAAAATCTTCGCAAAAACCAAAATTTTGAAACGAAAAACGGAGAAGAATTGGCCGAAAATCTTCAAAATATTCGAGAAATTTTCGCCAAGCGTGACGCAGTAATTCAATCTTGGAGCGACGCTTTTCTTTCGAAAGCTGGAATTTCGAAAGGTTTTCGCGCGGAGATTTTCGAAAATAAAAATGGCGAAACTGAGCTCGAATTTGTTCCTTCGCAAACCGAAATCAAACTTCAAAAAATAATGCTCGAAGCCGAAATGACGACGCTTTCGAAGTTTTTGGACGATGGAATTGATTTTCCGGTGAATTTTAAGCCGTTTTTAGAGAAAATTGAGGCTGATTTTGTGGAGATTGGCGATGAGAAAATGAAAATTAGCGATGGATTTTGGCGAGTTAATTTGGGCGAAATTTGGTTTCGGCTTGATGAATTTGAAGGAGTTTTTGACGGAAAATTGAAGAAAAATCACAATTTCATTGGTGACAGATTAAATCTTTCGCAAGAAGAACTTCGAAAATTGAACGATTTAGCCGAAAGAATTGAAAAATAATTTTGCTTATGTTAAAATAGAAATAACTAAACAAGGAAAAAATATGTTTGAACTAGACGAAAAATTTTTCGAAGAAATCGGCGTAAATCGAATGCCAGAAAACGAGCGCGAAGAATTCAAAAAACACATTCAGGAAGAAGTTGAAATTCGCGTTGGTGAGCGAATTTCTGACGGAATTCCTGCTGAGAAGCTGGACGAATTCGAAGCGATTGTTGATGGCGACCTTGATTTTATCGAAGTTTGGCTAAAAAGCAATGCGCCAGATTACGAAACAGATGATATTTATAAGGCTTTATTGGCGCAAGGTGGCGGACAGAACGTAAAATCAGAATACGCCGCGATGAAATGGCTTCAAGTTAATCGTCCAGATTTCACGCAAATTGTGGCGGTTGTAATGGATGAAATGAAAGGCGAACTTCGCGCAAATATCGACAAAATCGTTGGATAAACAAAAAATCGAGCTTTCGAAAGAGGCTCGATTTTATTTGGTTTATTTTAGGTAGCCGTTAATGTAGCTTTCGGCGGACATTTGTTTGCCGCTCGGCGCGGTGATTTTTTCGATTTGTAGGAACTTTTCGTCGCTAAATTTGATTGTTAGTGGCGAATTGTTTGGGTTTTCGTTCACGACTTTGGCGGAATTTACGATTAGGAGATTTTCACCGATCTGAATTTTGCTTTTTGGGAAGATTTCGAGCGCACGAATTTGCCTTTCGGCTTGCTCGGCGGTTTGCGTTTCTGGGGTTAGGATTGCGTCGGATTTCTTTAATAATTGGCAGTATGTGGCTTCGGATTCGTTTTGCGGGTTTGCAGTCATTTTTGCGTTTATGATCGCAGGAAGGTGATTTATGAGCATTTCTGCGCCAATTTTTCCGCAGGCTTCGTAAAGTTCTGAAGATGTTTCGTTGCCTTTGAGCGGAAATTCTTCCTGAATATAAACATCGCCGGCGTCCATTTCTTTTGAGAGCGACATGATCGACACGCCAGTTTTTTTGTCGCCGTTAAAGATTGCGCTTTCGATTGGGCTTGGTCCGCGATATTTCGGCAAAAGTGAAGGGTGAACGTTCACGATTCCTCCATCGAAAAGCTCAATGATGTTTTGCGGAATGATTCGTCCGAAACTCACCAAGACGCCGATCGGTCGAACTGGTAAATTTTCGATAAAATCGACAATTTCGCTCATTTTCGACGGTTGAAGAACGGGGATTCCGAACTTTTCGCCGATTTTTTTGACGGTTGGGGCTTGGAGCTTTTGTCCGCGACCTTTTCGTGAATCTGGTTTAGTGATGATTGCAGAAATTTCGAAGCCAGCGTCGATAAGCGCTTGGAGCGAAATCGCTGAAAATTCTTCTGTGCCGAAGAAAACGATTGGTTTAATTTTGTTGCTCATCTTCGTAGTGAATCTGGTTTAGTTTTTTGTTGACGAAAGTTGATTTTTGGCCGTTGACTTCGAGTTCGACAGATTTGATTTCTTCATATTGGTTGTTGTAATAGTCGAATTCTTTTGCTGAGCCGGAAACGTGAATTCCGTCTTCATAGCTATAAAACATCGGAAGAAATTTATATTTGTCGAAATAATAACTATTTTCTGCGATGTCGTTTTCGATGGTTTTGGTTGAGCCATCCACAAAAGTTATTTTCATCTTTACAGGAAGAGATTTTACCCAAAATTTTGAATTGTCGTTGCTTCGTAGTGTTATGTCGAAACTGTTTTCGTCGATAAAATTAACTTCGGCGACGACTTTTTGGATGTTGTTTTTGCGGTTGCTTGAAGAATAGAGCGTTAAGCCAACGATTGTTGCGAGCATTACAGCCACCGTACAAACGGCAATAATGAAAGTTTTTTTATTCTTCATCTAAATCCTCCCATAGATTTTTATTGTTTTTTATATCATTTTCGTAATTGAGCGGTTGAAGTTCGCCGGCGTCGTCCAATCTGTAAAAAGCGTGTTTCTGCCCGCGAATATGGTCGATAAAAAGCACGCCGTTGGTGTGGTCGATTTCGTGTTGAAGAACTCGCGCCAAGAAATCTTGCGCTTTAATTCGCACTTCGTCGCCGTTGATATCCATCGCTTTGACGCGAATTTTGTTGTGGCGTGGAACTTTTCCGTAAATTCCTTTGATCGAAAGACAACCTTCGAAATCTTCGACGATTTTTCCTTCGAATTTGACGATTTCTGGGTTGATTAATGCGATGAATTCTTTGTTTGATTTGTCGTCTAAATCGGCGCGAACGATGATGATTTTGTAGAGTTTGTCGATCTGTGGAGCTGCCAAAGCCGCCGAAATTTCGTGCGGATGAGATTTTTCCCAATCAAGGCTGGCATCGATCATATTTTGAATGATTTCGCGAATTTCATCAGTAATAACATGAACGCGCTCGGCTTTTTTGCGCAAATTTGGGTTGGGTAGAGTAATAATATCTTCTGCTTTCATTGGTTTTATTATATCATTTTTGTATGGGAAAATCAAAAAATGGCTTGACTGTGAGTGCGGGTGTGGTATTTAATTATTAAAAAGGTTTATTATGAAAAAGTATTCAAAAATTCAAAAAATCCTACACGAGATTTCGCCAAAAACCGAAGCGGCGGAGTTTTATGCTTTGTGTTTACTTGCGATGGCTTATTTCGAAAATGACGATTTTGAGATGATTGAGTTCCTTGACAAAGAATATTATGGCAAAATGATTGCGAACGGTTACGGTTTTTCGAACTCAGAGAATGAATTTTCGCCAAGCATTGTTGAATTTAGTGAGTTTGTTGGATTTTTGAATGAAGATGTTCAGAAAATTCGAAACGGCGAAAAAACCAAAGCGGAAATCTGTGCGTCGATGTGGGAATATTTTCAAGAAAATATTTCAAAGACTAAATAAGCCCCGAATCTAAATCAACCCGCCAATGCGGCAAATTTTGAAATTCGCGCGCGATCTCCAGCAGCTCGCCGCGCTTTTTACTTTTGATGACGATTTGCCAGCGATAAGTTTCGCCGATCCGCTCATAAAAAGCTGGCGTTGGCCCGAAAATTTGAACTTTTCCGGCGTATTTTTTGCGAATTTCTCGCGCGATTTTTTGCGAATTTGCGACGGCGGATTTTTCGGTTTTGTAAACGCAGGTCAATTTTAATAGATAAACGAACGGCGGATAATTTTGCTTTTTGCGATTTTCGATTTCGAAATTATAAAACTCATCAAAATTTTGCGAAATTCCGAACCGAATCGATTTGGCTTCTGGTTGATAAGTTTGAATCACGACATTTGTTTCGCTGGAATGGCGACCGACGCGACCGACAACCTGCGCGAGAAGTTGGAAATTCCGCTCGCTCGAAGTGAAATCTGGCAAAGCCAAGCCAGCGTCCGCTTGAATCACGGCAACAGTTTTCAGTTTTGGCAAATCCAAACCTTTGGCGATAACTTGCGTGCCGATAATTATGTCGATTTCGCCGTCGCGAATTTCGTGATACATTTTTTCGACAGTTTCGGATTTGTCGCTATCGGCGTCAAAACGCATAATTTTCTTTTCGGGGAAGATTTTGCGAATTTCTGATTCGATGATTTTTGTGCCGATTCCTTTGTGGATGATTTCCGCCTCGCCACAATCTGGGCAAGAGAGCGGAATTTTTTGCGTTCTTCCACAAATATGACAACTCAAAATATGTTTGTCGTGATGAAGTGTCATTGGCAAGAAACAATTCTCGCAAAGCGCCTGCCAACCACAATTATGGCACGCCGTGACGCTCGCCGAACCGCGACGATTGTGATAAACCAAAACTTGCTTGTTTTCACTCAGAGTTTTTTCGATTTCGGTCAAAAGTTCTTTCGAAAAAAATCGGTGAGATTTTGAACTTTTTTGCGTTAAATCGATGAGTTTGATTTCTGGTGGCTGGGCGTTTTTTTGCGCAAGTTCTGTGAGCTTAATGATTGGATTTCCGCCGTTTTTTTCGGCTAAATCTGCGAGAAAATAATCTTCAACTAGTGGAGTTGCTGAGCCGAAAATCGCTTTCGTTCCAGAATTTTTCGCCAAAAAACTCGCCACGCGCAGGGCGGAATATTTCGGCGTTTGGTCTTGTTTGAAGCTCGGTTCGTGACATTCGTCGATTACGATCAAGCCAAGATTTTCGACCGGCGCAAAGATCGCCGAGCGCGCGCCAATGATTATTTGCGGTTGTTTTTTGTGGGCGATTTCGAGCCAAGTTTTGTGTCTTTCGGCTTCGGTTTGGCGAGAATGAATGATTTTTATGTCGCTAAATTCGCGCGAAAAATTCGCCACGAGCTGCGAAGTTAGGGCGATTTCTGGCACCAAAATGATCACGGATTTTTTCGAAATTTCGAGCGTTTTTTTGGCTTGATTTATGTAAATTTCGGTTTTTCCAGAGCCTGTAATTCCGTGAAGAAGCACGGTTCCGTTTTGAATTTTGTCAAGTTTTTCGATCGCTTCAATCTGTTGTTTGTTGTATAAAAAATTTGTACAACGCTCAATTTTCTTTGAACTTAAAATTTGTTCATTTTTTGTTGTTCGGCGGTTTTTTGAAATTCCGCTCGGCAAAACTCCACTCAAAATTTGAGCCAACGGCGTGGCGTAAAATTCGCTCATCCATTCGGCGAGTTCCAAGAAATGCGCCGGAAAATCTTTCGAAATCACACGCAAAATTTCTCGCGTTTCGAACTCTGGCTCAGAGACTTTTTTCCAAACCACGCCGACGGCTTTTCGCTTGCCGACAGGAATTTCGACGATATTTCCGCGCTCCAATTTTTCGCTCGAAGCATAAGTAAAAACATCGCTCCCCGCGCGAATAATTTTGGTTGGCGCAATTTCGTAGTGGTATTTCATCTACTTTTATTTTATAATAAAAGTATGTATTTTGAAAATAGAAATTCGGCGGGAAATATTTTGGCGGAACAACTTTTCGAAAAATATCGCTACGAAGATTGCGCGGTGATTGCCTTGAACGAAGGTGGAGTTTTGGTTGGAGAACCGATCGCGGCGGCGCTTCACAGCGTTTTGACTTTGCTTCTCAGCGAAGATGTCGAAATTCCAGGCGAAAGTTTGAGCCTTGGAAATGTTTCGCAAAACGGAAATTTTCTTCGAAATTCTTTTATGACGCAAGGCGAA
This sequence comes from uncultured Candidatus Saccharibacteria bacterium, assembly GCA_964625845.1. GTDB lineage: Bacteria > Patescibacteriota > Saccharimonadia > Saccharimonadales > Saccharimonadaceae > Nanogingivalis. The sequence goes on along the minus strand of CAZVBN010000014.1, from coordinate 4,341 downwards.
TACGAAGGTTATCGAAGTGAGTTTTTTGGGTATTTTGAGCAACAAAAAATGGAAAAATTCCAAAAGCTAAATCGCTTGATTGGCGATGGCGGAACCATCGAGCTTGATCTGTTGCGCGGACGAAATTTGATTTTGGTTTCGGACGGTTTTACGGATAAAACTTCGCTTGATGTGGTTTTTGATTTCATTAAGCCGATTGATCACAAAAAAATCATCGCTGTTGCGCCAGTTGCCAGCGTCGAAGCGATTGATCGCCTTCATATTAAGGTTGATGAGATTCACATTCTTGACGGCAAAGCGAATTACATTTCGACAAATCATTATTACGACGAAAATGAAATTCCTGAACGCGAAGAAATCGTTCAGAAAATCAACGACATAATTCTGAATTGGCGCTAAAACGCTTGCGAAAATTGCCAAAATTTTGTAAAATAGATTTTAAAGGTTAGAGAGATGGTAGATTTGGATATTTTTATTACATCACGGGTAAAACGAAAACTTGTCGTTTTTTTTGTGACTTATCCTGCCATCAAAATGCACACTCGCGGTTTGGCAAAACTTTTGAAAGAAGATCCAGGAAACATTCAGCGCGAACTTGTTAAGCTCGAAAAATCTGGTTTTTTGGAGCGAGAAAAAAAGAAGAATACTTTTGTTTTTTCGACCAACACTAATTTTTTGTTTTTCAAAGAACTTCAATCTATGGTGATGAAAGTTCGCGCACAGCAAAATGTTTCGCGCACGCCACGTTTTTTGGAAAATTCTAAAAAATAGGTGGTTGATTTGACTCCCGAGCAAATTATCGAAAAAATTCTTGAAAATCGTGGAATTTCGAAAGAAGACGCGGCGGCTTTTTTGAATCCTGATTACGAAAATCAGCACGATCCGTTTTTGCTTCCAGATATGAATTTGGCGGTAGAACGGCTTTTGCGTGCGCACAAAAAACAAGAAAAAATCACGATCTATGGCGACTATGATGTTGATGGCGTTTCGGCTTCGACGATTATTTTGGATTCTTTTCATAAATTCGGCTTCGAAAATGTCGATTATTTTTTGCCGGATCGCTTCAAAGATGGCTACGGGATGAACGAGCGTGGCGTGAAGGAATTGGCTGAGCGCGGCACAAAGTTGATTTTGACAGTTGACTGCGGAAGTTTGAATCACGCCGAGATTGATTTTGCGAAAGGTTTTGGAATCGACACAATCGTGACAGATCATCATAATATCGCCGAAATCCAGCCGAATGCTGTGGCGGTGGTGAATCCTCGCCGACCAGAGAATAAATATCCGCTGGCCGAAAAATTCGCTGGCGTTGGCGTGGCATTCAAACTGATTCAGGCGCTTCAAACTCGGCTCGAAGGTTTGCCAAAAGGGCAAGAAAAATGGCTTCTTGATATGGTGGCGCTCGGCACGGTTTGCGATGTGATGGAGCAAACTATCGAAAATCGCCAAAACACTTTTTGGGGCTTAAAAGTTCTCGAAAAAACTCGGCGTGCTGGGCTGAAATCGATGTTGGCTTACGCTGGAATTTCGAATATTTCCAGTTCGACGCTCGGTTTTGTGTTGGGTCCGCGAATCAACTCGGCTGGCCGGCTCGAATCTGCCGAAATCGCACTCGATTTGATGCTTGAAAGCGATCCGTTTCTCGCGCTCGAAAAAGCCAAAAATCTCGATGAACTCAACAAAAAACGCCGGAAAATCCAGTCCGAAGCGCTGGAAATCGCCATCAAAAAGGCTGAAGAATTTTCGAACGACAAAGTGTTGGTTGTGGCTGACGAAAGTTTTAACGACGGAATTATCGGAATTGTCGCCAGTGGTTTGCTCGAAAAATTCAAAAAGCCGGTTTTCGTGATTTCGATCGAGGGGGAAGTGGCGAAAGGCTCGGCGCGAAGTTTTGGCGGATTTTCGGCGAGTCAAGCTGTCGAAAAAGCTCGCGAAATTATCATCAAAGGTGGCGGACACGACGCCGCGGCTGGCGTTACACTTCCGACCGAAAAAATCGCTGAATTTCGCAAAATCGCCAATGATTTTTACGAAGAACTTGACTTGAAGCCCGAGCAAGAAATTCTCGAACTTTTGCCAAAAAGCGACATTTTGCTGGAAGATTTTTCGCCAATCAATCTGGAGCTTTTCGAAAAAATCGCCAAATTTGAACCTTTCGGCAAAGGCAATGAAGAGCCGATTTTCGAAATTCGTGGCGCAAAAGTTCTCGCGCGTCAAGAAATGGGCGACAAAAAACAGCACATCAAACTCACTTTAACGGATGGCGAACGTGAAATCAAAATGCTCAAATTCAACGCGCCGCCAGAATTTTTTGCGGAAATTGGCGAAGAAATCGATGCGTTTTTCAGTCTTGGTCTAAATGAGTGGCAAGGGCGACGAAGCGTCGAAGGGCAGATTTTACATTTGGAAAGGAGAAAATAATGAAAGTTTTGTTGTTTAGAGATGATGAAAAGGTTTTTGCCAAAAGTGGCGTTGGGCGCGCGATGAAGCATCAGGAAGAGGCTTTGCGGCTGGCTGGCGTTGATTTTACTACTGATAGCGACGCAGATTTTGATATTATCCACTTGAACACGATCAATCCAGAATCATACATTTTGGCGAAAAAAGCTCACAAAGAAGGCAAAAAAATTGTTTTTCACGCGCATTCCACTGAAGAAGACTTCCGAAATTCGTTCGCATTGTCGAATATTATCGCGCCGGCTTTTCGAAAATGGCTCCAAAAATGCTACAACACGGCTGATGTTTTGCTTACGCCGACGCCATATTCCAAGGAATTGCTCGAAAAATACGGTTTGAAAGCGCCGATTATCCCGATTTCGAACGGTATTGATTTGGGGCGTTTCGCTAAAGATCCCGCCAAAATCGCCAAATTCCGTGAGTATTTTCATCTTTCGAAAAAAGACAAAGTCGTGATTTCAGTTGGGCATTATTTTGAGCGAAAAGGTTTGCCTGATTTTTGCGAAGTCGCTAGAAATTTTCCAGACGTGAAATTCATTTGGTTTGGTCACACGGCGAGCGGACTTTTGACCAAAAATGTCAAAAAATCCATCCGCAAAAAGCCACAAAACGTGATCTTGCCAGGTTATATTGATGGCGAAATTATTCAAGGAGCGTTTGCGAGCGCGAATATTTTCTTTTTCCCAAGTTATGAAGAAACCGAAGGAATTGTTGTGTTGGAAGCGCTGGCCTCAAAATGCCAAGTTTTGGTGCGAAATATCGGCGTTTATGAAAGCTGGCTAACTAAGGATGAAAACTGTTTTATGGCGGAAAATAACGATGAATTTAGCGAAAAAATCCGCGCGTATTTTGCGGGCGAAATTAATTCAACTATCGAAAGTGGCTACAAAGTCGCCGAACAAAGAAGTCTGCCAAAAATTGGTGAGCAGCTCAAAAAAATCTACCAAGATTTACTACTTGAAAATTAGTGCTTGATTTTTTGATAAAGTTTTGGTAAAATATAAAGCAGTATGAGTATTAGTGTAACAAGAAAAGACCAGAAAGAAGCGAACGAAAACATCATTCGCCGTTTCAATCGAAAAGTTCTACAAAGTGGAGTTTTGAGCGAAGCAAAAGCGTCTATGCGATTCAGCAAACCATTGAGCAAATCTGAACGACGCAAAAAAGCTATCATTCGCAACGAGCGTAAAGCCGAAAAAACTATGAAAATGCGACTTGGTATTCGCTAAATCACAAATTCCAGTCCGCGTGGCTGGTTTTTGTTTTATGGAAGGAGAAAAATGAAAGAACAAATCAACGCAGATCTTAAAACCGCGATGTTGGCGCGCGACACTTTTACTGCCGACACAATTAAAGGCCTGAAAGCTGCAATTTTGAACGAAGAAGTTGCCAAAAATAAGCGCGAAGAAGGTTTAAGCGACGCAGAAATCGAAGCGGTTGTAGCTCGAGAAATGAAAAAACGCAAAGAAGCGGCTGCACTTTTGGATGCTGAACGCGCCGAAAACGAGCTAAAAGAAGCCGAAATTCTTTCGAAATATTTGCCGGAAATGGCCAGCGAAGAAGAAATTCGTGAATTTGTCGCCAGCGAGGTTGCAAAATTGGAAGAAAAATCAATGAAGCAAATGGGCGTGATTATGGGCGCATCAAAAGCCAAATTCGGAAATTCAGCCGACGGCGCGTTGCTTTCGAAAATTGTGAAAGAAGAGCTTTCAAAATAACTTTACAAAATCAACCTTGTATCGTGGGGTTGATTTTTATTTTGCTATTGACAAGTAAATGGGGGGGGGGGGGTAAAATGTAATTAACCGAAGAAAGGAAGACGGAAGGATGTAAAAAATAAAATTAGACTTGAAGAAATTCAGGGTTAAATTAATAGGCCTAAAC
>CAZVBN010000013.1:0-18136 GCA_964625845.1 uncultured Candidatus Saccharibacteria bacterium | reverse complement strand
AATAATTGATAGTACATAAACTTTTTATCTGCCTTACTAGAATCATCCATATTTATTACCATTGCATTGCCAGTGATCCAGGATTTTGGCTGCGTATAATTTATTACGCCACATGTATTGCCTCGACAGGTGACTGCTATTTGCTCATTTTCGTGATTAAACCTGTCGTACTTTCCAATAATCCCATTTGCGCCATACACTGGATAGCCTGTTTTTGTTAAATCGGATTGAGAAATAGTTAGAGGCTGGTAAATTCTCGCAATCTCTCCGAGTTTCTTCTCTTCCCAGTCAGGATACGGGTTGCCGTTTTCGTCTTTGAATCGTACGGCGCGGGTAAAGATTTTTTGCATGACGCCGCGCTTGTAGGTTTCGAGCAGTTCGAGCTTTTTATCGCCCACCGCTATCCGCGCGTCTACCGCCGTCAAAAAGTCCGCAATTTTTTCCTGCTCGGGTTTTGATGGGTATGGTAGTGGTAGCGCAAGTAGGTCAGAACTTGAAATGGCCATACGATCTGACCGCGCACCATAGTTTGCAACGTCTTTCATGTATTTATGCCAATGAATAGACTTGAGATATTGTTCAAAAAAAGTAAGTACTTGATCACCCCGAAACCTATATAAATTATATAAAGGCGACAGTACACCACTTCCATAATTATTTCGTTTGAATGGACCGACGGGAGCACTTGTCGAGATACGAGGGTTGTATACAAAGTCGTCTAGTTCTGTTTTATAGTAATTTGAAAGATTGCCCTGAACGGCAATTTCTTTGTCGAAAAAATCAGTTTGCGGAATTACGCCATGCACTGCCGAGTTGGTCAGCACTGTGCTTGCAGATGTGGCATTATTTCTGTCTGAAACTTTAACAGCTATGTCACCAAGCTTTTTCACCTGCCAATCATCAGTAAACTCTGGAAAACGAAGTTGCGGGGTCATCGCCACATCTCCGATATATCACATTGCTCAAGCGCAGTTTGTATTTGACAGCTTATTTTCATACTGTCGCCACTGTCTTTAACTGGTAGATATAACGTCATCTTGCTGTTCTCACAGGTAAAATCCATTCTTTTATTTGCAATTGTTGTAGTTGCACCATAAACAAACCGGCACTTTTCACCTGAAGCCAGGTAGATATACCATGGTGCCGGCTCTTTTCCGTAACTTGACATGAGCGGTTCAGATGCGTCTGCAAACTCTGCATGAAAATACTTTGCTCCGTCGTTATTTTTTGGGTTTAATGGGCACTTCATATCGTTGGAAATATCATCCCGAAAACATGGTTCGTAAATTCTGCTTTGTTGCACACATTTATATGTGTCACTGCGAGATCCGATGCCGTTCCAACATTTCGCTTCGCCATCCCATTTATGGCTCGGCTCACTTTTTTCTATATACGCATAATCATAAACTTTTGTTTTTTCGCTATTTGCTAAGCCATCGTTTACATACCAGGTAACAACTGCGCCTACTGCAGCCGCAAAGATGAGCGATATGACATACAATAAGGATTTCTCAAATTTAGACCGTCGCCTCTTTATTTCACTCATACACTAAAACGGCGCCTCGATGCCGAGCTCCTGGGTGTATTGTTTAATCTTCGCGTCAATATCAGCAGTGCTGGCGTCAAGCTGCTTGATCTCGGCCGTGACGGCAGCCAGGTCAATCTCTGGCTCGGGTTCAAAGGTGTCGACGTAGCGCGGAATGTTGAGGTTGTAGTCGTTTTCGGCGATTTCATCGATTGTGGCGACGTGGCTGTATTTATCTTCTGCTTTTCGCTGCTGGTACGTTTCGATAATCTTATCGATATCGCTGGTGCGTAGGCGGTTTTGGTTTTTGCCTTTTTCGAAGTGCTTGCTGGCGTCGATGAATAGCACGTCTTTTTCATCTTGGCGACACTTTTTGAACACTAATATGCTGGCTGGGATGGATGTACCAAAGAATAGGTTGGCTGGCAGGCCAATCACGGCATCGAGGTAGTTGCGGTTTTCGATGAGGAAGCGGCGGATGTGTCCTTCGGCGGCGCCGCGAAATAGCACACCGTGCGGCATAACCACGGCGCAGGTGCCGTTGTCGTCGAGCTGGTAAATCATGTGCTGGATAAAGGCGTAGTCGGCCTTGCTGGCTGGTGCCAGTTTGCCGTACTGGGCAAAACGCTCGTCGCTTAGGTGAATGGCGTTGGCGCTCCACTTGGCAGAAAAAGGCGGATTGGCCACCACGGCTTCGAAGCGGTACTCCAGGTGCTGCGGGTGCTCGAGCGTGTCTTCTTGCTGGATGTTGAAATCGCTGTAGTGGACGTCGTGCAAAATCATGTTCATGCGCGCCAGGTTGTAGGTGGTGTTGTTCATTTCTTGGCCAAAGTAGCGATCCACCTTGGCGAATTTGCCGATACGCAGCAACAGTGAGCCCGAGCCACAGGCTGGGTCGTAGACGCTTTTTAGCTCTTTTTTGCCGCTGGTGACAATTCGCGCCAAAATTTCCGACACTTCCTGTGGCGTGTAAAACTCACCGGCTTTTTTGCCGGCGCCGCTGGCGAACTGGCTAATCAGATATTCGTAGGCGTCACCTAATATGTCTACCCTACTATCGGCCAGTTTGAAGTCGATTTTATCGAGGTGTACCAGCACCTTGCTGATTAGCTCGTTGCGCTGTGATACGGTTTTACCAAGCCGGGTGGCGTTTAGGTCGAGCTCACTAAACAATTGCTCAAAATCATCCTCACTGTCGTGCCCCATGGTACTTTGCTCGATGCTGTTCATGATCCGCTCGAGATCTTCGTTGAGATTGTCGTTGGTGGCGCTGTTTATAGCTACATGGTGAAACAGCTCGTTTGGCTTTAAGAAGTAGCCAATGTCGTCGATGGCGGCTTTCTCGACAGCTTGCATATAGTCGGCTTGCTGCGGGTGGTCTAATAGCTCGGCGTAGGTCAGATTATCTGGCCGCAAAATTCCGTTGGCATACAGTTCGATTTTTTCGGACAAGTATTTATAAAAAATAAAGCCCAGCATGTAATCACGAAATTCGTCGGCGTTCATTTTGCCACGGAGTTCGTTGGCGATATTCCATAGGCTTCGTTGTAATTGCTTTTTTTGATCTTCAGACATATTACATAACATTATACCCTAATTGCCTCAAGAAGTCAACTTGAGAATGACGAGAATTGTCAAGAATTGACGAAAATTAACTCTGTTAAAAATGAGCTTGCAAAGTCCGTTTATATTATTTAGTAAAATACATATAGGAGATAAACAACGTTTTATCTCCTCGCACCTATCACCATTTACCTAAAGAGACTTATCTTACGAGAATACGCTCGTGAATGGACTTATTTACATTCGAGCGATCGATGCATCTCATATATAGGTCGCCGCAGGCGGGTATCCTCCGCCTCTGCACGTAAAATGCTGAGCAAAGGCTAAGAGCGACAACTCTTTGGTAATACAGATACTTTGCGTTTGTTGCGTACGAAAGTATTCAAGGTGATTTATAAATACACGCAGCATAATTAGTAAATATTACCTCGGTCAAAGGCCGAAGGAGTTTTAAATGGACACTAAACTAAGTGTAGACCATATTAATATTAACGCCCTAAAATCAAGCCTCTATAACCCGCGGAAGTGGAGTGATGAAGCGATAAAACAGCTTACTTTAAGTATTGAAAAGTTTGGGTTGGCGACCCGGCACTGCTCCGCTCGGTTATATAAACAGGTCGTTCGGTGGTGTAACAGACATCATTCCTGACCCAGATCGTTCGGACATCATCACTGAGATGTTTCATAAAGCAGCTCAGGGCTGGAGCGATAGAAAACTCAAAGCATGGCTCGATGAGCAAGGGATTACGACAAGAAGCGGCAGACCTGTGCCAGTAAGTAGCGTTCTCGCGATGCTGATTAATCCGTTCTACTACGGCGAATTTCAATATCCTGAAGGGCCCGGCAACCCATGGTACAAAGGGGCGCATAAACCACTCATATCCAAGGAGTTATGGTATGAGGTACAGCAAACCCGTGGAGTGAATAAGGGCGTGTGGGGTTCGAAGCAGTTTGCCTTCCGCGGTCCACTAAAATGCGGCCGATGCGGCGCTGAAGTAACAGCACAGGAAAAGATAAAACTACTCAATAAAACTGGTGTTCATAAGCGATTCGTCTACTACAACTGCACCCGAAAGGTAGACCCTAATTGTAAAGAAAAATATATAAACGAAGACTTGCTATGCGAGCTGCTGGAACCGTTAATCGAAAAAGAGATTAAGAAGATCCGGGTAACGCCAAAGCTTCAGGTAAAGATCGATCGGCACTATGCAGTTGCTCAAAACATCTTACGACAATACGGAGTCGAACGGCCACTAGCTACTCCGCTCGTTGAGTACTCCAGATATGTACTGCGAAGCGGTAGCGAAACCGAAAAAACCGCCTTCGCAAATGGAATCACAAATAAAGTAGCAATTAAGAATGGTGTTTTAAAAATCGCCCATGAACGGACCGATCCGCAGTAGACGACTAATTTGCGTCGATTCCATAGAGTGACTTCAGCTTCTTGGCCACACGCGACGCCAGCCTTCGGGGTATAAACTTAAGTACATTATTAACCTTATCAATTCTTGAAGGTGGAAGATTATTAAATCCCGCGTCAATAAGTTTTTGCTCATAACCGAAAGGCCTCGCGATCAATGTCTCAAAGGGTGTGCCAGCATCGTAACCACCAATACATCTAAATCCTATAACACCATACCTCTTACGAACTATGAGAATTACGTCGATCGGCGCCCCATGACCGAATGAGGCACTGCTCTTTATGACAGTAGAGCTCTTATAATATGATCTATAGTGTTTTATCAGCGAACGAATCACGACATGCAGAGCAACCGCTCGATTAATTAAATCATTTGTTCTTTGCAATTCGTATATTGTCGGGTATCCGGCATCATCAGCAATAGTAACCCCCGACCTGCCAGTACTCTTAATCGCATAGTCGCCATGTGCGATTGCATTTCTAAACCTTGCATCGAAAGCCGATTCGAAAGGTTGATATACATTTTCAAAGTCCGTTCCCCGCGCAATCAACTTAAGTCTATCGATTTTTTGCTCAACTTTTAGATTTGCAAACTTCTTATTTTTATGGTTTGCAATTATGTAATCTTTGCCCTTTACCGTATTGACCAGGTTGGCGATAATTTCATAGTGCTCAGAACTCTCAATTAGGTGGAGGTAGGTCCACAAGTTAATGTTAAATCCCAATGATCCCCTGAATTTGCGCTGTTGCTTATAAATCTCTTCAAAGACATCCTGCGTATTTTCGAACGGATCCCATCCATCATCACTCACCCCACGCATCGCGAGTATCGTCATAATTACGTTAAATTCTGACACATCGAAGGCTTTCTTGAAAAGAGGTTCAAAAACCTCCATGTATTCCTCAACAAATTGAGAGTAGTTATTTGTTACCTTAGTCATATAGAATATCTTATCACTGGTCAAGGAACCCGGTCAGATTTTCGGCTGTCCAATCGCCCTAGGAGAAACTGGTCAATTTCAGGACTAAATATCAGGAGTGAGCACGATGGAACCGCCCTTTCGGACGGTTCCATCGGTTTTGTACCTTTTGGTAACAATTGGTACTTTTGTCTGACTCAAGGGGTAAATCTGACTTTTGGTCAGGGAACCCGGTCTGGGTATTTACCTGCTGAGTCTGGCTCCGGCAGCTGGGCTCGAACCAGCGACCTATTGGTTAACAGCCAACCGCTCTACCACTGAGCTATGCCGGAATAATAACTTTATTATACCGCACCTTCGGGGAAAATTCAAGAGTTTTTCTAAAAATTATCCCCAAATTTCATTAATCGCATCTGAAACTTTCTTCGCAGCCACAGAATCTCCATTTTTCAGAAAATCCAATTTCTTTTTTTGGAGAAAATTAAACACAAATTGCTCGTCATTATCAGTTTCTGTGCGCGCCAAAAGTTTAATTCCAACCGATCGCGCTTCGCCGTTGTCGGATTTTTCCAACTTACCAAGCACAATCAAATTATCGATATGCTTGGCAACTGTCGCCACGGATTTGTAGCCCAAACCAGTTTGAATCTCGCGATAAGTTGGACTGTAGCCAGTTTGAGAAATGAAATTCTCAATATATTCAAGGACTTCAGCTTGCTTTTTTGTCAGATGTAAGCTCATTTAATTTTCACCTAGCACAATTACGATATCGGCCGATTGCTTGTATTTTGCGAGCGATTCAGGAAGTGTGGTTGATGATTTTACGCCAAATTTAGACTCAAGCTTTGCGATCGTTGCGGTTTTTTCTTTATTTATCACGAAAATTTTAGTCGTTGCGTAATCCCTAGTTGGAGCGCTGTCAATTTCCACGATGTTATAACCCTCTTTTTGCAATTTGGTTTGTTGCTCACCCGCCAAACCAGTAATGTCTGTGCCGTTCAAAATCACTAATTTGGCATTTTCTTCTGAAATGTCGTTCGAAATGGTGTTTTTGGAAATATAAGCCTGAATATCCGAATAATCGTAAAGTCCCGCGACAGGCACAACCGCGCTAGCCGACCCGACCCTATCTGTTGTCATGAGATTCGATTCTGAATTATCGCTACCGACAAGAGGGAGTGATTTAACGTTGCTTCCGCTCATTGTTGTTGCTAGCTCAGCCAAAGTTTGATATTCTTCCGTGCTAAATGTAGTTTTAACATTGTCGCCGACAGCATTTGCCACGCCGAGGATTTTTGCGACATCAAATTTCGAAGAATTTATCTTTTCGAGCGTTGCCTGAATGATTTTTTGCTGATTACGTTCACGGTCGAAGTTTCCACCACTTAATCCGTAGCCACCTTTTGAGCCACGCGCGCGCGAAAACGCCAACGCTTGTTCACCGTTCATGTGAGCCACTTCACCGTTTTTGTAGCGAACACCGGTTGCGACGTCATACATTTCAGGCGAGCCGTCCCAAACTTCAACTTTGACATCAATTCCGCCAACCGCATCAATCGTCTGGACTAAAACTTGCCAGTTCGCATGAACGACATAATGAATATCTAGCCCTGTGATTTCGCTGGCCGCGCTAGAAATTTCTTTCTGTCCAGAAGTTTCAGCCGCAGCTTCGTCGGTGATGTTCACGCCATTGACGTATTTTCCGCAACCATAGCTTTCGTTTAATTTACCAGATGTCGTGCCAAGCCAGCCTGGACAGTTGTGCTTCACCCACAAATCTCGCGGCAAAGAAACGGTGTGAGCCTTTTTAGTTTCTTGATTAAGAGAAGCCACCATAATCGAGTCGGCCAGATCTTCTCCATCCCAACCTTTTGGCGAAGTTCCAAAAATCAAAATGTTGGTTCGACCGTCTGAATCTTGTTTGAGTTTTTGTTTTTGAAGAAGCCCAAAAACATCACCGCTCCCCGCAATTTTGCTCATGGCTTGAATCAATGGATAGACATAAAATCCAAGTAAAACTATCGCCGCCGCCACAAACAATAAAGCAACTCGACGGACGATTCTGCGATTTTTAAATTGTTTGAGCGAAAGTGTTTTTTTGCCTTTTTTTGAACGTTTAGCATTAAATTTCTTCAATTTTTTTTGAAGTTTTCGCTCCTTGTTAGAGATTTGTCTTGGAGCTTGCTCATCGTTGATTTCTAATTGTGAAAGCGCTTCGTTGATGTCGTCCGACGAAGTTATGCTTCTATTTTTGTTGTTTTTGCGCGCCAAATTTACAGTATTTTGATCAGGCGATTGCTGTTTTTTGGTGTGTTTTACGGCTTTTTTAGCTGGTTCAAAACTGGTTGAATTAACCGTTTCGTTGGTGCGTCGGCGCGGAGTAAATCCGTCGATGGATTGCTGATTTTTTTTCATAAGCTTTTACTATTTTATCAAATTTTTTGCGCAATTTCAATTTTTTCGGGCAGAAAATCCAGCAAAAATCACAGCCAAAATCAAATAAATATGAAGCGCGTTTGGCAGGCCAGAAAAGAAATTCCACTGAATCAAAAACGCTAGAAGGATCGCCCAAAGCCATTTTTGCGCGCGAGTTTTCCAGATGAAACCAGCGATAATCGCCGCCCAAATCGCGAATCCGATAATTCCGAGCTCACACAAAATCGCCAAAAATTCGTTCTGAACAATCTCGAAATCCCAGCCAGTTTGCGCCGTGTGTTGGCGAATCGCACGGCCGGCCGAACCCGCACCAACGCCAAACAAAACAGTTTGCGGATCGCGCCGCCAAGTCTGAATCGCCAAATTCGAAAGTTTGGTTCGCTCATCTGTTGAACGCGCAACATAACCGTCGAAAATTGCTTTTTGCGGTGGATTTTTTGGCTGGACAGCTGGCGGAATTTCAGGTTTTGTTTTTGGTTTTTCCACAGAGTTTTCCACAGGCGGAGATTTTTTTGGCAAAGAGATTTTACCCAAACTCAACTGATTGACACTTTTGCTCACCGCGTCATAATATCCATCGGCGATTCGCGGATTTAGCTCAGTGAAAATCGCGTGAAGGTTTATTCCAAAGCCAAAACTCAAAGCTAAAATCGCAATCAACGAGAACAATCTGCGTTTTAGTGAAATTTTGGATTTTTTCACCACAAAAATCGCCAAAAACATCGCCGGAATCAAAGCAAAAATCGCGCCGCGCGAAAGTGTTAAATACATCGCCACGAGCATCACGAAAAGGGCTAAAAATTCAAATTTCGAAAGTTTTTTGTCCGAAAGATATTTTGACCAAACCAACAAAATCGGCGCGAGCAATAAACTGCCGAAGAACTGTGGCTCGATCGCAAAAACGCTTGGTCGCACAAAGCCAAAACCACGCGCCAAACAGCCAGCACACAATCCCCAATCTGTAAAAGCGCCATAAATCACCTGAAAAATCGCTAAAATCGACATCAAAAATGCCGAGTAAATTAAGATTTTTTCGAGATTTTTGCGGATTTTTGATAGATTTTTTAAGCTCAAAATCACCAAAAAATCTAGCCACAAAACCGCCCAAACGCCCGAAACCAAAAACGCACGAACTGGATTTTCTGCCCAAATTACAGATAAAAAATTCCAAAAAATGAAAATTCCAGTTAGCCAAACGGTGCGATTTTTGGTCAAATTTTTCCAGTTCTGCCAGTTTTCGAAAACGCCGATAATCGCAAAAATCACCGCAAAAATCAGCGGGAGCGAAAATTCAAAATTCATCCCTTCGCCGCGCCCAATCTGGAAATTTGGAAAATACGAGAACCAAATCACGATCGGCGCAAGGTGAAGCAATTTTTCGGTCGGTGACAATTTTCGAAACCTATTCGCCAAATTTTTCATCAATTTTCTCCTTCACAAAATTCTCAAAATCGCGTTTGAAATTTTCGGTGCTGAATTTTTTAACCGATTTCGAGATTTTTTTGGCGTCGAAATTCATTTTTTCGAACTTTTCGACCGCCTGCTCTAAGCTTTTAACAGACTGTTTTTTGAAGAAAATTCCGTTTTCGCCGTCCTTGATGTAATCTTTGGCGCCACCTTTTTCAAAAGCTAAAACGGGCGTTCCGGCACTCAAAGCCTCGATTGGCGCGATACCAAAAGGCTCCAAACTCGGAAAAACGAACGCTTTTGCGCTGGATACAATTTTCGAAAGTTCTTCAGCGCTGTCGATTCGCGGAATAAATTCGATATTTTTGGCGTTTTCAGCCATTTTGACGAGTTTTTCGTGCTCAGCTCCACCGCCAACTAAGACTAATTTTTTACCATTTTTCCTGAAAACTTCAACCGCCAAATCGAGACGCTTCCAATTTACTTGGCGCGAAGTTGACAGATAAAAATCGTCTTTTTTGGCTGAAAATTTGAATTTTTTGACCTCAACCGGCGGAAAAATCACACTTGCTTTTCGCTTGTAATATTTTGAAATTTCTTCGGCTGAATATGTCGAATTCGCAATCAAAAAATCTGGCTTTTGCGCCGAAGTAAAATCGTTTTTTCGAAGCGGATTCACCAACAATTTAAAGAAAAATCTCACCAAAAAATTCAACTTGCCAAAACCTGGATTTGTGATATAGTCGTCATACATTCCCCAATAATATTGAATTGGTGGACCTTGAAGATAACTGATATGGAGCTGATTTTTACCAACTTTTAAACCTTTACTTTCGGCACAAGAAATCGAAATTATAACATCAAAATCACTTAAATCAAGAGTTCGAAAATACAAAATTCGAAGCGGACCGATGAATTTTCGCAAAGACGGCGGCAAAATATTCAACCAGCCTGTTCGCACATCTTTACCTTTGAACCAATTTACTTCTTTTTCGGAATATTGAGAAGTGAAAATTGGCGCATCAGGGAAGATTTCCGACACGGTTTTGACGACTTTTTCGGCGCCACCATAAGTGGTGAGCCAATCCGCAACGATGGCGATTTTTGGCTTGAAATTCTTCGCCATTATTTTGCTCCTCGTCGAAAAATCACACTAACCACCGTCTTGAACAAAATCTGAATATCGAGCAAAATCGACCAGTTTTGAACGTAATAAACATCCAATCGGCGACGCTCCTCGAAGGAAATATCACGCCGACCAGAAACTTGCGCCAAACCAGTCACGCCAGATTTCACCGCTAAAATAATATCTTTCTTTTTGTACTGATTGATTTCTTGCGGAATCAACGCGCGCGGCCCGACCAGCGAAATATCACCTTTCACCACATTGAAAAGCTGCGGCAATTCATCCAAAGAAGTCGCACGCAAAAACTTGCCGATTTTCGTCACTCGAGGATCGTTGTCGAGCTGGTCGCCGTTCTCGCGATAAATTTTCGAAAGTTCCGGTTTGCCCATTTTTTCGAAAGCTTCTTCTGGTGTCAAGCCGTCATATTCAGCCTTTTGCGAACGGAATTTATAGATGTAAAAAGGCTTATTAAAACGCGTCAAACGAATCTGTCGAAAGAAAATCGAGCTTTTTGGCGCGGTGATTTTCATAATCAAAATAACCACAAGCATAATCGGACTGGCAATAATCAGGCCAAAAACGCCGAGAATCAAATCCATCGCGCGCTTCCAAACACGACCGACACCAAAAAGTTTGGTGATTTTGATGTCGATAATTGGCAAACCGCCGACGATCTCAACAGTGTTGAGCTGTGAAAGCAAGCGATCTTGTTGCGGCACAAACATATACGAAAGGTGATTTTCGATCGCGTATTCATAAATTTCTTCACTTCTCGACGCGTCGGTGTGAATCAGAATTTCCGGGCGGACTTTTTTGATAGCCTCTTTGAAGGTCGCGAAATGTCGTGGGCAGTTTTTTGAAGGTAAAAATTCACTCCGCGCAACCATTCCAATAACATCATAACCGTAGTCAATATTTTCGGCAAAAAATTCCGCAAGTTCAGTCGCGCGAGAATTGTTGCCAATCAGCAAAACCTTTTGGCGGCCAACTCCACCACGCACCAAAATTCGATTCGCAAAACGAATAACTTCGCGACCAATCGCCATCACGAAGAAATTTATCGCCACAAAATAAAGCGCGATAATTCGAACCGGAAAAATATCTTCACCAGAGAAAAATTCATACGAAATCATCGCCATCACGCTCACGATCGAAGCCAGCAAAATTCGGCCATATTCGCGCGGACGATACAAAAAAATCGCGCGGTCATAAAGCCCAGTGATAAAATTCACCCCCGTCCAAAGTGGCAAAAGCGTTATTGCAAGCAACGCAAAACTCATTGTGTTAGCTTCAAAATAAAATGGCCGCGAGTCAAAATTGATTCGAAAATAATACGCCAGCGCAAACGAAATCGAAATCGACAAGGCGTCCGAAATCACTAGCGCGATTTTTTGAAAAGTGGATTTTTCGTATTTCATCATGAATATTATATCATATTTTGGCTTTTTTCGCCTTAATTTCCAGAAAAATCACCACCAAAATCAAAGCCGCATAAATAATCAAAACTTCGCTCAAACCAAGGGTTAATTCCATCTGCGCGCCCGAAACTGAAGCGAGATTTTTCGCCACAAAAATCGATAATTTCAAAATCATTTCCGCAAAAAAGCCAAAAATATACGCAATCGGCACAAAAATCCACGCAAAAATTCCAGTCAAAAAAGTCAAAAGCATCGCGATCGGCACAAACGGCAAAACCAACATATTCGCTGCCAGCGACACCAACGAAAAAGCGCCAAAAGTGTAAATCAACAGAGGTAAAGTTGCGATTTGCGCCGACAAAGTTTCGAAAAATATGCTAGCAGAAGAACCGAGTTTTTCTGGATGCTCGAACAAAAATTTCTTCAAAAGTGGCGCCAAAATCATCACCCCAAAAAACGACCCGAACGAAAGTTGCCAGCCAAGATCAAAAAGGTTCGTCGGTGAAATCAAAAGCGTCAAAATCGCCACAAAAATCAGCAAAAAATACGGATTAACTTTTCGGCCAAAATACCAAAAAATCACGCTCAGCGCCGCCACGATTCCCACGCGCGTCATCGACGGCGAGAACCCAACCACCAACACGAAGCCAAAAATCAGCGCAAACATCGCCAAAGTTGCCAACTTTTTCGAAAATTTGCCAAAAAACTTGCGCGCAAAATTCACAAGAACCGTCAAATTATATCCGCTCGCCACCACAATGTGCGTCAAAGCGGTGATTTTTAGCGCATTTTCAAGATCGGCTGGCAAAGAATTTTTCTGCCCGAGCAAATAGCCAAGTCCTAAATCCACCTCTGGCGAAGGAATGATTTTTCGAACTTTTTCCGCAAAAAAATCTCGAAAATTACGAACAAAATCTGATTTCGGTGTGATTTTTACAACATTCGCTCGAAAAAGCGTACCAGAAAATCCGCCAAATCCAGCCGACATTTTGCCACGCAAAGTGATTTCGTCACTCCGCCGAACAGTTTTGCTGGTTTTGATTTTCGCAAAAATCCGCCCGTTCATTTTTCGCCCAGAAATGTCAAAAACGTCAATTTTCAGCGAAATTTCGCCCTTTTCACGATTTAGATCTGGATCTTCGGCGATTTTTCCAGTTAGTAAAATTTCACTGCCAACAAATTTTTCAACCCTCAATTGTTCATTTTTGAAAATTGAAAATCGCCAAAAACTCAACAAAACTCCCGCCAAAATCACCAAAATCAAAGTGTATTTTCGCGCAATCACAAAAGAAAAAATCACCAACGCCAAGCTCAAAATCAACCAAAAATTTTGCGCAAAATTCGAAATTTCAAGCACCCCAGCCAACACAAAACCACAAAGAATCGACGAGCAAAAAACAAAATTCAGATAAAATCGATGAATTTTATTCGCCGCCACCATATTTTTATTATAACACACCGCAAAAAATTTCTAAATTATCTCAAATATGATATAATATTTTTATGAATATTTACTTCTCAGGAATCGGCGGCGTTGGAATTGGCGCGCTAGCCGAAATCGCTCACAGTGCTGGCTACACTGTTTTTGGTAGCGATATGAATTTTAGCCCACTTTGCGAAAATCTCGAAAAAGCCGGAGTTGAAATCGAAATCGGCAAGCAAGACGGCGAATTTTTGAAGCAAAAATTTATCACGCAAGGCGTCGATTGGTTTGTTTATACCGCCGCTCTGCCAAAAGACCATCCCGAACTCGAAATGGCGCGAGAACTAGGCATCAAAATCACCAAACGCGACGAACTTTTGAACGAAATCATTCAAGAAAAAAATCTCAAATTGATCGCGATTTCTGGCACGCACGGCAAAACCACCACCACCGGAATGATGATTTGGGCACTCAAACAGCTTGGCGTTCCTGTGAGCTGGTCAGTTGGCGCGACGCTCAGTTTCGGCAAAAGCGGATTTTTTGATCCGAAAAGTGAATTTTTCGTTTATGAAGCCGATGAATTCGATCGAAATTTTCTTCATTTTTCGCCATTTGTGAGCTTGATCACATCTATCGATCACGACCATACCGACATCTATAAAACCGAGGCTGAGTATTTCGAGGCTTTTGCTGATTTTGCGCGTCAAAGCGATTTTACGATTTCTTGGAACGACCAGCATCCGCAAATTTTCGAAGGAATTTCGAACAAAATCATCCTGGAAAACGCTGATCCAGAAATTTCACTCTTTGGCGAACACAACCGAAAAAACGCCACGCTCGTGCTCGAAGCGCTCGATTTTATCGCTTCGAATGGCTTCAATCTTGGCGAAAACTATTTCGAAAAAGCCGTTTCCGCACTAAACAACTTCCCTGGAACAGATCGCCGTTTCGAAAAATTAACAGATGGAATTTATAGCGACTATGGCCATCATCCGATCGAAATCAAGGCCACGCTCGAAATGGCCAGCGAATTTGCCAAAGAGAACGGTTTCGACGGCGTTGGTTTGATTTATCAGCCGCATCAGAATGTTCGCCAACACGAAGTTCAAGATGAATATTCACCAGAAATTTTCGCCGAGGCGCGCGAAGTTGTTTGGCTGCCAACTTATCTCAGTCGCGAAAATCCAGATCTCGAGATTTTGTCGCCGGAGTTTTTGAGCCGAAAAATCGCCGAAAAAAACACAATTTCAGAAATGGATGAAAATCTTCTCGCAATAATCGCCGAAATGCGCGCGAAAAATCTGCTCGTTCTCGCGATGAGCGCCGGCTCGCTCGATGGTTTTTTGCGGAAGAATCTATAAATAAAAAAACACCCCTTAAACGAGGTGTTAACGAATTTAGAAAACCTACTCTTTACCAATTAAGCGAAGAAGATATTTTCCGTATTCGTTTTTCTTGAGAGGTTGCGCTAGTCTTCGAACATCATCTGCCGAAATCCAACCTTTTCGAAAAGCAATCTCTTCGAGGTTCGCCACCTGCATATTTTGCAGACGCTGAACTGTTTCGATATATTGAGAAGCTTCGAGCAAGCTTTCGTGCGTGCCAGTGTCAAGCCAAGCAAACCCACGACCCATCACTTCGACAGAAAGCTCCCCGCATTCAAGATAAGCCTTGTTTACATCTGTAATCTCCAACTCACCTCTAGGCGAGGGCTTCACATTTTTTGCAATTTCTACAACATCGTTGTCGTAAAAATAGAGCCCTGTGACTGCGTAGTTTGATTTTGGCTTTTGCGGTTTTTCTTCGATAGAAATCGCATTCATCCCTTCATCAAACTCAACAACACCGAATCGTTCCGGATCTTTGACGTGATAGCCAAAAACAGTCGCGCCAGACTCTTTCGAAACCGCCCGTTCGAGCATTTTCGAAAGCCCCATTCCGTGGTAAATATTATCACCAAGAATTAGTGCAACGCTGTCATCACCGATAAATTCTTCGCCGATAATAAAAGCTTGCGCCAGTCCGTCTGGGCTTGGCTGTTCCGCGTAAGAAAGCGAAATCCCGAATTCACTTCCGTTGCCGAGCAATTCTTTGAATCTTGGCAAATCTTGAGGTGTCGAAATAATCAAAATCTCTCGAATTCCAGCTAGCATCAAGGTCGACAAAGGATAGTAAATCATCGGCTTGTCGTAAATCGGCATCAATTGTTTTGATGCAGCACGAGTAATTGGATAAAGGCGAGTTCCAGACCCACCAGCTAAGATAATACCTTTCATATAAGTATTCCTCTCTATAAATAAGTACTAATGGAAAAATCCATCGCTTTTTAATTATACAATAAAACGCTATGGATTTCAACTATTATAAAACAAATTACTTATGCTTAAAACTAAAAAATTCTTTAATCCGATTCACCTGACGAAGTGGTAACCGATGAAGTAAAATGCTCGAAATATATTCGTTCGAAACAATTTTCGTAGCCTGGATTTGTCGGCGCTTTTTGAGCGATTTTGGCATCAAAAGCAGACTTTGCCAGAAGCCTTTTAGCGCGAATTTTACGCCACCTTTTGGAATTTGATAAAAAATGAACGCTGTATAGACCAACATAAATTTTGGCAACATCCACCAAATCATCGGGCTAGGAACGTTTTTCCAGAAAACTTGCGGTAAATTCTTAAAAACTTGATTGATGGTGAAGCCCGGGATTTTCGAGCTGGTGGCGGAGTGTTTGTGCCAAACGATCGCGGATTTTTCGTACCAGATTTTAAATCCAGCCAACTGCATTCGCCAGTCGATGTCGACGTCTTCGTTGTAGGCAAAAAAATCTTCGTCGAACAAGCCGATCGTTTCGAAAACTTTGGTTTTATAAAGTGTTGCGCCGCCCGTCGCACCGAAAACCAAACCGCTTTTTGGCGCATTTTTCTTTGGCTCGCCCTCACTTCTGAGCGCTGGAATTCCCCAAGTCGAAAATTCGTCGCCAGCATCATCAATAAACTTCCCGGTCTTGTCGAGCATCAAACTTGTCACTGCACCGATTTCGGGCGATTTTTCGAAAGGTTTTACCAGATTTTCGAGCCATTCAGGTTTAGCTTTGGCGTCATTATTCAAAAGTGCGATCGCATCGAATCCGTTCTTTATCGCCCACTTGATACCAATATTAACTCCGCCGGTAAAGCCGGTGTTTTTCTTTTCTTTGCGAAAATGGAGATTTTTCATTTTGATCTTTGAAAGCTCTTCAACAGATTCGTCCGCCGAACCATTATCAATCAAATAAATCTCGAAATTTTTATAAGTTTGCTCTTTCAAGGCCGCCAAACACTTCACCGTGTCCCGCCAACCATTAAAATTCAGAATTACAACTGCGATTTTCATTACAAAAACAATTATATCATTTCTTTAAATATTTGACAATTTAATAGAACTTATGTTAAAATCAAAGCAGGAGAATCAAAATGAAAATAAACAAAACAAACAATAAAGCCAAAAAGACATTATTTTTTATACTTATCGTGGTATTACTAGTTTTTAGTGGTGTATTTTTATGGATAAACCTTCAGTCGTCCAATACAACAACTCAAAACCAAAATAAAGACTCGGCTACACAAAAAACCACAGAGGCAACAAATTCAGAGCAAAAAACCGCTTCGGACCAAACAGAAACCAAAGAATCTCCATCCAACACTGATCATGCCGAAGGTACTATAGAAGAGTCAACCGGTGAAACAACTTTTGCCGTATACACTACTGTTCGCACAGAAGACAACACCGTAAGTATTTCGGCGCAAATTTCAGGGCTCTTATACGATGACGGAACCGGAACTTGCACCCATACTTTAACCCACAACGATGGAACCGAAATAAATATTGCCGCACAAATACTAGAAAGCCCCGGAAACAAATACTGCGGCAAAATCTCAAAAAACTTCAATGAGCTAAAACCAGGTTCATGGAAAGTTACAACCAACTATAATAACTCTAATCAAAAATACAAAGGAAAATCGGATGTTCAAAGTTTCACGATCGAATAAAAACCGCCGAATTATTCTTTTCGCGATTCCATTTTTTACATTACTATCTTTTGGTGTCTTTTTGCTACTAAAGAATAATTTATCCAACGCTGTTAAAGCGACGGATTTTAATCCTGGCCGAATTATTGATGATGAGATTTTCTACAATAAAGACGCCATGACTGCTCAGCAAATACAGGAGTTTCTCGATAAACAAATTGGAAATTGTGATACCTGGGGAACACAGCGAGCTACCGATTGGGGTCGCGGTGATATTACGCGCGCTCAGTTCGCAAAGCAAAAATGGGGAATTGATCCACCATTTGTTTGCTTAAACAACTATCACGAAAATCCAGACACCAAAGAAACTTCCTACGAAAAAGGTGGGGGGGCTTTTAGTGGTGGTATTTCTGCGGCACAAATTATTCACAATGCGGCCCAAAAATACGGTATAAACCCGCAAGTCATTCTTGTGATGCTCAAAAAAGAATCTGCTGGACCTCTAACTAATGATATCTGGCCATTAAAGAATCAGTATAAATACGCTATGGGTTATGCTTGTCCGGACTCGGGCGCAAATTACACCGCAGCCTGCCAAGAATCTAAAGCTGGTTTTTATAATCAAATAATGCTATCTGCCTGGCAATTAAAATACTACAAAGATAATAAAGATAGCTATCATCTAAAATTAGGCGTAAATAAAATTCAATACTCACCAAATCCAGCTTGCGGCACTACAACAGTCAATATAGAAAACGTTGCAACATTAAGTCTATATATTTACACGCCTTACACGCCTAATGATGCAGCCCTAGCTAACTATCCAGGGACATCAAACTGT
Source organism: uncultured Candidatus Saccharibacteria bacterium (assembly GCA_964625845.1). Taxonomy (GTDB): domain Bacteria; phylum Patescibacteriota; class Saccharimonadia; order Saccharimonadales; family Saccharimonadaceae; genus Nanogingivalis. Next base: position 50 of record CAZVBN010000013.1, on the reverse strand, counting down.
GGTGCTTACGGTAACCGAAATTTCTTTATGTTCTTTAATGAATGGTTTGG
>CAZVBN010000012.1:0-20399 GCA_964625845.1 uncultured Candidatus Saccharibacteria bacterium | reverse complement strand
TGTGGGCGCTTGTCGTCGCGGTTTTCGACTTGACGAGAAAGCTGTGAAAGCGCGATTACAGGAACGTTGAGTTCGCGGGCGATCAGCTTGAGTGAGCGAGAAATTTCTGAAACTTCTTGAACGCGGTTGCCGGTTTTGGTGGTTGGCTCGAGCAACTGAAGGTAGTCGATCACGATCAAGCCGAGTTCGCCTTCGTGCGCAATTCGGCGGGCTTTTGTTCGAAGTTCAAGTGCGGTAACACCTGGCGTATCGTCGATGTAAATTGGCGCTTCGGCAAGTTCGCCCATCGCTTCGGCAAGTTTGGCGAAATCTTCCTCGGACAGTTTTCCAGTTTGAATATTCCACGAATCAACCCCAGCCGCGTCGGCGAGCATACGATCAACCAACTGCTCTTTGCTCATTTCTAGCGAGAAAAACAGCACGGGCTTTTTTTCGATCGTTGCGATGTTGTAGGCGAGATTTGTCACAAGTGTTGTTTTACCCATGGCAGGTCGCGCCGCTAGAATAATCAAGTTTGAGCGTTGAAGTCCAGCGGTAATGTTGTCGAGATCGCGATAACCAGTTCGAATTCCACGAAGCTGACCTTTGTTGCGGAAAAGTTCATCCAGCCGATCGAAGCTGTCGTTAATAATATCCTCGATAGAAGTCAGATCGTTTTTTAAGCTGTTGTCCGAAACGCTAAAAAGCTCGGATTCACTCTGTCCAAGGAGTTGCGGAACGGTAAGATCTTCATTGAAGGCAAGCTCAGAAATGTCGGCGCTAGCTTTGATCAATCGACGTCGAACAGCAGCTTGCGCGACAATTTCGGCATAAGATTTGGCGTGCGCGGCGGTTGGAACGTAGTTTGTCAGCTCCGAAAGATAGCTCGCACCACCAATAGAGTCAAGATCGCCCTTCTTTTTTAGTTCATCTGTGAGTGTCAAAAGATCAACCGGACTGTGTTTTTCGAAGAGTCGCACGATCGCCGCAAAAATCGTGGCGTGTCGCTTGTCATAAAAATCAATCGGTTTGACAACTTCAACAACATCAATCAAAACTTCTTCGTCAATCAAAATCGCACCGATTAGTGATTTTTCGGCGTCAATGTTTTGTGGCGGAATTTTGCCCGCGTTTTTATCTGAATTATTCATTTAGTTCTACCTCTTCTCCGCCCCCCATTATTTCAAAAACTGCTGCCGCCGTTGGATCTTCTGGCGGTTTTTGTTCGGCAAAAGTTTCTACGAACCAATCGCCTGCGCCAATTTTTTCTAGAGCTTGACTGATGATTGCGCGGTTTTGCTGTTTGTCGAGCTGCGTTTTTTTGATTTTGTAGCCAGCGTAGATTTTTATTGTGTCACCGGTGATTTCATGCCCGCTTTGAGCCAAAATTCCACCAATCGCTGGGCTGGCTTTCTTGATTTCTTTCAAAAAATCTCGCCACTGAAAGTCGTTTCGTTCGCCAATTCTCTCTGGTTTTGGCTGGTTTGCGGGAGTTTTGGTTTCGGATTTTTTTGGTTTTGGTGCGGGTTTGGTTGCTTCGGTTTCGGTGGTTTTTGATGTGTCGGTTTTGGTGTTTTTTGGTGTTTCGACTGAAGATTCTTTCGGTGTAGTCTCAGCTTTTGGTTTGTCGGCGATTTTTTCGAGCTTTGGCGGTTCGAGTTTTGCGATTTCTGTCGGGGTTTTATTTTCTGAAACTTGCTGAACGATGATTTTTGGTTGCGGAAAATCTTTTGGCAAAATCAAAATCGAAAGAAGTTCGAGTTCCAAAAAGTTCGAATTTTTCGCTTCGTTGAGTGGATTTAACAGATTGACAAGCCAAGGTTTTTGCGCGAGAAGATTTTTGACTTCGGCGATAAATTGTTCGCAAAAACTTCGCAAATCGACGCCAGATTTTTTGATTTTTTCGATTTGTGCGATGATTTCGGCGATGTTTTGCTTTTCGAAATTTTCGATAAGTTCGAGAATTTGCTTTTTTGGTGCAAGCCCAAGAATTTGCTCGATTTTCTCGGCAGAAATTTCTTCGTCGCGACCAACGCTCGAAATTTGATCCAGCAACGAAATGCTATCGCGAAAACTTCCGCCACCCTTCTCGGCGATGATTTCTAGCGCTTCTGGCGAGATTTTTACGCCTTCATTTTTGGCAATGAAAGCCAGATGTTCGCAAATGTCTTTTTTGTCGATAAAGTGAAAAACAAATTGCTGCGTTCGGCTAATAATCGTCGCGGGGAGTTTGTGTGAATCAGTAGTCGCAAGGATAAAAATCGTGTGTTTTGGTGGTTCTTCGAGAGTTTTGAGAAGCGCGTTGAAGGCACTTTTTGAGAGCATGTGAACTTCGTCGATGATGTAAATTCGAAATTTCGCCGAAAATGGCGCAGTTTGGATTTTTTCACGCAAATCACGAATGTCCTCGACGCTGTTGTTGCTGGCCGCGTCGATTTCGATGATGTCGGGATGTTCACTTTCTTCGCTGTAAGGCAAATTGTTGATTTCGTGTGCCAAAATTCGCGCGATTGAGGTTTTTCCAACTCCGCGTGGGCCAGTAAAAAGATACGCGTGCGCGATTTTTTCTTGCTTCAAAGCCAAATCTAAAACGTCGGTAATGTGTTTTTGGCCGACAACTTCGCTCAATTTTTTGCTTCGGTATTTTCTATAAAACGCCACGCTCATAATGTTTTTATTATATCAGATTTTCAGGTAGAAAAAAAGCCCGAGTGGGCCAAGTGTTATGTCGCGCTTTTTGCGAAGAAAGCGCTATAAATTGCATTCACGATATCTTCTGTATCGAGAATGCTGAAGTTTGAACTCAAATCGCTGATGGCGATGAATTCGCCCGTGTCCTGGTTGACATGGACTTCTGCCACGTCGACCATTCTTTCTCGAAATTCTTCAGTTTCGGGAAAGTGGGCGATTACGCGGATGGATTTTTCTTCATTTTTCAAGAGTAGAGAGAACGGAAACGAGCTTATTTTCCAAACGTCCGCCCTTTCTTCTTTTGTTTTGAGAAAACTTCCATCGAGTGATAGGTTTCTGCCTATTTGCTGAACATGCTGCGCTGTCAAAATATTTACAGTCATAAAGAACCTCCATAATAAGATTTTACTACTATAACATATTTACGCCAAAAAGTAAAGCTAAAAATCGAAAAGCGACGCCTGGCGTTCTGGTAAAGAGATTTCGGTGATTTTTTGGCTGATTTTTACTTTGTAGCCGGTGAATTTTCGAAGTGGAATTGCGAGAATTTCGCCCTGTTGTTCTGCCAGCCAAATGTAGCCGACTTCTGCTTTTAGAACTCCCGAAAAAATGATTTTTTCGCTTTGGTCGCAATCTTCAACAGATATAATCTCGCCAGATGGGATTTTTCCGTTTGAATAAAATTCATCCAAGTTTAGGACTTGATTTTCGTCGAATTTAATGTTTAATATTTGCTCGATTTTCGATTTTTTGGCGAGAAGTTTTGCTTTGGATTTTTCGAAATCGAAAGAATTTTCGAGCAGTTTTAATTTTATCGAAGCCTTGACATTTTCGCAAAAATCTGGCATTTTTGAGATTTTTTCTTCGTAATTTCTGGCGACATTTGCGGTTGAGGATTCGCCCAAAATCAATGCCGAGCGCGCGCCCTGTTCGAGAAGTCTGGCAATTCCGCGTCCAGCAAAACTAATACCGACTTTGATGATTTCATCTGAAAAATACGCCAAATAAACAAAATGCGGCTGAGAGTTTCGGGCTTGTTGTTGCTCCGAAATTTCGCCCTGCGAAGCGTGATAAAACGCCGGATCGAAGCCGGTTCGCCTTTGGCAAGCAAAACATTGTTCGTATTTTTTGTCAATGGTTGAATTTTCGGGACAAAGAAAATCTTCGCCAGTTTCCAAACTGTGCCAGCCAATACAAAATCGCTCACGATTGTCGATTTCGAGCGTGATTTCTTCGTCAAAATTCGGCGAAAATTCGTGGATTTTTCCGCTTGAAGTGTCGCCGAGTTTCAGTCTTGGTTTTTGATTTTTGTCAAAATCGACGCGCGTCAAAAGAAGTTCTTTGTCAAAAATTTCAGAGTTCATTCTTTGATTTTAGCAGATTTCGTTGAGTTTTTCAAACTAATTTTCGCCCAAAAATTCCGCCACCAAATCAGCTTCGAGCGCGCGAATTCCCGAAAGATTTTTGCTATATTTTGCTTCGTCGAACTCGAAATCGAAGGCCTTGATTTTCGCCCAAACCGCCTGAATCAACAGCTTCAACTGCTCTTCTTTTTCTGGCGAAAAATCAATTTCGTGCGTGTAGGTTTCGCCAGTTTTTTTGCTTGGCTCGACAAATTCCAGCACGCCTTTCTCCACCTTAAATCCAGCGAATTCTGGTGAATTTTCAGTCAAGATTTTGTAGAAATAAAGCTGTTGCTCGTACTTGTGAATTTTTGCGGTCGAACGACTGAATTTGCCATTTTGAGCAAGCGGAATCGAACCGGTTTTCCAGTCGAGAACGGTGATTTTTTTGTTGGTTTTGTCGATTTTTATCAGGTCGATTTTTCCGGTGAGTAACGCGTCGCCGATCATCACGCCCGCGCTCGAAAAATTCTTTTCGGCGATATTTCCAGCCTGAAAATCATCCAAACTTTTCTCGAAAATTCGCGCAAAAATTTGCGTAAATCGCTCAAAAAGCTCGGTTTTTTCGTTCGCCAAAAGCGGATATTTTTCGATTTTTTCGCTGAATCGTTTTTTGATTTGCTCGAAATTTGGCGTTTCGCCAGCGTTGATTTTATCCTGAATAAAGTTGAAGCCGTCGTGAACCAGCGTTCCAAATGTCGCGCTCGCGCCGTAAGATTCTGGGAAGCATAAAATCGATTTCTCGAAAAATCCGCGCGGCCCGTTGCCATATTCGACATCAATAAAACTGTTTAAATTGGTTGGGTTAAGCTTGAAATTGGCAATTCGCGGGCGCAAAAGTTCGCGCATTTCGAGATTTTTTGGCGCGTAAAAATCGTGCCAGTTGATCTGGATTTCTTCGATTTTTGGCGCTTGATTTTCGAAATTGGCGATTTTTTGGAATTTTTCTGGCAGAATTTTTGTGCGCATTTCGCCAGACTCTTCGCGCTCGTCCAAAAAAGTCAAAGTTGGCGCGTTTTTGCCAGTAAAATCGCTCGAAAAGTTCGTCAAATAAAGGTGGGTTTTGGCGCGCGTCATCGCCACAAACAGTAGTCGTTTGCGCGTATCTTCGCCTTCATCCTCGATGTTTGTGAATTTCAAATTCATTGGCATCGAAATTGAACGATTTCCACCTTTGTCGCTGTTCCAGATTTTATTTGTTAGCGAAATCAAAAAAGTATGCTCGAACTCCAAGCCTTTGGCTGAAAACGGCGTCATCAGCTGAACCGCCGATTCGCTTCCGTGATGCGGATTTGTGTTGATGATTTTCACACCGGCCAGCTCGTAAGCGTTGACGAAATTTAGCAAATCTTGAAGATCGTTTTTGTCGCGCGCAGAATATTCTCGCAATTTGTCGCGCAAAACCGTCAAAATCGACATCGCGTCATAAAATTCCTCGGCAGATTTGCTTTCGAGAAACGCTCGAATCGGCGATTTTATCTCGCCCATCTCGTCTAAACTTCTGCTTCCGAGAATAAAATCGAACATTTCTTCAAAAGATTTTGTGTGCGAAAGTTCGGCGAGCGCCACTAAAAATTCGCCCAAAAACCGCACTTTTTCGTTCTCGCTTTCAAGGCAAGCCTCGATCCAAAATTCACGTTTATCGCGCGCCGACCAGCTCATTTTCCAAGCTTCAACCGTTGGAATTTGCCAAAAATCATAGCTCAAAACTTCTGGGAAAAGTTCCGCCATCACCGTTTCGTCTTTTTCGCGAATCGCCATCACGAGTTTTGCGATTTTTACCAGCCAAACGACAACTTCTTCTTCCAAGATATTTTCGCGTTTTTCGTACCAAATCGGCACATTTTTTTGCTTCAAATATGGCGAAAAATTCTGAAGAATTTCGTGTCTTGGCGCAATCACTGCGATTTCTTCCAGAGGTACGCCAGATTTTGCGAGCTCGGCGATTTTTTCGGCAACCCAAGCAAATTCGCCAACTTGGCTAGCAAAATTCGCCCGCAAAATCTCCACTTTTCGTCCCGAGAAATTGCCCTCCGCCGTGATATTCTTTTCGATTTCGATCGGCAAATTCTTGGTGAGCCGACCCGAGATCGTTTCGGCGACATTTTTTGACGCATCAAGAATATCACCGTGCGAGCGGTAGTTTTTTGTCAGGTTAATTACGCGGACATCTTCGGGTGAAAATCGTCGATAAAAATCAATCATATTCGACTTGCTTGCGCCCTGAAACGCCATAATCGCCTGATCGTCGTCGCCAACCGCCAGTACATTTGGCTTGCCTTCGTTGGCTGGATTGTCGGTCATCAGTTCAATTACGCGAGCCTGCGCCTCATTGGTGTCCTGATATTCGTCCAAAAGCAAAAACTGGTATTTTTCTTGTAGTGAAAATCGTAAATCGTCGTGGTGTTCGAGCGCAAAAATCGCCTCCAAAATCATATCATCAAAGTCATAAAAACCGCGCTCGTGCATTTCGGTCATATATTTTTCGTAAACATCGGCAAATTCCAAAAGCTTTTTATTGATGAATACATCTCGAATCTGAAAATTATCATCAGAGTCTTTTTTGTTCAAGAACTCGTTTTTCCACTCTGTTAGCGGTTTTGATTTTCCGCTTTCTTCGGCTTCAGTGAAAGCTTCAATAAGTTTCGCCAGATAAAATCCAAGATTGCTTCCGACTTTTGTGGTGGCAGAAGATTCGCTGTTGTGGCGAGTGAGCGCCTCGATGATTTGTGAATAAAACGGCTCGACAGCCTTGAAGTTGCTCCCTTTAACTCGTAAACCTTTGATGTCTTGATGAAAAGCATCTTGCTGGCGAATGTTTTCGCGGGCAATCGCGCGCAGTTGTGCGGGCGAAATCAGCGCCTTTTTCATCTCGGCAATAACGCTGGCAAAACCGTTCGGCTCCACGGCTGAAAGGTGGCTGTTTTGCGGAAGTTCGGCTTTGATTTTAGAGAGAATTTCGATTTTTGTAAGGTCGTCGGCTTGATTTTCGAGACCTCGTTCGAGAAAATATTCACGGTGATTTTGGATAATTTCGTTAGCAAAACCGTGATAAGTAAAAATTCCAACCTTGTGGGCGTCAGAGCCAATCATCGTGAGTAGGCGCTCGCGCATATTTCGCGCACCAGCCTCAGTGAAAGTCATCGCAAGGATATTTTCGGGGTTGGCATCGGTTTGGCGCAAAATGTTGGCAATTCGTGTCGAAAGCAACTGCGTTTTGCCTGTCCCCGGTCCCGCAATCACTAAAACCGGCCCATATATCTGGTCGATAGCGTCGCGCTGAGCCTGATTATTTTTAGTTAAGGCGTATTTTTCTTGGAATATTTTCTCGAAATCTGTCATAATAATATTATATCATCTGATGCTTGTGTGGTGAAGGATTTCTGAGATTATTAGTGAAAATATTATCAAGGTTTTTAGATTTTCTTAAATCACATAGTTTGGAAGGGTCTATCTTAAATTGAAGCATATTGGCGGTATCTCGCCCTCCATCTCCACCTTTTCGTTGGAGTGTTATTCTTCCGATTTTTATACTTCCGCGTTTTGTAATTTCAATGTCTCCGCTACCGAAAAAATTCATAACCAGACCAATTTCTTCAAGTGCCCAATTTTCGATTTCTTTCGATTTTTTTACAACAACCAACATCCAGTCGGCGGAAAAATCTCCTCGACCTCTTAATATGTCTGAAACTATCAAAATTCGATTTTGCTGTAAAAAATTTAACAAAGTTTTTTGCTCGTTTGAAGTAAATTCGTTGGCAAACATTCTTCGGGGGTCTTTTGGATTTTTGATTTTTGGTGGAATTTCTCCGGAAAAATGTTTTAGTATTTGTGTAATTTCGTCGGGAATATTCCACATTTCGGTGTATTTTTCTGTCCGGCGTTTATCTATTTGATTGAATCCGTTTTTGTTTGAAACTAATTTTACGGAAAGGTTTTGTATGTCTATTTCGCCATTCTTCCAAGATATTTTAACCTGAAGATTGACGTCGCTTTTCGGCTTTGGAATTATTTTGTTGAGCAGAACGGCTTTAACGTTCTCGATTTCGCTAATTTTATAGTTCATCTTTTTAAGCCACTCTTGGGCGAGTGGGCTTGTTTGCCAAGAATTAAATATATCCACGACGTCTTGCTCGTTTTGGAATCCATTTCTTGCGGTTTTGGAGCCGAGATTTATTAAATCCATTTTTTAACCTCGGCTATAATTTTTTCAAGAACGGGAACAGAGACGCTGTCGCCGAATTGCTTTAACGCCCAATTTTGGGTGACGGGTATCTCAAAATCTTCTGGAAATCCTTGCAAGCGAGCACACTCTCGTGGAGATAACTTTCTTATTTTATTGTTAATTAGATAAGCGCCAGTTTTTCCAGCAAGACCACCGCCGTAAGCTGACAAAGTTATTCCGGCTGCATCTATCGAATAGATTCTTTCCCCTTGTCCGCCTTTTCCGAATTTTCCAATCTGTTTTGGTTTTCTCGGGTTTTCTATTGTCGGTTTAGTGTCCTTAAAGAAGGGCTTCCTGTCTATGTATTTAACATTTTCAGGTTTGTCTTCAAGAATATCTCTAACGACTTTTGTTTCTGTTGATGGTTCTGGGAATGTAAAATTATTGTTGTGATTCTTTAATCCGACAATATAAATTCTTTCACGAGCCTGTGGGACTCCATAATCACTTGAGCGAAGTATTTTGTAGTGAACGCTATAATCTAATTCTATTAAAGTATTGAATATAATTTCGAATGTTCTTCCATTGTCGTGCCGCAAGAGATTTTTTACATTTTCCAGAACGAATGCTTTTGGTTGCTTTTCTTTTAATATTCGAGCGATATCAAAAAATAGTGTTCCACGAGATTCATTAAATCCTTTGCGTTTTCCAGAAATACTAAAAGCCTGACAAGGAAACCCTCCGAAAAGGATATCGTGGTTAGGAATATCTTTTTCGTTTATTTTTGTGATATCCCCGAGCGGTTTTTCTCCGTGGTTAACTTCGTATGTTCTAGCGGAATTTTTATCCCATTCAGAGCTAAATACACACTTGCCATTATTTAGTTCTGCTGCTATTCTAAATCCACCAATTCCAGCAAATAAATCAATGAATGTAAAGTCTTCGCCAGGTTTTCTCCAGCTTTTTTGAGTTGACATATAGTTTTGCGACCTTTCTTTGTTGTGGTCGCAAATAAAAAAGCGACCATTTACTTAGTCGCAAAACCTACAAATTATTACAAGAATAAGATGTACCGTAAATGGCCGCATTTTTTCTTGTAATAATTTAATAATTTATAGGTTTTGCTATACAATTATAGCATACATTTTTTTATTTTTGAAGACTTATCTACATCTCCGCCTTAAACTAACGCAGGGTTTTGCCGGTTCATTTCTTGAATGCGCACAAAAACGCACTGGTTTCGGTGTATCCGACCAGCGCGTGGGGTTGTGTTTGTTGGGCTCGGGGTGTTTTTACACCACAATCCCGCCACCCAAACAAACATCGCCAGAATAAAACACGACGCTTTGCCCTGCGGTGATGGCGCGTTGCTCGCTCGAAAGTTCGAGTGTGGCGTTTTCGAAATCTTTGCCGTCGAAATGAATTGTCGCTTCGACAAGTGGCGCGCGGTGCCGAACGCGAATTTCGATTTTTTCGCCCTGCTCGGCAATTCGATTTATCCAATGAACGCTACTTAGCCGAATTTTATCCGTCCAAAGCTCGCTGGAATTGATGTCCGTGCTCACAAAAACCTCGTTGGTTTCCATATTTTTTCCGCAAACATAAAATGGCAAACCTCCGCCAACATTCAAGCCGTGGCGTTGTCCCAAGGTGTAAAAAATCGCGCCGTCGTGCCAGCCGAGCGTTTCGCCGGTTTCACGATTGATGGTTTTGCCCGGTTTTTGCTCTGGGATAAACTGTTTCAAGAAATCGCGAATGCCGATTTTTCCGACAAAACAAATCCCTTGCGAATCCTTTTTTCGCGCCGTAAAAAGCCCGCACTCTTCCGCCATTTTTCGAACTTCTGGCTTGGTGAATTCGCCGAGCGGCAACATTGTTTTTGCGAGCGCACTTCCCTGAACTCGATAAAGAAAATAAGTTTGGTCTTTGTTGTCGTCTTTTGCGCGAAGGAGTTCGCCGTTTTTTGTTCCGGCATAATGCCCTGTCGCGATAAAATCGGCGCCATCTTCGAGCGCGGCTTCCAAAAACAGTTTGAATTTCACCTCTTGATTACACATAATATCAGGATTTGGCGTTCGGCCGGCAGAATATTCGTCGATCATATACTGAACGACTTTTTCGCGATAATCTTTTTCAAAATCGAAAACCTTAAAATCAATCCCAAGCTGAACCGCAACTCTTTTCGCATCGGCCAAATCTTCCGCCCAAGGACATTTCATTCCTGGCAAATCCTGCGTCCAGTTTTTCATATAGACGCCCACGACATTAAATCCGCGCTCTTTCAAAAGCGCCGCGGTCAAGCTCGAATCGACGCCGCCGCTCATTCCAACATAAACTGTAATTTTTGAATTATCCATAAACTCCTACCTAATATAAAACCTAAAAATTCCTACAATTTCCGAAATCGCCAGATACCAACCGCGCGTGGTGAGCCACCAATTTTGCGAAAAGTCGCTGTCCTGCTCGGCAGATGCGTTGTAAATTTCAACATTCGCGCCCTCTAAAGCCTTTCGAAATTCCAAAAACGCACGATTTTGATGATACGGGCTGGTGACCAAAATTACTCGCTTGAAACCGTTTTTCTTGATGATTTCGGCGGTGAATTCGGCGTTTTGTTGCGTGTTTTTGGCATTTTCTTCGAGCAGAATTTCGCTTTCTTCAACGCCTGCTTTTTTCGCGATTTGAAGCATTTGGCGCGCGTCGCTCAAAACTTGCGGATTGATGTTTGCGCCCGAAAAAATCAGTTTTTTGGCGTATCCTTGCTGAAAAATTTCCACGGCTTTCGAAGTTCGCGTGGCGGTTTTTCCACCAGAAATCGCAATTACTGCGTCGCAGGATTTTTCGAGCGAAGTTCCGCAAAATTCAGCAAAATCGGCTGGTCGCGTAATAATTGCGCCGATCGAAAAAATCAAAATCGCAAAAATCGCCACAAAAATCAAAATTCCCGCGAAGATTTCTTTCACTATTTTTTCTCCAATCGAGCAAATTCTGCGTGGAGAATTTCGCACAAGATTTCGGCGGCTTTTTTGGTGTTTTCTGGCGTGGAAAGTTTACCGAAACTCACGCGAAAACTTCCGTCCGCCTCTGTTTCAGAAAGCCCCATCGCCACCAAAGTGTGCGACCGCGTGCCTTTGTTTGCCGCACAAGCCGAACCTGTCGCCAGCAAAACGCCGCGCATTTCCGCCGCAAAAATAATCCGCTCGGCGTCAATCCCTGGAAACGAAATCGAAATGTGGCTCGCGAGTTGTTTCTTGGGGTTGCCGATGAAGAAGAATTTTTCGCCTTCGGTGAAGTTTTTTCGCAAAATTTCCTCGAAAATCTTTTTAATTTCGCGCAATCTTTCGACTTCTTTTTTGCGATGTTTTTCGGCCAGCTGAATCGCTTTGGCGAAACCAACCGTTCCGGCGACGTTTTCGGTGCCGCTTCGAAGTCCTCGTTCTTGTCCGCCACCGACAATTTGCGCCTCGAAAACAATTTCGCGATTCGCCCAAAGTGCGCCAATCTGTTTTGGTCCGTAAATTTTACCCGCGTTCAAAGTGAGCATATCAACGCCGAGCCGCGCCACGCTAACATCGAGCTGACCAACACCTTGGCTAGCATCGCTATGAAGAAGAATTTGGCGAGTTTCGCCGTTTTGGAGCCGTCGCATTTTTTCGGTGCGAATAATTTCGGCGATTTTGGCGATCGGCTGAATCATTCCAGTTTCGTTGTTGGCGAGCATCACGCTGACGATTTTGGTTTGTGGTGTGATTTTTGATTTTAAGTCTTCGAGATCGACAATTCCGTTTGGCAGAATTTTGATTTTTTTTGAAACGCCAAATTTCTCGCTGGCTCGTAAAACCGAATGATGTTCGAATTCCGCTACTAAAATTTCATCGCCATCACTTTTAGAAGCGGCCGAAAAAGCCAAATTTATACTTTCCGTTGCGCCCGCTGTGATGACGAGTTCGTCGGATTTTCCACCGATTGCTCGCGCGATTTCGCTTTTGGCGTCTTCATAGTCGCGTCGAACTTCCAAGCTCGGCAAATACGGCGCGCTCGGGTTGAAAAATTTCTCACTGAAATACGGCATCATCGCCGCAAGAACTTTGTCGTTCACAGGCGTTGTGGCGGCGTGGTCAAGATAAATAAAATCGTCATTCATTAGTTATATTATACTTTATTTTTGCGAAAAAAGCAAAAACGCTACTGATTTTTGCGATAAATTTGGCTCAAAACCGCCTTATGATAAGCGCTGACGGCGGCGTGAAAATTCGCGAGCTCTTGACCTTTGACCTCAAAATATCTTGGGCCGGGCTGAATTTTCACCACTTTGTCGGGCTGAATTTCATAGCGCGTGGTAAATTTTCGCGAATTCCCGCTTCCGTCGATGTATTCTTCGTGCCAAATCCAGCTATTTTCGTTCAAATTAAAAAATTCCCGCCTAATTCCATTTGGAGTTGGACCGAAAATTTGCGAGCCGAGTTCGCTTTCCAGATCAAAAAGCTCGCTGGCTTCCATTTTTTTGAAGAAGCGTCGCTTGGCGCGGTTTAGGTAGAAATAATCTTTTTTTCCGCCCACTAAATCCTCCGCAAAATTTCTGCCGCCTCGTTTCGGGCTTTAGTTATCTCTTGACTTTTTGCTAAAAGGTCGGAAAAAATGTTTTCATTTTCGGTGGTTTTTTGCTTTGGTGGAATTGGTTTTTGCTCGATTTTTGGCTTATTCGAAACTTCCTGAACAGGTTCAGGCTGGGTGTAATTTGGAATTTGAAACACGCTACTTGTGCTATTTTTCATTTTTACCCCTTTCGTTCAATGTTATTATTGTATCATAAAAAGCGCAAAAAGTCAATGTTAAATTTCGAAAAGCTTTTCTGTGTTTTTCGAAGTGATTTCGGCGATTTTTTCGAGCGAAATTCCGCGCTTTTCGGCCAAATCTTCGGCGACGATTCGCGTCCAAGCTGGCTGGTTTTTCTTGCCGCGCTTGCCTTTTGGTGTAAGAAATGGCGCGTCGGTTTCGAGAAGCATTTTTTCGAGCGGAATTTGCGCAAACATTTCGAGTTCTTCAGGCTTTTTAACAAAAGTAGAAATTCCATTCACGCCAATAAAAAATCCGTGCGCGAGAGCTTTTTGGAGGTTTTCGGAAGTGTCGGTGTAGCTGTGAAGTACGCCGCGAATTTTGCCGAATTGATTTTCGAAGTCGCTTAAAACGCGCCAAAAATCGTCGAACGCACCACGCACGTGAAAAGCCACGGGCAAGTTGAGCTCGTGTGCGATTTTGAGCTGTTCGAAAAGCACTTTTTGCTGAATTTCTCGAGGTGAATTTTCGTAAAAATAGTCCAAGCCGATTTCGCCAATCGCTACAACTTTTGGATTTTTGGCGAGCGCGCGAAGTTCAAGAAAGTCTTTTTCGAGATCGACTTTTTCGGCTTCGTGTGGATGAACGCCGACGGTGGCGAAAAGCTGGATATTTTTCTCCGACTCACAAAACTCCACCGCTCGCCGTGAATTTTTCAAATCGACGCCGACACAAATCGCTTTTGCGACGGAATTTTCGCGCATTAAATCAAAGACTTCCGACATTTCTATCGGAAAATCTTCGTCATGAATGTGGCAATGCGAATCGATAATCTTCACAAAAACCTACTTTGCGGGAGCTTGATTTTGTGCGATTTTGGTGGCGCGTGGATCTTCGGTTTTGAGATAAATCTTCGGGAATAAAATTCCAATTTCTTCGTCGCGAATCACGCCGCTGGCAAAAATCGTGTTGATTTTTTCGGCAGTTTCGGGCATAAACGGCTCGAGCATTTTCGCAATCTGGAGAATTCCGCCAGCCGAATGCGCGAGAACTTCTGCCAAATGGTTTTCTTCGTCCTTGCTCTCTTTGGCGAGCTTTGCGATTTCCCACGGCTTGACGTTTTCAATGTATTGATTGTGTGCGCGAACTAAAACCCAAACTTCGTCCATCGCTTTGTTGAATTCGAGGTTTTTCATATGATTTTCGTAGTTATGAAGGTCGAATTCGTCACCCGGAATGTCGCCAATAACGCCAGATTGATAGCGCTTAATCATATTTGCGACGCGCGAAATCAAGTTTCCGAGATCGTTACCGAGTTCGTTATTGTAGGCTTTTTCGAATTTTTCCCAAGTAAAATCGCCATCATCCAAAGTTGGGATGTGTCGTGAGAAGTAATATCGAAAGGCGTCGAGTCCGTAATTGTCGATAATTTCGTTAGGATCGACAACATTGCCGACAGATTTGCTCATTTTCATTCCGCCAGAAGAAATGTGACCGTGAACGAGAAGTTGTTTCGGTAAGGGCAAACCAAGCCCGAGCAACATCGCCGGCCAAATTCCAGCGTGAAATCGTAAAATGTCTTTTCCGATAACTTGAACATTCGCCGGCCAAAATTCGACCCATTCGTCGTGGCGATCTGGATAGCCGATCACGCTCAAATAATTCGACAAAGCATCAATCCAAACATACATTACTTGTGACGGTTCGCTCGGAACTGGCACGCCCCAACTTAGGTTCTTTTTTGGTCGAGAAATCGAAACATCTTCCAAGCCGTTTTCAAGAAACTTCAAAAATTCCTTTTTTCGAAATTCTGGCACGATTTTCATTTTGTCGGACTGAATTGCTTCGATGATTTTTTCGGTGAATTCAGAAATCCGAAGATAGTAGTTTTCTTCAGAAAGTCGTTCGAAAGGTGTTTTGTGGTCGCGACAAATTCCGCTTTGCTCGGCGACTTCTTTTTCGGTGTAAAAAGCCTCACAACCTTGACAATACCAGCCTTCGTAGTTTCCTTTGTGAATATAAGGTTGAAGTTGCGTCCAGATGTATTGCGATGCGCCGATGTGATGGCCGTCGGTTGTGCGAACAAAATCCGTGTAGGAAGTGTTCATTTTGTCTATTAAGGTTTTGAAATTTTGAACTGTTTGGTCGACATATTCTTGTGGAGAAAGACCGTTTTCTTGGGCTTTTTGTGCGATTTTGTTGCCGTGCTCATCTGTTCCAACTTGAAAACGAACTTCGTTGCCTTTTTGGCGTTGATGTCGAGCCCAGATGTCAGCGATCAAATAATCCAACGCGTTGCCGATGTGCGGCGCGCCGTTCGCATAAGGAATTGCGGTTGTGATATAGAGTTTTTTCTTCATACTAATAATATTATAACAGATTTTAGGGGATAAAAAAAGCCCGCACGATGTGGGCTTTAGTGGCTATTTCGATTTTATTTTTCGAAAAACACTTTTGCGAGTTTGAGCCAGTTTTCGATTTCGATGTCTTGCGCGCGAACGTCTGGCGAGATTTCAGCTTCGGCCAAAATTTGCTCGGTTTTCTCTTTCGAGATCGCCAATCCGCCACTCAAAGCTTTCGAGATTTTTTTGCGTTTTGCTGAAAATCCAGCTTTTACTACGCGGAAAAATTCCTTTTCTGAAATTTGGCAGGAGTTTTCGCGATTGAATTTTTCGAGAAGGTTTTCGCTTCGAGTTCGCAAAACTACCACTTGCGAATCGACTTTTGGCGGTGGCGTGAAAAATTCGCGCGGAACTAAAATGTCCAGCTCGACCTCGGCGTAAAGCTGTGAAGCGATCGCTAAAATGCTCAGCTCGCCCGCGCCAGCCGCCATCCGCTCGGCGACTTCTTTTTGGACGAGCAACGACGCCACACTGGGTTTGTTCTCGGCTGTGAGCATTTTTTCGACAATTTTCGAGGTGATGTAATACGGAACGTTGGCGGCGACTTTGTAATTTTTTGGGAGTTTAGAAAGGTCGAAATCTAAAAAATCGGCGTTAATAATTTCGAGATTTTTGCCAGGGAATTGCGCAGGGAGTTTTCGTGCCAGCTCGGCGTCGAATTCCACCGAAAGAACTCGACCGTTTTTGCCTGCAAATTTCAGTAGCGAAGAAGTTAGCGTGCCGAGACCGGGGCCAATTTCGAGAACGAAATCGCCGTCTTCTATTTCCGCCGAAAAAGCAATCGCATCCAAAATCTCGCGGTCGCGCAGCCAGTGTTGGCCGAGAGATTTGTTGTTTTTTAGGTTCGAATTTTCGCCCTGTTTTTTGCGATTTTTTGGTTTCTTTGCGCCAGATTTTTGCTTGAAATTTATCGACATTTTACCACCAATCTTGTCTTAGCCAAGCGTTGTAGGCCTGCTCCCAAGTCCCGTAGCGAGTTCGATAAATATTTGCCGACTTCAATTGACAGATTGGATCGTTCAAAAGTGTGCCGGTGCAGCCGTGTTTTTGGAGGTTGGAGATTGAGGTTTGATAGAGACCGTAATAGCGACCGTTTGTGGCGGTCGGGCGCCAAGTTGATTCTTTGGTGATGATGAAATTGACGTAGCCAAAATCGCTTGCTGAAATTCCAGCGGCAGCCATCCAGTCTTCGTGCGAGCCGGCTGGCAAATTGACTTTTGTGCCGACAACTTCGACTTGCTTCTTTGCGGCTTGAACTTCAACTTCGGTGATTTTTGTGCGCGAAATCTCCACGCCGTCGCGCATTTCGATCTCGTAAGTTACGGTTTTTTTGCCGTTTTCTCCAGCGGTTTTGACTTCGCGGAAAGAAGCATCTTTGCTTGAATCTTGGATTTTTTCAGTTTGGAATGCGATTTCTTCTTCGACGGTGATTGTTTGCTTACCGTTTCTCCAAATTTCAAAGTAGTCGCCATCGGTGATTTGGTGTGATAAATCTTTTGAAACGCCATCTTTTTCGGTGAGTTTGATTGATTTTTCGCTCAAAAAATCTTTAATAGTTTCGGCTTGTGTGCGCAAAGTTTCGGTTTTGCCGAAGATTTTCACGGAAATGGTTTTTGCGCGCTTAACTTCAAGAATTGTTGTTGTGCCGTCTTCAAGAATATTTTCAGAGATTTTAGCAGAAATGATGTCCTCGTCGTGAACTGTTAGGCCGGCGTCTTCGGCGATTTTTCGTGAAGTTTTGGCTGAAGTCATGATTTTGACTCGAGATTTGCCGTCAACCACAACATATGGCGCAGCTCGATAGATATTGACGTTATAGTCCGTATCTGTTAGCTGTTCGTTCAGGCTTGGCTCGACGTTGTCTTTTTCGCCAACGGGAATATTTTGCTCTTTTAGTGCTTCACCGATTGTGGCGGCATCAGTTTTGAAAGAAGTTCGTTCGCCGTTTTCAAAAACTGTTAGAACTTTTGAACCTTCGCCTTTGGCTTCGGCTGGCTTCAACGATTGAATTAGCAAAAAACATCCAAAAACAGCAATAAAAACCCCAAAAAAGGCGGCGATTTTTTGCTTGCGATTAGATTTCAGAGGATATTTTATAATTTTCCCAAACATCAATATATCTATTTTAGCATAAAGAATTTAAAAATTCAAATAAAACTCGTCTGCTAAACCTTCTCCAACCTCGCATATTCGGCGTTTAATTTTCGAACTTTTCCGCCCGAAAATTCGATTTCGAGCGCCATTCCGTCGATTCCGCGGACGACTCCCACGCCAAAAGCTGGCGACTTCACTTTGTCGCCGACGCTCAAAGTTGGCTCGCTAAAAAACTCATCGCTATAAAATTCGTCCGAAAATTCTTGATCAAAATCTTCAAATTTGTCTGAAAAATCGTCAAATTCGTTCGAATTTCCGCCCCAATTTTCGCTAAATTTCGAAGGAATTTCTAGCCCAGCGTCGGCAATAAATCGGCTCGGGCTTGAATAATTTCGCTGGCCAAAAACCGCGCGACTTTCGGCAAAACTCAAAATTAACTCTTCTCGCGCGCGTGTCATTCCGACGTAGCAAAGTCGGCGTTCTTCTTCGAGCTCGCTTTTGTCGCTATCGAAAATTCGGCTGTGCGGAAACAAACCTTCTTCCATTCCTGCGAGAAAAACTACTGGAAATTCCAAACCTTTGGCGCTGTGGAGCGTCATCAGCGAAACTTGGTCGTCGCTTTCGCCGTCGGTTGAACTCATCAAAGCGGCGTTTTCCAAAAATCCCGCCAAATCTGCGTAAATTTTGGCATCAGAAATCAACTCGCCAATATTTTCTTCTTTGTCGCGCTGTTCGGCGTCGGTTAATTTTTCGAAATATTTGTAATTTGTGCGATCGACAACTCTTTCGATGATTTCGGCTGGGCTTTCAGAATTTTCAGCCAAAATTTGACATTCGCGAAAAATCTCACCCAAATTTCGAAGCGAATTTCGCGCGCGCGTCGGCATTGTCGAAAGTCCGTCGCTCGCTAGAAGCGAAGAAATCAAATCCAGCCCGTTTTCTGCCTGCCAAGCAAGGAATTTTTCGAGGCTAACTTTACCCAAACCTCGCGCCGGAACATTGGCGATTCGCTCAAAAGCCACGCGGTCAAGCGGATTGTAAATCACGCGCAAATACGCCAAAATATCTTTGATGATTTTTCGGTCATAAAAACGCGTTCCGCCGAAAATTTTGTAGTCGATTCCAGAATGCCGCAAGGCTTCCTCGATCGCGCGACTTTGCGAATTTGTGCGATAAAGCACGGCGAAATCGGCGTAATTTCGAACTTTCAAACTCTTTTCACTGAAAATTTTCGCGGCGATTTTGGCGGCTTCTTCTTGCTCGTCGCGCGCGCGTTGAATTTTGACAGGCTCGCCAGCGCCAAGCTCGGTGAAGAGTTTTTTATCGCTTCGAACTTCGTTTTTCATAATCACATTGTGCGCGGCGTTCAAGATGTTTTCGGTTGAGCGATAATTTTGTTCCAGCTTGATGATTTTGGCGTTCTTAAAATCGCGCTCAAAGTTCAAAATGTTCGTAAAATCCGCCCCGCGCCAAGAATAAATACTTTGCCAGTCGTCGCCAACCACGCAGATGTTTTGCGCGTCGTTCACCAGCATTTTGACGATCGCGTATTGTGCTGCGTTCGTATCCTGATACTCGTCGATCAAGATATGCTCAAATTTCGTGCGGAAAAACTCGCGAACTTCTGCATTTTCGCGCAAAAGTCGAACGGTTTCACTCAGCAAATCGTCGAAATCGAGCGCGTTGGCTTTTCGGCGTTCTTTTTCGTAGCGAAGATAAATTTCGGCGACTTTTTGCTCGAAGCCCCAATTGGCTGTTTCGGCAAATTCTTCGGCCGAAATCATTTCGTTTTTGGCGTTGCTGATCGCCGCACTAACAGATTGCGGTTTTAAACTTTTGTCGTCATAATTCAAATCTTTGGCGATTTTTTTGATCAACGCACGGCGATCGTCTTCGTCGTAAATCACAAAGTTTTTTGCCACGCCAACGCTTTCGCCGCGAAGTCGCAAAATTCTCACACAAATTCCGTGAAAAGTTCCCATCCACGGCATAAAAAACCTGTCGCTGGCGTTCGCGTCGAGCATTTCGGCCAAGCGTTCGCGCATTTCTTTGGCTGCTTTGTTGGTAAAAGTCACCGCCAAAATCTGCTCGCTCGGCGTGCCGTTCGCGATCAAATTGGCAATTCGGTGCGTCAAAGTTTTGGTTTTTCCACTTCCTGCGCCCGCCAAAATCAACATCGGTCCGCTCAAAGTCTCGACGGCTTCTTTTTGGGCTAGGTTCAGGTTTTCGAAAATATTCATAAATATTATTATAGCACGAAAATTGCTCAAACGGGGCTTTTTTTCTGCTAAAAAATCTGTTATAATTTCGATATGAACGACACTTATTCTGAAAAAAATCTTGAAGAATTTATTCAAAAATATTTCGCTGTCAAGCTAAACTTTGAAGAAGTTATCGCGCGCGAACTTCCGCTTAGCTATTCTACACAAGCACTCATTTTTCGCTCAAAAAACCACAAAATCTATGCTTTTATCTCTGGTGAAGCCCGGTTGACGCTGGGCGATATTTCTAAATTGCTATCAAAAATGAATCTCAAACCGGCAAAATTCTTCCCGCCAAACGGCTACGAAAACTACTTTTCTGATCGCGCTAAGGTGTTATTTCTTGAAATCTTCCCCGCTCGCGACCACATTTTGGACGAAGAGCTCCGCTACTACAAAACTCGCGTGCTTTACAATCCTGCGCTCATCGAAATCGCCGAGATCAAAGACGGCGAAATTAAGTGTTTTTCGTCGGATGCAGTTGGCACTTGGCGCGTCGCTAAAAGGATAAATTACCGAAAAATACTTTAAAAACAAAAATCTTAAAAAATCCTGAAAAAAGTCTTGATTTTCCATTTCGCTTGTGTTTTAATAAAGACATACGGAACTGCCGTAAATAAAAATACCA
>CAZVBN010000011.1:0-20564 GCA_964625845.1 uncultured Candidatus Saccharibacteria bacterium | reverse complement strand
TTTCCTCTTCATCATTAATAAGTAAGCAACTTGCTCTCACTTATTATATTCGCAATGCAAAATAAATTTTGGAATTTTTTTCAAAAAAGTTAAGTTGTATTGTATCAATTTCAGAACTCACACTTGGGTATTAGTACTCATTTTAATACAAATTGTCTAAGCAAGAAAAAAGTCACTCAATAGGTGACTATAGAACGTAGACAAAGTCTATTTTTAAAGGCGTAAATTAAAACCTTTATTTAAACTAACTCTTGAAACGCTTATTTTATCGTGTATCAGGAGTTTTTCTTTTCTAGAAGAACAAAAAAGATTGAAGAAAAATTGTCCCAAAAAGCGAGATATTAAAGTAGCGTGCGGCGAACTTCTTCGTCGATTTTTTCGTCGGTCGAAAGTCCGAAATTGCCCGCAATTAGAAGAATTCCGTGGAAAACTTCCGTTTTACTATCGCCAGTCGTTTCGATGACATCTTTCGAAACAACGATTTCAACCGCATCTGCGCGATTTTCGACAACAGTCACATTCAACTTTTGGTTCACCCCGAATTTTCGTGCAACAAGCTTTTCGAGAGCTTCACTATTGTGAAAAAATGGATTCTCAAAATTCTTGTTTTCTCTTACGAAGACGAAGTATTTCGCAGACTTCGACAGTTCCAGATCTTCGCTTTCGAATTCGTTGTATTTTGGTTGCTCAACGAATTCTCGGCAGATCTCGCGAAAATAGTTGTAATATTTCGCGGCGACCGGTGAAACTCCTTGCGCCTTCAAATAAGCTTTTCCGGCTTGACTAATCCGTTTCGACTTCTTCTTCATATTTTTCACCCCTTAAAAATATTTTTTCGAAAAACTATTCTTTCGAATAAATTAATTTTAACATTATTTTCGGCAAAAGTCAAATCTTCAAAAATATGATATAATAAAAAGAACGATGGAGAAAAAGATGAAGAGATTAGTGATTATTGATGGCAAAAGCGTATTTTATCGCGGCTATTACGCGATGGCGGGGCTGAGCACGGCCGACGGCACGCCAACTGGCGGAGTTTATGGTTTTGCGAGCTTGGCGTTTGAAGTGATTCGAAAATTAAATCCAGATTACGTCGTGGTGGCTTGGGACAAAAAAGGCACTTCGATTTCGCGGCGCTTGGAGATTTTTGACGGATATAAAGCAGGGCGAAAAAAATCGCCAGACGATTTTTACGCGCAAATTCCAATTCTCCACGACTTTTTGAAAGCGCTTGGCTGGCCACTTTTTGAGTGCGACGGATACGAAGCCGACGACATTCTCGGCACTTTGAGTGAACAAGCCAACGCGCAAAGAATTGAATCTTGCTTAATCACATCTGATCTTGATATGCTCCAACTTATCGACAAAGACACCAAAGTTTTTGCGATGAAAAAAGGTTTTTCGCAAATTGAAGAATTTGACCTCGAATATTTTGAAGAAAAATACGGCTTGAAACAAGCGCAATTTTTGGATTTGAAAGCGCTTCAGGGCGATTCGAGCGACAACATTCCTGGCGTCGCCGGAATCGGTCCAAAAACTGCCACGGCGCTGCTTCAAGAATTTTTCACGCTTGAAGGAATTTACGAAAATCTCGAAAAAATCAAACCAACTTGGCGGAGCAAGCTCGAAGCGGGGCGGGAAAGTGCGTTTATGAGTAAAAAACTCGCCGAAATTTGGCTCGACGCGCCAGTTCAGCTCGATTTGAATGCTGCCGACATTCATAATTTCGATTATTCAGCCGTTTTGGATGCGCTCAAAAAGCTCGAATTTAACTCTTTGGTGCGAAAAATTCCCGCAGAGATGAAAAAAGGCACGACTACCTTCGCCGAAAAGTCCGACAGCGCACAGATTGGGCTGTTCGAAAACTTGGAAAGCGAGAATTCTACCGAAATTTTGAGCAAAAATCTGCCAAAATTGGAAGAAAAAGATTTTTCGCTCGCAGATTTTGAAGGCAAGAATATTTTTGCGGATTTCGATGAAATTAGCCAAAAAATATTCATTTCGAACGGCGAAATTCTGGCAAAAATCGACGCTAAAAACTTCGAAATTCCAGCCAAACTTCATCTTTTTAGCGCGAAGAATTTTCTACACAATCTCGATAAAATCGGTGTGAATTTGGGCGAAAAAACTGATTTTTACGATATCGGTCAGATGGAATTTTTGCTAAATCCGCTGATGCGCGACAAAAGTTTGAGTGGGATTTTCGGCGAAAATCTGGACGAAAATAATCCAGCTGAAAGGCTCGGCGCGATGATTGCGATTTTTGAGCGGCAACAAAAACAACTCGAAAGCTTGCCAAAAATTCGCCAAATCGCCGAAGAGCTTGATTTTCCGCTGGCGAAAGTTTTGTACAAGATGGAAAAAGCTGGCGTTCAGATCGACCCAGAATTTTTCGCGCGCGAAAGCCAAGATTTCGGCGAAAAAATCACCAAACTCGAAGCCGAGATTTTTGAGCTGGCCGGCCAAGAATTCAATGTTGCCAGCCCGCTTCAACTTTCGAAGATCTTGTTCGAAACTCTTGAACTGCCAACCAAAGGTATCAAAAAATCGCGAACCGGTTTTTCGACAGGCCAAAAAGAGCTCGACAAATTGCGCGAACTTCACCCAATTATCGCCAAAATCGAGGAATTTCGTGAATTTTCGAAGCTAAAAAACACTTATGTCGATGCTTTGCCGAAGCTCGCCGACGCACAAAATCGCATTCATTCGACATTTCACCAAGACACCACGACCACTGGTCGGCTTTCTTCGACCAATCCGAATCTCCAAAATATCCCGATTCGCACCGAGCTTGGCCGAAAAATTCGTGCTGGATTCGTGGCGGAGAAAGGTAAAATTCTGATTTCGGCTGATTATTCGCAGTTCGAACTTCGCTTGGCGGCCGTTCTCGCCGATGACCAAAAAATGATCGCCGACTTCGAAAGTGGCGCCGACATTCACCAAAAAACCGCCGCCGAAATGTTCAAAATTCCGCTCGAACAAGTTTCTGCCGATCAGCGTCGCGCAGCAAAAACTATCAATTTCGGCGTGCTTTACGGAATGAGCGCGCACCGCTTGGCGAACGAACTCAAAACCAGCTTTTTTGAGGCGAAAAATTTCATCGAAAATTACTTCGAAGTTCGAAAACCAATTCAAAAATATATCGAAAAAGTCCTACTTCAAGCCGAAAACGAAGGTTTTGTCGAAACTTTTTATGGCAGAAGAAGGCCAACTCCAGATGTGAAATCACCGAATTTTATGGTGCGCGAGGCGGCCAAACGTGCGGCGGCGAATATGCCAATTCAGGGAACTGAGGCTGATTTAATGAAGCGCGCAATGCTAAAAATCGACGAAAAAATCGTCCAAGCTGGTTTGGGCGAGCAGATTCTTCAAATTCACGACTCGATTTTGATTGAAGCGCCAGAGCAAAACGCCGAAGAAATCGCCAAAATTCTCAAAACCGAAATGGAAAATATTGCGCCAGAACTGAAAATTCCACTAAAAGTTGACGTAAAAACCGGCAAAAGTTGGGCAGAGTTTTAATCAGCAAAAACGCGCAAAATTTTCAGACAAACGATAGAAAAAACTTCGAACCGCAATTCGAAGTTTTATTTTTCATTCGTGGCGGAGAGGGGGGGATTCGAACCCCCGATACGGGGAAACCGCATACACGATTTCGAGTCGTGCGCCTTCAACCACTCGGCCACCTCTCCAATATTTCAATTATATCAAATTTGGCGAAAAATTAAAAGAAAGTTGAGTGAATTTCTGTCCAGCACAAAAGAAAAAGCGCCAAACTCCAATAATTTGACGCTTTTTCTCTGGTACACCTGGCAAGATTCGAACTTACGACCTTTGGCTCCGCAAGCCAACGCTCTATCCAGCTGAGCTACAGGTGCAAACGCTACTTTCGTAGCATAAATTATGAAGTTCTTTCACCTAATGTGAACAATTTTTATTATATCAGAAGTTTTTCAAAAAATCAATTATTAAAGTTTGATTTTGCGGATAATTCTGTCGATAATGTCGTGTTTGACTTCTTCCATAGGCAACCGCTGGCCGATGATGTCGGTGATTTTTTCGCCATATTCTTTGCTAAAATAAATCGAAGTCGAAGGAGCAAAGCGCTTTTTTGGGACAAGAACGATAGAATAAATGCCCGTTTCGCGCAAAATTCCGAAATACTTGAAGTCTTCATACGGATAAAACGAATTGTTAACATAAACGCCACGAGTGCTCAAACTGTAAGAAACGGTTTTGGTTTGACTAGATTGACGCGTGGCAATAATCGCCGCGATCGAAACAGCCACCAGCACAGCAAAGCTCCACGATTCCATAAAATACGACACCGCAAACAGCACCGCCGCTACAATCGCCAAGCCAATATACCAAGTTTTGTTTTTTTCGCCGATAATCATATCTTGAGCTTGCCAGTTGATGATTTCACGATCTTCGAACTGCTCGTAAGTTTTTTCTTCTGGCTGGTCGATCTGCTCGTATTCTGGCGGAACAAAAGGATCAACCTGAACAGGCGCAGGCTGATTATCATTAATTTGAGATTCTTGCGCGTTGGCAACATAAACATTCCGCGGTGGAATATTAAAATTTTGCTCAACCGAATCGCCAAATTGCGACGATTGATTATCTCGATCGAAATTCATATCTCAATTATAACACAAGCATTTTGTTTTCGCAAAACAGGTTTTTATTTTTGTCGCGAAAATGGTATAATTTAAGTATGAGCATAAAGAATAATCTCACTAAAACCGCTCGAAAAGTTTTCCCAAAAAGTGCGGTGAAATTTCTCGAAAAATCTTATCGTCGGTCGCGCGTCAAAGTCGTTTCGGCCTCGCAAGGCAATCCAGCGCGAAAATTACGCGTAATCGCAGCCACCGGAACTAACGGCAAAACCACGACAATCAATTTTTTGAACGAAATCTTGAAGGAAGCGGGCTACAAAACCGCGATGTTTTCGACAGCAAATATCGAAATCGCTGGCGAAAAATCGATCAACGACACCAATTCGACCACAGCAACTGTTTCGCGACTCCAAAAATTCTTCCGTGAAGCTGTTCGTGCTGATGTTGAATTTGCGCTTGTTGAAGCCACCAGCCACGCGCTCGACCAGTATAAATTCGCTGGAATTGACTTCGAAGTGGCGATTATGACGAATCTCACGCAAGATCATCTCGACTACCACAAAACCATGGAAAATTACGCCGAAGCCAAGGCTAAACTTTTCGCAAATCAGCCAAAATTCATCGTGCTGAATTCTGATGACGAATGGTTTGAATTTTTCGACAAGTTCGAAGCTAGCGAGCAAAAAATCACTTACGGAACCAACGATCTGGCAGAAGTCAAAATCGTCGGCGCAACACTTTACAAAAAAGGTAGTGAAGCAAAAATTGTCATCGACAACAACGTCGAGCTCGAAGTCGCCACCAATCTTCCCGGAAAATTCAACATCTACAACATGACTGCCGCAATTTCGGCCGCATATTTGCTCGGAATTTCGCTCGAAGACATTCAAGAAGGCGTGGCAAATCTCGAAGAAATCTCCGGTCGTTTTGAGCGCGCCGTCAAAAATCTGCCTTTCGAAGTAATCGTCGACTACGCTCACACGCCAGACGGCCTCGAAAAAACTCTCGAAGCCACCAAAAATATCACCAAAGGTCGCACGATTTTGGTTTTTGGCGCTTGCGGAGATCGCGATCGCGCCAAACGTCCGATTATGGGCGAAATCGCCAAACAACTCGCCGATCGAGTAATCTTGACGGATGAAGAAAATTACACCGAAGATGCCGAGCAAATCAGGAACGAAATTAAATCAGGCATGGGCGAAAAAATCCCCGCTCACATCGAAGAAATCGCCGACAGGCGCGAAGCCATCAAAAAAGCGCTCCAGATAGCACAACCAGGTGACACGGTTTTGATTACCGGTCTTGGTCACGAAGTTTTCCGTGTGGTTGACGGCGAAAAAGTTCCATGGAACGACACCGAAATCGCCCGCGAACTCGCCAAAGAGCTTTTCGAAAAGTAACCAAACTAAAATCGCCACTTCAAAGCTGGCGATTTTTAACGTCTTTGTTTTATTTGACTTTCTGGCTGAAAAGTGTGGTATTATTGACTTTTTATTACGTTTGTGTTATAATATAATTATCTTGAGAAATCATGAAGAACGTTACAAAGTTACCTTTTTACAATCCGTTTTATTTACCGCTTACTTTCTAGCAATGAGTTTTTGAGATTTTCAAAAGCTTTTTGCTGGAAAGTATTTTCTAAGCAAAAATAATTTAGAAAGGACTCACGCTTACCATTTGGTGTGAGCTCGGGTGAATTAAAATGGAAAAATCTACAGCACAAATGATTACTGCAGGACTTGTGCTCGATCGCATTCGGAGTTGGAGAAATCCGTCCGACATAAACGAGAAACTCGTTAAGATGATCGGGCTAGAAATTAAAGCCAGCAGAGAAAGATCTGAGCCTCAGGCTAGTGGCTATCATGGGAGGATGATAGTTACCGTAACCACAGAGGTTCAGATCGTAGAGCCCGAGACAGGATGCGTCCTGCTGACGCTCTATGAATCACATGTAGAGTAACCCTGACCTCAAGCTCATTCGCTTGGGGTTTTTCTTTTACTAAAAATTATTAAATCCACTTCGCATTTTCCATCGAAAGCGAAGGGCGAACTTCCATTTCGAGCGGATTTTTTGCTTCACCAAGTAGCGCGTGAAAAACACCAAGCGTCGCAACCATCGCGGCGTTATCTGTACAAAATTCCATCGGCGTAAAAATCAACTCGCCCGCAACTTTTACTGAAAGGCGATTTTTCATTTCTTCTCGAAGCGCCGAATTCGCCGCCACACCACCAGCCACGACTACTGTTTTTGGCGCAAATTTTTCGACAGCTTTTTCGAGCTTATCAACCAAAGTTTCCACCGCAATTCGCTGAAAACTCGCCGCGAAATCGTTTTTTTGTTGCTCGGTTAATTTCGCCGCCAATTCGAAAGAAGGGAAGTTGAAATCCACACCAACTTCTGCCTGAACCGCGCGCAAAACAGCCGTTTTTAGGCCCGAAAAACTAAAATCATATTCGCCAGAAAGTCGCGCTTTTGGCAATTTATACTTGAAAGGGTCGCCAGCCAAAGCCGCGCGCGAAATCGCCGGACCGCCAGGGTAAGGCAAGCCGAGAATTTTAGCAACCTTGTCAAAAGCCTCGCCAACCGCATCGTCCTGAGTTTCGCCCAAAATCTCAAAATCGCTATGGCCACGAAACAGCACAATCTGCGAATGTCCGCCACTCACAACCAACGCCAAAAATGGAAATTCTGGCGGATTTTCATTCAAAAAGTTCGCATAAACGTGCGCTTCGACGTGATGAACAGGGAAAAACGGCTTGCTGAAAATTTCGGCGTAAGTGCTGGCTGCGAGATTTCCGACCAAAAGCGAACCGTTCAAGCCCGGTGCAAAACTCACCGCCACGCCGTCGATTTCCGCCCACGAAACGCCAGCTTTCGCGAGCGCCTCGTTCACCACAGGATTGACAAATTCGATATGCGAACGCGCCGCGACCTCTGGAATTACACCGCCAAATTGCGCGTGAATGTCGATTTGCGAATGAACCACGCTCGAAAGCAAGTTAATTCTCGGACTGGAAGTGCGCGAGATTTTTTCGCCATCAAAACTCACCACGGCCGCCGCGGTTTCGTCGCAAGTGCTTTCGATTCCCAAGATTTTCATTCTTATATTTTACCATTTTTTATGAATTTTATTAAGCGTTTATGGTAAAATCTCCGAATCAATACCAATTTCTTCCAAAAATTTTCCGCTCGATTTTCAAAATCAATTTTTCGATGAATTTTTGCCAAAGTTGATATTTTTTGGGCGAAATAATCAAGTCAAACGCGCCAACGTAATCTGTAATTTCGCGCGAAAAACTCGTCTTGAACTGTCCAACGCCATAAAGAAAATGCTGGCGATCGTGAATCTGGTCGCTTGGTGGCGTGCCGCACAAATCATGAATTCGCGCACCTTTTTCGCGCGCCCAACGGATAACTTCCCACTGTAACAGATGTGAAGCACCATAAGCTTTGCGCTGACGAACACTGGCGCCGTCTTTATAGGTTGATTTTTCGCCAAAACAAAAAGCGTAAGCAGCCGTAACAACCTCGTCTTCAAATTTCGCAAAAAACAAATGTCCCAAGCCAATTTCGGCGAAAGTTTGCCAAAATTCCGCATGATATTCAAACGAACGGATATTAAAGCCCGAATCTCGAGCCGTTTCGCTGAGTAAGTCATAAAAAATCCGACAGTTTTCGACAGTAGTTTCAACGCGAAAAATCTCCACGCCGTCGCGCTCGGCACGATTGATTGAATATTTCGCACCTTTTCGCGGCATTGCCGATAAGATTTCGTCTTCGGATTTTTCAGGAGAAATATCGAGCAGAATCGTCGAAAAATTCGGCTGAATTGGTCGAGCAATTTCAAGATTTAGGTCGCGAAGAATCTTTAGATTTTCGGCGTTTTTGAGAATTTCGCTCTCCATTTTTACCGCAAAAACACCTTGCGAACGAGCAAAATCTGCCAAAGCAGGGCAAAGTTTGCGCAAATCTTCGCTCGCAGAAATCCCTGCGCCCTTTGGCAAATACCACAGTTTTCCGAGACCAAAAACAGATTTTTCTTGAACTGAAATCGCCAAAAATTGCTTTTTGTGGAAATTTTCGACAACCAAAAAGCGCGGTTTCCAGCCAGATTTTCGCTTGAATTCAATCATTTCTCGCGACTGAAAAATATTTCCGCCGTCGGGATTTTTAAGGATTAGATTGTTCCAATTTTCAATTTCGTTTTTGTTCGCAAATCTGATGTTCATGATTATATTTTAACATTTTTGAGCCCAAAATAAAACCGCGCCAAAAACGCAGTTTTATTTCGCCGAGAATTTAAGCGGCATTTTTTGAATTAAAGTAGTCAATTTCTTTGATGACATCAAGCAAAGCGTTGGCGCGTTTAGTTTCGTCTTCGATCAAGCGAGCAGAATTGTAAGCTGGCTCGATCAAAGTGTTATCATCGCTCGAACGAAGTAGCAACAGATAAATGTCGAATTTTTCTTCGTTTGAAACGCTTAGTTTGTCAACCAAAGGACGCAAATCTTGAAGCGCGTGAACCTTGATATCTTCTAGATTCAAACCGCCAATTGTTGGCATCGCGACTGGCGCTGCTTCGGCTGGAGCTTCTTCTACCTCCGGCGCTTCGACTTCCGCAATCTGTTCTAGTCCTTCGTATTGAAGAATTTCCTCTTGATCTTCGTCGTCATTGTTATTTGTTTGTGCAGCTGGATTAACGCCGGCCAAAACTTTAGCAAGTTCTGGGTCGTCGCTAACTGTCTGCTTTTTGATTGGATTTACATCAACTTCCATAGCCCACCTTATTTTATAACTTTACTTTTAATTAGTTTTATTATATCATAGTAATAAAGCATAATCAAGATAATTTTTTAAGAGGTGGGATGTTAGACGATTTAAATATAATTGTTCAGCGAGATCCGCAAAATGCGCTTTTGGTGGCGGCGGAACAATGGAAACAAGTAAAATTCAACGCGGAAGTTTTGGCGCCAGATCACGACGGCCGTGAAATAAAAAATATCGTTATCGCAGGAATGGGCGGTTCAGCACTGGCAGGTTTGATTGTCAAAAAGTGGCTAGAAAACGAGATTTCGCAGCCAATTGAGATTATTCGTGATTATAAACTACCAAAATATGTTGGTTTTAACACTTTAATTATTGCGGATTCTTATTCGGGAAACACCGAAGAAACCGTCGCCGCGCTAAATCAAGCCCTCGAATCAGGCGCGCAAATCGCGACAATTTCGGCGCATGGTAAAATCGAGCAAATCGCCAAACAGCACGACATCGCCCACATCAAATTACCAGCTGGGCTTCAACCACGAATGGCGGTTTTCTATAATCTTCGCGCCACAGCTAAAATGCTGGTGAATTTCGGCGTGATTTCTAGCGAAAAATACGACGAAATCGCCCGCTCGGCAGATTTTTTGCGAAACGAAAGCGAAAAATGGTCTTCTTCGAACCCAACTCAAAACAATCTCGCCAAACAGCTAGCCATGTATTCGGCGGGACGAAGCGCAGTTTTTTTGAGCGGAACAGACTTTTCGCCGGTCGCTTATAAGTGGAAAATCAGCTGGAACGAAAACGCCAAAAATGTCGCTTTCTGGAACGAATATCCAGAATTCAACCACAACGAATTCATCGGCTGGAGTTCTCATCCAGTAGAAAAACTGTTCGCGATCTTCAATATCCGCAGCGATTTTGATCATCCGCGCGTCCAGAAGCGCTTCGAGATTTCGGATTGGCTACTCAGCGGCAAACGACCAACCGCACGAAATATCGATCTAAAAGGAGCAACTCCGCTCGAACAAATGCTTTGGGGATCGATTTTGGCGGATTTTGTCAGCATTTATTTGGCGATCTTAAACAACCAAAATCCAACGCCTGTTGATCTGATCGAAAAGCTAAAAATCGAACTCGTAAAATAACAAAAAGACCTACTCGCAAGTAGGTCTTTTGATTTAATTGTAATATCGCAAACTCTCGATCGGATCTTTTCGTGAAGCGCGAAGAGCGGGGTAAATTCCAAAAATTATACCAACCGAAACCGAAATCACACCAATCAGCGCGGCGACATTCCAAGAAATTACTGGATAAAACGGTAAAATCAAACTCACGCCGAATGAAAAAGCAAATCCAAGGATAAAACCAAACAATCCGCCGCCGAGAGAAATTATCATTGATTCGGTCAAAAATTGAAGCAAAATCTGGCGATTGTTCGCACCGAGAGCTTTTCGAATTCCAATTTCGCGCGTGCGTTCGCTAACATTGACCAGCATAATGTTCATGATGCCGATTCCACCAACCACTAGAGAAATTCCCACAACCAGCGCCAAAACCGAACCTGCGACCTGAATCAACTTGCTTGAATTTTGCGCAATTTCATCGCCAGACAACACTTCAAAATCCTGCTCATGCTTGTGATTTTCTAGAAGTTGATCGCTGACTTTTTTGTCGACGCTCGCCAAATTATTCACGCTGTCGATTTTTGCGTTGATTTGCTGGATTTGTAACGATCCGTTAGTGATGTTTTTTGCGGTTGAAAAATTAACAATCACCGAATTATCAAAATCAATATTACTGAAATTTATCGATGAACCGTAGCGTTCTAGCACGCCAATAATCAAAAACGATTGATCTTTGATCCGTAAATTTCGACCAATCACATCTGGCGTTCCAAATAAATCAATCGCCAACTGATAACCAACCACGGCGTTTTTGCTGTTTGGGCTTTCCGCGATAAATTCACCGTTTTCGTCCCGCATTTTTAGGCTAATGACTTTTTCGAGATCAGCGGTAGTCGCCAAAACATCAGTTGTCAAATTATTACCTTCAGCTGTAATAATCCCCGAAAATGTCGCCAGTGGCGCAACCGCGGTGATGTTTTCGTTTTTAGCGATAGTTTCTAGATCTTGTTCGGTGAGCGAGCTTTTGATAAAATTTTGCGAAGAAGTTAAATTCGAAAGGAGATTTTCATCTTTTGCGCCGATTTCTTTTGGTCGAACAACCATCATTGCGCCTTCGTTTGAAACTTGCTCGGAAATCATGTTGCTGATCCCACCAGATAGCGCAAAAATCGTCGTGATGCTTGCAATTCCGATAATCACGCCAAGCATCGTCAAAAAAGTTCGCATGCGATTAGCGCCGAGGGATTCAAGTGCGTTCTCGATGTGAGTTTTAAAGATTCGAAACATACTAAACTCCTAATTCTTCCTTGATTTCGTCTAATTTTTCGGTGATTTTTTCGATTTTGTCGAGCGTGTTTTTTTCTTCGTCGGCATTTTTCGAAGATTTTTTAGCAGAACGGTTTTTGGTGTCGGTGTCGATTTTTCCGTCGAACATCGTGATAATTCGCGTTGCGTAAGCCATAAGTTCTGGATTGTGCGTCACCATAATGATAGTGTTGCCTTTTTTGTGGACTTCGGCGAGTTCTTCCATAATAATGTGCGAAGATTTGCTGTCGAGGTTGCCGGTTGGCTCATCCGCAAGAATAATCGAAGGTTCATTGACGAGCGCCCGCGCAATCGCCACACGTTGAGTTTGCCCGCCCGAAAGTTGCCACGGCATGTAATATTCGCGCTCACCAAGGTGAAATTGCTTCAAAATTTTGCTGGCAGCTTCGAGTCGTTTGATTTTTCCGATACCTTTATACACAAGCGGTAAGGCAACATTTTCGATAACTGTCAAGCGAGGAATAAGGTTAAAATTCTGAAAAATAAATCCGATTTTTTCGCTTCGAATTTTTGAATGTTTTCGACGCGACATTTTGGCAACATTTCGGCCATCCAAAATATAATCGCCTTCGGTTGCGCGATCAAGCAGGCCGATAATGTTTAGCAAAGTAGTTTTTCCACAACCAGAAGGCCCCATAATGATGATGAATTCGCCTTTTTTGATACTCAAATCAACGCCGTTAAGCGCGTAATTTTCTGCGTCGCCAATTCCAAAACGCTTTTTTAGATTCCGCAATTTCAAGATTTCTTTTTCATTTTTCGCCATAATTCTATTTTATCGCATTTTTCGAAAAAAATCCACGCCGTTTTTAGTGTTTTTAGCCTTGATTTTATTGAAAAATATGTTAAAATAAAAATAGATTTTAGAAGGGGGTGACTTAAATGGTTCTTTGGGTAATTTGTGGATTTTTGGTGATCGTTTGGGTCGCTTCATGGATCTGTTGTTTGAAGGACAACGAGTTTAAAAAAGTCAAAACTTACCTTGCTGGTAAATTGGCTTTGATATTGTTACTGCTCATTTTTGTAATTTCGAAAGGTTTAAGCTTATTTATTTATAATAAAGAAATTCGCGAAATCCAGATCGAACAGATCGCGAGATTCAACGACGGCGGAAAAGATAAAATCCTAGCGATTGTTGAAATCGACAACGAAAATCTGGCTTTCGAGATTTCGAATAATTCAGGTCTCGAAGTTGGAGATAAGCTAAAAATTTCACGAAAATCATCAAAAATTCCAGTCTACGACAACTGGTCGGAAGACTGGAAACTGCAAAAATAAGTCGCTCGCGGGCGACTTTTGTTATTCGTGATGATATTTTCCACCCTTGGCGATTTCTTGCGCGCGGTAAATTTGCTCAGTCAAAATTAACCGCACAATCTGATGTGGAAACACCAATTTCGAAAAACTCCACACAAAATCCGCCCGTTTTCGAAATTCTTCCGAAACGCCAAACGCACCACCAATCACGATTTTGACATTCTTCGAAGCGAGTTTTTCGCTCAAAAGTTGCGAAAATTCCGGGCTGGAAAGATTCTTGCCGCGTTCGTCAAGCAAAATCACAAAATCGTCGCGCGCAAGGAGTTTTTCGAGTCGAATCGATTCTTCGACGCGAGCTTTTTCGCCTTCGAAATTCGAATTTGGCAAAAATCGCCACTCAAAAGAAAAAGGCGACTTCAAGCGCTTTTCAAAGTCAGAAATCGCCGATTCGAGCGTGCGATCGTGTTTTTTGCCGACGGAAATCACGGTTAGTTTCATAGAGATATTTTAGCATTTTTGACAAAAAATGGCAAAAGTATTGACTTTTTTAGAATTTGATGTTATTGTATTGAAGTCATTCACAGGTTGATTGGATCAACGCGAAAAACGCGCCACAACCATGGAGGTGAATTATGGCAACAGAAATTAAAAACGGCAAAATCTTTTCTAAGGGAATTGAAGTTGTTGGTATAAAGTCCAATAGCGACAAATCGCTATTATGTTTTATCAATAGCTATCGCCAAGAGATAGAGTCTTATGGCGATAGAAAAACTGGCGACAATATACTTACATTCCTAATTATGAAAGGTGTTATCGCTGGAATCAAAAGTGAAGTGGATAAATTCGTCAAAGAATGGAAAGAAAGGGGTGTATCCATCGCACTTTAACTAGTCCAGCCTCGCAACCCGCGGGGCTTTTTAATTTTGCGATTTTTCAATAAAAAGACTTGACTTATCGCAAATGTTGTGGTACAATATAAATTAGTCGCAAGTTATTATAATTTGCGATTGAACCTAGGTTGAGTTTTGAACCCTATAAGGAATTGAAACAATTAGACTTTTAAGTCTTTTCTCGGATAGAGGAATAGAGGTCGTCCTCTATCCGATAAACTCAACCGACCTCACGCCCCACATAACAGGAGTGGGGCTTTTTCTTTTATCCTCGAAGCTGTTCAGCGATGCGCGCCAAGTTTTCCACAGACTTTTCCACAGGATAGCCGTGATGAAGCTGGAGAACATTTTTGTCGTAAAGTGGCACCAAATGAACGTGCGCGTGCGGCACACCGAAACCTTCGACAACCATTCCGACGCGAATTGGCTTCATCTCAGCCTGAATTTTTTGCGCCAAATCTTTCGAAATTTTCATCAAATACATGTAATCTTCGTCTTCCAAATCCCAGATCAAATCGACTTGTTTTTTCGGAAAAACCAAAACATGCCCGTCCGCCAAAGGGTCGATGTCAAGCATTGCAAAAACTTTTTCGTCCTCATAAACTTTATGGCAAGGAATTTCGCCACGGATAATTTTAGTAAAAATTGAATCTTCCATAGTTTTATTTTATCATATTTTGAAAAATTACAAGCTTATGCTAAAATTGAGTTAATAAAGTCAATAAAGGAGAAATGTGGACGACAATTTGAATAAAAATCCAGAACTACAAAACGCGCAACCCGAGATTCAGCCAGTGCAAGAGGTAGTTTCGCAACCAACCGACGCCGAGCAAATTCAGGAAGCGGCTCCAGTTCAGCCTGAAACGCAACCAACCCAAGAAGTAGCAGTAGCACCGCAAACAGAAGTAGCACCAACTCGGCCAGAAGTAACTTCGCAGCCAGCGCAGACCGAAGCCACACCGCAACCAACCGCACCAGTTCAAGCGGCACAACCAGTGACTTTTGCGGCAGATCCAGCGCCAAAAAAATCCAAAACACCTATCATTATTGCGGCAGTTGTCGGCGGACTTGTTTTGATCTGTGGAATTGTTTTCGCGGTGATTATGCTTCTTCAACCAAAAAACTTTGACGCAATTGTCGACAAAGACGTTACTTGCGAGCTTTCACAAGGTGGACTTTCTATGAATATCGACGGAAAATTCAGCAAGGACAAAAAACTAACCATGAAAATCAACTTCTTAGTTTCAGCAGAAACAACCGCAGATTACGAAGTTATTTCAACAGAAGGCAATAAAACAAAACTCAAGATTACCAATGCCAAAACTAAAGCAGTCGGCTTGGACGGCAAAGTTACCGAACAAGACAGTTCTTCTCAAACAAATGGAGAAATGATTCTAGATTTTGAAAACTTCAGCAAGGATAAAACCTTCAAAATCTCTTCAGAACAAGCCGCAACCGTTGGAACAGCGCTAAGCTGTAAATTGAAAAACTAAATCTCAAAACACCTCGGATTCGATTCTGGGGTGTTTTATTTTACCGCAAAAAATGGTATAATGAAGAGGTAAATTAAGGCTGAATGTGGAGTAGATTTGGCGATTTGAAGAGATTCGAATTTCGAAACCTGCAACTCATTCGGCGAAAGGAGAAAATATGATTATCAATCCACACGGTAAAGATTTTATATCTGTTTCTACCGATTTTTTGGGGCGAAAATTAACTCTCGAAACCGGCAAAGTTGGTTTTCGAAGCACCTCGAGCGTGATCGCACGGTATGGCGAAACTGTCGTTTTGGGAACGGTTCAGCTTGGCAATAAACCAGTTCAGTTGGATTATTTCCCGCTTTCAATTGATTATGAAGAAAAATTCTACGCGACGGGACGAATTTCTGGCTCACGATTCATT
Organism: uncultured Candidatus Saccharibacteria bacterium; assembly: GCA_964625845.1. Taxonomy (GTDB): domain Bacteria; phylum Patescibacteriota; class Saccharimonadia; order Saccharimonadales; family Saccharimonadaceae; genus Nanogingivalis. Next base: position 4,681 of record CAZVBN010000011.1, on the reverse strand, counting down.
AAAAGAGAAGGGCGACCAAGCGATGACGCGATTTTGATTGGGCGATTGATCGACCGACCAATTCGACCGCTTTTTCCAAAGGGTTATCGCGAAGAAGTTCAAGTTGTGGCGACGGTGCTTTCGGCTGATCCGAATTTTCGACCAGATATGATCGCAATGATCGCGGCTTCGGCGGCGCTTCATTTGGCGGGCGTGCCTTTTGACGGACCAGTAGCTGGACTTCGCGTCGGAAAAGTTGGTGGCGAATTTAAAGCCTTTTTGAATCCAGAAGAACGCGAAAATTCACCGCTCGATTTGGTTGTAGCCGGAATTGAAAGCGGAATCACGATGGTCGAAGCTGGTGCTGATCAAGTTCCAGAAGAAGAAATCATCGCTGGCCTCGCTTGGGCTTTCGAAAACTTCCAGCCAGCGATTAAGCTTCAAAATGAGCTTCGAAAAGTTTATGCTGAGAAGGGATATTTGAACGAACGCGAATTTGAACTGATCTTACCAAATGAAGAAATTCTGGCGGTGGCTGAAAACTGGGCGAGCGACAAACTCGGCTCGAAGATTCGTCAGCCGTATCCACACCGAAACGAACTTCTGGACGAAATTCGAAAACAATTCCACGCGGAAATGGAAGAAAAATTCGGCGAAGAATACGAGGAAATTCGCGGCGAATATGACGAAGCGCTCACTTTGGCAATTCACAAAGATGTTCGCCGAGGAATCGTCGAAGATGGAGAGCGACCAGATGGCCGAAGTTTGGACGAAGTTCGACCGCTTTCGAGCGAAATTGGCTTTTTGCCACGCGCGCACGGTTCGAGTTTGTTCACTCGTGGCGTAACTCAAGCGATGAACATCGTAGCTTTGGCGCCTTTGAGCTACAGCCAACTTGTCGACACAATGGAATTCAACGAAATTGAACGCCGTTATATGCATCACTACAACGCGCCAGGTTATACGGTTGGCGAGCCTAGACGTTTGGGAAGTCCAGGTCGGCGAGAAATTGGCCACGGATATTTGGCGCAACGAGCGCTTGAAGCGGTTCTTCCAACCGAAGAAGAATTCCCTTATGCGATCCGCAGCGTCACTGAAATTATGAGTCAGAACGGTTCAACTTCGATGGCTGCGACTTGTTCGAGCTGCTTGGCGTTGATGGACGCCGGCGTGCCACTTAAAGCGCCAGTTTCAGGAATCGCGATGGGGCTAATGATGGATGGCGACACGCCGTATGTTTTGAGCGACATTGCCGACGCCGAAGATTTCGCGGGCGATATGGACTTCAAATGTACAGGTTCGCGCGCCGGAATTACCGCACTTCAAATGGATATGAAAGTTCACGGCTTGCCAGTTTCGGTTCTCGAACAAGCGATTCTCACTTCAAAAACTGGCCGAAACCACATCTTGAATCATATGTTGAGCGTTATCTCTGAGCCGCGTGCGCAAATTTCGCCATACGCGCCACGAATCGAGAAACTCAAAATCAATCCAGATAAAATCGGCGCAATCATCGGCAAAGGCGGCGAAACTATCAACAAAATCACCACCGAAACTGGCGCCGAAATCGACATCAAAGAAGACGGTCTTATTACTGTTGCAGCGGCTGACACCGCCAAAATCGAACGCGCGCTCGAATGGATCAAAAGCTTAGTCGAAGAGCCAGAAGTTGGCAAAATCTACCGCGGAAAAGTTGTTTCGATCAAAGATTTTGGCGCTTTCGTGAATATTTTGCCAGGAATCGACGGAATGCTCCACATTTCGCAAATTTCCGACAAGCGCGTCGAAAAAGTCACCGACGTCCTCAAAGAAGGGCAAGAAGTTCGCGTCAAACTCGACAAAATCGACGAAAAAGGTCGAATGAACCTAACGATGAAGGGCATCGAACAATAATTCAAACTAAAAAGAGCTTTCGAGATGAGAGCTCTTTTTGATTTTCTTGACAAAACCGCCCAAAAAATGGCAAAAGGCTTGACTTATTATTGTTATTATGCTATAATACACATGTCTTGGCAAGCTGTCAAGAAGAAAATTTACAGATTTTTTCTCTTATCGTCATTACCGAATTGGAAATTTAACTAAGTTTCTAGCTCGGTGATGGCGAAAAATAAAAAAGGAGAAAAATTATGAAAAAGTACCTAGATCCATTTGATGAGTTGTTTGAAATTACTACAAACTTAGACTATACACATACAGAAAAGGAGTTGAATAGCGAATATTGTAGCGATCGCTTAGATGAGCGAATACACGACTACATGTCTGAATACGGCTTAACTATTGATCAGGCTGAACACTTAGCTTCCTGCGGATTATTAGACGATGATTTCGATAAATTACGCGAATCATTTCAGTCTTCTAATGAGTGGGAAGAATGGAGTGAAAGCCCAGAAAATAGTGATGACGATAAAACGGAGGAAGATCAAGATGACTATAAAAATCATATGGAGGTGATAGATAAGGAGAAAAATTTCTGTTTAGCGGATTTATTCCCCGACCTTGTACTGTAGTAGTTTTTTTTTGCTTTTTTAAAAAAAATTTAGGAGAAAATATCATGAAAAAATACCAAGAATTTACCGAAGAACAAATTATTGAACTTTTTGAAGAAAAACTTCCTGTTAGCGCTAATGTTGTATTTTTGAAAACTGCCGAAAATCGCAAAGAGGGTGAACCTCAGAAGATTTACATTTTCGAAATCGAGCAAACGCATAGTCTAGAAGTTTTTACAAATTCCTTACTCAATATGTGTAGGAATATTGCGAAAAAGTTTAATCAGCTATATGGTGATCAGTTATCTGTAGAATTAGTGTCTTGCAGAAAAAGACACGTAGCTATAGAGTTTTTCAGCCCATCCGGATTTAAATCGATCGTTAATTTCTACGACCCGATCTTACAGTTTGAGCTGCAAGATATTCTCGATCACTATAAAAAGCTAAATTTATGGTAAGCACCTTTTGACCCTGTAAGCAATTACAGGGTTTTTCTTTTGCTTTAAACCAAATAAAAAAATCCACAAAAGTGAATTCCTTTATCTGGCGGAGAAGGAGGGATTCGAACCCTCGATACGTTTTACCGCATGCCGGTTTTCAAGACCGGTGCCTTCAACCACTCGGCCACCTCTCCATAAAGATTATTTTAACACAAATCCGCCAAAAATGGAAGACTAAAATTTCTGCCGCATCAAATAAAGCGCCCAAACCTCATCCACGCCGGCTTCTCGCAAGTTTTTGGCGATTGCGTCAATTGTTGCGCCAGTCGTGCGAATATCATCAAAAACCACATAAATCTTGCCCGTTCGCGGTTTTTCGAGCAACTGATATCCCTTTGAAGCTTGGCTTTTTCGAACTTTCGCCGAAGCGCCTTTTTGAACAAAATGTGATTTTCTGCCGACGATTTCCGCCACTTTAACCCCAAGTTCGCGCGCTAAAATCTTCGCCATAAACTCGCTGTGCGCCACGCCACGCTGGCGAGCATGTCGAGCAGAGGTCGGCGCCGGCACAATCACAATCTCATCTTTCAGGGAAGAGAATTCATCGCAGGTTTTCAGTGATTCAGCCAAAATCTTCGCCAAAACTTCAAAATTCTCCGCCAAACCATTAAACTTAGCTTCATCCAGAATTTTCGCCAGCACGCCTTCACGATCACCCAAGAAAAATTCACGAGTAGGGCGAGTTTCTGATTTGCGCCGAACAGTTTGAATTCTAAATTCCTGATTGCTTTGACATTCCGCGCAAACCAAATCGCCGATTTTTCCACAAAAATAACATTTATTCGGCGCAAAAATATTCAAAAACTGAAATAATAAAATTTTCTTCATAAAAATCGCTTTTACTACTTGATTATACACTAAAAATACGCTATAATAAAGTAAAGTTTAAGCCTGTTTAGGATAAATGTGGAGGAAAAATGGCTAGAAGACAAAATGATGACAGTTTCTTGAAAGATGAATTGGAAGCTGCCTTCAATTTCGACGATTCTGGGCTACTAGATGAACCAGCAATCACAGAAACTAATATTGAACATACAGAAGTTGAAATTCAGGAAGAAGACGAACTTCCAGGACAGCTCGCAATCGACGCTTACGAAACTGAAGACAAGTTCTTCATTAAAGCTCGAACAGCTGGCGTAAACAAACACGATTTGGATGTTTCGTTGAGCGATCGAATTTTGACAATCAGTGGCACTTTGGATGCCGGCAATCAAGAAGGCATCACAAAATGGCACTCACAAGAATGCTACTGGGGCGAATTCAGCCGAACATACAACATCCCAGTTGACATCAAAGAAGACGAAGTTGAAGCGATGCTAAAAGACGGAATTCTTACAATCAGCTTCACCAAAGTAAAACAAGAGTCGAAAAAGATTCAAGTTCTATAATCACAAAAACACTCACTATGCGGAAAGTGAGTGTTTTTTATATTGCATATTAAGATTTTGAGGTAAAAATAAAACCCCGTTTTGGGGTTTTATCGTGAAGTGTGATTATTTATCGCCGTTGAGTGATGTTAGAACGAAGTTCACAATCGCGTAAGACAAGATCGCTACGATTAGACCAACAACCGCGTAAAGAATTGTATTTTTGGCGTTGGTTACTCTTCCAGAATCACCTGTTGAAAGTACATATTGAATACCTCCGTAAATAAGCATAATAACGCTAAGAACACCAATCAAGAATAGTAAGATATTAACGATTGTAGTAAAGATA
>CAZVBN010000010.1:0-30279 GCA_964625845.1 uncultured Candidatus Saccharibacteria bacterium | reverse complement strand
ATACTGAACCACTTAAACAAAGGAGGTGTGTATGAACGCGCCAAAACCCTGCGCGACAAAATGAGCTTGCCGCGTGACGACGGCACTAACAAAAACATCGAATTTATAAACATGCGCGAGTGGTGCCAAAACCGCTTTCAGGTGACCCAACAGGTGCAGCAAGAGGGGAGTTACCAAAACCGCTACGACGTGACGATCCTTGTCAACGGCTTGCCGCTGGTCCAGATAGAGCTGAAGCGCCGCGGGATCGAGCTCAAAGAAGCCTTTAACCAAGTCAATCGCTACCGCCGACACAGCTACGCTAGCAGCTATGGCTTGTTCCAATATGTGCAGCTATTTGTGATTAGCAATGGCGTCAATACCAAATACTACAGCAACACCATCGCCCACAGCGGCACGCACAAAGAATCGTTTAAATTTACCAGCTATTGGGCAGACAAAGATAACGCTAAAATTACCGACCTGGAAGATTTTGCGCGCATATTCCTAGAAAAGTGTCACTTAGCCAAGATGATCACCAAATACATGGTGCTTACCACCGGCAAAACCCTGCTGGCGCTGCGCCCGTACCAGTACCATGCGGTCGAAGAAATGGTGCGCAAGGTAGAAAACGAAGTCAATGGCGGCTACATATGGCACACTACCGGTAGCGGTAAAACCCTGACGAGCTTTAAGGCTAGCCAGATAATCGTCGACAACCCCAAGGTGAAAAAGGTGGTGTTTGTGGTCGACCGCAACGATCTCGACAATCAAACTATCCGTGAATTTAATACGTTCCGAGAAGGCAGTGTCGACGCGACCGATAACACCGCGCAGCTAGTACGGCAATTTAACGACCCAGACACCAAGCTGATTGTCACCACCATACAAAAGCTCAATAACGCCATCACTCGCGAACGTCACGCGCTGAAGATGGACGCGCTCAAAGACGAGAAAATGGTGTTTATCTTTGACGAATGCCACCGCAGCCAGTTCGGCGAAACCCACCAGCGGATTACCGAATACTTTACCAACCACCAATTGTTTGGCTTTACTGGCACGCCGATATTTGCCGAGAACGCCCACGGCGGTGGAGCCAACAAGCGCACCACCAAAGACTTGTTTGGCGAATGTCTGCACAAGTACGTGATTACCGATGCGATTCGCGATGAAAACGTGCTGAAGTTTAGCGTGGAATATTACAAAGGCTTTAAGGTAAAAGAAGGTGCACTCAACACCGATTTGCAGGTCGAGGATATCGACGGCAGCGAAGCCTACGAATGGAACAAGCGACTCGAATCAATCGTCGACTTTATACTGGCAAACCACGACCGTAAAACCCACTCTCGGGACTTTACCGCAATGATGGCGATAAGCAACGTCGAAACCCTGACCAAATACTACGAGATATTCCGCCGCAAAAAACAGGCTGGCGAACACAACCTACGGATTGCCACGATATTTAGTTACGGCGCCAACGAAGCCGACAAAGATGCCGACGGTATGCTCGATGACGACGTGCAAGTGGGCGCACCTGAGCAGGTGAACCAGCACTCACGCGACAAACTCGAAAGCTACATCGCCGACTATAACGAAATGTTTGGCACCAGCTACAATACGCGCGATAGCCTCAGTTTTTATAACTACTACCGCAACATTGCCGACCGCGTAAAAGCCCGCGAAATCGACATTTTGCTAGTAGTCAATATGTTCCTGACTGGTTTTGATAGCAAGACTCTCAACACGCTCTACGTTGACAAAAATTTGCGTTACCACGGCTTGATTCAGGCCTATAGCCGCACCAACCGAATACTCAACGAGACCAAATCGCAGGGCAACATCGTGGCGTTTCGAAACCTTAAAGCTGCCACCGACGAAGCCTTGGAGCTGTTTGCCAACAAAGACGCCAAAGAAGACGTATTCATTGCACCATACGAAGAATATGTCGAGGCATTTAATGCAGCTGTGGCTAAGCTGCGCGAATTAACGCCGGTGCCAAGTGCGGTCGACAGTTTGCCAGATGAAGACGCCGAAAAAAGTTTTGTTGAGGCCTTTCGTACCGTACTGCGGCTGCGTAACGTCCTAGAATCGTTTGCCGAATATTCTGCGAGCGATACTACTATCGACGACCAGACGTTCGAAAACTTTAAAGGAAAATACCTCGATGTCTACGACAAAGTAAAAAACGACCGGGCGAAAGAAAAGGTATCGATACTCGATGATATCGACTTTGAGCTAGAGCTAACACGCCGCGACGAAGTCAACGTCAGTTACATCTTGCGACTGATTTCCCGCATGGTTGGCGCCGACGAAGCCAAGCAAGCCGAGATTCATAAATCGATTAGCGACACCATATCTGGCTCGCCAGAACTACGCAGCAAGCGTGAATTGATAGAACAGTTTATAAACGGAAGTTTGCCACAGATACATGACTCGAGCGATATTGAAAATGCCTTTGCCGAATTTGTGAGTGAAAAGCAGGTCAAAGAATTCCAAGAGATGTGCCAACGCGAAGGCTTAGATGCAGACAAGACACAGGCACTACTTGATCGATACTTATCTACGGGGCGCTTGCCGCGTAATCACGACCTAGGCGCGTTGCTAAAGTCTCAGCCAAGTATTTTGCAGCGTGAATCTATTTTAGAGCAAGTAAAGACCCGTCTTGTCGGGTTTATCCAAACATTTATCGACGGCGTATAGCAAAATGATCTCCAAATCCGATTACATGCTCTTTCTCCGCCAGCCAGCCTGGCTTTGGCTGAAAAAGAATGACCCGAGCAAGCTTCCGCCAGTCGACGCAGCAACACAAGCAATGTTCGACGCTGGGCATGCGTTTGAGCCGTATGTTGAATCATTATTTCCAGAAGGGGTCGCGCTCGGCTTTAGTGATTTTGATGAATACCGCTCGCTACCGCTGCGAACTCAGCAAGCTTTTGAATCGGGCGCTCAAGTTGTATTCCAGCCTCGGTTTGAAAGGAATGGGTTTACCTGCATATCTGACATCGTCTCAGTCGTAGAGGATAAGACGGTTGACCTGTATGAAATTAAATCCAGCACACGCGTTAAACCAGATCATCTGTATGACCTTGCTTTCCAGAAAACCGTGCTTGAGGGTAATGGCTTTACAGTTCGAAACATATCAGTGATTCATGTAAATAATCAGTATGTTCGCGAGGGCGACGTTAATCCAAAAGAGCTTACGAAGTTTGCCGATGTGACGGATGATGTAAATGAAATTGCTTTAAAAACTCCAGAATACATGGAGGCAGCAAAGAAAGCTGCTGCGCAAGCAGAAATGCCCGATCCGAATCCAGAACTAGCGAAGCTTGGTTCAAAATCTGAATGGATGAAAGTCTATGAAAATATCTTTCCGTCTGAGCCTAAGGTGTGGCCAGAAGATACTCGAGCCGAAATCAACAAGCAAGAGATCGAACGCTTTTTGGACGAACTACAGTACCCACTCTACTTCTTTGATTGCGAAACAATGCAGGGCCTTGTGCCGTATTTTGACGGTCAGCGACCGTACCAGCAAGTGCCATTTCAGTATTCTCTGCATATCATCCGTGAGCCGGGTGGGGAAGTAGAGCATCGAGAATATCTCCATAAAGACAACACTAATCCAGCGCCGGCCTTAGCTGAGCAGTTAGTCGAAGATATGGGTGATTCCGGTTCAATCATCACCTGGAATATGCGCTTTGAAAAATCGGTAAACGAAGAGCTGGGGCGGATGTATCCGGAATATGCTGAGCAAATCACGGCTATCAACGAACGTGTTGTCGACCTCATGACTCCATTTAAAGCAAAATGGTATGACGATCCGCGCTGCGAGGGAAGTGCTAGTATCAAAAAGGTACTGCCTGTAGTGTGTCCTGAGTTAAGCTACAAAGATCTTGGCATTCAAGACGGTAACTCCGCTCAACGGCTCTGGATGGAAGCGGTACTCGATGAAACACGATCGGGCCAGAAAGAGCAAATCCTCGCCGACCTGACTGAATACTGCAAGATGGATACGTGGGCGATGGTGAGAATATGGCAGGAGCTAAATAAATTATGATTGATATAAACTTCGATTTTCAAGCAGAAGCGGGCGTATATAAAAACGACATCCAGCGTGATTCGTAAATATTCTCAAAGTCCTCATCCTCTTGGCGGTCTGGTGTAGGTTCAGCATCTTTGTCGATTAAATCCATGAGGTAGTAGTAGACCGTTTTACGGTAGCGCTTTCCGTCTTTCTCATCAAACTCGTACGATATCTCGCCTAGCTTTGCTGTAATGCTTGTTTTATATCCCGTTTCTTCTAGTACTTCCCGTACGGCTATCTGTTCGGGCGTTTCACCTTCTTCTATAGTCCCTTTTGGAAGAATAGTCTCGTCGTAAGGAATAGCTTTAATTACTAGAAATTTTCCGTCTGAGTGGACAATTCCACCTGCTGAGCGCTTTTCAATAACTGTATTCACGACTCTATTATACGCGAGCATTGAGACACTCGCGACAAAGTGCGTTCCGTGTCTCATTCGTCTCATATTACTCCTGTTAGAAAGTCCGTGACCTGTATAGGGAGCCAAGGAAAGAGCAGGTTTCGACCTGTTTTTTCTTTTTGCTAAATTTTAACATAAGTTATATAATAGAAATATAATTTACACGGAGAAAATAATGGCAAGATTTTTTAAGCACAAAAAACGAGAAAGTCGTTCCGAAAAGCGACAGCGACATCGAAATGAACGAATTGGTCGAGCGGCGGTGGTGGTTGGCGGTGATTTGGCGAACGAATACGCCAAAATTGGCCGAATCGTCGATCGAGTGAATTACCTTGAGATGCGGATTAACAGATTGGTCGCAGAATTTTATGTTTCGCCAAACAAACAACAGGCGTTTCTGGATGATTTTATGTTTGCTGGGCGATTGCGGCTGAACGACAAATTGAAGATTTTTAAGGCGATTTTAAAGCGAAAAAACATTTCTTTTGACGAAGCTAGTTTGGAACGATGGATTCATATCCGAAATATGGTTGCGCACGGCGTTCCAAGCAAAGATTATGCGACGCGACGCGGAATTTTGCAATTTAACGGAAATATTTATGATATCGAAAACGAGTTTCGCGATTTTGAAAAACTTCAGTCGCGAATGGAAGCTTTGATCGAAATCGCCTGCGAAAATTGCAACCATCGACAGTTTTAAAGCGAAATTAAATTTTTACTCGATAGAATATAGCTATGAACAAAATAGCTATATTTTTTATGAAGATTGGAGGTTGCCATGTAATTTTTTAGTGCGCCTCCAAATAAATTAAATAACAAGAAAGGAAAAAATGAGCAAAGAAAAAGCTGAAAAAGTCGAAGCGCCAGTAGTCGAAGCGGAGGTTTTGTTACAAAAACAGGAAGAAAAACCTTCAACCAAAAAAATCGGCAAAGGCACGATCATTGCTGTGGCTGCGGCGACGGCGATCGTTTCGGGGTTCGGTGGTTTTTTGGGCGGATTGGCGCTCGGAAAAATTTCATCGAGCAAACAAGCGAATAGTCGCGGCGGGCAATTCCAGCAAACAAATCAGGCGCCAACGCAAATGCCACAGCGACCGTCTGGCGAATTGCCGCAAAATCAGGATTCCACCACTGAAAACAGCCAAAATTCGCAACAAAATAATTCTTCGTCGCAAAGTAGCTCTCAGCAAAAAACTCGCCTAACTCGCGAAAGCTCGCAGACTACTCAAAATTCCCAAAACACTCAAAATTCAACCTCATCAAACTAATCTCCACTTCAATTCCTCCAATTCGGAGGAATTTCTTTTTAAAGTTGTTTTAAAGTCGATCGCGGTAAAATTATTTTATAAACATAACGAAAGGAATTTATGAAAAAAATCAACGAAGAATCAATCAATAATTTAACTCCAAACGAAGCGATCGTGCTTCAACAGATTTATGAAGATGGCGAGGATGATGTGCGAACTTTGGCACAAATGCTTGGCATGAGTGTGAAAAGTGTTGTTGCGATAGTCGCGCATCTCAAAAAGCGCGGTCTGGTGGCGATTTCGAGTGATTTGGGAGATTTGTGGATCGAAGTTTCCGCGAAAGGTCGTCGCCTTATCAAAAAACTTTGGCCAGAATTTCAAAATGTCAGTTTTTAGTGTAAAATAGAATTATGAAGATTTTGATTGTAGAAGACGATCGTGCGATTCGCGAGGCTTTAAAGGAGGGCTTGGAAGATGAATCTTACGCGGTCGATACGGCGAGCGACGGCTACGAGGGATATCTTTCGGCTTCGGCAGACGAATACGACGCGATCATTTTGGATGTTATGATGCCAGAAATGGACGGGTTTGAAGTTTGTCGAAAACTCCGCGAAGAAGGAATTTCGACGCCGATTTTGATGCTGACAGCTAAAAATCAGGAAAATGATATCGTTGACGGGCTTGATTTTGGTGCGGATGATTATTTAGCGAAACCTTTTAGCTTTGAAGTTTTGTTGGCGCGAATCCGAGCTTTGCTCCGTCGACCAAAAGAAAAACAAGCCGAAATTCTTCAAGTTGGCGATTTGAGTTTAAATCCGGCCACTAAGCAGGTTCAGCGAGCTGGGCAAGAAATAAAACTCACCGCCAAAGAATACGCTCTATTGGAATATTTGATGCGAAATGCTGGAATTGTCCGCTCAAAAGAACAGATTATTCCGCACGTTTGGAGTTTTGGTTCGGATATTTTACCAAATAATGTTGAACTTTTCATTATGTTTTTGCGCAAAAAAATCGATAAGCCGTTCGAGCGGAAATTGATTCACACAGTTTCGGGATTTGGCTATAAGATTGAGGCGAAAGATGAACGATAAATCGGCAAAAAAGCGAACTTGGCGCCTAGCTGGAACTTATCTGGCGGTGATGATGACTTTTTCGGTGATTTTTTCGGGGGCGATTTTTGTGATTTTTTCGCAAAATATCAATCGACCGACGCCGATGCATTTTCGCGCCGAATATAGCCAAGATTTCGAAGATTTTCAAGAAGATATCGCTGAACGCGACCAGGCGGCGCTAAATTCGATTATTTTTTCGTTGGTGATTTTGAATTTGTTGATTTTGGGCTTGGGCGCTTGGGCGAGTTATCTGTTGGCGCGCTGGACTTTGCGACCGATTGAGCAAAATATGGAACTTCAAGCGCAGTTCGTGAGTGATGCCAGCCACGAAATTCGCACTCCTTTGGCGGCGATGCTTGTGAGCAACGAAATCGCTTTGCGCAAAAAAATCCTCACCGAAGAAAAATCCCGAGCGGTTTTTAAGAAAAATATTGAAGAAATTGAAAAGCTTTCATCTTTGGCGGAGAATTTGCTAAATCTTTCGAATTCCAAAAAATCCATCGCCAAAAAAACCAAAATTGCGGCACGCGAATTTAACCAGATTTTGGCTGAAAAAATCAAACCTTTAGCGTTTTCAAAAAATATTTCGGTCAAAAATTTCAGCCAAGATTTTGAAATTGAAGCGAATTTGTCAGCGATTGAGCAAATTTTGACGATTTTTTCAGAAAATGCCATCAAATATTCGCCAGAAAATTCGAACATCGAAATCAATTTTTCGAAAGAGAAAAAACGGGCGGTTTTTGAGGTTTGCGATTATGGCGAAGGAATTTCGCGAGTCGATCAGCAGAAGATTTTTGAGCGATTTTACAGGTCAGATTCCGCCAGAACCAGAGGTGAAAATTCTGGCTATGGGCTTGGTCTTGCGATTGCGAAAAGTTTGGCTGAAAAGAATGATTTCGAAATCAAACTCGAAAGTAAGCTTGGCGAAGGTTCAAAATTTAAATTGATAGTTTGAAGAATCTATCGGATATGATATAATACGGTTATGGATAATTTTGTTAATTCTGTAAAAGTTTTTTTCGAAAATAATTTAGTGGAAGCTGGAATGACGATCCTTTTTGCGATTATCGTGAGTTTTTTGGCGCACCGTTTGATCGATGTTTTGTTTCATTATCAGAGACAAATTGGTCGCTATAAGCGCTCGATTGAACTCCAAAAACGCTCGCGAACAATTGGTCGCATGGTGAAAACTGGCTTGGATATCGTCATCTGGATTTATGCGATTTTGGCGTTTTTGCAACATTTAGGTATCGACGTCTCTAAATTGATGACCGGCGCGGGAATTTTGGGTGCGTTGATTGGTTTTGGCGCGCAAAATACGGTTCGTGATATTTTGGCGGGAATTTTCATCGTGCTGGAAAATCAATATCGTGTTGGAGATTTGATCGAAATTCAGCTCGTAAGTCGCGTGATGTCTGGAACGGTCGAAAATATCAGTCTTCGCATTACGCAAATTCGCGACGGCGATGGAAAAGTCCACACAATCCGCAACGGCGCCAGCGAGAGCGTGACAAATATGTCTTTCGAATACGCGAATGTCAATTTTACGGTTGGCGTGGCGTATGATACTGACATCGATAAGCTCGAAAAAGTCATCAACGAAATTGGTCTGTCGATGAAAGCTGAAGATTCGCCGTTTCGCAAAGAGATTATTGAGCCGATTGAATTTTTGCGGATAAATCGTTTTTTGGATTCCGAAATTGAAATCAAGTGTCGCGGAAAAGTGCGCGCTGGTTCGCAATGGAATATGACGGGCGAATTCCGCCGACTTCTGAAGAAAGCGTTCGACGAAAACGGCATCGAGTTTCCGTTTCCGCAAGTGGTTGTTCATGATCCGAAAGATGTACCGAATCGCTTAGCTAAAAACGCCGCTGCCGCCAAAGTGGCTCTTGATAAAAAGAAAACAGTTGAGCAATAAAAATACCCCAAAGTTGGGGTTTAGCGATAGCGGCATTTTTCATAATGTCCGTTATCGCAATCTGTGCAGCGTGGATTGTCGCACGCCGAGAGATTGTCGGTTCGGTGAGCGAAAGAATTTTTTGGGGCTTGAGGTTTTTGCTCAAGCTTTTTACCACTTTCGAGATTTGTAAATTCTAAATCTCTAAAGTGAATGAATATTCTCCGTCGCCTAGCTTGAGGTATTGTATCGTGGCATAGGGTTGCGATTTTTCTTTGCGCACCCACGTTACCTCCTCTCGCTAAATGAACCAGATAAGTATCCAATACTAAGTGAAAAACGATGCCTTTATGAACATCATATATTTCATATAACTTAGTTGCCATTCTTGCCACCTCTTTTCTAATGTACTTATTTATATTTTACCACTTTTTGTTAAAAAATCAAGTGTGAAATCTTTGCGAAAATTTTTATTTTGTGCTACAATTAAAGCATAAACAAATAGGAGGGCATATGAACGAAAAGCCGATTCAAAATAATAGTGAAATTGGCAAACTTAAAACCGTTATTCTTCATCGTCCTGGCAAAGAACTTGAAGGTCTGACGCCAGATTACTTGGAGCGGTTGCTTTTTGATGATATTCCATATCTTGAAAAAGCACAAGAAGAACATGATAAATTCGCTGAAGTTTTGCGAAGCCGAGGTGTGGAGGTCTTGTATTTGGATCAACTCGCGGCTGAAGCTTTGTATAATGAAGAAATCAAATGGCGATTTATTTCGGATATGGTTCGCGCTTCAAAACAGGGAGAGCGCCATATTACGCACGCTTTGATGCGATATTTGGGCGAATTTGAACCGCTTGAACTCGTGCGAAAGTTGATGGCGGGAGTTAAGAAAGATGAAGTGAAGTCCGACAAAGATGAATCTCATCAGTTAAACTATTATTTCCGCGACAATTATCCTTTCTTGCTTGATCCAATGCCAAATCTTTACTTTACGCGCGACCCAGCTGCGGCGATTGGTAATGGTGTGACGATCAACAAGTTGAAATTTGCGGCGCGCCGACGTGAAAGTTTGTTCATGGAATATATTATGCGCTATCATCCGCGATTTGCGGCTAAAACTCCTGGCGACGAAGTTCCAGTTTGGTTTGACCGCTACAATAAATTCTCGATGGAAGGTGGCGACGAGCTTGTTCTTTCGAAAAATGTCATGGCGATTGGGGTTTCGCAACGAACAACTGCCGAAGCTATCGAAAAAACTGCTGCGAAATTGTTCGAATTTTCGGATTTCAACAAAGTTTTGGCGATCGAAATTCCGGCGATTCGCGCGTTCATGCACTTGGATACAGTTTTCACGATGATTGATCGCGACAAATTTACCGTTCATCCAGAAATTTTGGATAAAAATGGTGAGCTAAATATCTACATTTTGGAAGATTCTGGCATTCCAGGACAGCCAAATATTCATCATCGAACAAACTTGAAGGAAACTTTAGAAGAAGTGCTTGGTCTAGAAAACATTACGCTGATTCCTTGCGGTGATGGCGATCCGATTGCAGCCGCTCGCGAACAGTGGAATGACGGCTCGAACACTTTGGCGATTGCGCCAGGCGTGGTGGTAACTTACGACCGAAACTACATCACAAACGAGGCTTTGCGCCGAGCTGGTGTCGAAGTTATCGAAGTTGAAGGCGCTGAACTTGGTCGCGGTCGAGGCGGTCCTCGTTGTATGTCAATGCCAATTTGGAGGGAGGAAATCTAATGGCTTTCAATCTAAAAAATCGACATTTTTTGACACTTTTGGACTTTACACCAGAAGAAATCCGCTTTATGCTGGACGTTGCTCATGAATACAAACGCTTGAAGCGCGCTGGCATTCCGCACAAAATTCACGAAGGCAAACAAATCGCTTTGCTTTTTGAAAAAACTTCCACTCGAACTCGAACCGCTTTCACTGTGGCGGCTCGAGATCTTGGAATTCATCCAGAATTTTTGGGCAAAGATGATATTCAGATGGGTAAAAAAGAATCGATTCGCGACACGGCGATCGTGCTCGGCCGAAGTTTTGACGGAATTGAATTCCGCGGATTTGAGCATTCGACGGTTGAAGAGCTTGCCAAATATGCTGGCGTTCCAGTTTGGAATGGCTTGACTGACATGTATCATCCGACACAAATTTTGGCTGATTTCATGACGGTAGAAGAACATCTCGGCCGTTTGAAAGGTGTTAAATTCGTGTTTGTTGGTGATGGCCGCAACAATATGGCGAATTCTTTGATGATCGGCTCGGCAAAAATGGGCTTGGATTTTCGAATTGCTGCGCCAAACAACCTTCATCCAGATCCCGCTTTGGTTGAAAAATGCCGCGAAATCGCTCGCGAAACTGGCGCCAAAATCACCATTACCGACAATTTATATGCTGCTGCACAAGATGCCGACATCATTTATACCGATGTTTGGGTATCGATGGGTGAAGAAGATAAATTCGAAGAACGTATCCACCAACTTCGCGGCTTTCAAGTTAATCGCGAATTGTTGAATGCAACTGGAAATCCGAACGTCAAATTCATGCATTGTCTACCTGCTTTCCACGATTTGAACACATATGTTATGAAAGATATTCACCAGAAATTTGGACTAACTGAAATGGAGGTAACAGACGAAGTTTTCAATTCGCAAAACTCAATCGTGTTCGATGAAGCCGAAAATCGAATGCACACAATTAAGGCCGTGATGGCATTAACGCTGTAATTTTTAAGGAGAAATATGGCAACTAAAAAAACTGAAATTAAGGAAAAGAAAGCAAAAAAGAAGATCTTTAAATCGCCTTCAGCTTTTGCGGTGCTTTTTGTAATTATCGCATTGATGGCGGGACTAACTTGGCTTATTCCGTCTGGCCGCTATATTGATGGCGAATACGTTCAAACAGAAAAAACTCTAAAAGTCGTTGAAAAAGTTTCGGATCCTAAAACTGAGATTACCGTTGATGAAGCTGACGCGATGGGAAGTTCAGTCGAAGTTGGCGACACAGTTGAACTGCGCCAAGGTTTTTGGGATGCAATCATGTCGCCGATCAAAGGTATGGCAGAACGTCTTGATGTGATTGTTTTCGTGCTAATCCTTGGTGGATTCCTTGGTGTTGTAATGAAAACTCAAGCGCTTGACGCAGCAATTGGTGGTTTGATCGTCAAAATGAAAGGCCGTGAAAAATGGCTTATTCCAATTTTGATGACGCTTTTTGCTATCGGTGGAACAACTTACGGTATGCAAGAAGAAGCCGTGGCGTTTTATGCTTTGGTGATTCCGCTAATGCTGGCTGCTGGCTACAACACAATGACATCTGTTATGATGATTGTGCTTGGTGCTGGCTCGGGTGTTTTGGCGTCTACTATCAACCCATTCTCGACTGGTGCGGCGATTGACGCGGCTGGAAAAAACCAAGTTAATTTTGGTGTAGTTATTGCTGCTCAAGGTGTAATTTTAGTGGCAACACTAATCGCTTCGATCATCTTTACTATGCGCTATGCTGCGAAAGTTAAAGAAGGAAAATACAAAGAAGACACCGAAAAAGCCTCGAAAATCAAATCGCTTGATCTTGAAGCAGTTCCAGAATTCACTTTGGAACGAAAATTCGTGGTTGGACTTTTTGCGGTAACATTCTTGGTGATGATTATCTCGTTGATTCCGTGGGGTTCATTCGTTCCTGAAGGTCAAACTACTATCTTCCAGGATTTTCACGCTTGGTTAACTGATCTGCCAGTAGTCAGCACGATCTTTGGTTTTGGTCACGCATTGCCATTTGGTGATTGGTACTTTAACGAAATTTCAGCACTATTCTTGATTTCGACAATTTTGGTTGTTGTAATTTATTACGAAAAATTCAAAGAAGAAGAAAAATCACCAATCGATATCTTCCTTGCTGGCGTGGGTGATTTGTTGAGCGTTGCGTTGATTATCGCGGTCGCTGCTGCGATTGGCGTAGTTATGAAATCTGGTGGCATTCAAGATACGATTGTCTTCTGGGGTGAAAGCTGGTTGCGTGGCACAAACCCTGGAATCGTTGGCGTGATTGCTTACGTTTTCTACTTGCCACTTTCGATTATCATCCCTTCAAGTTCAGGTTTGGCTGCCGCTTCGATGCCGATTATTGCGCCTGTTGTTGGCGGAATCGCCGGAAGAGAAGTTGCTATTGTGGCGTTCGCTACCGCTTCTGGACTTTTGAATATGATGGCTCCAACTATCGCTTCATTGATGGCTGGACTTTCGATTGCGGGCGTTTCATACAAGGCTTGGGTGAAACGAACTGCACCAATTATGGTTGTCTTTGCATTGATTAGCTTGGCTGTTATCTTCACGATGGGGATTTTGTAGTGAAAGCATTGAAGAATTTTCAAATTGAAGCTATCCACAGAAAACTAAGTTTTGGACTAGTGTTGCTTGGGGGAATCGTTTTGGTTGCCGGGCTTGGCATTATTGCTAAATTTGCCGATATTCAATTTTTAAATTCGAAAATCGAACACAAAAACTCTCAATCCAAAAACAAAATCGTGACAGTTTCTGGAAGTTTGGCTTGTTTGCCGCTAAAAGATTCTACTAGCGAAACAAAGGATTGCGAACTTGGCGTGAAGTCGTCCGACGGCTATTATGCAGTTTCGGGGTCGGGGCTCCAATCTGTTTATGGTGAAGCTGGTGGCGCTGGAATCGAAATTTCCGGTGAACTAATCCCGGCCGGCCCGCAGGAAAAGCACGACATTATCGGGACAGTGGTTCAATAATTCTATCAAATAACCTTCGTTAATTTTGCGGAGGTTATTTTTTATGTTAGAATATTTTCATGAAATTATTGAGTGAACAAGTTGATGAAAAAGAAATTGCGGTGATTTTGCGCGAACTTTCAAAAACCAAAGAAATTTCTGGTGATGTAGTTGAGTTTGGTTGTTTTGTCGGCACGACATCTGTTTTCTTGGCAAAAGAGATTGAAAAATGGAACACAGAAAAGATGCTTTGGCTTTATGATTCGTTTGAAGGTTTGCCCGAAAAATCTCGCGAGGATGAAAATTCTTTAGGTGAAGTTTTCAAAAAAGGCGAGCTTTTGGCGACAAAAAAGCAACTTATCGCGAATTTGCGAAAATCTGGCGCGCGAAAAATGCCAAAAATCACCAAAGGCTGGTTTTCGGAGCTTTCGAAAGAGCAAATCCCTAACGAAATCTCATTCGCATTTTTGGACGGTGACTATTATCTTTCGATCCTTGATCCGCTAAATTTAATCTGGGAAAATCTTCAATCTGGTGCGATTGTTGTGGTTGATGACTACGGAAATCAGGCTTTGCCGGGCGCTTCGAAAGCGGTTGACGAATGGGCGAAAAAGCACAATTTGAAGGTGAAAGTCGAAGCAACTCTGGCGATTTTCGAAAAACCATAAAAACTTTTAAAAAACTATTGCGCTCGTGCTAAAAATGCGTTATTATATAGTTAGCATAATGCTAATGTTTTGGGTTTTGTGGTGAAAAATTCCACAAAGTCTTGACTTTTGCGTCTTTTTTTGCTATTATATCTAATAGGCTCGCGCCAAAGCAATAAAATTCAATAGAAATAATAGGTCGAAGCGCGTGAGTTGCATTAAATAGGAGTGCAAAAAACACATGCCAATCAAAATCAATTTTCCTCCTTCACGGAAGAAAATAGTTGCGGTGGATGTGGTGCCTGCTGAATGGCAACGCTACATTGAACAATAAAAACATGGCAAAAATAAAAAATCCTCATTCGAAAAGAGTGAGGATTTTTTTGATTATTTTAGAAGGGAATCTATCTTTTCGCGCAATTTTGCATCGTCGCCCCAGACTTCGTTGGTTAGTTCCTCGCCGTTTAGGAAGAAACTTGGCGTTCCAGTGATTTTAGCAGCTGTACCGAGTGCTTTGTCGTAGTTGATTTTTTTGGAGACATTTGCGCTTTTCATATCTGAAATGAATTTTTCTAGATCAGACACGCCAACTTCTTTTGCGTATTGTTTGTATAATTCAGTTCGTTCGGTTGCGTTAGCTGATCCCCATTCGGGTTGTTTTTCATATAGAAGATCGTGCATTTCCCAGTATTTTCCCTGGAGACCAGCGGCTTCGGCTGCGGCTGCGGCGCTAAGTGAGTTGACCTTTCCGCTCAAAGGGAAATTTCGGAAAACTACTGCGATTTTATCTCCATACTCTTCGGATAGAGCTTTTATCTTTGGGCTCATGGTTGAACACGCTGGACACTGAAAATCACCGTATTCGATAAGTACTACTTTGGCGTTTTTGTTGGACGCCGGATAAACATGCTCCTCGATGTCGCCAGTTTGACTGCTTGCGGCGATGATTTTTGAAGTGTCGACATTGCTTAAATCGATTTTATTGCTTTCTGAAAGCCAAAAAACAAATCCCAAAAAAGCTAGAATAATCACGCTTAAAATAATTGGCATTTTGTTTTCGGAAACAAATTCTTTAAATTTTGACATTTTCCTCCTTATCTTATTATTATTAAATTATAACATATTTTGCGCAAAAATGGTAGTGCTAAAATAACGATAATGTGGTAAAATATAAGCATGTTTTTAGTGTTATCTGGAATTATTTATATTTTGCTGATTTTTGTGCTGAGCATTAAAGAAAAGGAAGTCGAGCTTTCGGATTTTGAAATTCAGCGACGCATTGCGGCTGGCGAAAAGCGTTTTGAGAAAATTCTGCTCAAAAAACAAATGGTGCCGATTTTTAACAGATTGCGAAATTTCGCGAGTGTGATTTTGGCGGTGCTTTTGGCGCTTTCGAATTCGGATTTTTTGAAGTTTGGCGAGGCTTTTTGGCTGACTTTTGGTTTGATTTTGTTGGCTTTTGTGCTTTCGCGAACTGATTTTATGAAGGCCTTCGCGCATAAATTTTTCAAAAAAATCAGCCCGAAGTTTTATGCTTTGTGGAATTTTTTAAGCCCGAAAAATCGCAAACGAATTTTGAAATTGAACAAAAAAACTGCGTGGATGTTTTATTCGAAGGAGGAAATGTTTGATTTTTTGGGCAAGCATAAGCAGATTTTGGCTGAACGCGAGCTGAGTTGGTTTGAGCGAATTTCGAATTTGAGCGACAAAAAGGTGGAAGATTTTGCGATTATGCGCGATGATCTCGATATTCTTCACGAAAAAGATCTTTTGACACCGCTAGTGATTGACGAGCTTTTTAAGAGTAAGCGAGAGGTTTTTGTAGTGATGGACGAGGCAGACGCGGAAGTTTTGGGCGTGGTGAAAATGAGCAAAATTGGCGAAATTTCGGCGGACAGTAAGCGAGTTCGAACGGTGATGGAGCGAGAATTTTTCGAAGTTCGAAGCGATAAAAACGCGCTGGAAGTTTTTGAAAAAATGACGAAACGAGGCGAAAGTTTTGCGATTTTGACAGATCGGAGCGGGGTTTTTGTGGGGATTTTATTCGTTAAGGATATTTTGCGGTAAGTATGAAATTATATTCAAAAATTAAACTAAAAACTTTAATAGCTTTTATCCGTGGTCGTCGAAAATCTGTGCTTATTGACATTTTTAAAGACGAGACATTGACTGATAAATTCATCTTCTGGATTGTTAGAAATTTCTTAAGAAAAAACTCTAAGTTCGAAAAAAGATGGAAGAGTGATTTTTCTGACTATTATACTACTATTTTTCTATTTAGAGATTTTAATGATTTGAGAAAATTTGATATTTCGCAAAAAATGACTTTTGCTGAAAATCCTATCGAAAAGCCGACTCTGCTTGGTGAAGCTCTCGGATTTCCTAGCTTTGCGGTTAGGGATTTTGTGGAATTGCGAGATAGAAAAGTGCCGGGCGATCGTATTGGTATAAAGTGCTTTGAATGGGGCTACGACGGTTTAGTGTGCCGTTCAGAAAACTTCAATAAAATGAAGGAATGGTTAACCAATCAAAAAATTCCACTTGAAAAAGTAATAATTTCCGATAATGAAACTGGCGCGTGGCGAAAATGGACTTTTGCAGAATACGAAGCGCGTCGTAAGGATTGAGAAAATTGCTAAATTATGCTATAATAGTTCGAATAATCAAGGAGAACTATGGCGGAATTTATCGAAATCAAAGGTGCGCGCGAGCACAACTTAAAAAATGTGGACTTAAAGATTCCACGCGACAAATTGGTGGTGATTACTGGACTTTCTGGAAGTGGCAAGTCTAGCTTGGCTTTTGATACGATTTACGCCGAAGGTCAGCGTCGCTATATGGAGAGTCTTAATTCTTACGCGCGACAGTTTCTCGGCACGATGGACAAACCAGATGTCGACAGTATCACAGGGCTAAGTCCAGCGATTTCGATTGATCAAAAATCCACCAGCCGAAACCCGCGCTCAACAGTTGCCACGGTGACGGAAATTTACGACTATCTCCGCCTACTTTTTGCGCGAATCGGCACGCCGCATTGTCCGATTTGTGGCCGAAATGTTTCTCGCCGAACTCAGCAAGATATTGTCGATAGCGTGATGAATTTCGAGGAGGGTTCGCGCTTGATTTTGCTTGCGCCAATAGCTAAGGCGAAAAAAGGCGAATTTGCCCACATTCCAGATGAATTTTCGCGTCAAGGTTTTGCTCGCGCGCGCGTTGATGGCGTGATTTACGCTTTGGATGAATTTCCACTCCTCGAAAAAAATATCAAGCACAACATCGAAATTGTTGTCGATCGTTTGGTGATGTCGCCCGAAATTCGAAGTCGCGTGGCGCAAAGTGTCGAGCAGGCGCTGGAAATTTCGAAAGGCTTTATTGAGATTTTGAACGATGAAACTGGCGAAGTGAAGAGTTTTTCGCAAAATTACGCTTGTGAACTTCATCCAGATGAACCTATTCCCGAACTCGAACCGCGACTTTTTTCTTTCAATGCACCACAAGGAGCTTGCGAAACTTGCTCGGGACTTGGCACACGAATGGAGATTGATCCGGATTTGGTGCTTTCGCAAAATTTGACGATCTCTGAAGGCGCGATTCGACCATACAACCGCGTGAACGAGCAAACTTGGCGAATGCGACTGCTCGAAAAAGTCGCCGAGCGCCACGGATTTTCGCTAAAAGTTCCCGTCAAAAAACTCTCGAAAGAAGCCATTGAAATTATTCTTTACGGCACAGGCACAGAAAAATACCAGATGAAACTAAACGACGGTCGCCCTTATCAGAGTGTTTTTGAAGGTGTAATTCCCAACTTGGAGCGCCGTCACAAAGAAACCGACAGCGATTTTATGCGCAAAGATATTGAGCGATTTATGCGTGTTCGAAAGTGTAATGTTTGCGCCGGCAAGCGTTTGAAGCCGGTGGTTTTGGCGGTGAAAGTCGCTGGGCTGAACATCGTCGAAATTTGCGAACTTTCGATCGAAGAAGCGGTTGAACTTTTTGAAAATTTCGATTTGGATGAACGGCAAAAATTCATCGCGCATCAAATTATCAAAGAAATTTCTTCGCGATTGAGTTTTATGAAAAATGTCGGCCTGAATTATCTCGAACTTGGCCGCGCGGCGAATACTTTGAGTGGTGGAGAGGCGCAGCGAATTCGTTTGGCGACACAGATTGGCTCGGGGCTTCAAGGCGTGCTTTATGTTTTGGATGAGCCGTCGATTGGGCTTCATCAGCGCGATAACGACAAACTTATCGCTACTTTGAAGCGACTTCGCGATTTGAACAACACGGTTTTGGTGGTTGAGCACGACGAAGATACAATTCGTGCGGCGGATTTTTTGATCGATGTTGGGCCGAAAGCTGGCGTTCACGGCGGGCAAATTGTGGCGGCTGGCACGCCCGAAGAAGTTTCGAAGGTGGAAAATTCACCAACTGGACGATTTTTGAGCGGAATCGATAAAATCGAAACGCCAAAAACTCGCCGAAAAATTCAAAAAGATGAGAAATTGGTGATTCGTGGCGCGCAAGAAAATAATCTAAAAAACATCGATGTCGAAATCCCGCTCGGCGTAATGACCGTGATTTCTGGCGTTTCTGGAAGTGGAAAATCGACTTTGGTAAATGAAATTTTAAGCAAAGAATTGTTGGCTCGCAAGCATCGAGCGCAAACTGTTCCGGGCAAGCACGAAGAAATTTCGGGCATCGAAAAACTCGATAAAGCGATCGTTATCGACCAGAGTGCGATTGGTCGAACACCACGCTCCAACCCTGCGACTTACACGGGGATTTTTACGCAAATTCGTGAACTTTTTGCTGGAACTCCAGAGGCAAACATTCGCGGATATAAGGCCGGTCGTTTTTCATTTAATGTTAAAGGTGGGCGATGCGAAAGCTGTCAGGGCGACGGCGTCAAAAAAATCGAAATGCATTTTTTGCCAGATGTGTATGTTGAATGTGATGTGTGTCACGGCAAGCGCTACAATCGCGAGGCGCTGGAAATTTTGTATAAAGGTAAAACGATTTCCGATGTTTTGGAGATGACTGTCGAACAGGCGGCGGAATTTTTCGAAAATATTCCTGCGATTTCGCGAAAACTTCAAACGATTTGCGATGTTGGGCTTGGCTACATTACACTTGGTCAGCCGGCAACGACTTTTTCGGGTGGTGAAGCACAACGAATCAAGCTGGCGACCGAACTTTCGCGCGTTTCAACCGGCAAAACAATGTATATTCTCGACGAACCGACAACCGGACTTCACGGCGCTGATGTGAAGCGACTTCTCGAAATTTTAAATCGCTTGGTTGATGGCGGGAATTCGATGGTTATTATTGAACATAATCTCGATGTTATCAAATCAGCAGACTGGATTATTGATATGGGCCCAGAAGGTGGCGCTGGTGGCGGTCAAGTTGTGGCAGAAGGTACGCCGGAACAGGTTTCGAAAGTGGCTGGAAGCTGGACGGGGAAGTATTTGGCGAAGGTTTTGTAGGACGAAAGAACCCGATAGAAGGGTTCTTTTTGCAAACAAAAAACGGGCTTCTACTGCCCGAAATCTTTTAGCTTGGATTTCTCCTTGCGTTATTTTAACTCGTTGAGTTGAGAATCAAGGGATAGTTAATATGTAGAATATTACGTAGGCGGGTTCATAAATGTGTAGTTGATGTACGGAGCAAACACTTTGACTGACGATAAGGTTCTTATAGAGAATGGTTGGGCTTAATGAGATGCTAAAATTATTTTCAAAAAACCGTTAGTGTGATATAATTTAAATAAAAAGGAAGATATTATGAAGATTAATGCAGTGGATTTATTTTGTGGGGTAGGCGGTTTGACTTGTGGGATTCAAGCTGCTGGCATAAATGTTGTTGCTGGGTACGACATTGATCCACGTAGTCAATTTGCTTATGAATTTAATAATAAGGCAAAATTCATATTGAAAGATGTTAAGGCAATTGATAATCAGGAAATTAGTAATCTTTATCCTGACGATACTGATATAAAAATTTTAATGGGCTGTGCTCCATGCCAACCCTTTTCGACATATAGCCATAAATATAAAAACAATAAGAATACGATTCAAAAAATGGATCTTCTTGACTATTTCGGTAGGCAAGTTGAATTTGTTCAGCCGGATATCGTATCCATGGAAAACGTCCCTCGAATGGTTAAGGAGCCTGTTTTTAAGGATTTCTTAAAGACTCTTTCTGATAATGGCTATATGGTTGACTATAAAGTGGTCTATGCTCCAGAATATGGGGTTCCCCAAAAAAGAAAGAGATTATTATTGCTGGCGTCTAAATTGGGGGACATAAGTTTATTGCCTCCGCAATTCGATAAAAATAATTATCCTACATTAAGAGATGCTATAGCTGGTTTGCCGAAAATAAAAGATGGCGAAACTGATACTAACGACCCTTTACATCGAAGCAGAAAACTTTCCGATCTTAACCTAAAAAGGATCAAGCAATCTAAGCCTGGCGGAACATGGAAAGATTGGGATAAAGATCTATTACTTGAAGCCTACAAGAAAAAAAGTGGAGAATCATTTAGCTCAGTTTATGGTAGGCTAGAATGGGATCAGCCCTCCAGTACAATTACGACTCAATTTCCAGGGTTAGGTAATGGTCGTTTTGGGCATCCAGAACAAGACAGAGCGTTGAGTTTGCGTGAGGGAGCGATGCTACAAACTTTTCCAAAGAATTATCTTTTTACAGAACCCGAACTTGGTGGAAATTACCCTATTGCACAAGTTGCGTTACAAATTGGTAATGCTGTTCCGCCTAAGTTGGGAGAGGTAATTGGTAGAAGTATATTAAATCATTTGGAGAACATATAATGAAAAAAGAATATCCAATTCAAATTAGTCCAGAAATATTAGAATTATTGGGGCCTAGTTTGTACACTAATATTTATTATGTACTAGCAGAACTAGTAGCTAATAGCTATGATGCTGATGCTGAAAATGTTTGGATTAATTTTTCGGATTCTGTAATTATCATTGAGGACGATGGAAAGGGAATGACATATAATGAGACACGAGAAAAGTACTTATCTGTGGCTAAACCAACTCGAGTTGATGAGAATAGCTCAAAAAGTGAGAAATATAAACGACCTAAAATGGGGAGAAAGGGAATTGGTAAACTAGCAGCATTAGCTGTTTCTAGCAGAGTAAAAGTGATGACGAAATCGGGCGACGATAAATCGGGATTCTGGTTAACGAGAACCGTTCCAGATAACGGGAAATTAAAGGCGATTTCTGAAGATGAAATGAATTTTGATTATATCACTGAATCTGGGACAAGGATTGAGATGCTGGACTCAGAGTTTGAAATTCCTAAGCTGTCCAAGACTATAAAAAACAACCTTTCAAAGTTTTTCCCTCAACTGAGCGATAATAAAGAAAATCCTTTTGTGATCCATATTGAGGGGATTGATGGAAAAAAAGAAACCTCAAACAAGTTTGTGGATTCATTAGCTACTTCACTGGATTCTCTTATTATATTTGGAAGAGATGAATATGGGATTCTTGATAAGTTTGAAAATAACTCTCCAAAATATGCGCGTGAAAACTATTCGGAAAAGGATAGTATTAAGAAAGAGTATTCAATAAAAAATAAACAGGATGAGATTGTGTCTAGAACTTTAGAAGTAAAGGGGTGGATAGGTACATATCACACTACAAGAGGATTAAAGGAAAAAGAGTCTTCGGATTTCCCAGATAATTTTCTTGCTATATATTCCCACGGAAAATTAGGCCAATTTAATGTTTTAAACGAAATTGGTCAAAACAGATTGAATGAAGTTTATGTTGTGGGACAATTATATGTAGATGAATTTGAAGAAACAGATTTACCTGATATGGCATTGAGTAATAGACAAGGATATAAGAGCGACGATGTTCGTTATAAAATATTCTTGGAGGCTGCATCAGATATATTAAACCAAGTGCTCAGAAAAAAAGAATCCGCAATCAAAGCAAAGAATAAAAATAGGGATGAAAGTAAAAGGAAACAAAAACGAAAAGATGAGGAGGAATTTGCAAAAAAAGCACAAGAAGTACTTGAAACGTTTAATAAAGCTGTTCCAAACAACACATTGGATCCTAATATAGCAAATAAAATGTTCAAGCAATTAGGAATTAAAAAAATAAAGGTTGATAATGAATCTAGAAAAATTTTGCTTAGCCATACTCGGCAGGATCAAAAACTAAATAATATTTTATATGGTTTATTATTATTCAATGGCTTCAGTGAGGAAGAAATCATTTATACTAGTGACCCAGAGAATCGCTCGGTAGTTCCTTACGGACAAAATATATGGGATTATTTTCGAGAATTTTTCATAAATAGTTACTCAAATAAACCAATCTATGTTCTATATGTACATTCTAATAACTCTGCAAAAAAAAGAGGTGTTTTACTTGAAGTAGGTGCCGGTTGGGTTGTTAAAACGAAGCATGGGATTATTAAAGCTGGTCAAGAAGAACCTGCGGCCCCTCTAGTGACAACAACAGCGTACCCTAATGTTTATATTGATGATAATGCTGAACGTGTGGTAACAACTGACAATCACTTCGGAGCACTTCATTCACTTCTAAATGAAGTTTGTAGTATGTTTGATAAATCACTTAGAACATTGGAAGAAAACAAGGAAGAATATCAGAAATTAGGTGGCGAAATTTTAAACGAATCTAATTTTGTTAATTTTTTTAATAATAAGGAGACGATAAATGAAAGAAACAAAATCTAAACATATTGATTTAGTTCAATCAATAATTACTAGGATGGCACAAAATTCTTTTGTAATTAAGGGGTGGATGATTACAATTGTTGTAGGATTGTTTTTATTCTTGCAAAACGATAATCTAAAAAATAATTTTCTAATATATCTTTTTCCGATTATTGGCTTTTGGCTTCTAGATTCGTATTATTTATGGTAAGAGAGACTATACAGAAAACTCTATGCAAGTCTTATTAGTGACCTAAAAGGAGATTCTGATTTAAAATTATCAGTAGAAGAATTTAAAAATTGTACAAAATATTTATCAGCATTATTTTCAATCACAGAAATTTTAACATATTTACCAGTTGCGTTGTCTGTATTTTTAATTTTATGTTCTAAAAACTAGGTAATAATATTTTAAGTTTGGGACGAAAAATAAATGAAGAGTTAGTATGCTGCGCAGTCAAGAAGTGATTTTTGCCAACCTTTGCAAGATTCGTGCTGGCGATAAGGTTGTCGTTATGGAGCGACTCAAGCAAGACTGGCCAGGCGTTGCTTTCCCTGGAGGTCATGTCGAACGTGGAGAGAGTATTGTCTCCTCCGTCATTCGAGGGGTCAAAGAAGAAATAGGTTTGACGGTATCCAATCTTGAACTGTGTGGCATCCAAAACTGGACCGACCCAATAGACCATTATCGTTATCTGGTCTTTTGCTGTAAAACAAGTTATTTTCAGTCTCTATATAGTCTTCTGATGAAAGGGGGAGTTTTTTGGATTGACTGCGTAGACTTGAAAGACGTCCACAGCTGGAAGATGATTTTGGGGTCATATCAGTATCCGTAATTGACGGATGATTTTTTAGTTTTTAGGATTGTAGTGTTGGGTTTGGTCCCATATTTAAAGCCCTCACTCTGGAGGGCTTGGTGGAATGAACTGATAGGTGTCGCCGATCTCATGTACGGAGAAATCATAGCGACTGGTTGGAATGACAAGCGTTTCTTCCTCGCCGTCATCATTAGTGAAAACAATCTCGAATTCGAACTTTTCTTGCTCAAGAACGTTTTCATAGTTCTTTGGCAGAACATGACCAGTAATAGGATCATGCTCATAAACTGTGACGACTTCTGTTTTGGTTGGCGTGTGAGTTTTGTTAATAATCTCTCCGCTTTTTAGGTTTGAGATTTTTACATCACATCCTACCAGAATAAAAGTGAACAAAAGAACTAATATGTTTTTCATATTTTTCACCCCTCAATTTTTGTTTTATAATTATAAAACCATTTTGCTAAAAAGTCAATAGAAAATCCCGTTTTTTGCACTAAAAGATGTTGAAAATGCCTTTATTTTTTAAAGCGTTTATGTTATAATTTAGGGAGAATATTATAAAAGTAAAAGGTGGGGAATGAATCCGTCAATTTTATCAATCGGAAACGCGGCGAAAGATATTTTTTTAGATATAGATCAGCAAGAAATTGTCAAAGACGATAATAATATTTTTCATTATGATTTGACTTTTGATGATTCTACGCTGGAATACAAGCGGCGGGCTGGGATTTTTGGCGGAGTGATTTTGAGCGAGAAGATTTTTCAGGCGGCGCATATCAAGAGTTTTTCGAACGTTAATCCACGCGGTTTGGCGAATTTTGATTTTGAGCGCGAAAAATTTCCGTTTTTGGAGCGATATGTGGTTGCTTATCAGGGGCGAAGTTTTGTTTTAGCGAATCGTCCACGTCAACTTGAATGGGTTGCGCCGATTTTTGTGCCAGAAACACTTTATATTGCTGACGCGAATTTTTCGAAAAGCTATTTGGCGGCGCTTCGAAATTATCTGAAAAACCATCAAGAAATCAGTTTGATTTTTTCGCCGAATGATTTCGACGGTGATTTAGCGCGCGAATTTTTCCCACGAGCGAGCTTGGTGTTTGTCGATCTAGAAAATCCCGCTTTGGGTGATTTGATCGATTATTCTTCGATTGAGTCGGTGATCGATTCTTTGGCAAAGTTTGGCGTGCGAAGTTCCGTTTTGGTTCGGGGAAACGAAATTATCGTCGGCAGTGGCGAAAAAATCGTATCGGCGCGCACTGATTTCACCCTGAATTCTTTTTATCAAAGTCAAATTTTCCGCGCGGCGTATATTGCGCAGGATTTCAGTAGTGATAACATCGAAAAAAATCTTCAAATTGCGCTGACGATTGCGCAAGAGTCTGATTTTAACAGTATAATTAAGCCGATTTTTGCTGAGCAAATTTTGCGTCGAAATCCTGAAAAATACAGTGTCAAGGTTTTGCGCGATCAGCCAAATAATCTTGAAAAAATGCGTTTCGTGGCGCAAAAAATGGTGGAAAAACCGAAAGGGATTTTTGCGGCGGATGAATCTGGCGGAAATATCCATAAAAAATTCGAATCGCTCGGCATCGACGACACGGCCGAAAATCGCCGAAAATATCGCGAAATGTTCTTCACGACGCCTGACATCGAAAACTATTTGAGCGGTGTGATTTTGTTCGAAGAAACTATCGAGCAATCGACTTCTTCGGGTGAAAATTTTGTCGATTATCTGAAATCGCGCGGGCTTTTGACCGGTGTTAAACTGGACGGCGGACTTCAACCTTTGCCTGGTTTTGATGGCGAAACGATCGCTGTCGGGCTGGATTCTCTGGAAGAAAAACTCAAAAAATACTCTTCTCGTGGGCTTGATTTTGCCAAATGGCGCGTGGCTTTCACGATTGACGTCGAAAAAGACTATCCGAGCCGCGCGGCGATTGCGGCGAATGTTCAGATTTTGGCGAGATACGCGAAACTTTGCCAAAATTACGGAATTGTGCCGATTGTTGAGCCAGAGGTGATTTTTGACGGAAATCATTCCGCGAAGGATTGCCGAATTGCGACCGGGCGAATTTTGCTTGACTTGTTTGACGAGCTTAAACTTTTCGAAGTCGATTTGACGGCTACAATTTTGAAAGTTAATATGGTTTTAGCTGGGAAAAACTTCGAGCTACCATCTTCGCCACGAGAAGTCGCCAGTGAAACGGTGAATGTTTTGAAAAAATGCGTGCCAAAAGAGCTCGCAGGGATTGTCTTCTTATCTGGTGGGCAAACTGTTCAGCAAGCGACGGATAATCTTCAGGCGATCACCAACCTTGGTCCTTTCGACTGGGGCGTGACTTACAGTTATGCGCGCGCACTTCAAGAGCCGGCGATGAAGGCTTGGGCGGGCAAGGATGAAAACGTTCGCGTGGCGCAACTTGCGTTTATGGATCGAGTTTCGGCAAATTCGCACGCGCTTTACAAAAATTAGCAAAATAAAATCTCCCAATTTTCGAAAGTTGGGAGATTTTTGATTGGTTATTTTTCTGATTTATCGACGATTATGGATACGATCACTCCGACAATTCCTGCGATTGGATAGAAGAATTTCGCTGAAGCCCAATCATTGGTGATGAAAGAGTAGGCCAAGAAAATCAAGGTTGTCGATAGCATTAAAATCGCCCAGAATTTGCCGGATTTTTGATTTTTCTCGGTGTTTTTTAATTCTTCGAAGTTGGTGATTTGTGAATTTATAGCCGAGCCGAATGTCGCAAACGCTAAACCTGTGCCGAGTAGGATCATAAAAATTGAATTTGCCAAATTCGTCGCGTTTTCGCCAAATTTCCAAGATATAAATTGCCAAATCGCAATTGCACCGAACAAAAATACTAGAAAAATCATCGATGAAATTGTCTTAATTCGTCCGATTTTTTCGATTTCGTCTTCGTCGAAAACTTCTTCGAGCTCGGGATTTAGTTTTTTGAACTTTGAAATGGTGAATTTGTTGAATTCGCTCTCAAAAGTGAAAATCGGGATTGAAATCGCCAAGCCGATCATCAGAGAAATTCCCGCAGCGAAACCTGAATTATCGATTTCTGAGTTTGAAGTTTCGAAAAACGCCGCCGCAGAAATTCCTGCAAAAAGTGTAAAAATTCCAATCGCTCGCCAGATTGCGCTTTTTGAAATTCTCGAAGAATATTCTTTTTTGTCGAATTCGGAGCTTGATTTTTTCGAGATTTCGCCGAGAAGTTCACTCGAACTGATTTCGAAAACCTTACAAATTTCGGCGACTTTGTCAATTTCGGGGAGAGTTTTTCCGCTTTCCCAGCTCGAAATCGCTTGTCTCGAAACGCCAATTTTTTCGGCAAGCTGTTCTTGTGATAATTTTTTCGAATTTCGCAATTCTTGTAGATTTTTGCTAAATTTCATAAATTCCTTTCGTTTAATTTATTATACCAAAATTATACGAAAAAAGCAGAATCCACCATATTTTTTGCCTGACATTTCAAAAATTTTCGCCAACACTCTTAACATTACAGATTGAAAAATGTTAAAAATCTTGGAATTGGGTGTTTATTTATTCATTTTCTCGATTTTCTAATTTAAGAAATCTTCCAAGCATTTTTCGGCGTCCAAGTCAGATCGTTCAGCTAAAACTATCAACCACCAAATGCATTCGCCGATTTTTTCGCCGAGAATTTATTCATTTTCGCTCGGCCATCTTTTTTGGAGCGACATAATTTGACGACCAACCAAGCCCGCGTCGGTCAAGAAGGCTAAAGTGTCTTCTTCAATGCTCTATTTGGTTTCGTGATGTTTGATATTTTATCATTTTGCCGAAAATATTAAAAGGTGGTAAAATATAGTAATGAATGCCAAACTCGCCGAAAAATTGAAAAATCTGCCAAATTCTGCTGGCGTTTATTTTCATAAAAATTCGAAAAACGAGATTATTTATGTCGGAAAAGCGGCAAATCTTCGAAATCGCGTTCGGCAATATTTTCAGAATTCGGCGCGCCACGACACCAAAACTCAAGCGCTGGTTGCCGAAATAACAGATACAGATTGGCTAGAAGTCGAAACCGAGCTCGATGCGCTTTTTCTCGAAAGCGAAATGATCAAGCGCTACAAACCACAGTTTAATATTCTTTTGCGCGACGACAAATCGCCGACTTATGTGCGAATTGGTTGGCGCGACGAGATTCCACATATTTCTTTCACGAAGCTTCCACGCGATGATTCGGCTGAATATTTTGGTCCGTTTTATGCTGGAAATGCTGTCAAAAAATCCTTGCGGTTGCTTCGAAAAATCTTCCCGTATTATTCGAGCGAAAAATTGCCCGCGCGCAACAATTTGGATTTTCAGATTGGTTTGACGCCTGGGTTAGAAAATTTCGACAAAAATTCGCCAGAATTTGCCGAAAAAATGGCGGACTATAAAAATAATTTGCGAAATTTGGCGCGATATTTGAAGGGCGAACGGCAAAAAATTCAGCGCGAAATTGAGGCGGAAATGAAGATTTTTGCGGCTGGTGAAGATTTCGAAAATGCCGCTAAGAAGCGAAACCAGCTTCGAGATTTGAGCGAGCTTGGCCGGCAGGTGATTTTTTCGAAAGAGGAATTTTTAGACATCAGCAAAGATCACGCACTTTCAAAATTGGCAGAAATTTTGAGTTTAGAAAATCCGCCACGCCGAATTGAAGCATTTGACATTTCTCATTTAGGTGGCGAAAATGTAGTCGCGTCGATGGCGGTTTTTACGAATGGTTTGAGTGATAAGCGTGAATATCGAAAATTCAAAATGCGAACTGGCGGCAATGATGATTTTGCAAATATGCGTGAAGTTTTGACGCGACGATTCTCAACGAAAAACTCAAAATGGCAAAAACCTGATTTGATTTTGATTGACGGCGGAAAAGGGCAACTTTCGGCTGCGTTTGAGGTTTTGCCGCCCGAAATTCCAGTAGTCGGTGTGGCAAAACGCGAAGAAGAAATTATTGTTCATTCGCAAAAATCTGCCATAAAAATCGATTGGTTCGAGCAAAATTTGGGCGTAAAAAACGGCTTCGAAGTTCGAAGAGATGGCGAATTTTTCGTGGCGAATCTACACGGTCAAGCGCATTCTCGCGGCCACGCGCGCAATCTTTTGGGTGAAAATAACTCCGAATTTAGTGATTTAACCAAACTTTTTCAGCGAATTCGTGACGAATCTCACCGTTTTGCAATTAACTATCACAGTACAATTCGAACAAAAAGTCAAACCAAAAACAGGCTCGAAGAAATCTCGGGCGTAGGCGCAAAAACTCGCGCCAAACTGATGCGAAAATTCGGTTCAATCAAAAAAATCGAACAAGCCCCAACAAGCGAAATCGCCGAAATCGTCGGCAGAAAACTCGCCGAAAAAATCAAACAAAATTTGTAATTTCGCCGAAAATTTGGTAAAATAAACATAAGAGGAAAGTGGTGGACAAACGAAAAATCAAGAGAACACTCAAACGGATCGAAAAGCTCAAAATTTGGCAGCTTTTGATTTTGCTTTTTCTCACAACATTTATTGCGGCGACTTCGCTTCGGCTCAATAACGTCGAAATGGTCAAGCGTCGCGACGCGGTTATTTCGGCCGATAAAGAACTGAACGACTCCAAAGTTCAAGAAAGACTAAAAGAACTTCGCGATTATTCTAGCGCACACATGAATACCGATGTGGTTGTCCAGCTCGAAAAAATCTACGAGCGCGACGTTCAAGCGGCGATTCAGGCGGCCACAGATAAAGCAAACAACAATCCTAACGGCAACATCTACAAAAAAGCGTCCGAAGTTTGCGATCCGCAATTTTCTGGCTACTCTTTGGGTTATCAAAATTGTATGATGACAGAAATTTCAAAATATTCCAGCAGCGAAAATCCAGTGGACGAAATCAACTATCCCGAATCTCGGCTATACGTTTTTAGATTTTCGTCGCCTTTTTGGACACCAGATCTCACCGGTTGGACAATCGTTGTCGCCATAATTATCGCGTTTTTGATAGTTATCAAGATAATTTTCACGCTGATTTTGCGCTTTATGCTAAAAAAACACAAGCCTTTTATATAAAAACACCTTAAAATTACCTTAAATACTTGACAATACAGTTTTCAAGATGTAATATGGTAAATATAACAGTAGTTAATGAAAGGATGTTAATGGCTTACAGTCAAACAAACTCAAAGGGTGTAACATATTATCTTCATAAAAGCGAAGTAACTTTGCGCGGTGGAAAACCACAAACAATTTATTTCTTCGCTAAAAAAGAAAAGAATGACAAAGGAACACCTTGCGATCTTCCAGAAGACCGAATCGTAAAAGAAAACCCACGAAACGGCTTCCTAACTGTTTCTCGAAAGAAATAATCATTTCATGACGAGCTAAACCTCGCCCGCGTGGCGAGTTTTAGTTTGCGAATTTATAGTGTTTATGCTAAAATATGAATAATGATTGATTTAGGGATTTTTTATTCAAAATTAGCAACTGTTGGCTTAATAATTCTTCTTGGATTTATTCTTGGCCGAACAAAATTCATCACCGAAACAACCAACAAACAACTTACGAATTTATTGCTTTCGATTGCGATGCCGGCGTCGCTTTTTATGGCTTTTCCG
>CAZVBN010000009.1:0-31024 GCA_964625845.1 uncultured Candidatus Saccharibacteria bacterium | reverse complement strand
CAGGCTTTCGCCCATTGTGGAAGATTCCTCACTGCTGCCTCCCGTAGGAGTCTGGACCGTGTCTCAGTTCCAGTCTGACTGATCATCCTCTCAAACCAGTTACAGATCGTCGACTTGGTGAGCCATTACCTCACCAACTATCTAATCTGACGCAGGCTGTTCCCAAAGCGCCCGAAGGCTTTAATCCGAAGATCATATGCGGTATTAGCACACCTTTCGGTGCGTTATCCCTCACTTTGGGGTACATTCCCACGCGTTACTCAGCCGTCCGCCGCTCGCCGACATTTTACACAAAATCCTCGAATGATTCTCCTCTCTAAACCAGGAGCCTCAAGAATTCAGTGTAAAACTCGCTGCCGCTCGACTTGCATGTGTTAGGCACGCCGCCAGCGTTAATCCTGAGCCAGGATCAAACTCTCCATAAAAAAGAATTTTCAAAATTGAAAATCTATAAAATAGACTGACGATAAATTTGCACAACTAAATTGTTAAAGGTCATTTTTGTCCAACTCCACTTTGAAACCGTCCATTTTTTGGCTTCGTTCGCTGAACTGTTTATTAGTATATCGAATTTTTTAGCGAAAGTCAACACTTTTTTTGGACTTTTTTTATTTTATTTTTAAAAATCGTTTTTTATATAAAAATATGGGCAATTTCCGCGGTGAAAATCGCCCATATTTTATTAAAATTGCAGCAAGAATGCGACATATCCAAGAACAAATCCGATCGCAGAGCCCACCGCAACCTCGAGTGGAGTGTGCCCGCGAACGATTCGCACTTTTGGAATCTTCATTTTTTGCGAATCTATAATATTATTTATAGCTTCGCCCTGCTTTCCGTTTGAAAAACGAATTTTCATCGAGTCGTAAATAACGATCATCGCAAAAACAAACGCCAAACCAAATATCGAAGAATGTAGCCCCTCTTTTAAACCAATAAATGTAGCAATCGCCACAACGACGGCGCTATGCGAACTTGGCATTCCGCCACTTTCGGACATAACGCGTCTAAACTTGATGTTTTTGTCGTTGCGAAGTTCTAGAAAATATTTAGCAGTCTGAGTGATTACCCACGCTGTTACAAAAATCACTAAAATCGACGGCATTATTCCTCCTTATCTGTTTCTTCTTCCATAAGGCCAACGCTAGCCACAGAATCGTCGTTAGTTAGTTTCATGATTCGAACGCCTTGTGTTGTTCTTCCGAGCGTTGGAATATCTTTGACGGCGACACGAATCGTTTGACCACCAGTTGAAATCATCAAAGCGTCAGAAATGTTTTGTGGAAGCGTTTGAACAGATACGATTGGTCCCGTTTTAGCTGTTACGATGGCTGCTTTTACGCCGATTCCGCCACGTCGTTTGATCTCGAAATTGGCAACTTTGGTTGATTTTCCATAGCCGTTTGCCGAAATGACAAGCAATTTTTGATTAGAGTCAGTCACAACATCCATGCCGACAACTGTATCGTTTGGTCGTAGTCGAACGCCGCGCACGCCACGAGCCGCTCGACCCATCGCACGAACATCAGCTTCGT
This sequence comes from uncultured Candidatus Saccharibacteria bacterium, assembly GCA_964625845.1. Classification (GTDB taxonomy): domain Bacteria; phylum Patescibacteriota; class Saccharimonadia; order Saccharimonadales; family Saccharimonadaceae; genus Nanogingivalis. Next base: position 29,489 of record CAZVBN010000009.1, on the reverse strand, counting down.
TAAAGCGAACCGCTTGCCCAGCCGAGGTCGAAACGATAATGTCGTTTTTGCCATCGGTTTTTTGGATCCAACGTAGCTCATCACCTTCGTCAAGATTGATCGCGTTCAAGCCATTTGTTCGAATATTCGCAAAATCAGATAGCGAAGTTTTCTTCACTGTGCCTTTTACCGTAGCCATAAACAGATAATCGTCTGAACTACTATTTTGTTCAAGCTTGATAATTGAGGTGATTTTTTCTTCTGGTTGTAGATTTAGAAGATTTACCGCAGCGACACCTTTGGCTTGAAGGCTAGCAGCTGGAACCTCGTAGGCTTTGAGTCGGAAAACTCGTCCGCGATTCGTGAAGAATAGCAACCAATCGTGAGTACTTACAGATACGAGCTGCGCGATTACGTCTTTTTCTTTGGTCGTCATGCCGCGCTTGCCTTTTCCACCACGGTTTTGTTTGCGATAATCGCTCGCCAAAGTTCGTTTGATGTAGTTTTCGCTTGTTAGCAAAATTACACTTTCTTCTTCTGGGATTAGTTCTTCGTCCGAGAATTTTCCGAGCTCATGATTAATAATCTTTGATTTTCGCTCATCGCCATATTTCTCTTTCATTTCGAGAAGCTCTTCCTTGATGATTCGCAAAATCTCATTTTCGTCCGCCAAAATTGCTTCAAGTTCGCCGATAAGCTTGAGAAGCGCTGCGAGCTCTTCTTCAATAGCTTCACGCTCCAAACCGGTAAGTCGGCGAAGTTGCATCGCAAGAATCGCTTTGGCCTGAATTTCGGTAAGCGCGAATTTTTCACGCAAAGCCTTTTCGGCAATTTCAGTAGTCTTTGAGGCGCGGATCGTCGCAATAACCTCATCAATATGATCAAGCGCAATCTTCAAGCCTTCCAAAATGTGCGCACGAGCTTTTGCTTTTTTGAGTTCAAATTCAGTGCGGCGACGCACAACAACGCGTCGATGATTGACGAATTCAGTCAAAATTTCCTTCAATCCAAGCACGCGTGGCTGAATTCCACCGTTCACCAAAGCAAGCATATTGTAATGGAAGTTGCTTTGAAGTGGTGTTAATTTGTAAAGCTGGTTCAAAACCTTCTTTGGGTAAGCGTCTTTTTTGAGATCCACCACAATGCGAACTTTACCGCGGGCAGATTCGTCGCGAAGATCAGCGATTGTTGTGATTTTTTTGTCTTTTACGAGATCAGCGATTTTTTCGATCAACGAAGCCTTGTTTACGGCGTAAGGAATTTCAGTAATGATAATCTGATGCCGACCGCGTTTGGTTTCTTCGATTGAAACCACAGCTCGCATCGTGACACTTCCGCGACCAGTTTTGTAGGCCTGAATCATCGGTGCGCCACCATAAACAGTTGCACCAGTTGGGAAGTCCGGACCTTTAACATGCTTCATCAAATCTTCCAGAGAGGCTTCCGGATTATCGATAAGTTCGATTGTCGCATCAACAACTTCACTAAGGTTGTGAGTTGGAATACTTGTCGCCATACCAACCGCAATACCAACCTGCCCATTCAGCAACAAGTTTGGTAATTTCGCAGGAAGAACAGAAGGTTCACTTTCGGATCCATCATAGTTTGGACGAAAATCAACCGTGTCTTTGTCTAGATCAGTCAAAAGAATATCACCGATTCGACCCAAGCGAGCCTCAGTATAACGCGAAGCCGCCGCTGGGTCGCCGTCCATCGAACCAAAGTTACCCTGACCTTCAACGAGCGGATATCGCATCACCCAGTTTTGAGCCAAACGAACCATCGCATAATAAATCGCGGAATCACCGTGCGGGTGATATTTACCCATCACATCACCGGCGATACGAGCGGATTTTCGGAATTTCGAGCCAGGTCGCAAACCGCCTTCACCCATCGAGTAAAGAATACGGCGATGAACTGGCTTCAAACCGTCTCGGACATCTGGAAGCGCGCGATCGATAATAACAGACATCGAATATCGCAAGAAAGAATCTTCCATAACATCTTCAACTGTTCGGAATTCAAGATATTTTGAATGAGTTGGTTTTTCGATAATTTCACCTTCTACTGGCATTTTCTTTTCATCTTCCATAATTACACGTCCAATTCTTCCAAGTTAACATATTTCGCATTTGTCTGAATGAAGTTCTTTCGCATAGCAACTTCTGAACCCATGAGTTTGGTGAAAATCGCATCTGCGCGCTCAGCGTCTTCGAGCTTCAATTGAATAAGAACACGATTTTCTGGATTCATTGTAGTTTCCCAGAGCTGAGTATCATCCATTTCACCAAGACCTTTGTAGCGCTGAATATCCGTAAGTCCAGCTTGCTTGATGTCGCTATCTTCTGGATTGATTTGCGTGCCGCGAGCTTTGCGCTCTTCAATAAGCTCTTTGATTTTCGCGTCGCGCTCTTCATCGCTATAAACATAATAATGCTTATTGCCCGAACCCTTCAAAAGGAAAAGTGGCGGTTTCGCAAGATAAATATGTCCACCCTCAACGACTTCGCGCATATAGCGGAAGAAGAACGTCATCAAAAGTGTCGCAATGTGACTTCCGTCGACATCAGCATCGGTCATGATAATGATTCGATTGTAGCGAAGTCCACGAATGTCGAATTGATCGCCGATTCCCACACCCATACCTTTGATAAGCGAAACGATTTCATTGTTGGAGAGCATTTTATCTAAGCGAGCGCGCTCAACGTTCAAAACTTTACCACGAAGCGGCAAAATCGCCTGCGTTCGGCTATCGCGACCAGATTTAGCAGAACCGCCAGCCGAGTCACCCTCAACGATGTAAAGTTCGCATTCTTCTGGATTTTTCGACGAACAGTCGGCCAGTTTTCCAGGCAGGCTCAAACCATCCAAAACGCCTTTTCGAATCACATTTTCGCGAGCCGCGCGCGCCGCTTTTCGAGCTCGAGCCGCCAAAAGCGCTTTGCCGATAATCTTCTTGGCGACCGCTGGATTTTCTTCGAGATAATAACCAAAATATTCCGTCATCACCTGATCTGTGTAGCGACGAACCTCTGGATTTCCGAGTTTGTTTTTTGTCTGGCCTTCAAACTGCGGATCTGGCAATTTAACCAAAATAATCGCCGTCAAGCCTTCGCGAATATCATCACCTGTTAAGTTGTCTTCTTTTTCTTTGAGCAAGCTACTCTTTCGAGCATAATCATTGATTACACGAGTCAAAGCAGTTCGAAAACCAACCACGTGAGTTCCGCCATCAGGGTTCAAAACGTTGTTAGCGAAAGCCTGAACATTTTCGGCGTAAGTGTCGTTGTATTGAATAGCGATTTCCACCATCGAATCTTCAACTTGTTTTTCAACATAAAAAGGCGTTTCCGACAAAACTTCTTTGCCAATATTCAAATGCTTCACATAGCTCTGAATTCCACCTTCAAAATAGAACGCTTTTCGCTCGTTGGTTCGCTCATCATCAACTTGAACATAAACGCCTTTCGTCAAATATGCTTGATGACGAAGGTAGTTTACAACCCATTTATAGTCAAAAGTTACAGTTTCTTTAAAAATCGTTGGATCTGGGTAAAATGTAATGCTCGTTCCGTCGAAACGATCAGTTTTGCCGAGTTTTTGGAGTTCGGTTTGCGGAACACCACGCTCAAACTCAATGCGATGAAGAATTCCATTTTTGACGACTTCGGCGATCATTTTTGTCGAAAGCGCATTCACAACTGACGAACCAACGCCGTGAAGACCTGACGAAACCTTATATCCGCCGCCGCCGAATTTACCACCAGCATGAAGAACAGTCAAAACTGTTTCGAGCGTAGATTTTCCAGTTTTTGGATGAATATCAACCGGAATACCACGACCGTCGTCAGTGATTGTAATTCCGCCATCCGCAAGAATTTTCACCAAAACTTTCGTGCCGTATCCAGCGATCGCTTCGTCAATCGAGTTGTCAGCGATTTCCTTAATCAAGTGATGAACGCCATCATAACCGGTCGAACCAATATACATTCCGGGGCGTTTTCGAACAGGCTCCAAGCCTTCCAAGACTTGAATTTGTGAACCGTCGTAATTATTTTCTTTTTGTTTAGACATCGACTCCCTCATTTCAGACTTATCTGTATGTTATCCTTTACCTCTTTATACCTTTAAATTATACCTTATTTTTGAAAAAATCGCAAATAAACCTTATATTTTTTGTAATTTTATGCTAAAATGGTAATGTTTAAGGTGGGAAATGTTTAGAAAAATTATTCTTGGATACGCTTACAGCCCTTCTCTTGGCGATAAACTTCTCGCTTTTGAAAAGGAGCTCCAGAAAAAACTTCGCTGGCAAATAGCGAGCATTTTTGCGATTGTTTTGGCGATTTTTTCGGTGGTATTTACGAGCTATTTTCAGCCAACCGCATTTTTTTCATCACAGCAAATCACTAAAAAATCCAGCACAAACATCTTAGAACTCAGCTCAAAAATAATCTACGCCGAACCGCTAGCTAGTCCAGGCTCACAAGTGATTTTTACTCTTACCGCAAAAAACATTTCTAGCCAACCGCAAGTTTTCGATTTCGAGTTTCAGACCAGCGACATTCTTGAGTATGGAGAAATTTTAAGCCAGCAAAATCTCACATTCGACAAAAATTCAGGAAGCTGGCTTCCAACAACTATCGCGCCAGGAGAATCAGAAATTCGACAGTTTACAATAAAAATCAAAAATAAAATTCCTGCCCTATACGGGAGCGCAAACAGCTACGACTGTAAGATCACCCTGTTTTTTGGCAACGAAACATCTCAAAAAATCCAATGCCCAGCTGTGCGATACGTGAACGAGCTCTCTGCGCGCACACCAAAAACAGCTCTACAAACAATTCTCGGAATTTTTGCTGTTCTACTTTTTATATCAGCAATTTCCGCTTTGCGAACAAATTTATTACTCAAGCAAATACGCATAATCAAAAGGAGTTTTTAGCATGGACGATCACGTAAACAGGCAAGTTGACGATATTCTAAAAAATAGCGAGGCAGAACTCTCGTCATTCGAAAAAGTCATTCGCAAACCGTTTAATAGCAATTTTGCGGATGGCGTATCAAAAATATTCGATGCGATTTTCGAGCCCAAATCATTCACTTTGGCGTTGATAGTCTCGCTGGTAGTATTTTACGGATTTTTCTTTATTGCGCTTTTGACGAACTCATCAGTAAATTATTCGATCTTATTGTCTTCCACTATAATATTATATATAGTCCTGCGAATCATAAAATTCACCAAAACTAAAATAAGGTAGAACTATTACCTTATTTTAAATACGACTTCACTGTCTTGATCTTGAACGCTGAATTTGTCTTTTTTTGGCTCTACTTTAGCTGGCTCCAAAGTTTTTTGCGGTGGAATATTTTGAGGTTGTGGCGCAGGAGCAGATTTTCTAATTTCTTCACGTCGTTTAATCCAATCGTCCAAGAATGAAACTTTCTGTGGCTCGGGCGCACTAACAGATGACATCTGCGGTTCGCTCGCCAGAATCGACTGCGGAGGCATTGATAGATTTTGTGTCAACGGCGCAGAAGTTGGAGCAGGAGAAGGATTTATCGCTGGCTTTTGGGGAGTTAGCCTTTCCCGAATTTCGGCCGCAACAACTGCGCGCGGACGACCATATTTCGAAGCTGAATATCGCTTAATCGCCTCTCGAAGCTGCGGATTAGATTTACCAAGCGGCGGCAAAAGCTTTATATTGAAAGGTGAGCTCGGAAAACCGTTCACTAGAACCGTCGCAATAGCATTATAGTTTGGTGTTTTAATCAAATCTTCTGCGGTAAATGTTGGATGAAAGGCCTTTTGTAGCACTTCCGCGTCGTCGATACCGATTCGTCCGACCAATTTAGTTGGCACATTCCCCATAACCGCGCCCTTAATTTTGTCATTAAGCTGGGTCATGAACTGGTTAGCGAGAATCAAATTCAAACGGAACTTTCGGGCTTCGGAAAGAATCGACTCAAAGCTATCTGTCGCAAAGTTCTGGAACTCGTCAACATACAAACAGAAATCTTTTCGTTCATCTTCTGGAATATCAACACGACTCATCGCCGCCGCTTGGAACTTCATAACGAAAACCATACCAAGCAATTTGGCAGCGCCTTCGCCCATTTTACCCTTTGAGAGATTCACCAGAAGGATTTTATTGTTGTCCATAATTTCGCGAATATTAAACGATGATTTGGTTTGGCCAAGGATATTGTTGAGAAGTTCGTTTTCAAAAGGCGCCCATTTTGAAACCACCCACGACACCAATTCGCCCGCATCGTTTGATTTTTGCGAGGCTGGCCATTCTTTCGTCCAAAAGTCAATCGCGCGTTGATTTCGGAGATATTTTATTTTTGGTTTGGTGAATTCTGGATCGATCAAAACTTTAGGAATATCCATAAAAGTTCCGCCCGCCGGATCGCTCATCAAAAGCAACGCCGCATTTCGCACGATATTTTCCATTCGAGGACCAACCACGCCAGTATTTCCTGGATCGTAAAGCGATTTCAACATCGAGTTTGTTTCGCCAATAATAAAATCCATCTCCGAATCGCTCGAAGCCTCAAACATGTTGAAGCCTAGCGGATTTTCGATATCACCAGGGTTAAAATAAATAACATCGTCTAGCCGTTCGCGTGGAATCATACCGAGCAATTCTTCAACCGAATCGCCGTGCGGATCAATAAACGCGAATCCATCACCGTTCATAATGTCCTGAAATGCCAAATTCTCCAGCAATTTAGACTTACCCATACCCGTCTGACCAATAATATACGTGTGGCGGCGGCGATCATTTTTGCTGAGTCGAATCTGTTTTTCGACACCACGATATTCGTTCACGCCAAGCAACAAGCCATCGTCCATGACTTCTGTTGGCCCATCAACCTGCTTGATTCTCTGGCGTTGAACTTTTTCCGTCGGGATAGAATTACGGTTCGGCAAGTGAAAAATTGTCGAAAGCTCCACACTGTTCAAAATTACACTTTTCGCATTTTGCGGGAAAAATCTAAAAATATACGCCGTAACCAAATCTTCGATATTTTGCGTCATATTAAATTTAAATCCATTAAAGCGCGGAGAGTCAAAAAGCGAGAACGCAGAAACAATCCCTTGAAGGATCGCTTGGCTTTTTGCCGATGTTGACGAAGAAACAACAGTTCGAATCAGGACTTCATACGCTGGGTACTTGGTTTTATTTTCTATTGCTTCGATTTCTTCTTGCTCTAAAGCTGTCAACTGATGCGTATCGCCACCATTCGAGCCAGATCCATATGTTGGCGGCTTCCATAGAGCCTCCATCAAATCAATAGCGCCTGAAGAACCTTTTGATTTACTGCCCTTTTCTCGGATGTGTTCCGTTCGTTTGTTCGACGCATTCAGCCATTTTTCATCAGCAGGACGAATCATAATCTGAACCGCCGCGCCGTCGCCACGAGAAACATTAGTTAGCGCGTCCAAAAGCGAACGCATCGCATCTCGGCGAGATTCTTGATAAGTTGCTATTGGGTAAAAGAAATCTTTCTTGAGCGTGAATTCACCACCAATCACTCCCAAAGACTTCCCTTGCTGGCTGAAAATATTTTTGATTTCAACTTCTTCGAGTCTGGCCGCAGGATAGGCCGCAGAGATAGCTTGCTTGATCGTTTCGGTAATTACAGATGGCACCACCGCATAATAATGGATCAAGCCGTCACTAGCAATGATTTCGAAAGAAATGTGGCGCTGACCGTAGATTTTGGTTTTGAAGCCTTTAGTTGCAGTGCTGGCGATAATATTATACATGGTCTGCGCTTCGGAGAGCACTTCATCCACAACATCGCGCTCATCGCGACTGCCCGCATCAATATCATTGCTTGGCGGAGGTAGGTGGATTTTCATGGGCACCATTTTCAACCCACGTTCGTAATTTTTTGCTTCGCGAACCGTTTTTTTGTACTGGTCAAAAATTAAGAATGTAGCCACGCACACTACCACAAAAATCAAAAATGCCGTTACAAAAAATTCCATTATTTACCACCGTTTATTATTCTATTATATCTCTTTTTTAAATAATCCATTTGCATTTCTTTGAATCTGTTTTGGCGAGCGTGCGGATCGCCTTTGGTTTCGACAATCATTTTTTTCAAGTCTTTAACCCACTCATCTTCCATAAGATCAACGTCGGCAGCAATTGCAGGCACAGCAGCGGACAGAACTGGATTTTCGGCGCCTTGAACTTGCGGCAAAACTTGTGCTTGTTGAGTTGCCTGAAGATTTTCTCCCTGTACAGAAAATTCTTCAACAGCAGAAAAAACCGCTTCTCGCGATTTTAAAATATCCGAATTCTGCTGAAGTGATTGCGCTTCATGATTTTGAAGAACATCAAAACTTGGACTTTCGAAATTACTATTCGAAAACCCACCCTCTACTTTTGGAAGTTCGACATTCTTCTGCGGTTCCATATGTAGATATTATATCACAAACATTAACGTTTTGAAATATAAACACAAGCGATTATTTCAATTATCAATATCAAAATAAGCTCAAAAACGCCAACGCTACCAACTGACTGCTGAGCAATAATAACTAAAGGCGCCATAGCTAAAGCTAGGGAATATTTATAATAGAACATGAAGTCGCGTTCTTTTTTTGGCGACACGGATTCTTTGACGAAAGTTGTTTTCACCAATGAAAAAATTCTGCTTAATCCATAAAGCAAAAAAACTATAATCTGTGCAAAGACTATGTAAGCCAAAATAAACAAACCCAAAACTCCCAATGGACCAACACTCGAAGGTGTGGTAAAGTTTAAAATCCAGAGAATACCGGCTCCGGAAATTATTGAAACTGCGAAAATAATTTTTGAAATCATACCTAAATTTTACCATATTTTAGATTCAGCCCAAAGAGCTAGCAAAGCGAAAATCACCAAACGGAACTAAAAACATTACTAAAATCCGTGGTTCGCGGCCAGCTCTTTTGAGCCGTGTTGACCGCTTCTCGTATAGAGAAGCATAGTTCTTGAGGAGTTCCTTAACTAAATTCCTTTGAACTTAGAAGTACTTATTCTAATCCTCGCGCTCTACGCTCGTTCTTCGGCGGAGCTTTTTGGCAATTTAAAATAAGTTAGAAAATCAAAGACATCTTCAAAAACCTTATTTTCAATTGCCGTTCAAGCCCCGAAAAAGCAAGCGATCAATTTCATTCAAATAAATAAAATGTGCTATGGTTGCAATGTGCTATACTGTGTTTTTATTTTTGCTTTTTGTTTTCTTCAAAAGCTACTTAGATAATAACACACTCCAGCCAAAAAGTCAATATGTTTGTGCTTAAAATATTGTAAAATAAACAACCTATTTTGTAGCCCTATCTGTTATTTTCGATGATTAAAAAAATTATACAAAAAAGTCAAAAAAACTATTGACTTTATGCTTATTTCCGTATATTATAGGGGTAGCTCGTGAATAAATAATTTATACACAGAGCCAAAAATAAACATTATTTCTAAAAATCCTAGCAAAACTCCGCAGACAGCTAGCACAAACAAAAAACTCCACAAAACTTAAAAATGAGCGTTCCTCGCAGTCGCTCATTTTTTATTTTTTCCAAAATTTTATAGCAAAATAAAAATGCCAATTCGGCATATTTTCAAAAATGGTGGAGCTGCCGAGAACCGCCCTCGGGTCCAAAAGGTAACGAACTAATTTTCTACAAGTTTAGTTTTTCTTAATTAAAATTTTCGCAATAAAAGAAAAACAAAAAATCACGAAAAAGTTGTAGCTAAAATTTCACTCAAAAACCGCTACTCTTCTTTAAGCTATCAGCGAAAAAATATAACACCGACTAAATCCGCGCTGCCGAATTTAGGACAATGATCGCGCAATAATTAAGCAGCGATTGGCGCGAAAGCAGGAGCTGCAAAGAACTCTTTAACTTTCGCTACAAAATTAGATTTTGCAATTATTTTAAGCTTTACGAAGCAAACGACTTGCCAATTAGTTTGTTAAATTCCCCTTGTCTAAAGCTAAATCAGCCCCATCAATACTTTTATTATATCATAAAATTGAGAAAACAAAACGTTTATGCTAAAATTTATTTATGATAAGCAAAGTTATTTCAGCAGCACCAATCGGTTACGAAGCAGAAATCATTGAGGTAGAAGGAGATTCGTCGAAAGGCTTGCCAACTCTTCAAATTGTTGGCATGGGCAATAAAGCAATCGACGAAGCCAAGGAGCGCGTGCGTAGCGCCATAAAAAACTCTTCTCTCGACTTCCCGGCCAAAAAAATCACAATCAATCTCGCACCAGCAGAAATCCCGAAAGACGGAACCACTTTCGATCTGCCGATCGCTATTTCGATTCTGATTATTAGCGGTCAGATAAAACAAACCGAAGTTGCTGGTCGTGCCTTCGTTGGTGAGCTTTCACTAAACGGCGATATCCGACCGATCAAAGGAATCCTGAATATTCTCGAAAAACTCAAGCAAGCAAATATCAACGAAGTCTTCATTCCAGCATCTAATCTAGAACAGGCTAGCCTGATTGAAGATATCACCATCATTGGAGCAAAAAATCTCAAAGAAATTTTTCTCCATCTAAAAAATGAAGCAAAAATCCCTTCCGAAAAACAACCGGCAACAACAGATAACACCGAAGCTCATCAAATTATTCTTGATGATATTATAGATCAAGAACAGGCCAAGCGGGCACTCACCATCGCAATAGCCGGTCGTCACAACATTCTTCTGACTGGTCCTCCAGGAACTGGTAAAACTATGCTTGCAAAAGCCGCTCTAAGCCTTCTCCCGCCGCTCTCAAAGCAAGAAAAACTCGAAGTCGCAAAAATACATGGGCTTGTCGAAAATATCGAAAATTCGGCCATTTCTCGCCCTTTTCGCGCACCACATCACACTGCCAGCAAAACCTCAATTATTGGTGGTGGGCCAAAAGCTACTCCTGGTGAAATAAGCCTTGCTCACCTTGGCGTGTTATTTCTTGATGAGCTGCCAGAATATCCAAAAACTCTCATCGAATCTCTTCGCCAACCACTTGAAGACAGAAAAGTAACTATAAGTCGAACAAAATATCGCAGCACTTACCCTGCTGACTTTATGCTAGTAGCGACGATGAATCCTTGCCCTTGCGGATTTTTGGGCGATGAAACAAAAGAATGCTCCTGCTCAAATTCTCAAATCCTAAATTATCAGCGCAAACTTTCTGGACCAATGCTTGATCGAATTGATATGGTAATAAACGTAAATCGAATCCATAACAAAAATCTGCTAGAAGAACGAAAAATGTCGAATTCACAACACGCTTATGCTTTATCACAGATAGAAACGTCGCGAAAATTACAACATAAGCGTTATAAAAGTTGTAATAGATACAACAGTTCCGCCAAAACTGGCGATGTAAAAAAGTTGTTCAACCTGGAAGAATCCGCTAAAAATTTCGTGGATTTAGCCGCTTCAAAAATGGACCTCTCTGCTCGAAGCTACCTAAAAATCATAAAGGTCGCACGCACAATCGCCGACCTTGAAGGCAAAAAATCAATCGAAACCTCTCATATTAGCGAAGCTCTTCAATATCGACACAAACAATAGTCAAGACTTTTTTGCGCAAAAACCTTGCTTTTTTAGGGATTTTTTGGTATAATTTACATCGAGTGAATTGCTCTAAAATAGCAACTCGAAAGGAAGGAAAATTATTAGCAAAAAGGTTCGAATCAACGAAGAAATTCGCGCACGCGAACTTCGTGTAATCGGCACAAGCGGCGAACAATTGGGGATTATGTCTTCAAAAGAAGCTCTAAAATTGGCCCAAGAAGCCAGAGTTGATTTAGTAGAAATCTCTCCAAACGCAGAACCGCCAGTTGCCAAGATTATCGACTGGGGAAAATACCAGTACCAAAAAATGAAAGAACAGCAAAAAAATAAGAAGAAAGCGAAAGCTATCGAATTAAAACAAATGCGGTTCGGTCTAAAAATTGGCTCTGGAGACCTCGAAATTAAGCTACGAAAGATCAAAAAATTCCTAGCGAATGGCGACAAGGTGAAAATCCAAATCGTCTTCAAAGGTCGTGAAATGGCCCACAAGGAAATTGGTTTCGAAATGGCTGAAAAAATCATTTCTCTTCTTGAAGAAGATGCTATCGTCGAGCAAAAACCTCAGATGGCTGGCCGCAATCTGAGTTTAGTAGTAAGGAGTAAATAATGCCAAAAATGAAGACTCATAAAGGCACTGCGAAACGAGTGAAGCTTACCAAAACTGGAAAAGTTCTTCGCCAACGAGCCTTTAAGAATCACATGCTTTCCAAGAAAAGCAAGAGTCGAAAACGACGAATCAACACGAGCGCAGAAGTAACTGGCTCAATCGCAAAAAATATTAAACGAGCACTAGGAGCAAAATAATGCGAGTAAAACGAGGTGTTACAGCACGAGCAAAGCATAAAAAAATCCTAAAAGCCGCTAAAGGAATGCAACACGCCCGAACCCGATCTTACCGATTGGCAAAACAAGGCGTTATCCGTTCTCTTCAATACGCTTACCGCGACCGACGCAACCGCAAGCGCGACTTGCGAGGTCTATGGATTACACGAATTAACATTGCTGCTCGCGAAAACGGTTTAACTTATGGAAAACTTATCGCTGGCTTGAAAGCTAAAAATATCGAACTTGATCGAAAAATCTTGGCCGAACTAGCCGTTAGCGAACCAAAAGCTTTCGCAAAAATCGTTGAATCTGTAAAATAATTCAATAAAAAATATCTCCGAGAAAAACGGAGATATTTTTTATTTTCCATAGATAAGCCCATCTGTAAGCCGGGTTCTGTCGAGAATGATCATCTATCTAGTTTTCGAATTGCTTCGAAAATCGAGCGGTTATCGAGTTTTGGCGGACCACCAACCGTAAACGGAAAACTCTCCTTGCAGCCAACAGGGTTTACCTCTCGCTTCGCGTCACCACGAGCGACTGTGAGCTCTTACCTCACTCCTTTCACCCTTACCTTTAAAAAGGCGGTTTCGTTTCTGTGGCACTTTCCCTAGGGTTATCCCCCGGTTGCCGTTAGCAACTGTTGTGTCCTGTGCTGCCCGGACTTTCCTCTGAAAAATCAGCGATCATTCAATGGGCTTATAAAATTATAACACTTATTTGATCACAACACAATCTTCGCCGAGCAGATTCACCAATTCTTTTGGCAAGCTTGAATTGGAATCCACCCGAAACGGCATACGGATAGCCGACTTGTTATCTGTTCCAAGCACCAAAATCATCTCCGACATCCCCGAATATTTACCGCAAAGTTTCTTGACTGCGAGCAGATTTTCATGGTCGTTTGGGTTTTTGATATGAACAAATACTTTTTGGATTTTTTCGGCTTGGTAATTTTCTGCTGAGCGCGATTTATCAGCGGAGGCTTTTGGTATAGAAGAAGCAGGCCTACTGTTCGTTTTGTTTGGCTCGTTTGTCCATTTTTTGGTTTTACCAGCAGAAATAGATTGAGAAACTGTTTTTTGCGGTTTTTGCGCCACTTGTTTTTTCGCCTTCAATCCGTCCGCACGTCGTCCAGTCGATTCGTAATTTTCGAGTTCTTCATCCGTGATAACAGATATAGTTTCGGCAATGAGCTGTGCGTCAGATTTTAAGTTTCCATCGCGATCGCGCGCCGAAACCTTACCTTCGATCTTTAAAACGGCGTCAATCTGGATTTTTCCGTCCATTTCAGCAAAAAGATTAGGGAAAACGATAATCTCACCTTCGCCAGTCTTATCCTCCATCTTTACGAAAGCCATTTTGGTTCCAGCTTTCGTAATGATAGTACGTAAATCGAGCACAATTCCGCCAACCGTAGCCCTTTGACCGTCAGTATTAGGCTGAATTTGCGAAAGCGGAACGGTCTGTTCTTCAAAATAAGTCACGTATTTATCGAGCGGATGAGCCGAAACATACAACCCTAACAGATCGCGCTCCCAAGTGAGCATTTCTTTTTCGGTGTTTTGTTTTGGCGCGGGAGTGAGCTCGATTTCTGGCTCTAAATTTGCCAAACTTTCGCCACTATCGCCGAGCATCGAAAATAGATCAGCCTGGCCAGATAAAGCTTCTTTTTGGATTTTTGAGCCGTAAGCTTGAATTTTTTCCAAGTTAAACATCAAATCCGAGCGCGTTCCGAATTCATCAAAGGCGCCAGTCATAATCAACGAATCCCAAGCTCGTTTATTGAAAGCTCGCGCATTTACACGCTTCGCAAAATCCAAAACAGACTTAAACTTACCGTCCGCTTTTCGAGCATCAAGAACAGCGTCAACAGCGCCACCACCAACAGCTTTAACCGCCAAAAGACCAAAACGAATCTTATTTTCATGCGGAACAATCGCAAAATCGCGATAAGATTCATTTACATCTGGGCCGAGCACCTGAATTCCCATTTTTCGACATTCAGCAATTTCAATCGCCAAACGATCCGTATCGTCGGAATCCGCCGTCATCAGAGCCGCCATAAATGCATCTGGAAAATGCGCCTTAATGTAGGCTGTCCAGTAAGCGATCAAGGCGTAACACGCCGCGTGCGACTTATTAAAACAGTAATTCGCGAATTCTTCGAGGTGATCCCAGAACTTTTCAACCTTTCCACGATCGGCGTTCGAATGTTTGACGGCACCCTCGATAAACTCACTCTTCATTTTTTTCATAAGTTCGATATTTTTCTTACCAACGGCTTTTCGAAGCGTGTCCGCCTGACCGCCAGTAAATCCGCAAACTTCCTTTGAAATCTGCATGAATTGCTCCTGATAAACCAAAATTCCATAAGTGTTTTTGAGCGCATTTTCCATGTGTTCTTCGTAGTAAGTGATTTCCTCTTCGCCGTGTTTGCGGGCAATAAACTTCGGAATTTCACTCATCGGACCAGGTCGATATAGCGCAACCATCGCGACAATATCTTCAAACTTCGAAGGTTTCAATTCTCGAAGATAGCGCTTCATTCCAGCGGACTCAAGCTGAAAAACACCGGTCGAATCACCGCGCGCCAATAGCTCGTACGCTTTTTTGTCGTCGAGAGTTAAAGTTGCAAGATCAATGTCCACACCATAAGTAGTTTTAATGATTTTTTGCGCAGTCGAGATAATCGAAAGGTTTTTTAGCCCTAAAAAGTCCATCTTCAAAAGGCCAAGATCTTCGACCTGTCCCATCGGAACCTGCGTCGCGACAACGCCTTTTTGCGCCATTTCAAGCGGAAGATAATTCACAAGATCGTCCGGCGCAATCACCACACCACAAGCGTGAACACCGTGGTTTCGAATTGTTCCTTCGAGCTGAATCGCATAATCGATCACTGTTTTCGCAGTCGGATTGGTTTCGTATTCTTTTTTTAGATCTTGATCTTGCTCGATAGAAACTTTCAAAGGAATATGGCGCCCTTGGTTAGGATCTGGCACGAGCTTCGCAATACGGTCAGCCTCAGAATAAGGCACTTCCAAAACACGCGCCACATCTCGCACGGCGTTTTTTGCCATCATTTTACCAAAAGTCGCAATATTTGCCACTCGCGGTTCGCCATATTTATCCACACAATATTGAATAACTTCATTGCGGCGCGTATCTTGAATATCAACGTCAATATCTGGCATTGAGATACGATCTGGGTTCAAAAAGCGCTCAAAAAGAAGGTCATATTCAAGTGGATCGAGATCTGTAATGTGAAGCGCGTAGGCGATAATTGACCCCGCAGCCGAACCACGGCCAGGCCCAAAAACAATCCCCTGAGACTTGCCCCAGTTGATGAAGTCCTGAACGATAAGGAAATAACCATTATAGCCCATTCCGTCCAGAACGCCAAGCTCCATATCAACACGATTGAGCTGTTCAGGAGAAAGTTTTTCGCGAATCTCGGCGATGGTCATTTTTTCGACTTCTTCTCGAGAAATCCCAGCATATCGCTCGCCCATTCCATAAAAAACTAGCTTATCCAAAAAGCCTTTTTCGCTCTCTTCTCCTTCCGGTAGCGGAAATTTTGGAATCAAAATCTTACCAAATTCAAACTCAAAATTCACCTTTTCGGCGACGCGCTTGGTATTCAAGATGATTTCTGGATCGATCTTCCCCCAACGATCAATAATATCGCGCGGATTCGTCACAAACAGATCGAATTCTTTCAAGCTCATTCGTTTTTCATCACTCAAATAAGAACCCGTGCCAATACATAGCAAAATTTCGTGCGCATCTTGATTTTCGTGCGTCAAATAGTGTGAATCACAAGTCACAACTAGTGGAATTCCCAGCTCTTTATTTAGGCGAAAAAGCCCGTCGTTAATGATTTTTTGAACATCCCAATGGTTTGGACAATCTGGATGACCGTGATCTTGAAGCTCCAGATAAAAATCGTCGCCATAAACCGACTGATACCATTTTGCGAGCTCTTTGGCTTTTTCAAAATCTTCAGCACGAATCGCCTCCGAAATCTCCGAACCAGCACATCCACTCAAACAAATAATTCCTTCCGAGCATTGCTCCATCAGATCATGGTCAATACGCGGCTTATAATATTGCCCTTCAATACTTGCTTTCGAAGAAAGCATACATAGATTTTGCCAACCTTTTTCGTTCTTCGCAAGGAGCGTTAGGTGGTAACGCGGCTTATCGTGATTTGGGTCACGATCGAAACGCGTTCGCGCCGCGACGTAAGTTTCCATACCGATAATTGGCTTGATTCCCTGCGCTTTTGCAGATTTATAAAACTCAATCGAACCAGACATCGTTCCGTGATCTGTAATCGAGACGGCCTCCATGCCATTTTCTTTAATTGTACGAGTTAAGTCGTCAATTTTAGTTAGTCCGTCCAAAAGCGAATGATAAGTGTGCGTATGTAAATGCACAAAGTCGCTCGCCACCAGGTCTTCAAATTTTTTAGTTTTTATTTCGCTCCCATTATCCATATAACTATTTTATCAAATTTTCTCAAAAATCCCAAACAAAAAAGCCCTTTAGCTAACTTAGATATTTTCCCCGCGTAAAACACAAGGTGGATACCTCCGCAATCTGTTACCACGGCAACAAATCATCATTAGGAGTTCCTATATCTATGATTATTCAGGAAAAATCATGTTAGCCTTAGGGCTACTTTTATTATAACACTATTTCTAAAAAATTGCCACAAAAAACGATAAAATCCACGACTGCACCATACCAATAACGGCTGATATTTGCGCAGTGAACAGTAAAATAATCACAAAAACCAGCCAACTGTTCTTCTCTAGCTTTTCGATAATATCTTGAACGAATTCTGGCGCAATAGGATAAATAATCTTCGAGCCATCTAGCGGCGGAATCGGCAATAAGTTAAACAGCATCAAGCCCAAGTTGATTTTCACAAACAAAACCAAAATCGAGCCGAATAAGCCAGAACTGATATTTAGCAGTGAAAAAATTCCATAACCGATAAGCGCCAGCAAAAAATTTGAAAGCGGCCCAGCCAAAGCCACAAGAGCCATTCCCCATTCACCGCCGTTAATTTTGCGCGTATTAACTGGCACAGGCTTAGCACCACCAATCACAGGCAATCCAGCTATAATACATACAAGCGGCATAATAATACTTATCGTCGGCTCGATATGCGCCAAAGGGTTAAGAGTCAACCTGCCTGCAACTTTAGCCGTATCATCACCGAGCCAATATGCTGTCGCACCGTGCGCAATTTCATGAATCACGATCGAGACCAACAAAATCACTACTACAATCAAAATACTCAATAATTCCATATTACTATTATATCATACTTGACCTTTTTTCAAAAATGATATATAATAAAACAGATTGTAAATAATAAAGTAAAGAGAGTTAAAATGGCAGTATGTGATTTGACAGGAAAAGGAAAGCAGCACGGACACAACGTTAGCTTTTCGTTGCGACGCACAAAACGAACTTTCAAACCAAACATTCAGAAAAAAACTGTAATGATTGACGGTAAAAAAGTTCGACTAAACCTAAGTACGCACGCTATCCGAACTTTGAAGAAAAAAGGAATTCTATAATTTTAAATCTTCAAACAAAAACACCTTAGCAATTTCGCGAAGGTGTTTTTGTTTTACTTGATTTTATCTAGTTCTTTCAATCTGAACGATAGTAGCTTTTTCTGGTAGTGCAGCAGCCGACTTAACTTTGTATTTGTTGGTTTTTTCAACTTCGACGCCCATTTCTTTGATGAATAATTCCAGATTCGATTGCGGAACTTCATATTTAACGCCATCATCAGCATAATGAACCGGAATAATCACTTTTGCGTCTGTATTGCGCGCAATTTTCGCAGCAGAAGTGGCATCTAAAGTGTAGTCACCACCGCCAACCGGAAGAATAAGAATATCCAAAACGCCCAAATTCTCAAGCTGATCATCCGAAAGTTCTGGTCCGATATTGCCGAGAAGGCCAATTTTCGTGCCGAGCGCATCGATATTGTAGATAACCGAACGCTTAATATCCTTCTCGTCATCTAAGTGACGCTTTTCTGAAAATCCATTGATAGAAAAATCACCAATTTCATAACTTCCTGGATAGCTAATATTCAACAAAAAATCTTCACTATTCGTCAAAAACCTATCTTCTGTAGCGAGTTCGACAGCGCCTTTTAGAATCTGATCCTTTTCACCGACCACTGACATCTTTGGATCTGTAATTAAAGTTGTCTTTTTTGTAGAAATTACAACAGTATTTCCGCCTTTATATTCAATTTCAAACATTTCTTCTCCTAAGCCTTTAGAATATCTTCTTCATCGATAATCACACGATGTTTGTTGTTAAAAATACCCGATACGAACACATCTTTTGTGCTATATCGATAATAGAAGTCACTCATCGAAAGAATTACATAGTTCAACTCGCGACCTTCTTGCTTCTCGATTAGTGAAGCCCAATCAGAAAGTTGATTTTTGGAATTGTCTCCCACCAAAAGCATGTCGATATTCGATTCGGAACCATCCACCAAAACCCCAGAAATAACCAACACTTGAAGGTGTTTTCGAATTTCGGATATTTTATTTTTCCAGCTCTTTTTAGATTCGTCAGAACTGATTGACGTGTCACCTTCAACTATTTCAGTTCCAGCAAAAATAGCTCTGAGCGGAATATAAAACTTAAATCGCTGGTTTATCCCGTAGAACAGTTTTCGATCTTCTGTTGTGCTTTTGACAACATTTATATCTTCGAGATTCTTTAGTTCTCGACGGACCGAGTTGACCTGCTCGTCAATCATTCGAGTGATTTCTCGAACGTAAAAAGTTTTGTCAGGATTATTCAAAAACAGATTAAGAAGCTTAACCCTTGTCTTTGAACCAAATAGAGCGTCTATGCTTTGTTCCATACCTATATTTTATCACACTTTTCAAAAAGTGTATAGTTTATTTATTCATTTTTGAAGAAATATATTGTTCGGCTTCGGCGAGAGTTAGCCAGTTTATATCTTTGTTGCGCTTCATGAAAGTTATTTGCCGTTTTGCAAGTCGCCAATCCCTGACGGACATCTTCTCGATTAACTCTTCCTTGGTTAGATTCTCGTCCAAAAAATCCCTAATAAGCGGGTATGCGTTAGTAGTCATCGCCTCGCTCTGCCAGCCATATTTTTGAGCCATTTTTTGAGCCTCTTCAATAATTCCTGAACTAAAAAATTGTTCATTTCTGGCGAAAATTCTTGTTCGAAGTTCATCGCGTTCTGTTGTTATCCCCACAACAATACTGTTAAAACCGTTGTGCTTTTTACCACTATTACGCTTATGTTTTTTTGATTTTTCTATGGCACGAATCAAATAACGCTTATTCTTAGAATTTTCTGGCATTTCGATTTTTGCCTGCTCGATAACCGCTTGAAGTTCTTCAATACTCTTCGAGTTTAGCTCGGCACGCAGTTCTTCATCCGGCTCGCCAGCAAAATCATAATCATAAAGAACGGCATCAATATACAGCCCCGTTCCGCCAACCAAAAAAGGAATTTTTCCACGAGAATGAATTTCAGAAATCTTTTCAAAAGCATACTCCTTAAAATCCGCAGCCGTAAAAATCTGATCCGGCTCGGCCAAATCAAATCCCCAATGCGGAACGCCCTCTCGCTCTTCCAGACTCGGCTTGGCGGAAGCGATATCAATCCCTCTATAAATCGCGCGCGAATCAGCGGAAATTATTTCACCATTAAACTGCTTGGCAAGTTTTATCGCCAAGGCAGTCTTTCCGCTCGCAGTCGAACCAGTGATAATTATAAGTTTTTTCATCTATAGATTTCGAATAAATTCCGACAAATCACCGAGCGAAATTTTCTTCTCAACAAATTCGCCGTTTTCGCGAATTCGCACGCTCACTTCGCCAGCTTCTTTGTCTTTTGGTCCGACGATTAGCTGAACTGGAATTTTCATCGCAGTAGCTTCACGGATTTTCTTACCCAAAGATTCGTTTCTGTTATCAGAAGTCCAGCGAATTTCGTTAAATTTAACTGGCGAATCCAAAACAGTTTCACTCAAAACATCTTCAATTTTCGAAACATAATCACCCAAAGTGTCATTAACAGTCAAAATTCGAACTTGCTCTGGCGCCGCCCAAAAATCAAACCAACCAGCTTTGTGCTCGATATAAACACTCATAAATCGCTCAATCGAACCAAGCAGTGCGCAATGAATCATCACTGGAATTTCATCCGCACCGTCGGAGTTTTTGTAAGTCAATTCAAATCGTTGCGGCTGAACAAAATCAAGCTGAACTGTCGCAACCTGATGTTCGCGACCAATCGCGTCGGTTGCCATAAAGTCGATTTTTGGACCATAAAACGCAGCTTCGCCTTCTTGCTCAAAATAATCAAGATTATTCGCGATAACCGCATTTTTTAGCTGATTTTGTGCACGCTCCCAAAGCGAAATATCGCCAAGATAGCTTTCAGACTCATCGCGATAACTGAGGCGAACTCGAAGTTTCATTCCAATTTTCGAATAGAGCTCATTAGCGCAACTCAATAAATTCTGAATTTCCTGCTCGATCTGATCGGCACGACAAAAAATGTGAGAATCGTCCTGTGTTAGCGATCGAACACGGTTTAAGCCGCCAAGCTCGCCAGTTTTTTCATCGCGATAATCTGTTGTGGTTTCGATGTAGCGAACCGGCAGATCACGATAACTTCGAGGTTGTGAAGCGTAAATCTGCGTGTGGTGCGGGCAGTTCATCGGCTTCAAAGCAAAATTGTCACTGGTTTCTTGGCTCGTCACAAGGAAAAGCTCATCACCAAATTTCGCCCAGTGGCCAGATTTTTCGTAAAGTTCTTTTTTAGTGATATGTGGAGTCCAGACTTTTTGGAAGCCGTATTTTTGGCGAAGTTGGTTCGAATAATTCGCCAAAACATCACGCAAAACCGTTCCGCGTGGCGTAAAAAGTGGCAAACCAACGCCAACCAAAGGTGAAACCGTGTACAAATCAAGTTCACGGCCAAGTTTTCGGTGATCGCGAAGTTTTGCTTCTTCCATTTTTTGAAGGTAGCCGTCAAGCTCTTCTTGTGTTTCGAAAGCTACTCCGTAAAGTCGTTGCATTTGTGGATTATTTTCGTTTCCACGCCAATACGCGCCAGCCACTCGCATAAGCTTGAACGCGCCAACTTCACCGGTGTTCGAAAGGTGTGGTCCTTTACACAAATCTTTGTAATTTCCGTTGGTGTAAAAAGTGACAGTTTTTGCGCCGTCGCCAACTTCAAAATCACCTTCAGCAAGAAGTTTCGCATCGGTAGTGCCGGCGTTTTTTAGATCGTTCAGTAGTTCCAGTTTGTAAGGCTGATTATTTTCTTTTGCCCATTCGATCGCCTCTTCGATTGGCATTTCGCTTAAAATAAAATCTTGTTTTTCGGCGATAATTCGGCGCATTGCTTTTTCGATTTTATTAAAATTCTTCTCGGAAATTTTGTTTTCGCCGAGATCAATATCATAATAAAAACCGTCTTCTATCGCTGGACCAACGCCAAATTTCGCATCTTTGTAAATTCGCTGAACCGCCGCCGCCATAATATGCGCAAGACTGTGTCGCATTCGAAACATTTTTTCGTCTTTTTCCACTTTAATTTTCACCTTTCAAAAAATTTTATACTGTTTTTATTTTACCACCTCTTGCGGTTTTTTTCAAATTTTGATAAAATTGAAATATCGGGCGATTAGCTCAGTTGGCTAGAGCGTCACATTGACGTTGTGAAAGTCAGAGGTTCGAGTCCTCTATCGCCCACCAAATTTGGAAAACCGCAACTTTTCGAGGGTTGCGGTTTTGATTTAACAACTTATTTGTCTGATTTTTGGCGATTACAGTTTTTACATAGCATTTGGCAATTTTCTGCTGTAGTTTTTCCACCTTGCGACCAAGGAGTTATATGATCGGCTTCCATTTCCGAGATTTCAAATTTCTCACCACAAATCGCACAAACTCCATTTTGCCGCTCATAAGCCTCTCTTTTTTGATTTTCAGTAAAAGCTCGCAAACTCAACCAGCGCTCTTCACCCGTCAAAATATATTTATAAATTCCAGACTTCTTGGTGACTTCATCATCTTTCAATAATTCGACAGTTCGATTTTCAATTTCGGCAGTATCGAAATTCTCTTCGTTGAATCGATTATAAAGCTCGCCCCAATTCACACCTTTCATTTCCTTGCGATAATTCACAAAAGTCATTTTCACCCAAGAAATCACATTTTGAAAATATAGCCAAAGCTCATTCGAATTTTGCTTGTTCTGATTCTCGGACATATATTTTTCAATCTCGCCGTTCGATATCCAATCGAGCGCAGTTTCGAGATAATCTTGTCGAATTGGTGAACCGTTCAAATAATTTTTTGCCAAATTCCAAGCTGGACAGTTATTTTTACTAAAAATACTCTTCGCGTGCGTCAACCATTCGCCAGTATAAACAGCATTTCGAAGCTCCTGATCTGTTAATTTTTCGCCAGCAATATTGATGATTTTGAACCAATCGAGCTTCTCTTTCTCGTTGCCTTCACAAAAATAAATCATCAGTTCATAATCTTCGATCTGCTCTTTTTCGAAATCCGTCAGGTTGAAAAACTTTCGCCAATTGCCTTCATCTAAAATCGAAAATTTATTATCCAGATATTCACAAATCGAAATCGTTCGCTGTTGCCCGTCCAAAACCTCAAAAGTTCCGTCAGAATTTTTCACCCAATACATCACATTCAATGGAAAACCCTTTCGAACCGTATCGATCACGGCATTTCGCTTGCGATCATCATAAACAAACTCTCGCTGATACTTCGGGCGAATATTTAATTTTCCACCAAAACCAACAACACCCTCTTCGTTATTATTTCTGTATCCTTCGAAAATATCTTTGATTTTTATTCGATGAAGTTCGATTTTCATAATTATTTACTCACTTTCTTGTTTTTGATTAAAATTCTTTGATAAACTTTCTCCAGTCTTCCGTTTCGCACAACAACACCACTTGCGTTCAAATCATATTGACCCTTTCGTCCAAACTTAACAAAATAAGCCCGCTTCTTCTCTTCATTGTTATATATTTTCGTTTTTAGCTTATACAGGTCTTCATTTTCGCACATCCCAACAATCTCAAATTGCTCTGGATTAAATTTATCAAGAAAAGTAATCGGCACACCCATCACGCCGTCATAATCTTGTGGGATATCAACAACTTTCGAAACCTCAATCGCATCGTAATTATCATATTTCGGAAACTCTTCAGGATTGTATTTTTTGTATAAAATCAATTCTTGGTGACGCTTCTCTGTTTCGAGATTTGTAAACCAACCGATGTTTCCAAATTTTTTCACTTCACCACTTGGCTGGACAAACTCTTTAACGCGTGTATAGCCGAGCCAAATTTTATTATCTTTTATCAATTTGAAAATTTCTTTGTATGTTATGGCGTTATCATTACCTATAATCAAAAAATTTTTATCATACTCGATCAATTGAGCTACATATTCCCTAAAAAGCGAAAACGGCGGGTTGGTTATAACTATGTCAGCTTCTTTTAGTAGCTCGATACTTTCTTGATTGCGAAAATCTCCGTTGCCTTTGAGTAGAGTTTTCTTGGCACATTCGGCAGTTACAGCACCATCTTCGATCATTTCTTCGGTGAGTTCAAGCTTGTAAGTTGGCTTTTCGGCGTCATAGTGAGTAGTTATGAGCTTCTTTAAGCCAAAAAACTTGAAATTGTTCGCAAAATACAAGAAGAAATTACTACTTTCGGGATCGTCGCAATTACAGTAAATTATTTTACCATAAAATTGATCACGATATCTTTCGCATTCTTTCTCAATATCGTCGTATTGTGTGTAAAATTCATCATTTTTGACCTTTTTTGCTCGTGTGAGATTTTTATTCGCCACGAAAAACCTTTCTTTTCGATAAGCGATAAGTTGTGCAATAATTAAAATAGGACACCCTTTGCGAGTGTCTCAAAAATTATTGCACATTTCGAGTTAAAACCCTAAATATTTTAATTTTATCTCGCGCAGGGCGCCCTATTTCAAAGGCTCAACTCCGCGCGAAAAAAACGCTTTCCGAAATGTGTTAAATTTATTTTTGAGACATCTTCATTTTACCACAAACCAAAAACTTTTTCCACCATTTCGCCAAGCTTTTCCACAAAAACATTTTCAAGAATTCGAAAGTTTTATTCACTCGGTGATATATTTTTCGTGAAATGTTCTCAGCCTTGTTCGCTTGACAAATCTCCGAAATATTATTATCCAAAACCAGCGAAAGCGAACAAAATATCGCAACTCTCAACCATGTCTCGTTTTTCATTATAACCATCGTTTGCGTAAAGTTTTTACCCTGAAATTCCAAAAAGTACCATACCGATTTCAAAAACCGCCGCCTTAGCACTCTTAAAAAGCCATGTAAGGCTTCCACTCAAACAACTTACTCGCACAACACAACAAATCGCGTTCGCCCAAAAAATAAACCCCGCTTATTTGCGGGATTTCTTGGCTTCACGAGCTTTTTTGCGCTTTTCTTTGGCGCGGTCAATGTCTGCCACAGTTCCTTTTTCCGTAACATCGAATTTATCGAGATATTTACCGAGCGCCAGTCGCGTTTGCGAATAAGCCGCCGCCGCCGAACCGTAACAGATTGAAGTGATTGGCATCAAAAACCATTGAAGCACCATGAAAATCGTGCGATGTTTTTTGTAACGGGCTGGCTTTGGTGGTAGCATCTTCAAACTAACAAAAATCGTCGCAAAAAGCCCAATTGTCGCAAACTGCTGAATTGCGCTGATCGTTGTCGGCAACTGGTGCGCAACCAAACTTCGAGATGCGGAATTATTGAGCAGGAGCGGAATCCAGCCGCCAAAGGCCGCCAAAACAGCTTGGTAAACCATCGAAACATGTCCTTCTACAAGCACGTAGAATTTAGCTAACCCGTCCCAGAAAGGAACTGTGCGCTCTTTGGTGAATATGTGCTGAGCAGCATATGGAACATCACTCGCGCCATACATCCAGCGCCTTAACTGAATGAATTGCGCTTTGAGAGTTTTCGGAAAAGTGTCGCTCAAAACCGCATCTTGATAGATTGGAATCATGATCGGCACGACTGAATAGTTTCCGTCAAAGTGGAAATAACTGCGCCAGAACTGGTGACCGTCTTCGACTATAGTTCGCGTGCTCCAAAAATCCATTTCGACCAATGCGTCTAGCGGCTGCGAATGCGACGCAAAGTTCCTTAATCTGTGCGGACGCATAGAAACCACCAAATTCCAAAATGAATTACCAGTCGCCAAAACTCGCATCGGCGCAGGCGCGTCCCAGATATTGTTCAAAAACAGCGAAATTGGCTGATACGAAAGATGTTTGCGGTTTGGCTGAACGATAAATTCGTAAGTAGTTGCCGCAAAATATTGCTCGTGCGGCTTGTTGTCGCAATCAAGAGTTGTGACCACGACATTTTCAAACGGAAGTTTATTTTTTTGGCAATATTTAGCGAGCGCACGGCCAGCAAAAGTGATATTTCCACCCTTCCCAATAACTTCATTAGGCAAATCTTTTGGATGTTTAACAATCTCAAAAGCCTTAAACTGACTCGAAAATTCTTGTTGGAGTTTTTTGGCGGTTTCTTCGATCCCCGCACCACCCCGTTCTTCATAAGCAAAAAAGATCAGCATGTTGCTTTTTGGATATTTAGTTTCTATCAAAGATTGAATTGTCGGGCGAATGACTTCGTAAGGCTCGTTGTAGGCCGCCACAATCACCGCGTTAAACACTTCCGAAGGCTTCAAAAAATCTTTTTCACTAGAAATATATTTTAGGTTTTCTAGATGATTTCTGAATTCAAACTCTTTGTTGGTTGACACAGTAGCTTTCTTTAGCGCATTGTAGCTGTTTTTTGGATTCTCTAAACTGTTTAAACGTTCTAACCAATCAACTTTTAGCGCTGAATTCATTTTGCGATATCCACCAAAAGTTCTATACGCAACACCGATAGCTTTGACTAGCAGTGCCGCAATAATAAACAACAGATAAACAGACGCCCAAAATGGCGACACAATCGACAAAATCAACATCAAAACAATCGCGCCATAACTCAAAAAAGCCGGCAAAATCTCAAAAAAACGATAAAATTTAGTTCGTTTGCCTTGTGGGATTTCGATATTTTTACTCATTTAGTTTGGAATTTCCCTTACAATAGCAGCAACCATCAAAGAAGAAATAATCACCAAAAGTATTGTGATGGCAGCAAAAAATAACGCCATTTTTCGGCCAGCAACCGTATAAATTTTTGCGATAATAGCGTTATGAACGAACGCGACAATCAAGCCAAGGCTCGCCAAAAAAATCCGCGAATACCAAACATCTTTATAAAAATGCTCGCCGCCAAAAATCGTGTAACGCGCGTAAATTAAACGATCATAGACCTGAACGCCCAAAATCGTCGAAACGAAAAACGCAACACCTAAAATAATATTCAAAATCATCAAAAAAATCATCAATCGATCTTTAGAAATTGGTTTGAGTATATCTTTTATCTTATTCATAAATCTTTCCTGGAGCCGATGAGCGGGATTGAACCGCTGACCTACGCGTTACGAATGCGTTGCTCTACCAACTGAGCTACATCGGCAATATTAAAATTATATCACAAAATCAGCAAAAATTAAACAAAAACGGGCTTGAAATTATTATTAAAGTTTGGTAAAATTATATTAGTCTTAACTTGCGCCCGTGGTATAGTTGGCCTAGTACGCCTCCCTGTCACGGAGGAGATCGCCGGTTCGAATCCGGTCGGGCGCGCCAAATTTAGACGTTAAAATTCATCGTGTTTCGACTCGATGAATTTTTATTTTATCAGAACTTAATAAAAAAGAAGAGTTTAACTACTCTTCAATTTTTATGTATTTTGAGATTTTGCCGTCTTTTTCTAGCTGTTCAAGACGCTTGTCGAACTCTGTGAAGTTGACTTTGATGTATTCGTAGCTCAATTCTTTGCTGTTTTTGGAAATCAATTTCACGAAATAATAACCGTCGCCAGATTTCGAAACAAACGCGTCAGAGATTTGACCTGGTTCCAGTTTTAGTGCGACCGCGGTTCTTCCACCATCGACATTTGAAAGTTTGACTGTTCCAGAAGCGCCGATTTCGATAGAATCACCAAATTTTTCGGCGATTTTCGAAAAATCACTACCTTGGCTTTTTATGAAATCCTGAACTTGATCTTTCAATTTTAGCGCTGCGCCGTCGATTTTTGCCATGACTTTTTGGCGAATCAGCGGCAATTCAATGAACATTCGTCGATATTCGCTTGGCGACAAACCGTAATTATCCTCGATGATTTTATTGAAGGCTGTTTCGGAAATTTCTGAACCGTTGACGTTTCTTTGTTCTTTGAAAGCCGTTTCAATTTCTTCGTTAGAAACGTTGATGTTGTTTTCTTTGGCGAGCTTCAACGCGTAGGCGTTGCGGATTGCGTTTTCCATGGCTTGTTTTTTGTAGGCGTCAGAACGCGCTTTTTCATCCTTAATGAGTTCAAGTGTGCCTTCTTTTTTCTTACTCAAAACCATATTCGCGCGATAATCCGCCAAATAATCCGAATAAAGCACATTTTCGCCGTCGACGTTGGCAACTGGAAGTGGCAAAACGGTGGAAATTCGATAAATCAAATCGTTCGAACTTTGCGCAACATAAAGCTGCTGCCACAACGCCACAACGCCAACCACCACGATAATCGCCGCAATAATCACGGTATTTATAACCAGTTTTCTTTTACTGTATTGAACTGGATATTTGTATTTTCTACCTTTGTTGAGAATTTCTTTGCGCTCGGCTTCAAGCGTGTTGTTTGTGACTTTCGCTAGCTGCGATGAATTTTCACTGCTTGAACTTTTTCTGATTTTTTTTGATAGTGATTTAATTTTATTCTTCATAATCCTCCGTTTCAATTTCGCCAACTAAATCTTGTAATTTGTTATAAATTTCCTCTGGATGCTCGATATTTTCGATCTCTAAATCGCCCACGATAGTCAAAATATTCACCGTTCCAAAGTGGAAAATGTCAGCAAAAAATCCAGGAATGTTATAATTTATAGATTGGATTTTCGACAGTGGAATATCTATAACTGTTTTTTTGAAAAATCCTTTTTGCGTGATTTGTCGAATTCGCTGATCGGTAACAATATAAATCGAGAAATACCACATCATAAAGTGATAAGCAAACAAAACAAGCCCCAGCGCGAAGCCGCCAAGCGTAAAATTAAACGCGCTCAAATCGGCGCTTCCCGTGGCGATCACCCAAAAAACCGGCAAACAACTCAGCGCAAAAATTCCTAAAAACAGATAAAAACCTTTTCGCATCGAAATAATATGTTTTCGAAAAATGAACAAGAATTCCTCGCCATCGCGTTGACCGTTGAATGATTTTATAGATTGTTCTGTAGTTTTTTTCATAAATCAATGGTACCCCAGACAGGAATCGAACCTATAACCTTCTCCTTAGGACGGAGCTGCTCTATCCAATTGAGCTACTGAGGCATAATCTTATTATAACAGATTCAGAGCGAAAGCAAAAGCAGAAAGAGCCGATAGACTGTTTTATCTTGTGAATTTTTCTCGCGGTTGAGAGTATTCATAGATTTCGCCATCTCTGAACCAATGTGCGATCTCCATTTCAGCTTCGCTAACATCACCCGAAGCATGAATTAAATTCGGCACACCTTTGCCATATTTGTCAGCATAACCAAAACTCATATGCGAAAAATCCCCGCGAATTGTTCCCGGCGCGGCAGTTTTTGGCTCGGTTCCGCCGACTAGTTTTCGGACTAATTCCACCGCTTCAACACCTTCAAAAACCATCGCAATAACCGGACCTTGCGTCATAAAATCAAGCGTCATATCAAAAGCTCGCTCGCCACGGCGTGTCACCATCTTGCCGATACCTTCATAATGCTTATGGTAGTGATTTTTATCTGGAAAAATCATTTTTGTTCCGACGATTTTTAGGCCAACTCTTTCGAAGCGGGTGAGAATTTCTCCAATGCCCCAGGATTCCACGAGGGTTCGGCATGGA
>CAZVBN010000008.1:22550-32182 GCA_964625845.1 uncultured Candidatus Saccharibacteria bacterium | reverse complement strand
TATTTTACCATTTTTTTCGAAAAAAATCAATCATCTCTCGTAAAACTCCCTCAATTGACAGTTTAGCTAAAATATGCTATAATTAAGAAGTTTTCGGGAATTGGCTCGAAAAAGTTCGTTAAAAGGTTTTAGCGGATTGTCTTTTTGATTTTTATTCGAGGTGAAAAAATGATCAATGTTTTATCAAATCTAATCCTGTTTATTTTACGGTTTTTTTCCTGGATTCCAGGAATCGACACCCAGGCTGCGGTCTGGGGCGTCAATTCTCTGGCGATCTTTGTCCTGATCGCCTTCCTGGAAATCTGGCTGCGGCAGGCAGTTCCAGGAAAATTATTCGTAGAAGGTGGTTGGCTGTGGTCGATCATCTTTATTATTGGCATTGCTTTCAATATTTCTTCCGACTGGAAGCTGTGGCTAGTCGGAATCGTGCTGATATTGGCGGCGCTCTGGAGGGCAGGGCTGTTTGGTGCTTCAAGTGGTGAAAAACACACCACCAAAAGCGCTATCCGCCAAGTATTGAACAAAATCAATGCTTGGCTGGATGAGGAAGAAATTCCTCATCCAGCCACCCCGAAACGTAGTTTCGGGAGCTTCTCCAAAAAAAGAAAGGAGGAAAAAGAAAACGTCCCAGATTGGGACGCTCCGCTATAACCACTAAAAGTCATCTTCGCGATGACTTTTAATTTTCACCCAAACCGCTTGCGCTTATCGTGATTTTATGCTTAAATTATTGACTTTTTTCGACTTTTGTGATATAATCATGCCAGTTGACATTATATTATATGCGAGGAATGTCAATGGAGTTTAAAAATTGAGCTAATAAAAGGTATCGAGCTTTTACCGTGACAGTTCTCCAGTGTCCCTATTTGCGCGCCTTGTGGGAGGCTGGCGATCTGTCGCGGTAAAGCGACACCATCACTTTTTCCTGCTATTCATTGCGCAAGAATAGCACGAAAAAAATACTTATAGAAAGGAGGAGAAAGTGATGGAAGGCAAAAAAAATGAACTCTGGAGAGAGATCACCTCTCTCCTTGATAAGCTTTACAACCCTCGAAAGAGGGATCGTGAAGCCAGTCGAATCTGCTCAACCGTGAGCGGAATGTCGGAGGAGGAGGCGATCGCGTTCCTCAAGGAGGAGAAAGACCGACTCCTTGAGGAGATGGCAGCCAAGCCACGGAAGAATTCCAAAAAAGCCCTTCCGTGGGTATTGGCGGTAGGTGGGGTTTTCCTCGCCATCGTCGCTACTATTGTAGCGATGATGATGCTGGGTAAACCCCAGTCCACAAACGCCACCGCCAAAAGCAGCAGTTCATCAACTGCTGCTGCTGTTGGTACCCCTAACTCGTCAACCCTAAAGGATGATTTCTTTAAGGTTGCTCCTCTCGGGGAGAACCCTTACGGAAATCTGATTCAGCCATCTTTGGCTGGCGTTGGAGTCGACGAAGAGACTCAAACCGGGTCCCTAAAGCAGATCGCTGAGAGGCAACTTGAAGCAACTGCAAAAAATCCGGCGACTCTCGTCGGAACCACTCGCGCCCTTCTCCCCGACCGTGAAATCCCGAAAGAATTAACGATCAAAATAAACGGGGAAACATATCTGAGCGAAGAAGCTCAGATACTGTGGGCTGAGCTGTCCACTGTGATTATCAACAATTATCAGGATAAAACCATGAAAACTGTTGATAGCATTCCGGCTAAGGGCTATACCGACGGTATGGACCAAAGCGGAAACTACATCGTTAGTACCGATGAAAGAGATTTTACCGGCAAAAACGGTGTTCAGTGGACAAACAGCAACGGTCATGTTGTATACTCAGATGCGGATTGCGCAAACTGGGTATTCACAACAGTTCCTGAAGGGGTGAAGCGTGGAACAATCCCACCACGCAACATCACTCCAAAATTTCCAGCTCCGCCAACCACCGTCTCTCCGAAAAACATCGGAGAAGCACCGCAGAACAACCCTGCAGTGGTGGCAAACGACCCTCAGAACATTCGCCCGGCGGCGAATGGACCTGAGGAGGCTGGAATAAACCAATCTCCAGGAACCGCCTATCAAGGCACTCCTGCAGATGTGGCGGCAGCTCAACAGCAGGCAGCTCAAGCAGCTCAGCAGGCTGCAGCGCAACAAGCTGCTCAGCAGGCGGCACAACAAGCGCAACACCAAGCTGCTCAGCAAGCTGCTCAACAAGCCTTACAACAACAGCAACAACAGGCGGCGGCTGCTGCGCAACAAGCGCAAAACGCGCAACAGCAACAAGCCGCACAGCAACAGCAGCAGCGAGTCAATAACCAGCAACAATCCCAGCAACAGAACAATCAAGGTACTGTTACTGGCGGAGACGGCTGGTAGTCTTGCTAAAAAGTTGAATTTAGCTCATTCGTTAAATTCAACAAATCGCACCTTCCTCGCTCTCGCGCTCATTCGCGCGGGAGCCTTTCCTTGTTTTGATACTTTTTATTAGCTCAATTTTGACACTTTAACAATTTGGTTAGCAAAAAATGTCCAGCCTCAAACAAATATTGACTTTTAAACAAAATTATGCTATAATATAATTATAAATTAAGATGTGGAGATCGGAAAGGAAAGTTATGAAAAACTTTTTGAACAAGATTGTCAACTTCGCTAAAAATCACCCAGTGGTTCTAGGCGCGTTGGCAGCTGTAGTGGTGATCCCCGTAGCGGTAAACGCTTGGGGTCCGAATCGTGATACTTTCACCATTGAAAAACCAGCAACCCGAGTTGTATTCAACTCAATCACGAACAACCCAGATATCGGTGATGAACGAAACTTCGTCCGAATCCGAAATCTAAACGACAAGACCGCAAAATGGTCAGATGACATTAAAATTACTGAAAGCGGTGAATATGTTGTGCGAATGTATGTTCACAACAACGCCGCTGACAATCTAAACTTGGTAGCTGAAAATACAGCTGCGCGTTTCAATGTGCCAACCTACTCAGCTAAACAAATCCAAATTGACGGATTCTTGAGCTCATCAAATGCACAACCTGGTACAGTTTACGACCAAGCAATTTTCACTAGCGACAAAAACTTCAAATTGAATTATGTTGCAGGTTCAGCTAAATATACCAACAATGTATTTACTGGCGGTGTAAAATTAAATGACTCAATCGTAAACGGCAACGGAACTTTGCTCGGTTATGATAAACTTGATGGTAAAATTCCTGGCTGTTTCAAATATTCTGGTTGGGTAACTTTCACTGTGAAAGCCGAAGTTGAAAAAACTAGTGACTTCACAGTCGAAAAAACTGTTCGTAAAAACGGCGAAAAAACCTGGACAAAATCAGTAAATGCTAAAACTGGCGACAAAGTTGATTATCAGATCGAATTCAAAAACACTGGCGAAACTCAACTAAACAGCGTAGTTATCGCAGACCAATTGCCAGCCGGTGTAGAAATCGTTCCTGGTAGCGTCTACCTTAAAAATGCTTCAAATCCAAACGCACTAAATATTACCGACAGCCTGGTTTATGGTGGCGCAAACATCGGTCACTACACCGCTGGAAGCAACGCATTGCTTAAATTTACAGCCGTAGTTAAAGACAACTCTTGCGGAACTAAAACTCTAGTTAATACCGCTTCGGCTACAACTTCTGCAGACAAGAAAAACTCTACCGCAAACGTAGTTGTGACCAAAACCTGCGAACCGCCAAAAACACCTGAATACAAGTGTACTGGCTTGTCAGTAACAAAACTTTCACGAACGAAATTTGAGTTCAACACAACTTACACTATAAAAAACACAACATTTACAGGCGTGAAATATGTTATCAAAGACGCTTCCGGAAAAATCGTTGCCCAAAAAACTGTTGCCGGCGGAACCAAATTCACTTTCGAATCAAACCAACCTGGCAAATACACAGTAGTTTCGACAGTTATCACAGCAAACGGTGAAAACACCAATGTCAACTGTCAAAAAGAATTCGTCATCGAAGAAGCACCAAAAGTTAAAACTCCAGAGATTAAGATCGAAAAAACCGTCAACGGTAAAGAAAACATCACAGTGGCTGAAAACACAGATTTCACTTACGAAATCGTGATCCGAAACACTGGTGAAGTTGATCTGAAAGACGCAAAAATCACCGACCAAGCTCCAGCAAATGTTAAATTCATTAGCGCGGACAAAGGTGAAATCAAAAACAACGTTCTAACTTACACCGTTCCAAGCTTGAAAATTGGCGAAAGCGCAACTGTAAAAATTGTCGCTCAAGCAACTGCTTCGAACATGAAAGCCAAAAACATTGCTTGCGTAGATACACCAACAATCCCTGGCAACAACGACGGCTGCGACAGCGCAAACATCGAAGTACCAAAGAAACCTGATCCAACTCCAACAAACCCACCAGTTCCAGCAACTCCAACAACACCAAGCGAATTGCCACAAACTGGTATCGACGGAATTGGCGCAATCATTGCAATCAGCTCTTTGACAGCAGCTTCTGCTTACTACATTGCTAGCCGAAAATTGATTTAAGCTTGACCGCTTCTCCGAGCGATTAAGCTCAAAATCTTACAAAAATAGCCTTTCCTAGCGAGGGGCTATTTTGTTTTGTGTTGAATTTTAAAAAAGCTTGTGCTAAAATTAAAGTAATGACAAAAATTGCGATTATCGAAGACGATGCCATGATTGCGCAAATGTACCAGATGAAATTCGAGCTGGATGGCTTTTTCGTAGAAATCTCAAACAACGGCTCCGATGGCCTAAAAATGCTCGACGATTTCAAGCCAGATCTTTTACTTTTGGACATTCAACTACCCGAAATCAGCGGTATCGAAGTCCTAAAGAAACTCCGCCAAAAAGCCAACTTCAAAAATCTACCGATAATTCTACTGACAAATTCCGACCGCTCAGAAATCCCCGAAAACATCGAACACCTAAAAATCGCTAACTACATCGTAAAAGCCAATCTCACGCCGCGACAAGTTGTCGAAAAAGTCAAAGAAACGCTCACAAAATAATCGCCACAATTCGGGCGATTATTTGGTTTTATAAATCCTGTTGACCTTTTTGCTGAGCAACTTTTCGCGCCGAGATAATCACGTTGTCGATCAGCGCCGCGACAGTTAACGGACCGACGCCACCGATTTTTGGCGTGATAGTTAAGTCTTGGCGATTTTGGCGGGTTTCTTCCGCGACATCACCTTTAATAACGCCATTTTCGCTCGAAGTTCCAGCGTCAACAACCACGGCTTTCTGCTTCAACATTTCGCTCGAAATCAGCCCTGCCTTGCCGACCGCCGTCACCACAACATCGAAATTCGAAAGCGTTTCGCGCATTTCTTCGGCGTTTTGCTCATCAAAAGTTTTCACATCAAGACTAGAATTTTTCCAACGCTTAGCCAAAGGCTTACCAACCAGCAAACCTTGTCCGACCACCGCGATTTTTTTGCCGACAAGTTCAACATTGTAGCCAGCCAAAAGCCAATCGATCGCCACAGCTGTCGCAGGCTCGAAAACGTCGCTCGCCAAACCATCGACATCTTTTTCGGGAGAAATTTCCGCCAAGATTTTCGCAAGCTCTTCGCCTTCGATTTTTTCGCCGTTCGAATTTTCCAAAGGTAATTGAACGATAATCCCGTGAATTTCTTCGCTCATATTAGCTTTTCGAATTTCTTCTATCAAGTTTTCAGGCAAAACAAACCGCTTTTCGGCTTCAATCAAAATATCTTCAGCATAAGCAGTTTTTAGTCGCATATAAGTTTCGATAACTGGATTTTTTGAAGAGTAAAAAATCACCAATTTCGGAAAAACCCGCCAACTTTGTCGCAAAGCACGAACCTGCTTAGCCTGTCGTTCCTTGATAAAATCGCGAAGTTCCGCGCCGTTCAATATTTTCATTCTTATATTATATCACAGCTCGAGCAGTAGCCCAAAACCATCAACGCGCAAAAAACAAAAGGGCGGCACCAAACCGCCCTTCTACTTTCAAAGCAATGAGTTTTAATAACGAACTGGCAACTCTTTAGTGTAGCTGGTCGTGATACGCACGCCACCAACATCTGCCTGATTTACGATCCACTGATACGCATCGTAGCCGAGCAAGAAAGTTTCGCCAGGGTTACCGATACCGTCACCAGCACCTTCGGAGCCGGCAGTTCGGTTGAGCTTCAAGCCGTCAGCTTTATTACTTGCGACCACTACAGGCCCGTTTACCAACAAGTGATTATTGCATACTGTCGAACTCAAACTTCCCGTTATTTTACATGTATCTATAGAATCGCTCGCCAAAAGCCAAGCATCAACTCGAGTCACGTTTTGATTGATATTGATGTTTTTGGCGATAATAATGGTTTGTCCAACGCTGCGCACATTAATATTGGTATTTTGGATATTCCCCGAAATCGTCACCGTATTGTTTGGCGCGTAAATAACAGTTGTTTTGCCTCCTGTATTACTTATCGTGCCAAGGTTAACATCCATATTTGAATTATATTCAGAGCCTACAGACACGCCTGAACCCGTAGTATATGTGACCATTCTCGACAAACGACTCTGATAAAAAGATTTCATTCGGTTAAAGAACGCTTGTGCATAATTAGTGCCGTCAAAATTACCATAGGTGCTGGCATTATTCGCCAAAGTTAATCGATTCTGGAACTTCACATCCTTTGTGGTTCGTCCGGCAATACCAGTGACCGCTTGGTTTGGATTTGCAGTATCGACCATTGTTGGACCAAAAATACCGTTTGTCGCAAGGCCGCTGTTAGTCTCCTTGTTCACTACCAGCTCGTACTCAACCCAAGAACCGAATTTTCGCTCAATACTGCTGGTTGATATCGATTGTGGTCCTGTGTGACGAGAATAGGAAACCACTCGCGTCGATTGCGAAGCCACAACACCACCTCCAGCATAAATTCCGCCACCCAAGAACTGAGTTTTTGGCTTTTTTACCACAATAATACAGCCAGGCTTGCCATGATGCCAATCTTTAAAGCTGTCTTGTTTTGCTTTATCCCAGTCTTTGCTCATCATATATGGAGAAATCGACAGCGCAAAGCAGTATTTGGTGCCAACTTCGGCGGTTTCTGGAACAGAGAATGTATTGTCTGGATCACTTGATCCGGACAACTTAATATTGATCGTTTTAGTAGAGTCAAGATTAGTGATTGTACCGTTCGCAATCGTTTGACATCCCTGAATTCGCTTACTGGCATCACCAGTGTTATAAACAGCAGCAGTGTTATAAATGCTTGTTGCGCATGGGTCGACATCATAATTGCTGACAAAACCACCGCTCAGCGGATTCCCGTTTTCATCCTTTGGGCTAGTGCCGCCAACTCCAGGAATAGCCTGGTTTGGCTTAACCACAAAGTGCGTCAACTTCCACTCGATAGGCTTGGTTTGAGTAGAGCTAGAAGTTTTTACAACACTAGATGTAAGGGGAACTTGTGGCGTTCCCGCTTCAACCTCACCGCAGTTTCCACCACAAGCGCTACCGCTACCGCCTACAACACTAGGTGTCGGTGGAGAATAATCGTAGGCAACATAGGCGCACGCCCAGCCGGTGAAAGCGCTGGCTTGCATATATTGTAGTGGCGGCTGCTGGATAGGAGACATATTTCTTACGCCACCAGCCCACTCTATTCTAGTACAGAACGTCTTACCAGCATCTGATGGCTTGGTTTGATAAGATAACTGGTGCGCGTTCAGCTGAATAACTTGTCTAGTATCTGGCGTAGCTAAAGCAAACGTCTGCCCGTTAGCAACATTTCTTCGCGTAACAGTGCCAGGCGTCCAGTTCGATATTTTATTGTCAGGATTACCCCAAAGTGTTTGGTATTCGCCGTTAGCGCGTATCACAATATCCCCCATGCCATCGTTGCTTGCGTCACCAATGTTTTTTAGTTCATGACGGAACTGGATGGTCTCGCCAGCAACAACAGTAATATTGCGACTTGCAGCCCCCCAATCAACCTCCTTGCTGTTTTTGACGTAGGAGCGGCCTTGGGTTTGGTAAGAAAGGTAACTAAGTTGTAGCTTTGTTTGGACGTCTAAACACTTATAATTCCCTGACTCTAAAATACTTCTCTCTTCCGCGGCAGTGTATTCACCAGAAGATTTAATACAGTTAACTGTTAGTATATTAACATTATTAACTACGCCACCCTTTAGGTCTTTTTTGACCTCATCAAAGTTAAACGATATTACATCAACTGAACGTCTTTCGATTTTATAGTCGTGTCGATTAAAATTATACGATTTATAATGAGCTCGAATATAATCCACTTTTTGCCTATCCTGTAGATGCTCTATACTAGGGGATGACGCACCGCAATATCCAATACCTGAACAATTAGAAGAACCACCAATGCTATTAGTATTTACATTAACCCCTGGACCCAATGGTAGAACAGCTCCTCCGTTCTCCAAGTACTTCGCCCCTGAAGTATCAAGATTAATCATATTTGAAGGAAAGTGAGTTTGCGATGAATGAATCTTAACATTGGCAAGCCTTCTAGACTGACTAGTACCAGAACAGTTTATTATCGCAGTATTAAAATATAATTTACCAGTTATCTCAACTTTATATTCTTGACTGTGATCAAACGATGACACTACTGTACTTCCACTTTCATCAGACGAAATCCAGTTGGTGGTAATCACAGAGTTAGCTCCTCTAAAATAGGGTTCATTGCCGTTAAAAAAGTGCCAACCTTCGCACTTACGAACAAGCTCCTCCCTAATAATCCTAGGCACCCCCATCTCGCCAGGATTAGTGATCGGTCTAGCAAAAGCACTATCAGACCCAAAGATAGCCACTCCAAAGATGGAAATTATTGTGATTATTGATAGAAGCAACTTCCTTCTAAGACTATTCATTCTTCACATCCATTTCA
This sequence comes from uncultured Candidatus Saccharibacteria bacterium, assembly GCA_964625845.1. Lineage (GTDB taxonomy): Bacteria > Patescibacteriota > Saccharimonadia > Saccharimonadales > Saccharimonadaceae > Nanogingivalis. The sequence goes on along the minus strand of CAZVBN010000008.1, from coordinate 23,318 downwards.
AGTATATTCAAGCTGGCAAGACCGTTGATCTTTAAGCTAGGATTATTATTGTTAAGTACATTTTGCTTCAATAGTTTGTAACTATCTGTAAAATCTTCTCCCTTATATTTTTTGGTAAGCACATGGATAGCTATACAATTAGGGTCTTTTTTGTAATTAGGCTTCGATTCCACCTCTGAGACCGAAAATTCAAACTCATCAGAGTTTTTTTCATATGCAGCATTATATTTCTCAATAATCTCATCGCCACAAATACTTCCGGACGCGTTTGCTCCTCCTTGATTAACGTTTAACTTTTCAAAAACCAAAAAAGCGTTCCCCGCCAAGCTTGCTACCAAAACCACCGCCAGCAGCACTTTTGGCCATTTTTTAGATTTTTTTGCCTGTTTTGTTTGAGCTGAATCTTGCCCTGAATCCATAATCCTCCTACATTAACTTACTCCTATTTAACCACGAGCGGGATGAAATTTCAATAGTTTTTTAGACAAAAAGAAAACGCCCTACCTTTAAAAGATAGAGCGTTAGAAGTTGATAGATTTTTTGGGACTATTCCTTATGTTTGTAGGTCGCCCCAATGAGACCTACAAAGCCTAACAACACCATTCCAACCACCGTCAGAACAGAATTTGTTTCGCCAGTATTTGGCAAAACTTTCTTTGGTTCTGCAGTGGCGGAACCACCACCCTTTCCACCGTTTGATGGTGGAGTGACAACTATTGTGGTTTTTGGTTCCTCAGTAGTGGTTGTCACTTTAGGCTCTTCAGTGGT
>CAZVBN010000008.1:0-22450 GCA_964625845.1 uncultured Candidatus Saccharibacteria bacterium | reverse complement strand
GGTCACTTTAGGCTCTTCAGTGGTGGTCACTTTAGGCTCTTCAGTGGTGGTCACTTTAGGCTCTTCAGTGGTGGTCACTGTGGTAGAAAAGTACAACTTAACTATACCAGCCCCTTCGTTCAAATACTCGACTTCCCCTCTAAGGAAAAGCCCGTATTCTTCGTTAAAGGTTTGGCTGCGAACAAAAGCAATTGGATCGTCCCCCAACTTGACTTGCAGAGGCCTGATGCCCTCAAGGAGAAGCTTCTCGTTCTGGTATATATGTACGTAGAAGCTTCTTGCTTCACTCGTAGAGGCTTCAGTTGTCGGAGCAGTGGCCGGAGCTTCCGTTACCACTTCAGCAACCGGAGCTTCAACAACCGTCGGAGCAGCCACGGGAGCTTCCATGGCTGGTGTTTCTACAACGGGAGCTTCAGTAACAACCGGCTCAGTGGCCGGAATTTCGGCAGTCACCGGAGCTGGCGCTTCAGCAACAACCGGCTCGGCGGCCGGCGCCGGTGCTTCAGTAACCGGAGCTTCTGTTATTACTTCCGCAGTCGGAGCTGGAGCTTCAGCCACAGGAGCTTCCGCTACTGTTTCAGCAGCCGGAGTTTCATCAGTAGCAAAAGCTACTGATGCTGGGGCAACAATCCCCCCAGCTAGACTTAACGACAATAACACGCCCGCGAGGGCTTTTTTATTTTTCATGGTTTTCACCACAGCGCCCTCACGGGCGCTTCCTTTCTCTATAATTTAAAAAGAAACTCCCATCAAGCACAAAAAGCCCAAGACAAACTAATTTATCTTCAACTTCTTTTGAATGTGCTTGATAGGAGTTTAAAAGCAAATGGACTTCTATCAACTTACTCAATATGGTATCACATTTTGGTTAATTTGTCAATATATATTTTTGTTTTATGGCGCGAAAGGTTGATTTTTTCAATTTTTCGAGTATAATAAAAGCATAACAACGAAAGGAAAATAATGTACGACAATTATTATTACGATGGCGGTGATTACTATTCATCAAACGTTAGCCCAGCCGAAACTGCTGGATTTTTGGCATTTATCGCAGCTTATATCGGTTTTATACTGATAATCTCGATCGGAGTTTACGTTCTGACATCGATCGCTACAATGAAACTCTTCAAAAAAGCTGGTCTTCCGGGCTGGAAAGCATGGGTGCCGTTTTATAGCAACTGGCTATTCCTTGAACTTGGTGGCTACAACGGTGCGCTGATCTTTTTGGCGTTTGTGCCTTTCTTTGGCGGAATTGCTCTTTTTGTGGCGACGTGTCTTGCCGCTAATGAAATCAGCAAAAAGCTGAACAAGTCTGATATCTTCATCTTGGTCCCACTTGGCTTAATCACTTTTGGAATTACTACAATCATCTGGAATTGTATCGTTGGCTTCGGTAAGTCAACCTGGAACGATTCACTCGGAAAAGAAAGCCTCGCAAAAGGCACAATCCTTGGTTATGCGACAGAAACTGTTTATGTCGAAACAGCACAACCTGCTGCGCCTGCGACAGAAGCATCAGCCCCAGAAGTGGCTACTGAAGATTCAAACGAAACAAATCTGTAATTGTTTATCACAAAACGCAAAAGTCGGCTATGGTATGCCGACTTTTATTTTGCTAGGAATTTTAGATTTCGAGTGGTTCTTGTTCAATCTCAAAACCGAATTTTTCTTTGACAACTCGCTGAATTTCGGCGCGAGCAGCCGCTAAATCTGCGTAATTTTTGGCGGAAATATTCGTCAAAATCAGCGCATTTTTGTCGTGTGGACGCATTCCGTGGATGATCTTTCCGCGAAGCCCAGCCGCGTCAATCAGCCAGCCCGTCGGGATTTTGAAGAATCCTTCTCTTTCGCTCGGTAAAATCAAAGCTTCAGGGTGAACAGCCAAGAACTGGCGAGCAGACACAGCCGGGATTTCAACATTCTTAAAAAAGCTCCCTGCGCTCGGAATATCAGCCGGATCGGGCAACTTTTCGCTTCGCAAAAAAATCACTGCTTCCATAATTTGGATTGGTGTGGCTTTTTCGCCGTCGATTCCGTGATTTTTGAAATATTCTTCGACCGAAAAATACAACGGAACTTTTTGCGCCTGTTTGAAAAGCCGCAAAGTTACAGAGGTGATGAAATATTTCCCTGTGGCTTCTTCACGAAAAATACTCGAACGATAGCCAAGCCGACAATCTTCTTTCGAAAGAATTTCCAACTCGCCAGTTTCCAAATTCACTGCCTCACAACTCTCAAAAATCTGCAAAGTTTCTTGACCGTAAGCGCCAACGTTCTGAACAGGGAGCGCGCCAACCGTGCCAGGAATCATCGCCATCGCCTCGCAGCCACTCAAATTCTGCTCACGAACCGCCCATTGGCAAAATTCGTCCCAGTTTTCGCCGGCGCCAATTTTGAAAGTTTTCGAAAAATCGTCTTCGCCCAAAAGTTCTCGCCCAAAAATCTCATTTTTTATCACCAATCCAGAAAAACCTTCGTCGCGAACGATAGTGTTACTTCCGCTGCCAAGCACAAAAATCGGCAAATTCTCCTGCTTTGCGAATTCCAAAGCTTCGCGAATTTCGTCAATATTTTTCACTGCTGTGATATATTTTGCTTGCCCGCCAATTTTCATTGTTGTGAGCTGACCAAGGTTAATGTTTTCTTCGATTGTGAGATTTTTGAACTTTTTCATAATTAGATTATATCACGAGATGAATATTTAGCGCAAGCTTTTTCACGCAAAAAGAAAAAGCACCAGCCAAAGACTGATGCGTTTTCTGTGGTACACCCGGCAAGATTCGAACTTACAACCGCCTGGTTCGAAGCCAGGTACTCTATCCAGTTGAGCTACGGGTGCTTACCTTTTTATTTTAGCACACCTTCGCCAAAAAGTAAAGCTATTTTTGGATGGAGAATTTTTGAACCAAATAACGATTTCGACCAGTCAAAGGATCTTTGAAGGTTTCTTGACTCTCCAATCTCCAGCTTTTGTCGAGCGGAGCTTTTTCGGTTTCGCCATAACTGTAAATCACCCAAACCGTTGAGTAGTTTTTTGAGAAATCAGAAATGTCGGTGATTTTGTGCGCGGAATCTTCTTCGAGCATTTTTAGCGAACCAACCTTGTAATCCTGCGTCCAATCGGTGAACCAAACTGGATTTTCGGCCGTTGAATACTGCGCAACTTCGTAGTAAAAATATCCCGAAGTCACAATAATTGGCTGACCAGATTTCGCTTGCGCATGGATTTTTTCAACAATTTGACGCGTTTGAGTGGTTTCGTTGGAAGTTTTTGAAAAGCCGCGCTGGAAGTTTATCTCAAAATTGCCATAAACGAACAAAACAGCAGTCAAAATTGCCAAAATTAGCGAGATTTTTCGAGATTTTTTCCACAAAATCGCCACCAAAATTCCCAAAAACAGCGCCGAAAAAATCATCGCCGGCAAAGCATAACGATCGACGAAAATCGATTTCGCTGGTGGCAAACTCGCCAAAAACAACGCCGAGACCGGCAACAGTGACATCGCGATGAAGAATCCGAGATTTTTCTGCTCGAATTTTAGAGATTTTTTCGCCGCCACATAAACAGCCGCTAACACCGCAAAAATCACCAAACACCACCATCCGTTCAGATCACCAGAATTCGCAAAAGTGAAAAAGTTCGAAACGTAATTCGGCAAAGTATTGAAGCTCAGATCCTGAATCCAAAATGCGCTTTTAACAGATACGGCTTGAGTCAAAAAGAACGGAATCCACGGCAAAAATAGCACCACAATCCAAGCGTTCAGAGCGAACCATTTTTCGGCAAGAAACTCTTTGATGAATTTCGAGAATTTGGCTTTTGGCGAATTTTTTCGCACCAAAATCGCACGATAAATCCAAAGCGCCACCAAAGTTAACCCCGACAAATATTGCGTCCAAATGCCAAGCGCCGCCGAAACCACGAACAAAATTCGCCATTTCTTTTTGGCTTTTTCGGAATTTTTCGCCAGATAAATCTCATAAAACGCGCGAATTGTCAACACGGCAAAAAACGCCACCATCGTGTACATTCGAATTTCTTGCGAATAGCGCACAAACATCGGTGAAATCGCCAAAAACGCCGTCGAAACTGCTGCGGTTTTAGCGCCAAAAATTCGCTTCACCAAGTAAAAACTCGCCAAAATTGTCGCCACCGCGAAAAACACCGACATTGCGCGCAAAGCAAAATCGCTCGAGCCGAAGACCAAACTCCAGATTTTTAGCGCAAAATAGTAAAGTGGCGGATGAACATCAACAGATGTAAAATGCCAAATTTTCGCAAAATCATAGCGAATAATATACGCCGAAAACGCTTCGTCAAACCAAATCGAAGCCGCCGCCAAAGTCGGCAAGACTATTGCCAAAAATCCAGCCACAATCGCCGACAGCGAAAGAACTTCCAGTTTTTTATTTTCTTTTTTTCTTGAAAAAAATCGCGCTAAATTCATACTAATATTTTATCACAAATCGCTCGGCAAAGGAAATTTCACCGCAAAATCGCGAACTTCTTGTTTGAGCTCGGCTAATTTTTCGGGATTTTCTCGATTTTCGATCGCTTGAAGCATCCATTCGGCGATCTGCGCCATTTCGGTCTCTTTCATTCCGCGAGAAGTGATAGCTGGCGTACCGAGTCGAATTCCGCTTGGCGTAAACATCGGCAAAGTGTCGTTCGGAATAGAGTTGGCGTTCAGCGTCAAACCAATCGCGTCCATCGCGCGCTCAGCCGTCTTGCCGTCGATGCCGAAGCTTGAATAAATATCTGCCAAAATCAAGTGGTTTTTCGTGCCGCCAGTTATTAGTTTGAAGCCGCGCTTTGAAAGTTCGCTTGCCAAAGTTTGCGCATTTTTTACAACTTGCGCCGCATATTCCGAAAATTCTGGCTGAAGCGCCTCATAAAAAGCCACTGCTTTCGCCGCAATAGAATGCATTTGCGGACCACCTTGCGTGCCAGGAAAAACACTTCTATCGATGAGTGTTGGAATATTTTCGAGCGTTTTTTCTGGTTTTTTGAGCGGATTTCCAACTTTCCCCTTCGAAAGAATCAAACCACCACGAGGCCCGCGCAAAGTTTTATGTGTTGTAGAAGTCACAACATTAAATCCGAAATCAAAAGGATTCGGCGATTGACCGCCAGCGATAAGTCCAGCGATGTGAGCAACATCCGCCATCAAAAGTGCGCCGTGTTTTTTGCCGATTTTGGCAATTCGCGCGTAATCAATCTCGCCAGGATACGCCGAAAATCCCGCCAAGATAATCTTTGGCTTGTGAATTTCAGCTAATTTTTCAATCTGTTCATAATCAATCTCGCCGTTTTCAGCCAAGCCATATCGCACGAAATTATAAATCTTCCCACTTCGCGTCACCGGCGAGCCGTGCGTCAAATGCCCGCCCTGCGCAAGATCCATCCCGAGAACCGTGTCGCCAACTTCGAGCCAAGCATTATAAACCGCCTCGTTGGCGTTCGCGCCGCTGTGAGGCTGAACATTGGCGTGATCCGCACCAAAGAGTTTTTTCGCGCGTTCGATCGCCAAACTTTCGATAATATCAGTATTTTCCTGTCCACCATAATAGCGCTTTCCAGGGTAGCCTTCAGAATATTTATTAGTAAAAACCGAACCAAGCGCTCGCAAAACTTGCGCCGAAACATAGTTTTCGCTCGGAATCAACTCCAAACCTTCGCGCTGGCGAATTTCTTCTTTTTTTAGTGCGTCAAAAACTTTTTCATCAAACATTTTAATAAATCTCCTTAAATTTTGTATTCTGCGGTAAAAAATTGACGCTATATCATGAGTGAGATTATATCAAAAAATAACCAAAAAAGCTATACCCATACAAACTAAAACTTAATCCGTCTATATTTTCTTCTGATTATCAATACTACCGCCAATAAAATCACAACAAATAATAAAATAGCGATAAAATACTCCTCCGTTTTCATATCTTGATGCTGCGAATTATTTTTGTGAGCATCAGTACTATTTTGGTTTATTGAAACATTGGCGTGGCGTATATTCTTATTTATTTTAACAGGCTGAAAAACATTTATTCCTTTTGTAGTATCAGTAAAATCTATCAATATATTGCCATTGCTATTAAATAAAATGTTTTCTTCGCCTCCAACTTTCGAGGAGTACATTTTAATTATCTCGCCTGCGGCACCTTTTTTATGAAAATAACCAGAATCTCCTTTAAAAATAGCTTCACCGCTCGTAATTACAAAAGTATCCGCCTTAATTTTATCCAAAAAATCCGGAGTATTAGACGTCAAGCTAATTCCATGGTGATTCATTACAAAAACATCAACGTCACCAATTTTAGAAATCTCGCCCGACTCGATCATATCAAGCTCGTCGTATTTTTCAATATCCCCACCAATAAATGTTGTATATCCGTCTTTTTCGACAACAACACCAACCGAATCAGCATTAGCAATCGGATAGCCAATATTTTTCTGATGATCAATCTCTTTTTGCGAGGTCGGATGATCGTTAACAATGATTAAATTAAAATTACCAAATCTTAACTTTTTCTTCCATTCAATATGAATATTTTGAGCATTAAGTGATTTTTTTAGCCTTATATAATCTTCGCCGGAGTATTTCGCATAATCTTTTGTAGAATCGCGCGCAATTACCTTTTTTAGACCATACCTATTAGGTAGCGTCCCGCTTTTATCCGTATGGCGAAGACCGCCATAACTACCATTCGTTAAATACGAAAAATGATCCTCGTCAAAATGCGTAATTATAGCAAAATCAAATTGTTTTATCCCAAGGCTGTCAAGAAAAGGATATATAACAGATTCGCTTTCATTCAATTTTGTAGCTCCAGCATCGACAAGCGCAAATCTACCATCCGATTCGAGTACTATAAAATTGCCAGTGTTACCAGAATTATCTAACCTTAATATATGAATCTTATCAGATTTAACTGCCTTAACAGACCTCTTGTTATCTGCAACAACAGCTTTAGGTAAAAACATACTAAAACAAATAAGCATTACGATAAATTTTACAAATTTGACTTTCATAAAACACCTCTCTATAAATTAAAACATCTCAACTATAATTATATCATAGTCCAATCCGAAAAACGCCACTTGCGCAAAATATATCATAAATGATATAATCAAAATATGAAAACTGATCAAGCTTATCTGGAAAAAATCGGCCGACTCATTCAAGAGGCGCGCCAAAATCGAAATTTAACCCAAACCGAGCTCGCCGAAAAAATCGGCACGTCGCAAAGCGCAATCAATCGTATCGAAAGCGGCAAGCAAAACATCACGCTCGAAATGTTGGCGCGAATTTCCGACGAACTTTCCAGCGAAATTATCTCTGTTAATGCACAAAAAAAGACCAATTTTCGAGTTAGCGGCGGCTACGAACTCCACGGCGAAATCGAAATCAAAACCTCAAAAAACGCCGCGGTCGGCCTACTCTGCGCTTCACTTCTCAACAAAGGCAAAACCGTTCTGCGACGCGTGGCGCGAATCGAAGAAGTCAATCGCATTATCGAGGTTCTCAATTCGATCGGCGTAAAAACTCGCTGGATGAACGAACAGAACGACCTCGAAATCATCCCGCCAGCCGAGCTGCAATTCGAAAATATGGACATCGAGGCAGCAAAAAAAACTCGAAGCATTTTAATGTTTCTCGGTCCACTTCTTCATCAATACGAAAAATTCGAAATTCCTTTTTCGGGTGGCTGTAATCTCGGGACTCGAACCGTCGAGCCGCATCTTGCCGGGCTGAAACACTTCGGCGCGAATGTCGTGGCACAAACTGATTTTTACGAAGTCTCAAATTCGCCAAAAACCGTCGAAAAACCAATTCTTCTAACCGAGCGAGGCGACACCACTACCGAAAACGTGATTATGGCGGCGGCTTTGAGCGGCCAAAAAATCACCATCCGAAACGCCAGCCCAAACTATATGGTTCAAGATTTATGCTTCTTTTTGGAAGAATTGGGCGTAAAAATCGACGGAATCGGCACAACTTCACTCACAATTCACGGACTTGAAAAAATTGAAAAAGATGTTGAATATTCTGTCAGCGAAGACCCAATCGAAGCGATAACTTTTGTCGCGGTGGCGTTGGTGACAAATTCCGAGATCAAAATCAAGCGAATCCCGGCCGAATTCACCGAGCTCGAACTTGCGATTCTCGAAAGTATGGGTGCAAAATTCGAAATTTCGCCAGAGTATTTTTCGCGAAATGGTCGCACGCGCCTGATTGATGTTGTTGTAAAAAAATCAACACTTAACGCACCAAAAGACAAACTCCACTCTTTGCCTTTCCCTGGCGTAAATATGGACAACTTACCGTTTCTAGGCTTGATCGCCACCGTTGCCGAAGGTCGAACGCTGGTTCATGACTGGAGTTACGAAAACCGCGCGATTTATTTCACTGAGCTTTCAAAATTAAATGCTCGAATTGAATTAGTTGATCCGCACCGCGTCTATATCCACGGAAAAACCCGCTGGAAATCCGCCGATGTTGTGGCGCCGCCCGCACTTCGACCGAGCGTAGTTGTGTTGATCGCGATGCTTGCCGCACCAGGAACATCCACCTTGCGCGACGTTTACAACATCAAGCGTGGCTACGAAGATTTTGCCGAACGACTAAATTCACTCGGCGCAAAAATCGAAACAATCGTCATCTAAAGAGAAAAGACCAGAAATTAATCTGGTCTTATTTTATTCACGGAGCTTCGATTCTGGCCACTCGCTGCAATTTTTAGCAATCGTCAGATATTCAGTCCAAGAATCTTCATCGGATTTAAACGAATTATATTTCGACAAAACAGATTGAAGACTCCTTACAATCGGATCGAGCTTGCGTTTTTGCTTTTTCGAGCCGTATGTTTTAAGCTCGCTCAGCAAGCTCTCCACAAAAATCGCAATGAGTTTTTCTTCATATTCATCACAAAAAATATGCGCAAAAACTGGATTGAAAAACTTTCCGTCCACCACAATTTCGTAATCTTTCGAATTCAATGTGGCAAAAACTTTCCGCAAATCAATATCAAAAGCTTCTCGCGGAACCGTCGACCTACAAAAATCAAGAACCGAAGTCATCCAAGCCGAATAGATGCAATCCCGAAGCAATTCTCCGTGATTACTGCTAAAATCCGGCAATTTCGAGAACTCATTTCGATACTCTCGATAATTTTCGGTTAAAAAACTTTTGCAATCCGCCGCCAAAAATACTACCTTTTCCATTTTTCCACCTCCAAAAAATATTTTTCCAAAAAAGGAAAGGTTTCAAGACCTATTTTACAATATTTTCTGCTTTAAGTCAAACAAAAACCGCCTCTGGGGCGATTTTCGAATAATTTCTTGGGGCGAATGATGGGGCTCGAACCCACGGCCTCCGGAGCCACAATCCAGCGCTCTAACCAGCTGAGCTACATCCGCCAAGCCTTTCAATAATAACACGAATCGGCAAAAAAATCAACTTTATCGACCAATTTTTGGCTGAATTTGATGAAATCCGCCCGAAGCTCGCCCAGAAGAAGTCCCTCCAGCCGAACGAAATCCAGCCGTTCCACTTTGCGAAATGCTCGAAAAATCCCGCTTTACAGCAGTCTTCCGCTTCATTAGAATTGATGTCGATCGCTCGACTTGCGATCCAGAAACTGATGAAGTCTGTCGATTTTGCCCAGAGAATTCGCTCGAAGAATTTTCGCGCTCCAATCGTCGTTCTCGAATCGCTTGAAGCGAGGAATTCGCCGACGCAGAAATCTCGCCCTGTCGAGCAACGCGCGATTGTGCCAATTTCGAATCTCGATAAGCTCGGATTTTCGAATTCTGGCGATCAATCGACTGGCGCTTTTCGAAACTCACCGAACTCGCCGCACCAAATCTACCACCTTGCGCGCTCGAAAAAGTTCCACTTCGAATTTCTTCAATCGAAGTTCTCGTTACAAATTCGTTCATTTTCATAATTTTATTTTAACATAATCTCTATAAAATGTAAAATAAATAAAAAGTCTTGTGCTCAACGGCTTTTTTTGTTATAATATCTGTAATGCGGGCGTCGTATAACGGCTAATATACCTGCCTTCCAAGCAAGTGATGAGAGTTCGATTCTCTCCGCCCGCACCATTTGATCTTTTTTGTTTTAGCACAAGCTCCCAACTCGGGGGTTTTTGCTTTGTGAATTTGTGCGAGTGGATTTTTTTGAAAAAATTTGTTATAATATCTTTAGGTCAGCCCCCGTAGCTCAGTGGATTAGAGTAAGAGGTTTCTACCCTCCTGGCCGTAGGTTCGAATCCTACCGGGGGTACCAATTCAAGGTTGATTTTTTAGAAACCTTGAAGTATAATTAAAATATTGGGCCAGTAGCTCAGCCGGTTAGAGCACCTGCCTCTTAAGCAGGGTGTCGAGGGTTCGAGCCCCTCCTGGCCCTCCAAAACGAAATTATTTGAAATCGCACCGTATTTAGTGCGATTTTTGTTTTAGTTATTCTCTTGAACAATTTCTGGTGTTATTTCTACAACTGAGCCAGCCGAAGCCTCACCTGAAAGCATTTTTCGTGCGATGGTGTTTTCGACAACTTTTTGGATCACGCGTCGCATTGGGCGCGCGCCGAGTTGTGGATCGTAGCCCTTTTCGGCGAGCAATTCTTTGGCTTCTGGCGAAACCGAAACCGATATTTTTTGTGGCGCCAAAGTTCTGTTCACGCCAGCAATCATCAAGTCGATAATCTGTTTCAAATTATCCTTCGAAAGCGGTTCGAAAACGACAATTTCATCAAAACGGTTCAAAAATTCAGGGCGAAATTCGCGCGAATTTATCAAATCCTGAACTATAAGCGGCTCAGCCGTTTCGGAATTATAGCCGCGCGAAATTAGTTCTTGAATGCGAAGAGCGCCGGCGTTCGAAGTGGCGATAATAATCGCGTCGCGGAACGAAACTTCGCGGTTTTTTTCGTCGCGCAAAATTCCTTCGTCCAAAACTTGAAGAAGCGCCGTCAAAACATTCGGGTGAGCTTTTTCAATTTCATCAAGCAAAATCACCGAAAACGGCTTTTTCATCACTTGCGCCGTGAGCGAATTTGCGTCGCGCGAACCGTCGGCGATCAATCGCGAAACGTCTTCCAGATTCACAAATTCATTCAAATCAAGTCGCACGATGTTTTCTTCGCCATTAAAATAAACTTCCGCGAGAGCCTTGGAAAGCTCGGTTTTACCAACACCTGTCGGACCAAGGAAAAGAAAAGTTCCAATCGGGCGATTTTCGTTGCGAACACCAGTTCTGGCGCGACGCAAAGCATTCGAAACAGCTGCGACCGCTTTTTCTTGACCGATCATTCGCGCGTGAAGTAGATTTTCTAAGTTTAGCAAAGTTTCTTTTTCACTGGAATTATCAGATGAAGCAATTTTCACGTTCATGGTTTTTTCAATCGATTGCTGAACCGAACTGGCGCGCACAATTCCATTTTCAGCATAACTCGCCGACATTTCCAAAAGACGCACCGCCCTGCCTGGCATTTCAAGATCAAAAATATACCGCTGGCTCAATCGATAAGCTTCTTTTAGGGCTTGAAATTGATAAAAAACCTTATTTTGGTGCTCAAACAGAATCAATTTATCCTCCATGACCGCAAGAGTTTCTTCAAAACCAGCCGGCTGAACTTGAATTCGGTTCAAAGCCCCCGCCAAGGCAGGATTTTTGGCTGAAATTTGAAGAAAACGCTGCTCGTCCATCGTCAAAATCATTCGCACCCGTCCAGCTTCGATAATTGGCAAAAGCAGATTCGAAATATCCACTGAGCCAGTTCCTTCTTCGAAAAACAATTGCGCGTTATCAAGACAAATGATGATATTTTTCGCCGAATAAGCCTCAACCAAAACCAAATTTATGAGATTTTCGATTTCACCCCGACCTGGCGCCGCCGAAATGATCGTCGAAGCATCAAGCGACACAACTTGGCGATACTGAAGATTTGCTGGAATTTTAGCCGAAGCATCAAGAAGTTTTGCCGCGAAAGCACTCACAACCGTGCTTTTTCCGACACCGTCCGCGCCGATCAAAGCGATATTTTGCCGACCGCCGCTCGAAAATTGCGCAATCATTTTTTCGACGAGATCTTCGTTTTGTTCAAGATTCGAACTCATCAAAATGCTGCCCGAAACCTGATTGCTCAAATTCACACCAAAACGATCCAGCGTTGGTGTCCAACCAAAACTCCAATCGCGCGCAATTCCACCAGTTTTTTTCGGCGCGTTCATTTTATCAATCAGTGAAAAAATATGATCATGCCACTTGACGCCGCGTTCCAAATCTTCAAAATCAATCTGAAATTGCGCCAAAAGTTTTTCGTGATCGGGGTAATTTTTGATAATCGCCAAAGTCAAAACCGAACCAGAAACCGTCGCCGTTTCCAGCTTTCGATGAAGCTCGATCGCCGTCGAAAAGATTTCTTCGGGAGAATTTTGCGGAATCGTCGCGAGGCTCTCAACAGTTGTCGCACCCAAACCAAATCGCGCCACGATAAACTGTCCGCCCGAACTTTTTAACACGACTTTTGCGATTTCATCTGACGACGGATTTTTTGACAAATTACCAAGAATATTGCTTGCGAGCAAATCTTCAATCTTATCGGAACCTAAATTCGGACTCAATCGATGAAGTTCACCCTGCCACCAATTCCCCAAAATAAACGGAATTATCGCGAACGCCAAAATCAGCCAACCGATCGAATCATCAAGCAAAATCAACAACAGACCACTCAAAAACGCCAAAATTTTCAAAATCTTAAAAATCAACCGAAACGGTTTTAGCCCGACAGCCAGCCGAGCTTTTTTTGCGCGCGCACTGTGGTAATCAAAACTCATCGCGAACCTCCAAAATTAAAAATACTGCTTTCGCTTTGCGATTTTTCGGCGTTTGAACTTTGCGAAAAATTCATCTTCGAAAATTCCGCGCGCAGCATCGGCATAATCTGTGGCGTCCATCCTGTTGTAAAAATCACAACAAAAACAATCGGCAAAATCGGCGCAAAAATCCACAAAATTATTCCCAAAAGACCAAAAATTGTTTTTCCAGCGATATAAAAAACACCAATAATCATCACAAAAGTTCGAAGCAATGCGCCAATAAATCGCGACAGAAGTTTATCGAGCGCGCGTCGAATTCGCTCGTCCAAAGATCCGCCAACCCTCGAACCGGCGTCAATCTGGCGAAATGGCGCAAACCAAGTTTTCAGCAAAAGCCCCAGTGAAAAAGTATCGACCGAGCGCTCGATTCCGTCTAAAATCTGTTCGGCGCGCCACGCCAAGCCTTTTCCGTACCACCAAGAAAAAAATCTCATAAGCATAACCAAATTATACACCAAATTGCGCTTTGCGACAAGCGATTGATTTTTTGCGTAAAATATGGTATAATTAAAGAATCAAAGTTAGGAGGAACCGAAAATGAAGCACATTTCATTGGATACTGTTCGCGAAATCAGCGAACCGCTTTTTCAGGAGTGCCTACACAAAAACGGCTTTCCTGAATATCAGCATGCGATTTTTCATGCAGTAGAATTCGACACCTGCGGAAAAATTTTGCTCGATGTCAAAAACGACACACAAAATTACCCAGAAGTTGAATTTCTCCACGACTTGCGCCTTCATTATGGGCTGTTTGTCGAAGGAGGATCGCTAATTCTGTTTGATGGTCCAAGTTTCATTTTCAAAGGTGTTTTAAGCCCGAATGAACTGAAACAACGCGTCGAAGAAACTGCCGCGCGCCATCAAATGGAAATCAAATTCGTGCCGAGCAGTCGCGGCAACGAACAGAAGCTAATCGACTGCTTGCGCGAACTTAAAACTTGGAACGACAAATATCGTTCTGAGTTTAGCGAACTTTTCGCGCAGAACAACAAATTAATGATTTAACTCCATTTTTTGGAGTTTTATTTTTGCGGAATTTTTCAAAAATTTGTGCTATAATAATTATAGGCATACGCCGTTTGAATTTTAATTTAATTTTGATGAAAGGAAAATATGGAAATAATTTTGCTATTTGCCGGACTTTTGGCCGGAGGTGGCGGCGTTTTTGCTTATGAAAAAGTCAAATCCGCCAACGCTCGCAATAATTCTGATAAAATTATCGCCGAGGCAAAGAAAAAATCTGCCGAAATCTTGGAGCGCGCCAACGAAAAAGCGCTAAAAATCACCGAAAAAGCCACAGCCGAAGAAACCGAACGTCGAAAGGAGATTCGACAAACCGAAAACCGCTTGGCTGAACGCGAAACAAATCTCGACAAAAAACTCGACCAGATCGACGAGCGCGCCGAGAAGCTTCGAAAAAACGAAGCCGAAGTCGAAAAACTGAAAAACGAAATCATGGAAATTCGAGTTCGACAAACCGAAAAACTCGAAAAAATCGCCAAGCTTTCACGCAAAGAAGCCGAAGAAAAACTCCTTTCGCTCGCCGAAAAAAATATGACGCAAGATATGGTTAATTTGGTGGCAAAACTCCAAAAAAATGCCGTCGAAGACGCCGAAGAGCGCGCGCAAACAATTTTGGTTTCTGCAATGGAGCGAATTTCTAGCGAAGTTACCGCCGATCGCACCGTTACCGCACTCAGACTTCCTGATGATGAAATGAAAGGTCGAATCATTGGTAAAGAAGGTCGAAACATTCAGGCGATTCAGCGCGCCACAGGTGTTGATGTTTTGGTTGACGACACGCCGGGAATGGTGGTTCTCTCCAGCTTCGACCCAGTTCGTCGCCAAGTCGCAAGGCTTTCTCTCGAACTCTTGATGAAAGACGGTCGAATCAACCCAGCCCGAATCGAAGAAGTTGTCGAAAAAGCTCAGCGCGAAATCGACAAAGAAATCAATCGCGCCGGCGAAGACGCAGCTCGCGAAGTTGGACTTTCGGGCTTACCGCGAGAAATGTTGCGACTTTTGGGTGAATTAAAATTCCGCACAAGCTACGGCCAAAACGTCTTGAAACACAGCACCGAAATGGCAAATCTCGCTGGACTTATCGCCGAAGAAATTGGCGCAAATGTAAAAATCGCCAAAACTGCTGCCCTCTTCCACGATATTGGTAAAGCCGTAACTCACAAAATCGAAGGCAAACACGCCCAAATTGGTGCCGAACTTGCCGAAAAATACGGCATGGATGCGCGCGTCGTCAACGCAATCGCTGCTCACCACGACGACATTGAAGCAACCACACCAGAGGCAATCATCGTGAAAATCACCGATGCAATGAGCGCTGCTCGACCAGGCGTCCGAAACGCCGCAGCCGAAAACTTCGCCGAACGAATGCGCGAACTCGAAAACGTCGCAACAAGCTTCGACGGAATCGACAAAGCTTACGCGATCTCAGCTGGTCGTGAAATCCGCGTAATCGTTAAGCCGGAGCGCGTCGATGATCTCAGCGCAATCAAAATGGCTCGCGATATCGCCGACAAGATCGAAAGCACAATGCAATATCCTGGCGTCATTAAAGTGAATATCATCCGCGAAACTCGCGCCGAAGAATACGCAAAATAACCCAAAATCCGCTTCCCAACAGAGGCGGATTTTTAAAGCTGAAATAAAATTTCAAATATGCTATAATATTATATATGACGAAAGTGAAATTTAGCGGACTTTCAAAACAGGAAGTCCAAAAACAGATAGAATTAGGCCGAACCAACAAGTTCGAAAATGATAGCGGCAATGATTATTGGGAAATTTTTAAGCGAAATGTTTTTACGCTTTTTAACTTTTTAAACTTCTCTATTGCTGTGGCACTGGCGCTAGTTCATGCGTGGAGCAACATGGTGTTCTTTGCCGTGATTATTTTGAACTGTGCTTCGGGGATTGCCATCGAAATTCGCGCAAAAAAAATGATCGACAAACTGAATCTTTTGAGCCGCGAAAAAGTTAAGGTTATTCGAAGTGGGCGAACTCAAGAGATCGACCCCGAAGAAATTGTGCTGGGCGACGTCATCAAACTTTCCGCCGGCGAGCAAATCCCAAGCGACGCGATGGTTATTCAAGGGATCGCCGAAGCCAACGAAGCTATGCTAACCGGCGAGAGCGATTTAGTTCTTAAGGAGGAAGGTTCTGAAATCCTATCTGGAAGCTTTCTTGCGAGCGGGCAGATTTTGGCGCGCGTTTCGAATGTTGGCGCCGACAACTATGCCGCAAAACTCATGCTAGAAGCCAAAACTCACAAACCGATCAACTCGAAGATTCTCGGCTCATTAAATCGAATTGCCAACTTCACCGGAAAAATCATCATTCCTTTTGGAATCGCGCTGTTTTTTGAAGCTCTACTGATTGAAGCTCTGCCGCTCAAACAATCTATTATTTACACCGCTGCACCACTTCTCGGAATGTTGCCAAAAGGAATCGCGCTTCTCACGATCACTTCTCTTTTGACAGCCGTCGTGAAGCTCGGAATGCGCAAAATTCTCGTCCAAGAAATGTATTCCGTCGAAACTTTGGCGCGCGTCGATACGCTGTGTTTGGATAAAACTGGAACCGTCACCGAAGGCAAAATGAAAGTCGAAGAAGTTTTTTATCTTTCGCGAAAATTTAGCGCCAGCGAAATAGACCAAATTTTAGCCGCCTACATGAGATTCGGCGAAGACACTAACCAAACCGCCGCCGCCATCCGCAAATACGTCGCAAAAATTTCACAAAACTTCGAAGCCGCCAACATCATTCCGTTTTCGAGCGACCGAAAATGGGGGTCTATGGAAATCGCCGGCGTCGGTACAGTTTTTCTCGGCGCGCCAGAAATCCTCTTCGACAAAAATCCAAAACAAGCCGAAGAAGCTCAAACTCGCGGTTCGCGCGTTTTGGCGTTAGCCTTTTCAGAAAGCAAAATCGACAACCGCGAAATTGTTCTACCAGCAAAAATCAGCAAATTAGCGATTCTAGAAATCACCGATCCGATCCGTGAAGGCGCGCGCGAAACCTTAGAATATCTCCGTTCGCAAAAAGTTGACCTAAAAATTATCTCTGGCGACAATCCGATCACTGTTTCGAATATCGCCCGAAAAGCCGGCTTCGCAAATTACGAAAGCTACATCGATTGCTCAAAAGTTTCCGACCAAAAGCTCCGAGCCATCGCCGAAAAAACCGCAATTTTTGGTCGCGTTTCACCACATCAAAAGAAACTCATCGTTCAAACTTTAAAGAAAAAAGGCCGAACTGTCGCGATGACCGGCGACGGCGTAAACGATATTTTGGCGCTCCGAGAAGCAGATTGCTCGATCGTGATGGCGGAAGGCGACCCAGCAACCCGACAAATCGCCAACTTAGTGCTACTCAACTCCGACTTCAACGACATGCCAGAAATCTTGTTTGAAGGTCGTCGTGTTGTCAACAACATCGCTCGAATCGCACCGATTTTCTTCATTAAAACGATTTATTCGTTCCTTTTGGCGATTATTTGTATCGTGAGCTTGGCTTTTGGCGCCGACATGTTGATGATTTTCCCGTTCATCCCGATTCAGATCACGATAATCGACCAATTTATCGAAGGCTTCCCACCTTTCGTGCTAACTTTTGAACGAAACGAAAATCCGATCGAAAAAGATTTCCTCAAAAAATCGATGTTCATGGCTCTGCCGAGCGCTTTAATGATTGTTTTCTCGGTGATTTTTGTGCGATTTTTCGGCGCTGCAAACGGCTGGGTGACACAAGAAATCTCGACACTTTCGTATTATTTGCTCGGCTCAATCAGCTTCCTTTCGGTGGTGCGCGCATGTTTGCCATTTAACTGGATCCGTTTTGCGCTGGTCGTTGAAACCTTTGTCGTTCTGATCGGTTCGGCGATCTTGTTCCGAAAACTGCTCGAAATCGGTGTTTTAACCGCCAAAACTTTCCCAATCTACGTTATTTTGATGACGATTTTCACGATTATTTTTGTAATTTGTACAAAGTTGCAGAATTTGCGAAATCGTGATAAAATTAAAGCATAAACTGAATAAAAAGGAGTATCTGATGTCGACAATCGACCAGCAATTTGTTGAATATATCGTAAAAAATTTGGTAGAAAATCCAGACAGCGTGAAAGTTGAACGCGTTATCGACGAAAAAGGCGTTTTGCTAACTTTGACAGTTCACGCTGATGATTTAGGACGAATTATCGGCCGTCGTGGCGCAACAGCACAGAGTTTGCGAGCTCTTCTTCGCGCTTTGGGCCTAAAAAACGACGCGCGCTACAACCTAAAAATTGTTGATAACTCTGTGGAAAACACGCCTGTTGTGGAAAATTCAACAGATGAAACTGTGGAAAACGAAAGCGATTTTGCTGAAGCTACCCGAAAAGAGCTTGCAGAACTCGACGACTTTGATGTATAATATTAACAGTTCAAAGCATAAGCGTTAGTGGAGTTTCGCTTAAATCTCTGGACTGCGGAAAACAAAAGCTCTATGCGAGCAAACTAAGAAAGTTTGAGAGCTTATACTTGCCAAAAACCCTGCTAATATACTGTGGCAGGGTTTTTGGTTGGTTGAAAAATTCTTCGAAAAATGTTATAATTTCAGATATGAAAATTCAAATCATCACCCTTTTTCCCGAAATGTTCGAGCAAGTTTTGGACAATTCTATGATGTGGAAAGCGCAAAATCAAGGCGTGGTGAGCTTTTCTTTGATAAATTTGCGAGATTTTGGAATCGGCCCGCGCAAAACCGTCGACGACACTCCTTACGGCGGGGGCGACGGAATGCTTTTGAAGCCAGAACCACTTTTCGCTGCTGTGGAATTTGCCAAAAAATCCAGCCCAAACGCTCGCGTCATCGCGATGACGCCAAGCGAAACCGTCTGGAATCAACAACTCGCGCAAAATTACGCCGAATCTTCACAAGATTTGATTATTCTTTGCGGTCGCTACGAAGGCTTCGATGCGCGAATTTTCGAAATTGTCGACGAAAAAATCAGCATCGGCAAATTTGTTTTGACTGGCGGAGAACTCCCAGCGATGATTCTGATCGACAGTATCGTGCGCCTAATCCCCGGCGTTCTTGGCGGCGAAAAATCAGCCGAAATCGAAAGCTACAGCGACGGCGACAATCTGGAATTCCCGCAATTTACCCGCCCTGCCGACTTCCGCGGAATGAAAGTCCCCGAAGTTCTCCTAAACGGACACCACGCCGAAATCGACAAATGGCGCGCCGAAAACTCGAAATAAAAAATCAACAAGCTTGATTTTCCTGAGCTTTTTTGCTAAAATAGTTTTACCGATGGGATGTCGCCAAGTGGTAAGGCAGCGGGTTCTGGTTCCGCCATTCGGGGGTTCGAATCCCTCCATCCCAGCCAAGAATGAACACGAGTGTAATGCGTAAGCACTCGTGTTTTTTCGTATAATCTTTCGAAAAAAACTGAGCCGACACGTCAGCAGTGGTGTCGGCTCTTTTTGTTGCTCCAATCGAGGCAATTTCTGTATAGATTACCTCCGAGGACCAATAAAACCGCGAGAAAAATAAACACCTTAAAAATTCGGAAAATATCAATAAAATCGAAAATTCGAAAGCGATTTAATCAGTAATAATTTAGAAATCGACAAATAGATTTTTCGGTAAGTTGGTAGTCATAGATCTGCTTCGGCAGAATATAGCGTGGCGCTACCAGCCGAAGTGGTTTTATGACTACCAAGAAAGAATTTTTACAATGGAAAACATCAACGAAAATGAGTTTGAACACGAGCTTGAAAAAATCAAGAACTCGAAAATCGAACTCAAACCAAAAACACAAAAAGGAGAAAAAACTATGAAAAAAATCAAGAAAATCAATTGGAAAAAAGTAATCGAAACTATCAAAACAATCATCATCTACACCGCGATCATCGCAGGAATTGCGTTTTGCACCGGAATGAAATTCGGCGAAAATAACGCCAAAGCTCAAAGCGAAAAGATTGTCGAGACAGTTCGAAATTTAAGCCAAAGCAAGTAGATCCAAAGGTTCCCGACATCGATGTCGCCAACCTCGAAACTGCGCCAAAAAGTTCAAGCGCCGAAGTTGTGGAGACTTCCGCGCCCCAGCCCCAAAATGTGCTGGTTCACAGAACTTCCGGCGGTTGCGAATAGTTTCGAAATTTGGTCGAAAAATACGACTGGAACGCTAACATAATGCTAGCCATCGCTCAAGCCGAAAGCGGTTGCAACCAAAACGCGGATAATACAGGTCTTAATGCGGACGGCACTAACGACAAAGGACTTTTCCAAATCAACAGCATTCACGGATTTTCGGACGCGGAAAGATTTGATCCTGTTCGGAATACTGAGATCGCTCATCGAATCTGGAAAAACCAAGGCTATCAAGCGTGGAGCGCGTTCAACAATGGAAGCTACTTGAGATTCTACGAAGGAAATAAATGAAACATATTAAAATTACACCAAGACTGTACCGCGGTCAAATAGTTAAATTTATCGAACTAAAGAAATAGAAAGGAGATTATGGCAGGAACAATCGAAGGCGGAAAGAAAGCCGCCGCAAAAAATTTAGCACGAGACCCTGATTTTTACGCTAAAATCGGTCGCATCGGTGGTCGAAACAGTACAACTGGTGGTTTTGCTGCCAACCGCGAATTGGCGCGAATCGCTGGGCAAAAAGGCGGACGAAAATCGAAACGCGGATCATCAAAGAAAGGTACAGAATGAAAAACATTGATAAACTAACTCTCGAAGATATGAAATTCAAAATGAAAGCTTGGCGCACTATCGCGATCATCGCTCTGCTCGCCAGCGTTCTGCTCGCCAGCCTGTTCATAGCATCCGAGTTTGAGCTGGACTACGCGCGCCGCCGAGCTATAGCTATAGAAAAAGGAGCAATGGATTTTTATTGCGAAAAAGGTAGCGGATGGATCACGAATTATGGTAATTAAAGTTAAAGATTTATCGAAAATTCAAAAAGTGGAAGTCAAAATTGTTCCAGCCGAGTGAAGGCGATTTATAGCAATTTAACAATTTGTTTCATCTCACACCACTGTTCGGGAGAACAGTAAATAATAGAGTTTAATCAACAAAAGGAAACAGTATGTATGAAAGCAATTATGAATACACAAACACATTTGGAGCGATGATAACTGTTTTTACGATTAGGCTTGTCTCCGCTATCGCAGTAATGCGGTAGTTGCTGGTTGTTAAACGGGGTAAAGTTTTCGATGTCGTAGCTCGAAATACCGTTCCCGTGCGAAAGCCGAATTTTGCGGAAATCTAAATTCGGACACGCGTAGAGACTATCCCTTTGCGAGGGAGCAGATGTTGTCTGCTTAATGTAGGGAATTGACCCGAAAAATCACCCATCCGACCAGCACGATTCATTCGTGGCTGAGGATGAACATATAGTCCTTGTTTGCTTGCTTGCTAACCAATTTTAATTCATTCATAAAAGCCAGATATGGAGCTTATCCATATAGTACATCCAACAATTTGACCACTGGCTACGAGCAGTGGTGTGAGATGAAACATGAAACTCCAACCTCACGACGGGCAATTTCGCCCTGATGCGCAATATTAATAATGGTGGAGGAACGAAAAATGTTATTAAAACTACTGTTAAATCGTTCGTCTGCCGTGGAGCAGAGATTAAGGAGGAATAAATGATTAAAAATAAGAAAGGAATTTTATGCTATATTTTCTAGCTAGCAATGAAAATACAAAACAGCTTGAAGCATATACGACAGTACAGTTGAACTTCCGTCTAGCAGTCAAGCTCGGTAATTATGTAAAAGGACTGACAACTGAGGAGCGTATCGATGAGATAAACAAACATTGCGACACTAGCACTTGGAGATTTGTAGGGTGGAATAAAAAAGACGCTATCAGGGTGCTAAAAGAATGGAATATTTCAAATAAAGAAATCAAACAGCTATTTCAAGATGTAATTATTGGAGGATAAAATAATGAAATCAGTAATCATTTGGCACACGAATGGAGCAACAAGTTATTTCCATAATTGCGCAAAAGTTAAAGAATTAGCTGACTGTATTAGTCTAGTCTATTATGACAACAACCTGAAAAAGCAAATTATAGCAACATTTCTCCACGAAAATATAGCTGGATATGGAGTTGAAAATGAAAACAGTAACTAACTACAAAAACTTCGATATTAAAATTTCAAAGCTTGGAAACTATTTCGCTTATTGTGATGTAAATCTTAGCGATTATATGAAAGTAAAACTCGGCAAATATAGCAGTATTGAAGACGCCAAATCCGATATTGATAAGTTTTGGGAAGATTTTGATGACACTGGGGATAATTATAACTATTAGAGGAGAAATTATGAATAGAATCAAAAAATTAGACATCGGCGAAATTGTCGGAGTGCATGTCAAAGACTTTTCAGGTGAATATGATCAAGTTAAAGGAGAAATTGTAGGTTACGAAAAATCATTTCTCTTTGGCGATTTATATAAAGTCCAATGGAAAGTTAAAAACTCTTGAGACGGAGAACCTCCATTCTGGCATACGAGAAAATCTGGGTGGTTCTCGCCTGAT
>CAZVBN010000007.1:28531-32885 GCA_964625845.1 uncultured Candidatus Saccharibacteria bacterium | reverse complement strand
GATCATGTTCAGGGCTTGGCGGCGGTGGCGGTGAGCAAGTGGTTAACCTAAAACACAATATAAACGGAAAAGATGTTTACTCGTTATATATGCATATGCAAAAAAATTCAGACCTAAAAGTCGGTCAAAGAATTTCCGCAGGCACGCAAGTCGGAGAAGTGGGTAGCTATGGATGTTCAACCGGAGCCCATTTACACTTAGAAGTAAAAGAAGGAAGTCTCAGCTCTCCAAGTGTTGACCCAAGAAAATATCTATAAAGGAAAACAATGAAGAAAGTACTATCAATTCTATTTATAGCAATCATACTTATGAATAGCGGACAGCAGGTTTATGCTAACAGTAAATTCGACGAAGAATTTTTCAATTTAAATAATATTCTTTATTATGACGCGACGGAGACCTGTGTTGAAGGTTCGAGCGGCCCCTTAATCGGTAATGATAACGCAGAAAAAATATGGAATTACTTAAAAAAGAAAGGGTTTACAGACGAAGCCGCAGCAGGAATTTTAGGTAATGCTCAGCAAGAATCCAGTATCAACCCAAAAAGATACGAAGCAGACTATGTTGAAAAAATAGCTAATCTTCATAATAAAATGAAAAATGAGCCAACGGTGGAAGCATTAGGAATGACATGGGGTCAGTGGCAAGGAGAAATTTACCCTAGTTTATCACTAAATAAAGATGGTTATTTCCATAGCGGAAAGCACTATATTGGTATGGGTTTCCTTCAATGGACAGGTGTTAGAACATATAAAATCAGCGAAAAAGCTAAAAGTATGAATGCTGATATATGGGATTTAGGTTTTCAATTAGATTACTTAACCGAATATGAAGAAGGTCACGCCAGCTGGGTTTCAAGTGAATACAAAAACTTCAAAGGATCACCCGAAGATGCCGCAAAATTATTCCTAGATAAATGGATTGTGAACTCCCTTAAAGAAAGGGCTGTTTACGCTCGGCAATTTTATGATATGTTCAAAGGTAAAGAAAATATACCAACTGGATCTTCGACAGATAATACAGACCCTTCACTAACTTCATCTTACACCTTCATCGGCGACTCTATTACCGTTGGAGTAAAATCTCAACTTGAATCAATTTTTTCAGGCTCAAACGTTAAAGCAGAAATCGGGCAGGGCGTAGCTTGGGCGATTAGTCAAGTCGCTTCAGATATTAAAGACAATATCGTGATAAATATTGGCACTAACGATAAATTCACTAACGGAAAAGATCTTCTCGAAAAACTAAAGGATAAAAAAGTCTATCTAGTAAATGTTTACGGCGCCGGCGGAAATGCTGATTTTGAAACAACCAACAAAAACATCTCTAACGCCATGAGCGGATATTCTAACGTTAAACTACTAGACTGGAAATCTTACGTCGACCAAAACGGCGGTCGAGATAAATTCTACGCTCAAGAAGCGGGTGGAGCAAATTATCATCTCAATAATGAAGGAAATAGCCTTTATATTAAATTCCTTCAAGAAAATTTAGGGTCATCTCAAAATAGCAGTTCAAATATCTGTGGAGGCTCAGACGGAAAATTCTATACTTCAAGCGAAGCAACTCGACAAACTCCAGACGGATTTTCGATTTTTTCACAATGCGATAGTCGATGGGCTAATGATGCTGGATTTGGCGGAAGAAATATATGCGACACAGCTTGCGGACCATTTAGCTTAATTATGGCAGTTACAGCCTTAACAGGAAAGGCAGATATTAGCAGTATCATAAACAAGTCGAAACCATTCTCAATTTCTGGTGGTGGAACATCTTGGGATGTTGCGTCAGTCGTTCATGATTATGGTCTAAAAACTCACCGAGTATCAAATAATGAAGCCGAAATCAATAAGATACTCAACTCTGGCGGTATGGTGATGATCGCAGGGCAGGGACCAAGACCATTCATATCAAGTGGTGGCCACTTTGTTCTAGTTCGCAAAAAAACCGCTTCCGGCAAGTGGCTAATCGCCAACCCAGGCGGAGCAGACCAGACCTATATAGACGACGATATGAAAGAATGGGATCCATCATTTATACTTCAATATACAAATATAGGTGATGCCGTAGCAATTACTAAATAATAAAGAAAGGTTTGCTTCACATGAACGAAATCTTAAAAAATAAAAAAATCCGTCTAGCTATAATACTCTTTATAGTGGTTTCGGCGATTGTCGTTATTTTGGCTATCGTAAATTATATCGTAAAAAATAACACCAAAGAAGTCTCAAAAGAATATTACACCGATCCAATCTCTGGTGAACAAATTACTGATTCGCGCGTTCAAACTGGCGGACCCCAAACAAATACTAAAGATTCATCGATCGTTGGCATAAATCAGCTAGTTGATCAAGGAATTGCCAGCGACGAAGCAAAAGATATAAGAAGCCTAATCACAAACTACCTAGAGAAAAACAACATTCAATTTAACACTATATCTTTCTATAAAGATTCATACCGAAAAATCTCAAAAGACTCCGAAATTCCAGAGATCTACACGGCGAAATTCGCACTCGACAACGACACTTCAAGAAACCTTTATTTAAAACGCATCTCAAAGGGTTATATGAATTATGAATTATATCTCTATACCGATGAAGAACTAAAAAACGAGGTTAATAATCTGAAGTTTTGTAGTGTTCTAGTGTGCCCACCAGAAATACCAGAGGGTGGCAACGCGGTCGACAGCAACTATAATGGCTAGCCTACAATTCAACCCTCAAACTCCCCTCAACCTCCACACCATTAGTAGAAGTGATAATCGTCTGATATTTCGCAAAATGCGCCGTTAGCAGTTTTTGGCGTGTTTCATCCAGTTCAGAAAAAACGTCATCCAATAAAACAATTGGCTTTTTTGAGCTGTTTTCTGCCAAAAAATCCGTTTCAATAAACTTCAAAGCCAAAACCAAACTTCTATTTTCACCGCGACTCGCCACATTTCGCGCATCTTTTCCGTTAAAATTAAACTGTAAATCATGCTTATGCGGCCCAAAACTCGTATGCCCCAAAATTCTATCTCGCTCAAAATTCAAGCTCATTATTTTTAGAATTTCATCCTTGGAGATATTTTCGCCCAAATAAATCGCTTCAATCAAATCATTCGCGCCAGAAATTTCGCCATAAACTTCACTCAGACGCGAATTCAAAACCTCGACAAATTTCAAACGTCGGGCGATAATTTCCGCCGCATATTCAGCCAGCATCAAATTCCAAGGAAAAAGCTCATCCGCAGTCAAATTTTCACGTTTCAAAAGATTATTTCGCTGCTTCAATGCCTTATTATATCTCGAAAGCGCCAGCTGAAACTGTGGAAAACTCTGCGACAAAAATCGATCCATAAAATCGCGCCGACGATTCGGCGAACCGCTCAAAAGTTGAAGATCATCTGGTTCGAACAAAATCACCGGAATCTTTTGGCTCGGCGTCAATCGATGTTTTTTTTGACCGTCAATTTCAAAAAGTTTTTTGCCACTAGTTTTTGAAGAGTCAAATTTAACAACTCGCAAACCGTTTTCTGAATCTTTCAGATCAATTCTAAACCAAGTCGAGCCGTCGTTTTTCAGAATCTCCTTGTCGCTCGAACGAAAACTCGTCCCTTGAAGCGCAAAATAAACCGCTTCAAGTAAAGAAGTTTTTCCGCTGCCGTTTTTTCCCGAAATTAAAGTGGATTTTTCGCCAATTTCCAGCAAAAAATCACTATGCGAGCGAAAATTTTGAACGCGAAGTTTCGAAATTTTCACCTAAATCCTAACTTTTTAGTGGCATTATGATGTGAACGTAATCTGAATCAGCTGAATCACGCAAAATCGTTGGCGCCAATTTTCCAGAAAAACCAAACTGAACGTCGCTTCCGCTCAAAGCCGCCAAGCCTTTCAACAAGTAATTCGAGTTGAGCGTTACTTCGCCAGAACCAAAAATCTCAGCATCAGCCTGACTGGTGTTTTCGCCAAATTCACTAGCGATCGAATGAATCGAAATCTTTGAAGTTTCGTCATCAGCGCGCAAAGTGATACTTCCGCCAGAATCTCGCGCAAAAAGAGAAGCAATCTTTACGATTCGACTAAAATCGGCTTTAGAGATATCAATTTTAGTCTCTGTATCAGCCGGAATCAAGCGGCGATAATCGACAAATTTTCCATCAATCAAGCGCGAAACGATCACGATATCATCAATATGAAATTCCGCCTGATCTTCATCGATATAAATCTCAATTTCTTCGGTAGAATCCGAAATCGCGCGCAAAACCTCTTGAAGTGAAGTCGTCGTAATAATAGCTGAAATTTCTTCACTAAATTCGCAAACTCTTTTTTCGCTCAATCGATAACCATCAGTCGCCGCAAGATAAAGCATCCCT
>CAZVBN010000007.1:0-28521 GCA_964625845.1 uncultured Candidatus Saccharibacteria bacterium | reverse complement strand
GCATCCCTTCAAAAGTATGCCAATAAACTCCCGTCAAAATAGGCCGAGAAGTATCAGTGCTGGCAGTGAAAGCTGTTTGCGAAACCGCCGTCCGAAATGTTTCCACAGGTAGAACTATTTTTTTAGCGACCGCGCGATCAACTACTGGAAGTTCCGGAAAATCATCTGTTATCACGCCGTTGATTTTTGATTTATAATTTCCACTTTCCACCAAGAGATGCTCGCCTTCCACCTTTAGCGAGATATTTTCTTTTGGTAGGCTTGAAATGAATTCTGAAACTAGTTTCGCCGGAATGGCAATTTCGCCGACTTTTTCAATTTTTGCGCCAATATTTTGAGAAATTGCAATTTCTAGATCTGTTGCCGCAATCAAAAGTCGCGAACCGTTTGTTCGAAGCAGAACATTACTAAGAATTGGCAAACTTGTTCGGTTGCTTGCAATTTTTCCAATTATATTGAATGCTTTAGCTAAATGCTCTTGTTTGACGGTCAGTTCCATAAAATTCAAATCCTTTTTCTTAAAAAGTGGTGGTTATAATAATAGGCGCTGTGGAAATTGTGGAAAACCACGCATCTACTACTTAAAATTATAACTTTTTTTTGTGGAAAAGACAAGCAAAAACGTTTTAAAACTTTGTGTAAAAGAACGACTTTTCCGCAGGATAATTTTATCTGGGCTCGAAGTTTTAAAAAATGTGTAAAAACTCAGGAAAAATCCCACAGAGTTTCTCACAACTTAATAACAGGTTTGTTGTGTTTTTCCACAGCTTTTTCACACTTTCTAAATATTTTTATGGAGTTTTGTCAAATAGAGCAGGGTAATAATTTTGAGAAAAAGCAAATAAAGCAAAAACACGAAAAACGTAAATTGTCAAAAAACAGTGCTCGCAACATTTTATTAAAACGCAATATTTTCGCGAAAAGTCAAAAATAATATTTTCAAAAATGTTCGCTTTTTATAAAATAAAAAAACAATCTGTCAAAAATAACAGATTGAATTTTGAGATTATTCGTAAATTAGTTCTTCAAGCGCGCTGATTTGCTCGCGGACTTCGATATCAAATTTTACTGATTTTTCGATTTTTGAGACACCATTCATGATGGTTGTATGATCGCGAGAAAATTCTTTACCGATCTGTGGAAAACTCATCTTGATTTGATATTTCATCAAGTAGCAAGCAACTTGGCGGGCGTGATTTATGTCTTTAGTGCGAGATTTACTCAAAATATCATCGCGCGACACATTATAAAATTTACAAACTTTATCGATGATTTTTTTGGAAGTCAAGCTCTTGCGAGAAGTTCCCATTTTAGCTTCAGATGAAATCATGCCGCGAGCTAGTTCGATATCTGGAGTAATCCCTTGAAGTTCCGCCATCGCCGACAAGCGATTGACGACGCCTTCTAGTTCACGGATATTAGTTTTTATATTTGAAGCCAAAAAATTCACAGTTTCTGGATCGAGCTTATAGCCACTCATTTCAGATTTTGCCTCAATAATTGCTTGACGCGTTTCGATATCTGGCAACTGGATGTCGATTGTCATTCCCCATTCGAAACGACTTCGCAAACGATCCGTCAAAGTTGGAATTGATTTTGGTGCGCGATCGCTAGAAATAATAATCTGCTTATTTGCTTGATGAAGCTCATTGAAAGTATGAAAAAATTCTTCCTGTGATTTCTCTTTTCCGGCGATAAATTGCATATCATCGACGATCAAAACGTCAACATTTCGATATTTGTCGGCGTAGCCTTGCTTTTTATAGCGGACGTTTTCGAGATAATCTTTATAAAAATTCTCGATCGTAATATAAAGCACGCGAAGTTCGGGGTGATTTTTTTTGATTTCATTACCGACGGCTTGCATCAAGTGAGTTTTACCGAGCCCAACTCCACCATAAAAATAAAGTGGATTATATTTTGTGCCGGGGTTTTCGGCAACAGCTTTGGCAGCGGTGTAAGCGAGATCGTTGCTTGAACCAACCACGAAGTTGTCGAAGGTGTATTTTGGATTTAAGCCATCATTATGATTGCTTTTTGGAAAAATTTCCGCTAGTCGTTTTTCGTTGCTTCGAGGTTTTTTGCTGAGTAGTTCATCTGGATTTACTGCTCCGCGATCTGTTTTTCGTCCAGCTTTAATGACTTCGAAGTCGATTCGCGACGGAGTTTGGCCGTTTTTGGCGAGAATTTTTTTGATGATTTCGTAGTATTTTCCGCGCAAACTTTTGATCAAAAAAGAGTTTTTGACGCCAATAATTGCGATATTTTCGTCAATTCGAAGAAGTTGAGTGTCGGCGAAAAAGGTTTGAAAGCTAGCCTCGGTGATTTTTGGCTCTAATTCAATTTCTCCTAAAACACTTTTCCACAACTCATCCATGTTTCTATTCTACTATTTTTCGCACTTTTCCACAACCCATATTTTCGAAAAAAGATTTTTATGGCATAATTTTGAAACTAGTAATGAAATTTTTCCACATTTTTAAAAAACTACTGTCAAACTTGTGGAAAACTTATTGATTTTTGTGGAAAACTATGTTATACTACGAAATGAATTTACAAAAATTTCAAGTTTTTGAAACAGGTTATATCGCTTATGTAAACTGTTAATCTTGATTTTTTGAATAATAAATTGTAAAATAGGATAGATATGCCAAAAAGAACACATCAACCACACAAACGACATCGCGCTCGAACTCACGGTTTCCGCGCTCGAATGTCTTCGAAAGCTGGAATTAAGGTTCTAAAACGCCGCCGAATCAAAGGCCGCAAAAAGCTTTCAGTTTAAAATAAAATCGCTTCTCGAATGAGGGCGTTTTATTTTTGGTGGAAATATGGTAAAATAAAAAGAGATTATGGGTAAGATTATGACAAGTGAGCTTCTAGATGTGGCGTTTATGAAAGAAAAAGATTTTATATTATTTAATGATGATTCTCTTAATTTTTTAAAAAAAATTCCAGATAATTCAATTGATATGATTTTTGCCGATCCTCCGTATAATCTTTCTAATGGTGGATTTACAGTTCATGCTGGCAAGAGAGTTTCGGTCGATAAGGGCGAATGGGATAAAAGCCGAGGTCTTGAGGCTGATTTTGAATTTCATAAAAATTGGATAAAAGAATGTAGGAGGATTTTGAAGCCGGAGGGGACGATTTGGATTAGTGGAACATACCACTCTATTTATCAATGTGGATTTGCCTTACAACTTTTTAGTTATAAAATTCTAAACGATATTGCTTGGTTTAAGCCTAATGCTGCCCCTAATTTAAGTTGTAGATTTTTTACTGCTAGCCATGAAACATTAATATGGGCAAGAAAAGATGAGAAGTCTAAACATACTTTTAATTATGAGGCAATGAAGAATGGTGATTTTCCTGAAGATTTTATTAAAAAACCTAATAAACAGATGCGTTCGGTTTGGTCTATAAATACGCCGCAGAGTATTGAGAAGAAATTCGGTAAACATCCAACTCAAAAATCTTTAAAATTATTAGAGAGAATAGTTTTAGCTTCTACTAATGAAGGTGATATAGTTTTAGATCCTTTTACGGGAAGTTCTACTACTGGATTGGCCGCTGTTAAATTTGGTAGGAAATTTATTGGTATTGATAAAAATAAGGAATTTTTAGAGTTATCTAAAAAGAGATACGAAGATTTGAAAGGCATAAAATAATGAAAAAAGGCGGAATTGGTGGTGCGAATACTAAAACCGGTGCTAAATTCGAATTTAATACAGATTTAGCTAACTTCATTTCGGGGTTGAATGATTATCATGTTGAGGATAATGATTTATCAAGGAATAATAAAGAGTCGGCGCCTTCTAGGTGGAATGTTTATTATAAGGGAGAAAAAGTAGGTGAAATTTTTCAAAAACACGGCTTATATAGATATTTTGAAGAGATAGGTTATAATTATAGAGATATTTTAAGTAAAAAATTATTACCAGACGATTCCATTTTTGTTATAAATGACAATACTGTTTATATAATAGAGAAAAAATATCAAGAAGTTGCTGGAAGTGTTGATGAAAAGCCTCAAACTTGTCATTTTAAACTAACACAATATAGAAAATTGTTTGCCCAATTAAATCGAGAGGTGGAATATATCTACCTATTTAATAAAGATTGGTGGAGTAAGCCAGAATATAAAGATATGTTGGATTATATAATTATGGTCGGGTGTAGATATTATTTTGATTATATACCATTACAAAAAATCGGACTTCCAGTTCCGGAATAGAAAGGAGAAATATGCGGACATTGACCTCAAAAACGATTGAAAAAATTGGCGAAAAACTCACCGTGAAAGGCTGGGTGAATTCTCGGCGCGACCACGGCGGGTTGATTTTTATTGATTTGCGCGACGGAAGCGGAATTTTACAGCTGGTGATTTCGCCAGAAACTTCGAATTTCGACTTGGCTGAAAAATGCCGAGATGAATTCGTGATTTCGGCGACTGGTGAAATTCGCGAGCGCGCTGAAAATCTGAAAAACCCAAATCTCGCCACTGGTGATGTGGAAATGGTTGTCGAAAATCTCGAAATTCTGAACGCGTCGCAACCTTTGCCTATTTCAGTTTCGGACGAAAATATTTCGAACGAAGAGCTCCGCTTAAAGTATCGTTTTTTGGATTTGCGCCGACCAAAAATGAACAAAATGTTGAAGCGCCGCGCCGAATTCTACCGCGAAATTCGAAAATTTATGGAAGCTCGCGATTTTACAGAGGTGGCAACGCCGATTTTGGCAAATTCCAGTCCAGAAGGTGCGCGTGATTTTTTGATTCCGAGCCGTGTTCATCCTGGAAAATTCTACGCTTTACCGCAAGCTCCGCAACAGTTCAAACAGCTTTTGATGGTTGGCGGAATCGAAAAATACTACCAGATAGCGACTTGTTTCCGCGACGAAGATCCGCGAGCCGACCGACTTTACGGTGATTTTTATCAGCTCGATTTGGAGCGTGCTTTCGTTGAAAATGGTGAAGAAATCCGCTCGGAAATGGAAGTTCTGATTAAAGATTTGGTGAAAAATTTCGCTGGCAAAGAACTTTTGAGTGAAGAAATTCCGCGCATTCCGTATGTGGAAGCGATGGAAAAATACGGCTCCGACAAGCCAGATTTGCGTTTTGGAATGGAACTTATCAATTTGAACGATGTTTTGGCTGAAACTGAATTTGGTGTATTTAAAAATGCTGAGTGCGTCAAGGCGATTTGCGTCAAAAATGGCGCAAGTTTGAGTCGAAAACAGATTGACGGCTTTACTGAAATCGCCAAAAGCGAAGGCGCGGGTGGTTTGGCTTACATTATTTTCGAAAATGGCGAAGCTCGAAGTCCGATTGCAAAATTCTTGAGTGAAAAAGAACTTGCCGGAATCGCCGAAAAAACTGGCGCGCAATCTGGCGACACGGTGTTTTTTGGCGCAGACAAACGCGAAGTTGTCAACAAAGTGCTTGGCCGACTTCGCAACGAATTTGCCTCACATTTTAATTTGAAGGATGAAAACAAAGTCGCGCTGGCTTGGATTACTGATTTTCCTTTTTACGAATACGACGAAAAATCGCAAAAAGTTGACTTCGGTCACAATCCGTTTTCGATGCCAAAAGGTGGTGTAGAAACTCTTCGAAATGCCAAAACCGACGCCGAAAAACTTGCGATCGTCGCCGACCAATACGATATGGTGATGAACGGTTACGAAATTTGCTCGGGCGCGGTTCGAAATCACAATCCAGAAGTAATGTATGAAGCCTTTGGTGTGCTCGGCTACAACAAAGAATACGTCGAAGAAAAATTCGGCGCGATGCTTAACGCTTTCAAATTCGGCGCGCCACCACACGCTGGTTGTGCGTTTGGTTTGGATCGAATTTTTATGGTTTTGATGAACGAAGAAAACATTCGCGAAGTTGTGGCCTTCCCAAAGAACGGTTCTGGCGTTGATGTGATGATGAGCAGTCCAAGTTTTGTTGATGAAGCTCAATTGAATGAACTTAAAATTCAGGCGAAGGAAGATGAAGAATAAAAATATTTTCGGATTATTGATTTTTGGCGCGATGATTTTGGTGGCTTTTTCAAAAAGCGCTTTGGCCGAAAACGCGGTTTTTTCGCCAAAAGAACCAACCGAAGAACAGATTTCAAAAGTAGCCAGCGGTTGCGCCGACATCAAAAAACATCTAACGAAACTTCATTCAACCGACGCTTTGAAGCGAGTTAATCTTGGGCAAATTTACGAATCGATTTCTAGCGACATGATGGCTAAACTCAACACGCGAATCGTAATGAACAAACTCAACGGATCGGAGCTGGTTTCTAGCGCGGCTGATTTTAGTGAAAACATGAAGTATTTTCGTGAAAATTATAAAATTTACGAGCAAGAATTGAAAAAGCTTCAAGATATGGATTGCGCGTCAAATGGCCGAGAATTTTATCTTCAACTCGAAAAAGTTCGCTATCAGCGCAAAGAGTTAAATTATAATGTTTCGAAGCTCAAAGAAATCGCCAAAGATTATAAAAACCAACTCACAACTTTCAAAGAAGGGCTAAAATAATGAAAATTTTTGACAAAATATCTCAAAAAATCCACCCCAAAAAAGAAATCGCCCTGCTCGAAAAAATGAAAAAGCATCAATTTGGGCTTTTTATCGCGGGATCTTTGGTGGTGACGGCGATGCTTCTTGGTGTTTCGCTATGGATGTATAACGAATTTGGCACGGCGCAGCTGGATCTTTCGCGACCGAGCCTTCAGGAGGCGCGCGATCAGGCCAAAAGAGATGCCGAAAAAGCCAAAAACGAAGCTCAAACGAGTGGTTTTTCGGGCGAAGGCGAAATCAATACTGCTGTTTTGAATGAATTCGAAAAATTATATAGCGAAAAACTAAACAAACTTGAAGGTGATTTTTTTGGCGAAGGCGCTTTGAGCGACGAAACTTTAAATTTAACTAGCGAACAACAAGGAGAAAATCAATAATGGCGTTTTTGAATCCGAAAGATTTTATAATTACGCGCAAACGAAAACTCTATAAATTTGCGCTGTTTAATAATTCTTCAATCTGTTTTGAATTTGACGAATGGCCAAAAGGCGAAACAACTCATAATCTAGAAATTGGCGCGGGAACGGGGCTTTTTTCGGAGGCTTTGGCGGCGCAAAATCCAGATAAAAAATTCGTTGCGATCGACGTAAAAGCCGACCGTTTGGTGAAGGGCGCACAGCAAGCTGAGCTTGATGGGCTGCGAAATATTCGCTTTTTGCGAGCGCGTGCTGATCAGTTGACGCATGCTTTTTCGGCTAATTCGGTGAAATATTTGTGGGTGACTTTCCCTGATCCTTATCCTAAAAAACGCAACGCTGGTCGCCGCTTGACGCATCCGACTTTTTTGAAATTATATCAAGAATTGCTGGCGGAAGATGGCGCGTTTTACTTTAAAACTGATGCGAAGGAGCTTTTTAATTGGAGTTTGGAGCAATTGGTTCGAGAAGGCTGGCGAATTCAGCGGTTGAGTTTTGATCTTCATGAAAGCGATTTAAGCGAAAATTATAAGGTGATGACAACTTACGAGCGCCGTTTTGTGAGCGAAGGTTTGAAGATCAACTTCGTGAAAGCTTTGCCGCCGAAGAAAGATATTGAAAAATAAAATACTTACGGTTATAATAGAAATAATATAACTTCAAGGGGAATTTATGAAAAAAAGTTCTATTTTTTCTGTTATATCGGTTGCGATATTGGCGATTTTTATAAATTTATTCAGTATAAATTTAGCTAATGCTGCCGCCCAAGATATTTTCGTGGCTTATGTTTCGGTGAAGAATGACGACGAATTTGTTTTTCTTTATAATTCTGGCGAGGATTTTCGGGTAGATTCATTGAGTCTTGTAAGAGATACAAAAGAAGAAGTTGCCAAGATAGAGAATGGAATTTTTAAGGGAAAAAGTTTCTTGAAGATTTCGCTGAGCGGTAGCAAAATTCCTCAATCTTCAAAATTTAATCTAAAAATTAACAGCGAAAATCTACCTGGATTTTGCACGACTACCATGAGAGATTGTGGAATTTCAGGTCTTAAAGACGAGGAGATTTTAGTTAATAATAAGCTGTCGGGCGAGGAAAAATTTTCGAAAATTTCTCGCGATGAATTTGTGGTGATCGAAAAAAATCTAACTGACGGTTGGATTGAAATCCCACCCGAGCTTCCACAAAATCCGCCCGTCGAAAACCCAAAAGATGATGAAACTTCTCCTGAAAATCCGCAGCCACCCGCTGAAAATCCAGAAAATCCCGAGACGCCTGAAACGCCGACCCCTCCTAAGGATGATTGTCGGAATTTTCGAATCACGGAGATTTTAGCAAATTCTGGCGAGCAATTTATCGAAATTGAGAATTTTTCGAACGAAATTTCGAATTTGAAGGGTTGTGTTTTGATGAGTTCGGCGTTTTCCTCGAAAAATCATATTTTTGACGAGCTGGAAATCGAGCCGATGAAGTTTTTTGTGCTGAAAATTTCTGAAAGCAGCCTGAAATTAAATAAAACTACGAAGGGCGAAATTTCCCTTATTAATAGTGAAAATTTACCAATTCAATCTGTTAAATTCGAACCATTGAAGGCGGAAAGTTCGTGGGCTTTTTTCGAAGATCAAAAATGGAAGCAAACTTTTGAAATTACGCCGGGCGAAGAAAATGTTTTTCCGTGCGGGGCTGGTTACGAGCGAGATTCGAACACGAGCGAATGCGTAAAAATCAAACTTCCCGAAGAAGAAAAAAAGTGCGCCGAAGGTTATTTTTTGAATCCTGAAAGCGGAAGATGTAAAAAGCTCGAAGAACCGAAAGTTCAAGCTGAATGTGCGGCTGGATATTTTCGAAATCCGGAAACTGGTCGGTGTAAAAAAGTCGAAGTCGAAGATTTGCCGACGCCTTGCGCGAGCGGTTATTATCGAAACCCCGAAACCGGTCGTTGTCGCAAAATTGCCAGTTTGGCGAGCACGACTTTAACGCCTTGTAAAGAAGGATATTATCGTCATCCTGAAACCAATCGCTGCCGAAAAATCGCGAGTGAAACCGAAGAATTAACGCCATGTAAAGAAGGCTACGAGCGAAATCCTGAGACGAATCGTTGTCGCAAAATTGTCAAAAATTTGGCGGCAGAAGAAAAAATCGAAACTTCTGATGATCAAAGAAAGAGCGAATTCACCGGTTGGTGGGCGGTTTTTGGCGTTGTTTTTGTGCTGATTTTGGTGGCTTTGTGGGAATTTCGAAAATCAATTTTAGTATTTTTCAAAAAGGCTAAAAAATGACACGGCGGATTTTAGGAATCGACCCAGGAACAGGAATTTTGGGTTTTGGCGTAATTGACGCCGAAATTGGCAAAAGTCCAAAAATGATAACTGGTGGTGTGATTTCGACACCGGCTCACACGCCGATTGAAATTCGCTTGGAAGAAATTTACAACGGTTTGACGGAAATTATCGCCGAGACTAAACCGACCGAAGTTTCGATCGAAAAGTTATTCTTCTCGAAAAATGTCACCACGGCAATTTCGGTAGCGCAAGCTCGCGGCGTGGCGATTTTGGCGGCGCAGCAGCACAGGCTGCCAATTTCGGAATACACACCCAATCAGATCAAACAAACGCTCACTGGCTATGGTTCTGCCGACAAAAAACAAGTTCAGGAAATGGTAAAAATTCAGCTTGGTCTTTCGCAAATTCCAAAACCCGACGACGCCGCCGATGCGCTGGCTGCCGCGATCACGCATTTTTATATGACACGCGGTTTGTAAAAACATAATTCTTATGCTAAAATATGGCTATAAAATGGTGGGAAAATGATTGAACTGAAAAATATTGTTAAAAAATACAAGTCGCAAATAGTTCTCGAAATCGAAAACTTGCGATTTAATGAAGATGAATTTGTAGCGATCGTCGCGCCAGCGGAAGTGGAAAATCGACACTTCTGAATTTAATCGGCGGACTCGACAAGCCGACATCTGGCGAAGTGCTTTTTGATGGCGGAAACTGGTCAAGCGCCAGAGCCTGCGGTGACGCAATTGGTTAATTTGCGCGTTGTTGGAATTAGCGATAACGGTTTTGATAATGGAATTTTTACTGGTTTGAGTAGTTTTTTGTCGACGTTGGTAAATTCGAGCTTGGGCGGATATCCACTTTATGTCGACGGCGGATTGCTCGCGGAAAATGTTCAAGATGTAAATGTGAAGATGCTTTTTGAAAATAAAACTCCAGAAAAATACACCGTTAAACTTTTTTCAACGGTTAATAAAATTGCTATTTTGGAATTTTCAAACATCGACGAGCTTCGAAAAATCATAAAAGAAAAAGGTTGTACCGACGGCGGTTGTGGAGATATTGTGGCGACGCCGTTTGGAACGCAAATTATGATGATTGATGAATTTTCGAAGGTTTTTGGAGATTTTTTGAAATATGTTTTGATTGGTGTTGTGATTTTAACATCAATTATGATTTACGTTGTGGTTAATCGAATTATGCATGATTCACGCAAGGAAACGGCGGTTTTTCGGGCGATTGGATTTTCTCAATTTGACATTTTGCAGATTTATGTTTCTTATTTGATGATTTATAGTGCGATTGTGGCGGTTTTGACGACTGGCGTTGTGTTTGTAGTTGAGATTGTGGTTCGGACGATTTTTGAGCCGAAGTTTAATGAATTTTTGATGTATCTTTTTGCGCTTGATGATAAGCCGAATTTCGAAATTATGCGATTTTCGCCGATTGTTTTGTTGATTTTTGTGGCGATTTTTGCGGTTGGTCTGATCGCTTCTAGTCTGCCTTTGATCGTAAATACTCGCCGTTCACCTCTGAAAAATTTGCGTTCAGAGTAAAATTCTGATAAAATAAAGCTTATGATTGCCCATATTTACGGAAAAATTGCTGAAAAATTCGCAGGAAGTGTGATCGTTGATGTGGCTGGCGTTGGTTACGAAGTGATTGTGCCGGCTGGCGAATTTGATCGCGCGGTGCTTGGCGAAGAGATTAAATTTTACACTTATCACCATATTCGAGAGCAAAGTCAAGAGTTGTTTGGGTTTTCGAACTTGGCGGCGAAAAAGCTTTTCGAACTTTTGATAACCGTTCAAGGAGTTGGGCCAAAAGCTGGAATTGCGATTATGAGTCTTGGCGAGAGCGAAGAAGTTCGAAACGCGATTGCTTGTGAAGATTCGAAATTCATTCAAAAAGCGGCTGGCGTTGGCAAAAAATCTGCCGAACGCGTGGTTTTGGATTTGAAGGATAAAGTTGGACTGGCGACAAAATTCTCGCAAACTTCGCAAGTTTCGGTTTCTTCGACGGATGAGGCTTTGGAGGCTTTGATCGCGCTTGGCTACAATTTGGCGGACGCTTCGCAAATGCTCGAAGGAATTTCGCCAGAACTTTCAACCGAAGAGCGAATAACGCAGGCGCTACGCTCGAATTTTTAGCAAAATTAAACCACGCATTTAGTTGCGTGGTTTTTTGGAGGTCAGTTCAGGAATGTTTTTGGCGAATATTGGATTGTCGCCGCAATTTCTGATAGCACACTTTCCAAATATTTTAGATATGGACCATCCAATCTCATCAACTCGTTGTCGTTTGCTACGCGATACCCGTATTTTACGGTGCTGGTTTTGGCTAATAGATTTTCATATTCCAAATCTATAACGAAGCTGTCGTTCAATATAGGTATCGATAAGCATTTTTGAGAAAAATCCTTATATGTCGCCACATTCTCGACTTTCGTAAGATTGCTGATATATCCGCGTCTGTACATTTTTACGATATAGTTTACATGTTCTTCAATACGAGAACTGTAATCTTCTAAATATGAATCTTCGAAAAATTCATCTTTGAGATTATTTAGTTCAAGTAAAATTTCAACCTCATTTGGTGATAGTTGTGCGGAAGTTTTTTCGAACAAAATATCTAGTGTATTAGCCGAGTTTTTTATAATTTCGGCATAATCTGTCCAGATAAAAACATCGATTCTATCTAGATTTTTAGTATAAAATCTAGCGTACGGCTTATCTTTCTTTTTTGCTAATTTTTCCGCCCAATGGTTATAGATTGATTCCACGAAGCTTGGTTGAGTTGACAAAGTTTTTGTTTCTAGCATAATAGAAACCTCCTAATAAATATAAAATTACTAAGGCAAAAAGCCTTGCAGATTTATTATTATAAACTATTTTCGCCAAAAAATCAAGATGTGATATAATAGAGAAAATGGCGATAGAAAGAATCATGGACGCGAATATTCACGAAAGCGAACCACAAGAAGAGATTGTGGAAGTTTCTTTGCGGCCGAAAAATTTTGGCGAATATGTCGGGCAGGAACGATTGAAGAAGAATCTTAGCCTTGCGATTGATGCCGCCAAAAAACGTGGCGAAGTGCTTGATCATATTTTGCTGTATGGTCCACCTGGGCTCGGCAAAACTACTATGGCTGGCGTGATTGCGGCAGAAATGGGCGCTGGATTTCGAATTACATCTGGACCGGCGATCGAAAAAGCGGGCGATTTGGCTTCGATTTTGACAAATCTTCAAGATGGCGACATTCTTTTTATCGATGAAATTCACCGAATGCCTCGCGCGGTTGAAGAGATTCTTTATTCGGCGATGGAAGATTTTAAGCTGGATATTATTATCGGAAAAGGTCCGGCGGCGCGTTCGGTGCGGCTTGATTTGCCGAAATTTACGGTAATTGGCGCGACCACGCGAACGGGAAGTTTGGCGGCGCCGCTTCGCGACAGATTTGGGCATATTTATCGCTTGGAATTTTACACGCCAGAAGAAATTTCGAAAATTATCGAACGGAGTAGTCGAATTTTGGAAAGTGAAATCACGCCCGAAGCCTCGAAATTGCTTTCGACGCGCGCTCGTTTGACACCACGAATCGCCAACCGACTTCTGAAGCGTGTGCGAGATTTTGCAGATGTTAATGGCGACGGAATTATTGATGATTTGAACACGCGAAAAGCTCTGGCGATGATGGAAATTGATGAGCTTGGGCTCGATGCCGCCGATCGAAATCTTCTGCTGGCGATTATCGAAAACTATCAAACGCGACCAGTCGGGCTTTCGACGATTTCGGCTTTGACTGGCGACGAAACATCAACCATCGAAGATTTTTACGAGCCTTATTTGATGCAACTCGGTTTTATTCAACGAACTCCACGCGGAAGAATTATCACGAAAAAAGCTTTTGAGCATTTAGGAAAGGAATGGCAAAATGAGCAATAATTTAGCAGAAAAATTCAAGCAAAAAATCGAACAGAGCGAAATTTCGAAAATTCCCGAAGCGGAAATTGTTTCGAGCCCGCAAGTTATTCAAGTTATGGAAGTTGAAGTTCCGGCTGGCGATTTGGAAGTGATTCAAAAGCGCCACGAGCAGTCGGTTAAAAATTATCCCAACGTAAAAATCGACGACGACGAATATGTTGTGATGTCGCTTCGAAAAAGCTGGATTGGGCTGGCTGGAATAGTTTTTGCGGCTTTGTTTATTTTTGTGGCTTTGGTTTCGGCGTGGATTTTAATCTGTTTTATGCCAACAAAATTAAACCTTACTGATAACATGAAGCAAAATCTTTCGTTTATCTTCGTGCCAATGAGTGTGTTGGTGGCGATTATGGGCTACATCGGTTATTCTACCTACAAAGCTAATCGTTTTGTGGCAACAAATGAGCGAGCGATTCAGTGGATAGTTACAGGTCTTTTGGATCACAAAAAGCAAGCCATCAAACTCGAGTCTGTGGAAGATATAAGTTTTTCTCAAAAAGGGATTTTCCAGCATCTTTTCAATTTTGGTACGATTCGTTTGAGTACAACTGGCGACGAATCGACTTACACGTTTACTTTAGTGAAGAATCCAGCCAAAGTTGTAGAAATTTTGGGCGAATTGGCTGAATGTGCGCGCGAAAATCAACCAGTTCCGGAAGAAATTATGGCTTCCGCGCAAAAAATCAGCGTAAAATAAAACAAATCCCCGAGCGCTTCGGGGTTTTTGTTAGTTTTTGCTCTTTTTGATATAGTCTTCTTCAAGATCTAAATCGGCGCGCAAAGTGTAGCTTTGGCATTTTTCGCCGTCGCAA
Source organism: uncultured Candidatus Saccharibacteria bacterium (assembly GCA_964625845.1). Classification (GTDB taxonomy): domain Bacteria; phylum Patescibacteriota; class Saccharimonadia; order Saccharimonadales; family Saccharimonadaceae; genus Nanogingivalis. Next base: position 14,455 of record CAZVBN010000007.1, on the reverse strand, counting down.
TTGGTTGGTTCATAGCGATATTGCGAGCCTTCTTCACCAAGAACGATGCCAAGTGGATCAGTGAAAAGATTCGGATCTATCGCGGTGAGGTTTTTTTCGTTAATAGTTTTTGGATAATGACCGTTTTGCTTGTAAAAAACTTCTTCGAGGTTATAATACATCGCGTTGATGGCGGTTTTTCGCGTTTTGTCGTTGAATTGTTGTTGGAGCTCACCTTTTTGAATCACAAAAATCGCACCGGCAACCACCAAAAAAACCACCAAAACACAAACTTCAATAACTGTAAAGCCAGATTTTTTATTCATATTTTAAGTATAACATATTTTCGGTGAAATATAAACTTTAGATAATGTATTTGATAAATTTAATTTATGATGTGTTAAGCTTGAACGCTTTTAGTTTTTATAATATAATTATAAAAAGGAAGGTGATAAATGAGAATAATTTTAGGGCAAGACTTTCTGGAAATTTTTCCAGAATCAAAAATTGGTGTTGTGGTAGCAAAAAATGTCCAAAATTCGACAGAAGATAACTCGAAATTTGAACAATTATTAAATGAAGCTCACGAAAAAGCAAAACTCCACTTAGGTGAAAGCGAATTTTCTAAAAATAAAATCGTAGCAAGTTGGCGTGAAGCTTTCAAAAAATTCAAAACCAAAAAAGGTAATCGTTCGTCTATCGAAGCGCTTTTGAAAAGGGTTGATAATGGTCGTGGAGTTGGATCTATTAGTCCATTAGTCGATATTTATAATTCAATTTCACTTGAATTTGGCGTGCCTTGTGGTGGCGAAGATATTGATAAAATTTCTGGAGATATGAAATTAACTCTTGCGACTGGAAATGAAGAATTTATTACTCTTGGAAGCGAAAAATCCGAGCCACCTCTTGAAAACGAATTAATTTATAAAGACGAAAAAGGTGCGATTTGTCGATGTTGGAACTGGCGTGAAGCTGTTCGAACTATGCTTACGAATGAAACTAAGAATGCTGTTTTTGTTATAGAAAACTGGAATGGTGAAGATTTGGAAAATTTTGAGTTAGCGTTAATAACACTTAAAAAGCGATTAGAAGATTATATCGGTGGTGATGTACAATACGAAATTTTAGATAGTAATAATACGATAGTAGAATTTAATTAAAAGGGAGAAAATTTATGGCTAAAAAAGCAACAAAAACTATGGAAAAAGTTAGCGACGACGGAAAAAAACAGGCGCTCGATTTGGCGATTGCGCAAATTTCGAAGCAATTCGGTGATGGCGCGATTATGAAGCTCGGCGAAAATTCGAAAGTTGATGTTGAACTTTTGCCAAGTGGTGCTTTGAGCTTGGATTTAGCGCTTGGCGGCGGTTATCCAAAGGGTCGAATTATCGAAATCTATGGGCCAGAAAGCTCCGGAAAAACTACTCTAACACTTCATGCGATTGCTGAAATCCAAAAGCAAGGTGGAACGGCGGCGTTCATTGACGCTGAGCACGCGCTCGATCCAGCTTATGCGCGAAAACTCGGTGTCGATACCGAAAACTTGCTTGTCGCGCAGCCAGATAACGGCGAACAGGCTTTGGAAATTTGTGAAACTTTGGTGCGTTCGAACGCGGTTGATTTGATTGTGGTCGACTCGGTGGCGGCTCTAACTCCGCAAGCTGAAATCGACGGTGATATGGGCGACGCGCACATGGGTCTTCAAGCTCGTTTGATGAGCCAAGCGCTTCGAAAACTCACTGGAATTATCAATAAAAGCAAAGCAACCGTGATTTTCATTAACCAAATTCGAATGAAAATCGGCGTGATGTTTGGAAATCCCGAAACTACAACTGGTGGAAACGCGCTAAAATTCTACGCGTCGGTTCGCGCTGATATTCGCCGAATCGCGCAAATCAAAAACGGCGAAGACGTGATTGGTAACCGAACTAAGGTGAAAATCGTCAAGAATAAAATCGCGGCGCCGTTCAAAGTTGCCGAATTTGACATTATGTACAACGAAGGTATCAGTAAAACTGGCGATATTTTGGATTTGGCAGTTGAACATGACATCGTTGGAAAATCTGGTGCATTTTATAAATATAACGATCAAAACATCGGTCAAGGTCGTGAAAACGCCAAGCGTTATTTGAAGGAAAATCCAGAAATTATGGATGAAATCGACCGAAAAGTTCGCGCTCGCGTAGCTGGCGAAGAAATTATCGAAGAAGAAACTTCGAGCGAAGAAAGCGAAGAATAATGGATGTAATTCTCGAAATTATCACGCAAATAATCTTCGAAGGAAGTTTGGAGGCGACTCGCTCTTCAAAACTTCCGCTTTGGTTGCGTTGGATTTTGGCTGTGGTGGTTTTCGGAATGATGCTTTTATTTGGCGGAATTTTGGTTTATGGTGGGATTGGCTTAATTTCGAAAAACCTAATTGCGGGAATTTCTCTCGCGATTCTTGGTGTTGGAATGGTGATTTTTTCGATTTATCAAATTTTTAAATTTGCAAAAAGTTTAAGTGGTAAAAATGGAAATTCTCGACAAAAAACTCAAAAACGGCGTTAATCTGCGAATCTTAAATTCGCCAAGTTTCGCCAGTTCAAAAATTACGGTGAAGTTTAACGCGGGATATTTGAGTGTCCCGCGCGAAAAAAACCAAATTCCGCACATTTTGGAGCATATTATTTGGGATTACGGAAAAGAAGCGAAATTGAAGTTTGCGGAATATGGGGTTTGGCAAAACGCGTCAACTTGGGACGGCCAAACTTCGTATTGGCTGGAATGTTTGCCTGAATTTACAGATGAAATGTTTTCGTTGATTTTGGATAAAATTTCCTCGCCAGAAATTTCGCTAGAAAAATTTGAGCGCGAAATTAAAAATATCGAAACCGAACTCGCCACCGAAAGAACCGAACCTCAGCAATTGCTTTTCGAAACAATTAAAGATGAAATTTTCGAAAATATAATCAACGAACAGGCCAAAAAAGAAACGCTAAAAAACATAAAATTCTCCGAAATCGTTGATTTTTATGATAAATTTTATAAAACCGACAACGCGCGAATTTTTATTTATGGAAATTTTGATGATCGAGCAATTTCGAAAATAATAAATTTAATCGAAAACTGGAAATTACCACGAGGTGAAGAATTTGAGATTGAGAAAATTCGCCACAAAAAAACAGGCCTTTCTAAAATCAAAAAAGACGGCGAAAATGTATATTTTCAGCATTTATCTCATTTAGGCTCGTTTTCGATGAGACAAAAAGTTGCGTCGGGGATTATCTATCGTTTTTTGACTCACGAAGAATCCGGAAACGCTTACAAAGAACTTCGCGATAAAGGTTTATTGTACGGAATCTATTCTGGTTTTTGGGAATTGGACGACCTTTCTGTGGTTTTCGAAATTAATTTTTCGGCTCTTGATAAAAATTACCGTCAAGTAGTTTCGGTTTTGGATAAATGGGTTTCGAAACTTAAAGCTGGCGATTTTTCGCAAGAAGAGTTGGATTTTTTGCGAACTACATATAAAAATGGCTGGCGAATGGATAACAAAGATTTTAGCGATAAAGCGGATTTTTTGGAAGTAGTTTTTCTTTCAAGAGATGATTTTTCGGAAGAAGATTTTTTGAACGAACTCGACAAAGTCACCAAGCAAGATGTCGTCGAACTCGCAAATTTGGCATTTGAGCATTTCGATGAGGGCGGATGGCGTTAGAGATTTTCGGGCAGAGTGATTTCGAAAAAGGCGAAGATAAATCGCTCAGCTTAAAAATTCCAAAAAAACAAACTAAAAAAGCTGAATTTCCGGCCGGAATTTTCACGATAACAGATATAAAACAAGCCGTCAAAAATCCAAATCGCGCGAATATTTTTGTGAACGGAAAATATCGTTTTTCGCTGGATATTTTTCAATTGACGGATTTGGGTGTGAAAATCGGCGAGATTTTTGACGAAAAAGAAATCGAAAATCTCGAACAACAGAGCGAATTTGGCAAACTTTACGCACTGGCGCTGAATTACTGCTTGATGCGTCCGCATTCTGAGCGTGAAATTCGTGATTATTTGATGAAAAAAACGCTTTCGAAAAAACTTCGCAACAAAAAAACTGGCGAATTTTATGAAAAAAGTGGCGTTTCGAAACTTTCGGTTGAACAAGTTTTAGCGCGATTAAAAGAAAAAAAATACATCGACGACGAAAAATTCGCACGATTTTGGCTAGAAAATCGAAATCAACGAAAAGGCTCAAGCCTAAAAAAACTGCGCGCCGAACTTCTTCAAAAAGGCGTTTCTGGCGTGATAATCGAGCAAGTTTTCGCCGAAACTTCTCGCAACGATTCGGAAGAAATTCGAAAAATTATCGACAAAAAAGCCAAAAGATATCCCGATCAGCAAAAGTTGGTGGCGTATTTGGCGCGACAAGGCTTTTCTTTTGACGAAATCAATCGAGCGCTCAAAAATGAAGACTAATCGCGGAACGGATTTACATAATTTGGCACAAAATTGTCGGTTTCTTCGACTCGTTTGATCGGTTTGGCTTCGGTTTCGCTTTTGACGGTGATTTTTTCATCGTCGATCGCCACAATTTGATTGCGGTGAATCATCAATTCAGAAGTATTAAAATTCTTTAAAAGCGGTCTTTTGACGACGAGTTGTTGAACCGCAAAATTTACCAAACTAAAAGTAAAATCGGCAACTTTGCCTAAGTTGTTATTTTTTTCATCGATAACTTTCATGCCTAAAATATTAAAATTCAGATCGAGAATTTCTTTGATTTTTATGACGTCGTCTTCCAGGATAAAATCTTCACCAGAATCAACAATAAAACCAATTCTCGAAAATTCGCGGATTTCAGCGATTCTCAAAAGCATTTGTTCGCTAGAATAAGTGTTATTTTCCAAAGCGTAAGCTATAATTTGAAGATTGGCCGGATCGATAATTGGCGCGCCGATCGTGGCGAGCTGCGATCCAGTTTGAAGCCCCATGACAGGTGTTTTTTCAATCTTTGAATTAAGTATTAGCATGATTTAATTTTAGCATAAAAACTGTTTAATAGCCAGTTTTGCGCATAATTTCCTTGAGAGAAGTTTTTCCGCGCAGGCTTTTGACAAGACCATCAATTTTGAGAGTTGTAAAGTTGTTTTCTTCTAAAAATTCTTCAATTTCGGACGAATTTGGTGAGCTGGCGATTAGTTTTTTGAAATCTTTGCCGATTTTGCCGTCGATCAAGCTCAAAACTTCAAAAATTCCAGTAATTCCAGTGAAGCCGATCTCGGAAAGTTCGGGTTTGATCTGCGGAATTTCAAGAATTGCGCTGTCCGAAGTATGAATTTTGTCACCGCCAAGGAATTTTTTGGCTGATTTTTCGAGCGAATGAAGCTGATTTATGTCCGTTTGAAATTCTTTCAGGATAACTCGAGATTCAATTTTGTTGATTTTTTTGAATTCTAGAGCGTTTTCGTTGGCTGTTCGCACCAAAATTTGCGAAATTATCAGCAAAATATTCGTCGAAAGTAGAAAATTCGGGACTTTCAAAAACTCCAAGTAAGGTATAACTTCACTAGTTTTACTGATTGGCAGCGACGCGATAATCAGTTTGCCGCGAGTTGCTGCATCAAAAATCAATTCCGCGGTTTTTGGATCTTGGAGATTATCGATCAAAATAACATCTGGATTTTGATTTAACGCCGCTTTGGTCGCGTGATAATAATCTATACCAATTCGCTGATTGATTTCGGTTTGATTGATCTCGGCGATGGATTTTTCGATGTGATTTTCGACAGTGACGACGTTTTTTTCGCTGGAAATAATTTCTTTGAGCAGCGCAAAATTAGTGTTGTTTTTACCTTTGCCAAGTGTAAAAATAATGCCGTGCGGCTGACGAATCGCTTGACGAACTCTTCTCAAATTGTCGCCGAACAAGCCAATTTCTTCAAGGCTGCGGACGCGACTTTTAGCGGAGAGAAGTCGAAGTGTGGTTTTTTCGCCCAAAAAAGTTGGAGAAATCGAAGCACGAATTCGGCAGTTTCCGTGCCTAAAAGACATACTTTGCGCGAACACTTTTTCGCTAAAATCCAGTCCACCAACAGATTTAAAATGCTTGGCGAGTTTTTTGACGTGATCTTTTGGTAGTTTTTCGAAATCCCGAAGCGAACCGTGAATTCGGAAACGAACCAGCGTAGAATCTTCGCGCGGCTCAATGTGAACGTCGCTAGCTTTTAGATTTAAAGCGTTTTCGATGATTTTTTCCGCGATAAATTCAACCGATTTTTCGGTTTTATAACCTTGCTTAACGTTTTTCCCACCTTTTTTCATTAGTTAAATTATAACATAAGTTTTTTTCGCTTTCAATAAGAGATTTGTCGAAGGTGCTCGGTCGTGATATAATATCACTAATGTTGCCTTACAAAAACAGATTTCACGGTCATGGAAGCCTTCGTTATGTTTATGCGAACGGTAATTCGGTGCGAACTCAAAAAATCGTTGTAAAATTTACAAGAAATCCAAATAGAAAAGATTCGCGTTTTGCGGTGGTGGTTTCAAAAAAGGTTCTAAAAAGCGCAGTTGGACGAAATCGAATTCGTCGGCGAGTTTATGAGATTATTCGCCACGAAATTCCACGCTTTGATGGAAATTTTGATGTTGCAGTGATGATTTTTCATAAATCAATCAAAGATATTCCGCACGACGAACTCAAACAAAACTTGGTGGATATTTTCAAAGAGGCTGACTTTTATTGTAATAAGTAGTCGTTTTTGATATAATATTAGATATGAATTTATTCGATATTTTTATTACACAACCAATTTTTAACCTTCTTTTAGTTATCTATAATTTTGTGGGTGATTTTGGTGTGGCGATCATTATTTTTACAGTGATTGTCAAATTTGCGCTTTGGCCAATCACAAAAAGCCAGCTACATCAGTCAAAATTGATGCGAAAACTCCAACCTGAACTTCGCAAAATCAAGCAAAATTCAAACGGCAATAAACAGCTTGAAAGTATCCAGATGATGGATTTATATCGAAAACACAACGTCAAGCCGTTTCGATCTGTTTTGTCGTTGCTTATTCAGATTCCGATTATTATCACTTTATTTAATGTTGTTCGAATTGTTAGCACGCAACAATCTGAAATCTCGAAATACGTTTATGCGCCAGTCGCTGAATTTAGTCGAATTAAAGAAATGACCTCTAATCCGGAGAGTTTTCAGCCAAAATTGTTTGGTATGATTCGTCTTTCTGAGCAGGCTTTACCGATCGACAGTAAATCTTCGGCGTTTTTATTTGTGATTGCTTTGATTTCTGCTGGAACGCAGTGGTATTCCATCAAGCAAACTCAGGGAAAATCGAACGGCCGCAAACTTCGTGACATCATGAATGAGGCCGCGCAGGGCAAAGAAGCCGATCAAACTGAAATCAACCAGATTGTTTCTCGACAGATGAGTATCATGTTGCCGGCGATGATGTTCATGGTGATGGTGAATTTTTATGGCGCGCTAACTTTTTATTACTTCGTGACGAACTTGATTCAAATTGCGCAACAAAAATATATTTTTGATATTGATAAAAAAGAGCTCGAAGAAATCGCGAGCGAAAAATCAAACAAACTCAAAAACGCCAAAGAAGCTAAAATCGTTGACGGCGCCCCGAAAAAGTCGGGCAACGTTCGGCGAATTAAAGCAAAAGATAATAGGAGAAAAAAATGAATCGAGAAGAATCAATCGTTTTTGCGCAAAAATTTTTAGAAGATATTTTGAGTTTTTATGGCGTAAATTTGGCAGTTTATTCGACCGCGGACGAAGAAGTTATTCAGCTTTCGGTGCCGTCAAGCGAACTCAATTCGATTTTGATTGGACGAAACGCCGACACTTTGCGTTCGATTCAGCACCTGATCGCTTCGGCGCTTGCGATGAAAAATGCTGAACTAGTGCGCGTAAATGTCGATGTTGCGGATTATAAACGTCAGCGCGCCGACAGAATTGCCGAAAAAGCGGAAGGCTGGATTCGCCGCGTGCGAGAAACTGGCGAAGATTATCGAGTTGACCTTAATGCCGCTGATCGCCGAATTGTTCATAAAGTCGCGGGTGATTATTCCGACATTGAAACGCACTCCGAGGGTGTTGGACGCGAGCGATATTTGATAATTTCGAAAAAATAACATAAAGAGAAAACCCCAGAATGAATTCTGGGGTTGAACTTACTCTTCTATCCTTAAGAACGCCTTTTTTGTTTCAGGGCTGTTTAGAATTTCATCAAACTCTTCCGGTTTCATGTCTTCCTCCCAGCCAATAATCTCAATGGGTAGACTGTCTACTTCAACTACATGTAGAGTCTTTCCACCAAGTGCGTACTCGTAGACGTAACGTTTTCCCTTTTCCTGGAAAACGTTATCGCTTCCCATCACGCCTTCGGCGCTTTGGGTGGTAGTTTCTGTTACTTCTTCTTCAGTCGTTTGTTCTTCAACAATGACAGAAGAGGTGGTTGTGGATGGACGAGTCGGATACTGTCCGACATCCATTCCGCTTTTCACCATCCATGAAAAAATCAGGACGCCAACGGTAAGGATTAGACCTCCAATAAGTGAGATGCGACGGTATAATTTAATCCCTTTTTGGAATTTAGTAGTTTGCTTATTGTTCATGAGAAAACCTCTTTCTAGGCGTAGGTCGCCACCCAAAATGTTTTGGGTTTTCACCCTTCAAGAAGATTCCCAAGATTGAGAATTATCTTGAAAGGTGAAATAGAAAGGTAGAGTAAGTTTTCAATGTTCTAGCTGAGATTTCTCAACTAACATAATTATAGCATATTTATACTAAAAAGTCAACCCTACTGTTGCGGTTCTTTGAAGACAACTTTCTTGTAAAGTATAAAATTCCAGGTCAAACTGAAAAGTGTGGCAATGATTTTTGCGGCGAATAATGCAAGTTTTTCTTTAGTGAAATCAACCCCAAAGATTTGAAAATCACCAAAAACCGCCAGAAAAATCGGCTCCGTTGCTAAAATTACGACACTTTGAATTACCCAAAGCCCAAAAAGCGTGACAATTGTGAAAAGTAACATTTCGCGGGCGAGTTCGCGTTTGGTTTTCGCCTCCGATTTGAAGGTGATTTTTTTATTCAAAATAAAGGAAATCAGGAAGGTTACACTTGTTGAAATACCATTGCTAAGAATTTTTGGTAGTCCCAGCGCGCTCAATCCGAAAAGAATCACAAAATCGAGCGCGGTGTTGAATCCGCCAATCGCAACAAACTTGAGTTTTTGGCTATTTTTTAGTTTGTTTTGAAGATTTTTCACGGCTGTATTCCTTAATTTCTTGCGCTAAATAAACTGGTCGATTTTTGCTTTCAGTGAAAATTCTACCAATATATTCGCCGATAATTCCGATTGAAACTAGCTGAACGCCACCAAGCAATAAAATCGCCGACATCAAAGATGTGTAGCCACTCATATCTGCCCCGAAGAAGATTTTTCGAATAATGAGAAATGCCGCCCAAGCGAAGGCTGAAACTGAGATAATTAAGCCAGTCCAAAGTGAAATTCGAAGTGGTGAAGTAGTGAAACTCGTAATGCCTTCGATTGCCAAATTCAATAATTTGAAATAATTCCATTTAGTTTCGCCAGCGGCGCGTGGATCGCGTTTGTAGGTGATTTCTTTCTTTTTGAAGCCAACCCAAGAGAACATTCCTTTGGTGTAGCGATTTGATTCACGAAGGGTTTTTAGCGCTTCGACAGCTCGGCGATCGAGCAAGCGAAAATCACCAGTATCGCGTTGAATTTCGATGTGTGAAATTTTGTCGAGAATCGAATAAAACCATTTTGAAGTGGCTTTTTTGAGCCAAGTTTCGCCGTCGCGAGATTCGCGTTTGGCATAAACATCGTCAAAACCCTGTTCCCAAAGTTCGATCATTTTCGGGATTAATTCTGGCGGATCTTGAAGATCGGCGTCGATAATTACCAGCGCATCGCCTTTGGCATAGTCAAAGCCGGCGAGCATTGCGTTTTCTTTGCCGAAATTTCGTGAAAGATCAATGTAGGAAATTCGAAAATCTTTTTGGCTTTCGTTTTTGATGATTTCGATTGTTTTGTCGCGCGAGCCGTCGTTTATGAAGAGAAATTCGAAATCATATTTCGAGTTTTTCGAAGCGAGATTCTTCAACCTTTCGAAAAGAATTGGTAAAACCTTTTCTTCGTTATAGGCTGGAGTCATGATTGTGATGAGTTTTTTCATGCTTTTATTTTAGCATATTTTTTGATATAATTGAAATATAATGAAATTGGAAATTTTTAGTAAAAAAAACCGAGTTCTGCTTTATGAACTTGTAAAAACAGATTTTAAATTGCGATATCAAGGTTCATTTTTGGGGATTTTGTGGTCGGTTTTGAAGCCGCTTATGCTTTTTGCGGTGATGTATTTTGTGTTTGTTAGATTTTTGAAAATTACTGATCCGAACATTCCAAATTACCCAATAACTGTGCTTTTAGGGTTGTCTTTGTGGGGATTTTTTACAGAGGCGGCGATGTTGGGGATGAATTCGATTGTGGCGCGTGGTGATTTGCTCCGAAAAATCAATTTTCCGAAATATATCGTGATTATTTCTTCAATGGCGAGCGCGTTGATATCTCTATCGATAAACTTGCTCGTGGTGTTGATTTTTTCGATTTTGAGCGGTGTTAACTTCGGACTTCAGGCTCTTTTGGTGCCGTTTAGTATTGTATTTTTGTTTGCGATCGCCTTCGGAACGTCGTTGATTTTGTCGACACTTTATGTTAAATTCCGCGATATTTCGCACATTTGGGACGTTGTAACGCAGGTGTTGATGTATTCGATGCCGATTATTTATCCGCTATCAATGGTTGTGAATGTGAATATTCTTGGGATTTCTTTGGCGAAAATAATAATGCTAAATCCGATTGCTTTTGCGATTCAGGATATTCGACATAATCTGATCGCAAAAGAAGTGCCGACTTTTTGGACGATTTTTGAAAATGACTGGTTTGCGTTGATTCCGATATCAATTACAGTTTTCTTGGTTGCTTTCGGGTTGTGGTTCTTTAATAAAAATTCGAAGAAATTTGCGGAGATTATGTAATGAGTAAATATGCGTTAGAAGTAAAAAATGTCAGCAAAAGTTTTCGTTTGCCAACAGAGCAAGCGAACGGAATCAAGCAGGCTTTTGTAAACTGGACGAAAGGCGTGAAAGGCTACAAAGAGCAACACGTCTTGAAAGATATTTCGTTCAAGGTTGAAAAAGGTGATTTTTTTGGGATTGTTGGCCGAAATGGTTCGGGAAAATCAACGCTTTTGAAGATTATTTCTCAAATTTACACGCCAGAAAAAGGTGAAGTTAAGGTGAATGGAACGCTAATTCCGTTTATCGAGCTTGGTGTTGGTTTCAATCCAGAACTCACTGGTCGCGAAAATGTTTACATGAACGGCGCGCTTCTTGGATTTTCTCGAGAGGAAGTTTCGAAAATGTATCCAGAGATTGTCGAATTTGCCGAACTTGAAGAATTTATGGATCAAAAACTGAAAAATTACTCCAGTGGAATGCAGGTTCGTTTGGCGTTTTCGATTGCGATTAAGGCACAAGGTGATATTTTGGTGCTGGATGAAGTTTTGGCGGTTGGCGATGAGGCTTTTCAGCGGAAGTGTAATGATTTCTTTGAAAAAATTAAGAAGGATAAAACTAAAACTGTGATTCTGGTGACGCACTCGATGGATTCGGTGCGAAAATATTGTAACAAGGCGATGATGATTCGCGATGGGAAAGTGGTAGTTTATGGTTCACCAAGTGATGTGGCCAGTCAATATACCGCTGACAACTTGAAAGTTGAGAAGAAAGCGGTTGAAGTTGAAGAGGGCGAATTCGCGCCAGGTTTGAGCGAAACTGTGCCGTTTTTCGAAGTTCGCAACCTTTCGAGCGATGTAATTACGAAGAAAGATGAGAATTTAACTTTCGAGATTGAATACGAAGTGACGAAAAATCTTGCGACCTTCCCTTCTTTTTCATTTCATTGCGAAGGAATGGGGCGAACGATCTTCGACGAACACAAACCAACTAAGATCTCTAAAGGCGCAGGGCGACACACTTACCGTTATTCGATTCCGACCGCGAATTTGAATAACGGCAATTATATGGTGACCGCTGTGTTGCGTGAAGCTAAAGACGAAGAGCAGATCGCGTTTATCACCTCAGAAAACTTCGTGAGATTCTCGATTGCACGCAAATTCAAAGGTCGCAAAGACAATGGCTTATTGAATACAAAAGGTAAATATATAGAAATTGACGGTGAGAAATTATGAACGAGCCAAAAGTTTCGGTTTTGATGCCAATTTATAACACTCCAATTGAACATTTAAAAGAATCTATTGAGAGTATTTTGAATCAAACTTTTACCGACTTTGAGTTTTTAATATTGAATGACTCTCCGGACAATCAGGCGCTTGACGAATTTGTGAGTAGTTTTAAAGATGATAGAATTCATTATTTTAAGAATGATAAGAACCGTGGAATTGAATATAGTACCAACTTTCTAATTAAGCAGGCCAAAGGTGAGTATTTAGCTATTTTTGATCACGATGATATTTCTCTTCCAGAACGGCTGGAAAAAGAAGTAGCATTTTTGGACGAAAATCCAGATCATGGCGTGATAAGCGGTCAATTTGAGGTTTTTGGTGTGGAGAGTTGGACGAGCCAGAATCCGCTAACGGATGTTGAACTCAAAGAATTGTTAAAAACTGTAAGTTGTATTTCACACACTTCGTTGATGGTTCGTGCTGAGATTTTGCATAAAAATAAAATTCGTTACGAAAAGAAGTTTTTTCCGGCAGCGAGCTACAGAATTATAACTCGATTAGCTGCAGTTACGAAAGTTGCTAATCTACCAGATGTTGTTTTGAAATATCGTATGGACGGTAATAATACTTCGCTGAAGTTTGCGGACAAGCGAGCGGAGGTGCGCGCCAAGATTCAGGCGGATTATCGGAGCGAATTGCGGCGTCAGAATTTAGTTTCGACCGGTAAGTTTGATAAAGTTGAACTTATTAAAACTGATTCGATGAGCGCTGGCGACAACCATTATCGCGCCGAAAAAGCGGGCGAAAGGTTTTTTGTTAAAGAGAGTATTCATTCGTTTGATTGGGAATTTGAGGCGACCAAACGAGCGTTCGAACAAAACCAAAATCATTTTTCTGAACCGATTGAATTTTTTGAAAAAGACGGTTGGAATTACTTGGTTTTGAAATGGGAAGAGGGTGAAAATTTGGCGAAGTTCGCGAAAGAAAACGAGCTCACTGCGGCGCAAAAAAAGAATTTCGTGAAAGATCTCGAAGAAATTTTGACGGCTCTGCGCGCGGCGAAGTTGGTGCATCGAGATATTATTCCGCGCAACTTTATGGTGACTGGTGAAAAGCTGAAGTTGGTTGATTTTTACTTCGCGGTGAATTCTGAGAATTATCGCGAGTATGATTATATCGAGAACGATATTTCGCAGATTTCAGCGTTGGGCGAGGAGTTTGCGAAGAAGATTTATACTTGGGACGACGCGGATGCTTTGAATGAGCTTGTTAATTATTTTGGTGCTAAAAGCAATAAAATCGCAAAGTTCATTGGAGATGTAATAATTCAGCCGAGTTATGAAACTGCACTGAAAAATTTAACACTCCAACGAGAAGAGATTCATGAGACGATGCTTGAGAAACTAAAATTCGAAGATATGGTGCGAGCTAAAGATCGAGATATCGTTGGTCTGCAAAAACACATTAAAGATCAACAAAAACACATTAAAGATCAACAAAATCGCATTTCAGCTTTAGAGCAAGAAATTAATGAATATCAAAAAACCCTGCAATATAGGGCTAAAGAAGCAATCAAAAAAATGATCAGGAGAGGATAAGTGAAAAAACTTTTAAGTTGGTTTAACAAAAACCGTTATAATATTGTGACACTTGGCTTGGGTGGTTCTTATTTTTGGTTTTTAACCTTTGTTCATGATGTCGCTGAGGGCGACTGGGGGATTTTTTCTAAGAGACCAGTAGATATGTTATATGGTATTGATAGGTGGTTCGATTGGAGTTCGCGTCTACTGATTGAGGACGCTTGTAATTTCTTTGCTCATCATATTGTATTCTGGGCGCTAATTACAGTTATTACTGGTGCGATTCTTTTTTGGAGCGTTGGTCGGATCTTGAATCATAAAAGAATTTATCAAAGTTTGATGTTGTTTTCGATTTTTTTGACAATAAACTTACATATCCTTTCAACAGCGGGAGTTTTTGCGACAACGATTAATTATTCCTGGCCGTTAGCTTGCTTCGCTTTTGTGATTGCGGGTGTTTTGCGACCATTCAAGAACAAAAAGCTAGCGCAGATTTTTAATGTTATAATGATTCCAATGTTTATTTTTGCGGTTTGTAGCGAGCAGATTGCAATGTTAGGTGTGTTCTTATTTACAGGCTATATAATTTACTGTAAAATTGAAAAAAAGAAAGT
>CAZVBN010000006.1:0-33121 GCA_964625845.1 uncultured Candidatus Saccharibacteria bacterium | reverse complement strand
CCCACAGCTCGCCGACCTCCGCGAATCTGGTTCGATCGAGCAGGACGCTGACATCGTGATGTTTATTTATCGTGAAGCTTATTATAATCCCGAAACCGAGCGCGAAAATATCACTGATCTGATTATCGCCAAGCATCGTCACGGTGCGACAGGCGCGGTGGAGCTTTATTTTCATCCAGAGCGCCTGCGATTTATGTCGCTGGACAAAAAGCACTAAAAAATCGCCACACTTTCAACGTGTGGCTTTGCTTTTTTAAAAAGCTTATGCTAAAATATTTTTATGAATAGTGGGCAAAATTCTAACGATCCAACCCGAGAAAATCGAATCAAAATTCTCCTTGGCGTAACCATCGCAGCATCTGAACTCGTGATTGTTTTTTTAACGCAAGATCTCGACTGGATTTCGCGCGGTTTGACGGTGCTTTCACTAATCGCTTTGAACGTGGCTTTCGTTTTGTTTGGAATTTGGCGGAGCAAAACGCAAGCCGCACTGATTGAATCTCGCCAAAAAGAAGCGCACGAACATCAACGAATGCTCACAATCATCAATAGCTTGCCCGACGGAATTTTGAGCGTAAATCCTCGCGGAGAAATCGAACTTTTTAATTCTTCGGCGTTGAGTTTACTGAATACAAACTCTAGCCTAATCGGTCAAAACATCCATAAACTTCTCAACCTCAAAAAAATCAACGGCGAAAAATTCAACTTGCGCGAAGTTTTTCGTAGTGGCGTACCGTTTTTTTCGACCAACGATTTAACTTTTGAAAACGACGGCGACAAACTGCGAATCGAACTCGAAGTTCTCTCAATCAGAGGTTTTTATTCACGCGAGAACAAAGCGCAAAAATCTTTCGCAGTAATTTTGCGCGACATCACCAAACAAAAAACTCTCGATGAAGAGCGCGACGAATTTATCAGCGTCGTCAGCCATGAACTCCGCACGCCAGTCGCTATCACCGAAGGCGCGATCTCAAATCTCCAGATGATGATCGAAAAATCCGCACCCCAAAAACTTCTCAAAAACACCGTCGATATGACCTACAAACAGGTTTCATTTTTAGCGAACATGATCAACGATCTCTCAACACTTTCTCGCGCCGAGCGTGGCGTTGGCGACACTTTTGAGGATTTTTGTCCGCAAAAACTTGGCGAAGAACTCTTTACGCGCTACCAAAAACAAGCCGAAGAAAAAGGTCTAACTTTGAACTTAAATCTTTCGCCAAATCTTCAAAAAATCCGCACCAGCAAACTTTACATCGAAGAATTACTCCAAAACATCATCACAAATTCCATAAAATACACCAAAGAAGGGTCGGTGACAATCAAAATCGAATCCGCTGACAAAAAAGCGCGATTTTCGATCATCGATACAGGAATCGGTATCAGTAAAAGTGACCAAAAAAAGATCTTCGAAAAATTCTATCGCAGCGAAGATTATCGCACGCGCGAAACTGGCGGAACAGGGCTCGGGCTTTATATTTCCGAAAAACTCGCCCGCAAACTCAACACAAGAATCGAGCTAAAAAGCCGCTTGAATCACGGCTCAACTTTCAGCTTCGAAATTCCATTCGCTCAGCCAGAAAAATAACATTC
This sequence comes from uncultured Candidatus Saccharibacteria bacterium, assembly GCA_964625845.1. Classification (GTDB taxonomy): domain Bacteria; phylum Patescibacteriota; class Saccharimonadia; order Saccharimonadales; family Saccharimonadaceae; genus Nanogingivalis. Next base: position 31,528 of record CAZVBN010000006.1, on the reverse strand, counting down.
TGGCTTGACTTTTTGCTTTTTTTGGATTATACTTGACATATCAAGCCAAATAGGCTTTTTAATTTTGGAACAATTTCAAAGGAGAAAAATGGCAAAGAACGACACGAAAATCAGACGAATAACCGCAAAAGATTCGTCCAAAAAAACCTCAAAAACCGAAGCAAAACCAACCGTTAGTAAATACCGCGCAAAAGTGGAAGGCATCGAAACCAAAAAGCCCAAAAAAGCGCTTCCAAAATGGCTACAAACCGTTTTGTTTCCGTTCAAACTTGTTGGCAAAATTTTAGCTTTCGTCTTCAAGCCGTTCCGAAAAATCTTCGCGCCAATCGGTAAATATTTTGCCGAAAGCTGGCAAGAACTCAAACTTGTTCGCTGGCCAACCCGCAAAGAAACCTGGAAAATGACCGTCGCCGTGCTGATTTTCTCGATAACTTTTGTGATTTTAGTGGTTCTACTTGACGGACTTTTCAACTGGATTTTTACAACAATTTTAGGAAAATAATTTCAAACTAAGGAGAAATATGGCAAAACAACAACGATATGATGATTCCCGACAGTGGTATGCTGTCACAACTTACGCTGGCTACGAAGACAAGGTAGCCGAAAGTTTGCGCCAACGAATTGAAGGCGTCGATATGGCGGACAAAATTTTCGACACTTTGGTGCCAAAAGAAAAACAAATCGAAGTTAAAAACGGCAAACGCAAAGTTGTCGAGCGGAAAATTCTTCAGAGCTATGTTTTGGTAGAAATGAAACTCACCGAAGAAACTTGGTTTGTAGTTCGAAACACACCTGGCGTAACTGGATTCGTCGGTAGCGATCAGCCAACACCTGTCAGCGAAAAAGAAATGCGCGAAATCAAAAAACGAATGGGTGCCGAAGAGCCAAAATACGATATCAACTTCTCCGAAGGCGAAATTATCAGCATCATCGACGGGCCGTTCAAAGGCTTCGAAGGTGCAGTTTCAGAAATTGACCCAATCAAAGGAAAACTCAAAGTTATGGTTTCGATGTTTGGTCGCGAAACCTCAGTCGAACTCGACGCACTTCAAGTCAAAAAAATCTAATTTTAGCCCAAAATCACTCTTTCGAAAGGGTGATTTTTTATTGTTGACAATTGGTTTTATTTTATCTATAATTAAAGTAGCTCGGGAAAGCTAAAATCACCTTTAAATAATAAAGAAAGGATTCAAATAGGTGAAGTACATTAAAAACGAACAGCACGCCAGCAAAAGGACTTCTGCTTGTGGCGCTCTTCTGCGGTTTTCTATTTTTCGGAGGATCTCAAGAAGTAGAAGCTAGAGAAGTTTCTTTAAAATTCACAAACTTTGTTCTCGGCAGCGGAGCGAACAGGAAAGATATTCCTGTTGTTAGATATAGAGTTAGATTAGCTCATAGTAACTATCGCGATACCGGCTGGATCAACGGAAATACCCTGTGGGTCAACCTAGATCCAGGAGGATCCGGCAGGAGCTATGGTGGATCTGCAGAAATAAGATTAGCAAATGGCCTTATGTATACGGTGCCTATAAACGTATGGATTTCTCCAAGTGGCTCCAATGTTATCTATATAGATTCTAATAGAGGAGCCCGCTAATAAAATAGCTACACCCGAGCTATTTTCTATAGAGCAATGAAAAAACTAAACGCTACATCATACAAGAATATATATATTATCTTTCTATCCATTGCAGTCGGAATATTATTCATTACTGTCTGGATTCAACAACAGCAAATAAATAATATTTTCGAAACGGGAGGGATTCACTCTTTTCGCACTCAGTCGTTAGAAATGGATTTGCGAAATAGGGGAATCATAGATGGGGAGATATTAAAGAGTGGTGAGTATAAACCCTATTCACTCGAACAAATGAAAGAATTTAAAGATTGGGTTGAAAATAATAAATAACCTTGATTTTTCATAAACTTTGTGCTAAAATTGAAACGTTACGCACTTGAATTATCAAGTAAATTTATTATTAAAAGGGAAGAAAATGGCAAAAAAAGTTATTGGAAATTTGAAACTTCGAATTCCAGCTGGCCGCGCGACAGCAGGTCCCCCAGTTGGTTCGACACTTGGTCAGTGGGGATTGAACATGATGGATTTCATCAACCCATTCAACGAAGCAACCAAAGATTTGATGGGTAAAGATGTGATTGTTCACCTTCAAGTTTTTGAAGACCGAACATTCGCCTGGAAATCACTTGGTCAACCAGTTGACGATATGATCCGCGAAAAAGCCGGAATCCAAAAAGGCGCTGGCAATTCAAAAGCCGAAAAAGTTGGCAAAATCACAAAAGCTCAACTTCAAGAAATCGCCGAAGCTAAAATGGAACACTTGAACGCAGTTTCAATCGAAGGTGCAATGAAAACTGTCGCCGGAACAGCTCGCTCAATGGGCGTAGAAATCGCAGAATAGTTTTTCTAAAATCGCTCCAATTCGGGGCGATTTTTTGCTTTTATTTTTAGTTTATAGTATAATTACTTCTATGAAATCTCGCCTAATTATCGTCATAAATCCTCGTTCGAGCGGGTTTAGTTTTATCTCGAAAAAAATCCTGAAACCAGTTTACGCTTCAAGTTTGAGCGAAGGAGAAATTATAACTTTTGAAATTCAGCCAACAAATCCGCTCGACAACGCGCAAAAAATGGCCAAAATCTTGAAAAATGGCGACAAAATTTTAGTGGCGGGCGGAGACGGAACAGCTCACATCGCCAGCAACGCGGTGGCTTTTTCGGGCAAAAAAGTTCAGATAAAATACACCGGCTTTGGCAATTTCAACGATTATGCGTGTAGTTTTTCGGCAAACACACCGCAAGCCGCCGTTCGCGCACTCGAAAAAGGCGAGACCGTGTCAGTTTTGCGACCGCTCGAAATTTTCATCAACGGCGAATTTTACAGATACGCGCCACTTTACGCGACTTTTGGTTTGACAGCCGAAGCCACCGAAATTTTCGACTTGCCGAGAATTCGAAATCGCTTGAAAAAAATCAAAAATCGAAACTTGCGACATTTGCTTTCTTTGACTGAAGCCGCGAAATTCTACTTCAAAAATCGCAAAAAACATATCTTGAAAATCGCCAAAATCACAACCGACGGCGAAGTTTTCGAAATTCGCGACAAAATAACAGATGTCGCGTTTATGAACGGTCCGCGAATGGCGCGCGTAATGCGTTCAAAAATCAACGAAACCGACAGCGAGAATTTTGGCTTTACGGCGATGAATTCTGGCGATTTTCGGGCGAATATTCCATTTTTAGTGAAGGGAATTTTTGGCCACATTCCTTTGAAGCGCGTCAAAAATGTCAAAATCGAATTCAAAAAACCATCAAAAATCGCGCTCCAAATCGAAGGCGAAGTTTATCGAATTTCAGATGTCGAGACGCTCGAAGTGCGAATTTCAAAAGAGAAGATCGAAGTTTTGTAAGAACAGCTTTGACTTTCCTGTAAAATAATATTATAATATCACCACGAGAATTTTACATTCTTAGTATTTTTAGAAAGTGGTGGTTTTATGAAAAACAAACCAAAAGATCCAATTCTTCGCCGGCTAAGTGATGAATATGTTAGCTTGGATTTAAAAATTAAAGATTTACGGAAAGAAGCTGACATCTTGAGCTCGAAAATCAAAATCGCTCAAAGAGAACAGGAGGAAATTCGAACAGAATTAGGATTTGCGAGAGATGCGATGAATTCCGAATTCAAAAAAATGCAAATAAATCAGCAAGAAAATCAAAAGGCTTGGGATACGTATCGTCGAATTCTGGACAGAAACAACCCCGAAATCGACAGATTAAAATCTCAAGCAGATAATAAAGCATCAACGATGAAAAATTGCTTCGCCAAATCTCAAAGCTGCTGGCAATACGGTGACAAATCCAGCGCAAAATATTATTCCGACGAAGGCAAAAAAATAAAATCGGAAGTCGAAGATCTCAACTCACGAATTAGCGATCTTTGTGCGGAAAACAAACGCGCAAAACCAGTAAATTCGGGAAGCCTAAACTATGCTTTTAATAATGCGAAAAGCATTTTCGACAGAGTCAAGCAAGATTTTGATCGCAAAAAAGAGATTACAAGAGAATTGATAACAAAACATCAATCTGTAATTTCAAAAATTAAAGACATTCAAAGCGAAAAGGATCGAATTAAAGACAAGCAACAAGTAAGAGTAGTCCAACTAAAGCAAGACTTTACGAAAAAAGTTAATATCGACAAATCTAGTATTGAAAGGATTTTAATTAACTTTCTACTCCACAAAGCTATTCACACGACGACAAAGCGTGAATATCAACTTCACGAAAATGGGGTTAGCATTAAAGTGTTGGCAGGATGGTCAAAAAACTACAAAAAACCAACCACCGACATAATCATAGCCGACGCAAACATTAGCAGAGGTCATCACCTATATTTAGTCATAACCGAGGATGGTGAAATAGTCCATAATAAATGGACAAGAACCATTAACCAAATAGCCTACTTTAGTAAGCTATTTTTCAACTTCTCAAACGTCTCCAATAATTCTTCGTAAGTATCTTCTCGTGGCTCAACCTCCAAGCTTGCACCAAGCTCACAAAAGTCGCCATATAAATGATTTTCGTCAACTAATTCTTCGTAATCATCCTCGATTACACAAAGACCAACAATCTTAGAGCCTAGCTTTTCAAGATCTTTTTCTTCGAAAATTATTTTTTCTATTTTCGAAATTTTATCAAGAATTTTACTCATACTTACATATTATCACTTTTTACGCAGCAACTCAACCTCTTGCTTTTTTCGCCAAAATCTGCTAAAATTAAAAGGTTAATACAAATCAATGTTGGGAGGCGAAAAGCCGATATTACCACAGAAAGGATAAAAATGGCTAAAAAGAAAGCTGATCTTATCGAAGAAGCTAAAGCTCTTGGGCTTGAAGTTTCTGAAAAAATGACAATCGCACAAATCAACGAAGCTATTGCTGGCGCGAGCGAAGCTCCAAAAGCGGAAGCAGAAGTTGAAGCGAAAGAAGAAGTTGCGGAAGAAAAATTCGCAAAATCTGGAAAACGAAGCAAAAAACACGCAGAAGAAGTTCTTGCTAAAGAAGAGAAAGAAGCACGAAAAGCTGCTGGCGACACTTCTTCACAAGGCGAAAATGAAGCCGTTGTAGCAAAAGGTCCAAAACCAATCACTCGACCACGAATCGAACGCCGAGGTAAAAAATACCAAGCAGTCGCTGCGAAAGTTGAAAAAGACAAAGTTTACGCTTTGAACGATGCTTTGAAACTTGCTACCGAAACCAACCCTGCAAAATTCGACGCATCTGTTGAAGTTCATGTTCGACTTGGCGTTGACCCACGACAGGCCGACCAAAACATTCGAACAACTGTTGTTCTTCCAAACGGAACCGGTAAAGATGTAAAAGTTGCTGTGTTCGCTCCAGAAGCTGACCACAAAGCAGCCAAAGAAGCTGGCGCAAACATCATTGGTGATGAAGAATTCTTGAAGCAACTCGACAAAGAAATCCTAGATTTCGACGTTTTGATCGCAACTCCTGCTTATATGCCAAAACTTGGTAAATACGCCCGACTTCTTGGACCACGCGGCTTGATGCCAAATCCAAAAGCCGGAACAGTTGCCGCCGACGTTGCGAAAGCCGTTTCTGAAGCAAAAGCTGGTAAAGTTGAATATCGCGTCGACAAACAAGCGATTGTTCACCTTTCAATCGGTAAAGTTTCATTCGGTGAAGTAAAATTGGCCGAAAACGCAAAAGCATTCTTCGACAGCCTTGCCGCACAAAAACCTTCAAGCCTAAAAGGCGCTTACGTGAAATCTGTATCAATCGCAACCTCACAAGGTCCAAGCATCAAAGCTGAAAACCCAATTGCTTAATTCGAATTTCGAAAAGCGCAAATCTCGCTCGAAAGGGCGAGGTTTTGTTTTGGCGAAAAACTCACTTTGTGGCCTTTCGACTTTGCCAAAAATACCAGTACGTGTTACAATATCTCTATGAAAATCTCAAATTATTCAAAATCAATCGTTTACGGCGGGCTCGATGGAATTATCACAACTTTCGCAGTTGTTGCCGGCACAGTTGGCGGAAATTTACCAACTTTAACAGTAGTAATTCTCGGCTTTTCGAACTTGCTAGCGGATGGTTTTTCGATGGCGAGTGGCGATTATCTTTCTTCCCACGACGAAGATGAAAATCCGCTTCACAACGCGATCGCGACTTTTCTTTCGTTTAACTTTTTTGGATTGATTCCGCTCCTTGCGTACATTTTAGCCGAAAGCCAACTCGGCTCGAAAAACGGCTTCGCGGTGGCGTGTTTGGTGACCGCATTTGCTCTTGCGCTTCTTGGTTTCACCAAAGCAAAAATCACAAAAATTTCAAAAACCAAGGCCGTCGTTCAAACTGTCTTAATCGGTGGAGTGGCTGCATTTGTGGCGTTTTTCGTCGGAGAGTTTTTGGGAAATATCGTAAAATAAACCGCTCGTGCTTGCGTTTTGCGAATTTATGTTGTAAAATTTCGGTAATAAGCTTCTCGGCGCAAGCCGACAAACTACAAGCTTAGGAGGCGCTTATGCGTAGTATTTTTGTAAAATCTTGCAATGCTGTCTTACCTAACGGTTTGCCGGCATTGGTTGAGAACGTTTCAGCTTCGAGAATTTCCGGCGAAAAAGCTCAGGAAGTTCTCGAGAATATCGAAAAAATCCTTGCGGGAGAAAATGAATTCGTTCGCGAGGCGAGTGCGAATATTTTTTCGGAAGATTTGATCATTCTCGAAAAAATTTTCGACATTTTTGAAAGTGAAGGGATCGCCGATTCTGCACCATATTATCGCATCTGGAAAGATGAATGGTGCGAAGGCGAAAGCTTTGAAATTTATTGCCAACCGGGGAAGAGTTTGAAAATAATCAAGCTCAACCCCGAAAAACCCTAAGCTCCGGTCGATCGGAGCTTTTCTCTTGACTTTTTTGGTTTAATGTTTTATAGTATGTAGGTAGCCCTTTGATGAAAATCAAAAATTATGGGGCAAGGAGAATTACATGATAATTCCATTGAGTATTGAGCAGGCGCTCCTGCGCCTAACTGTAACAGACGGATCAGGAACATTCGATCCGTCGATCAACAAAGACGCAAAAGACGTCCTTCGCTACGTGGAAAACTACGGCAAGGAAGGACAGAGCTATTTTCAACTTTCCAGTATCAATGGAAAACGCTGGTCGGTTGATATTTGCGGCGATTACATTGTAATCAATGAAACGATGTAATCACCACCGCCAAGTCTCGCAAAATCGCGAGGCTTTTTTATTTTTCGGAAAAATCCACAAAATAAGCACAGGCATTTTTCTTTCGTCCAGAAGCGTGATAAAATTATTATATGCGTAGAATTTCTAAAAAACTCATCAATATTATCGCGATTATTTTGGTTGCGGCAACGATTATTTTTATTGGCTGGGCGGTTTGGCGTCATTTTTCTAGCAAAAACACCAGCACAACTTCGATCGGTTCAAGCACGAGCGAACAGATTGATGAAAGCGAAAAGTCAACAAAAACTCAAAGCACCGAAGAAGAAACGACAGGAGAAACAGCCGGAGAAACTTCGAACTCCCAACAAGCGAGTTCAAGCCAAGCAACACAAGTCGAAACAGCGACCGAACTGCCAAAAACTGGCTTCGACCCAAACAATCGATAACCGAAAATTAAGCCTCGCCCACTAGCGAGGTTTAAAAAATGCGATAAATCGTCAGCTGCGGCTGGCGTTTTTTATTGCCAAAACGCTTGAAATTCGCGCCGAATTATGCTAAAATAGTAGTAAGTTGCCAAAGACAGCGGCGATTTCGAAAGAAATTTAATCATGCCGCCGAGGAATTCTTATTTCGAAAATGGTCTTTGGTGGCGTTTTGTGGGAGGTTTTTTTCTGCAAAATTAAACCGAAACTTAACAATTAGGTCGAACAAATATTAACCAAAAAAGGAGTTTTTATGGCTTTATCACGCGATAAAAAGAACCAATTGGTTGCTGAATTAAGCGCCGCTCTAAAAGACGCAAAAATGACAGCTTTCGCCGAATATCAAGGCTTGACTGTTAAAGATCTTCAAGAACTTCGAAAAGACGCTCGCGAAGCTGGTGTAACAATCAAAGTTGTTAAAAACCGACTTGTTCGAGTTGCAATGAAAGACATCGACACTTTGAAAGACGCTGACACTTCTGCTTTGAAAGGGCAGTTGGTTTACGCAATTTCAAGCGAAGACGAAATCGCCGCCGCGCAAGTTCTTGGTAAATTCGCAAAAAATCATCCAGAAATGAAGCTTGTTGGTGCGTTCGCAGACAACGGCGAAGTTATGGACACTGCAACTGTTACGACTTTGGCAGAACTTCCAGGAAAAGACCAACTTATCGGTCAAATCGTGGACACTTTGCTTTCACCAGTCAATGCAATTGCTGGCGGACTTACAAACGAAGATTTGGAATTTCGAAAAGCAACCAATTAATCTATAAATTGAATATTAATTTTTTATAATAAAGGAGTCAAAAATGGCTGACATTAAAAAATTGGCTGAAGAATTGGTAAAATTGACAATTCTTGAAGCGAATGAATTAAAAAACCATCTTAAAGATGAATACGGAATCGAACCAGCTGCTGTTGCCGTTGCTGCTACTGCTGGCGCTGCTGAAGCTGCTGACGAAAAATCAGAATTTACAGTTACTTTGAAAGACGCTGGTGCGCAAAAAGTTGCTGTCATCAAAGCTGTTAAAGAAATCACAGGTCTTGGACTTGGTGAAGCTAAAGCTATCGTTGACGGTGCTCCAGCTCCAGTTAAAGAAAAAGTTTCAAAAGACGAAGCTGAAGAAGCTAAAAAGAAACTTGAAGAAGCTGGCGCAACTGTTGAGCTTGCTTAATTTTAATACAAAATTGAATTTGACCTAATGTTAAGAAACTTGCAGAAAATCGCTCTGAAAAGGGCGATTTTTTGCGTTCGATTTTTTAACCATAAGCATTTTTGTAAAAAATACAACATTTCAACACAAACAGATAGAAACTTGTGGAAAACCTTAAATTTAGCTTAAAATTTCAAAAAAACTTGACTTTTTTGGCAAAAAATAGTAATATGAGATAGATTACATCAAAATAGCAAACAGACAAAGGAAAAATGCGAGGAAAAATGTCTGAATTACCAGAAAAACAAGTGAAGCGGCTAAAAAGCTTGATTCAAGAAGCGGAAACGAATCTTGCTGCCGCGAAGGAGCTGTTGATCAGTATCAGCGGCGAGGACGACTTGGTGGTTGCGCCAAGCACTTCGATTATCGAAAGCCCACAAGGCAAAGTTATCGAAGGTGTTTTTGACGGCCAAACAATGATCGGTCCAGATGGCAAAAATTACCCCGTGCCAGCAAACTATGCTTCAAAATCAAAGCTTGTGGAGGGCGATATTTTGAAGTTGACAATCAACGACGACGGTGGTTTTATCTACAAACAGATCGGACCAGTGCCACGCCGACAAATCATAGGAACACTTATCAATCACGATGGTTCGTATTTCGTGGAAGCCGGTGGAAACGAATACAAAATTTTGCTAGCGAGCGTCACCTACTTCAAGCTAAAAGTTGGCGACCAAGTGACAATCATCATTCCAGAAGACAACACGGACGCAACTTGGGCTGCAGTAGAAGCTTCATTCTAAAAACTTTGAGAGGTTTATATTAGTCAGAAATCGTGCGAAACTATTGCGAGGTCGCACGATTTTTGATTTTATCAGTAAAATATGCTAAAATCAAAGAATGGACTGGAAATTAGAAGAAAACGTAAACGATTATATAAAATCAAAACTCTTCAGTATAGGCTTATCACGCAAGGTTGGAGAAGGTTTCAGCACCGAAAGCGATATGTCTCTTTATCTAAAAGAAGCTTTGCGAGGTTCAGCTAAAACCCACAACAAAACAAACTTCGGCAAGCCTGATTTTCATATCGAAAAATATAAAATACCTGTAGTCATAGAGAATAAACTTGGCGCCAAAAAACTTATATCAGAAAATAAGGACGGCATCAAGTTCGATGACGTATCAATTTCTAATTTCGCAGTAAATGGTGCGCTTCATTACGCTAAAAACATGATCGCAAGCGAAAAATATCATGAAGTCATCGCAATCGGCGTAGCTGGCGACAATGAGTTAAACACTCAAATCGCCATTTATTATGTTTACGGATCCGGTGAGACAGCGCACAAATTTATGTCGAATCACACAACCCTCGACTTTCTTGAAAACGAAAACACTTTCGAGAAATTCTACCGCGACGCAACCTTAAGTGAAGAAGAAAAACATGAAATCCTCATCAGCGGACGTGTTCAGCTTCAATCTTCCGCTAAAAAGCTCAACAAATTAATGCATAATCATAACATCACTGCACCACAACGCGTTCTTTACGTTTCGGGAATGCTTTTAGCGATGCAAAATATCGTAAATGAATCAGGCGATAAGCTCAAGGACGGGCTCACCCCAGAAGATTTACGAGGGCTTCAAGGCGAAAACTTCCGCGACGGTAAAATTATAATTTCACAAATTGAAGAATTCCTCAACGCAAGAGGAATTTCACCCGAAAAACGTAATTTAATGCTCGCATCGTTCGGAGAAATCAGTAAAGACGACCAGCGCGACAAAATTACAGACCTCGATAATGAAGTTTCAAAATTCTTAGCCGAGCGCTCAAGCACAAACAAGCAAATCTTCACCTTTATCTTCGAATATATCTTCAAATCAATCGATGGTTTGGCTGGACACATCGATATTATGGGTGAAATGTATTCCGAGTTTCTCAAATACGCCCTCGGCGACGGTAAAGAGATCGGAATCGTTCTAACTCCGCCATACATAACTAAAATGATGGCGCAGATTTTGAATATCGATAAAAATTCCCGTGTAATGGATCTTGCTACAGGATCAGCAGGATTTTTGATCTCATCAATGGAACTAATGATCGATGCGGTAGAAACTGAATTCGGCAAAAATACCACTCGCGCCAACGAAAAAATCGCCGAAATTAAACGCAACCAACTACTTGGTGTAGAGCTGAATGCTGAAATGTATACACTAGCCGCCACTAATATGATTCTGCGCGGCGACGGCTCAAGTAATATTCAAAAAGGCAACACCTTCGAAACACCAAAATCTCTTTACGAAAATTTCAAAGCGACACATCTTCTCCTAAATCCACCGTTCAGCTTCCGAGAGAATGGAATGCCGTTTATTGAGTTTGGTTTAAATCATATGAAAAAAGGCGGACTTGGCGCAATTATCATTCAGGATTCAGCAGGTTCAGGCAAAGCCATCGCAACAAACCAGCAAATCATCAAAAACCATACATTGCTCGCCAGCATTAAAATGCCAACTGATCTTTTCCAACCGATGGCTGGCGTCCAAACTTCAATTTACATTTTTGAGGCTGGTACACCACACGATTTTGAGCGCACGGTGAAGTTTATCGATTTTCGAAACGATGGCTATAAACGCACTAGCCGCGCATTGCAAGAAATAGACAATCCAATCGCCCGATATACCGACATTATCCGAATTTATAAAGCTGGTAGCGCCGCCAAACTCGAAGCGGAATGGGATTTGAACGAGATTTATATTGAAGATTTTATCGCCAAACCAAATGAGCCAAATTATTGCGCCGACTGGAACTTTGACCAACACAAGAAAATCGACACCACTCCACGGCTCGAAGATTTCAAAAAGATCGTTGGCGATTATCTCGCGTGGGAAGTTAGTCAAATCCTCAAAGGTCAAAGCCTGGGAAAATAGATTCCTCCGCTTTCGAAAATGCAGAAAAGAAATTTCTGGAGAGCGGAGGGGAATTTCGAGAGTTTCGAATTGGCGATCTATTCGAAATACGAAAAGTATACGGAAAACCAGTCAGTTCCTATCCAGAAGGTAAATATCCGTTCGTTACGGGATCAAAAGACAATAATGGCGTCATAGCTTATATTGAAGCTCCTAAAGGTGCCATAAGTGAGGGTAACTGTATAGCAGTTGACCCAATAACTGGTTACTGTTACTACCAGCCTAACGATTTCGTAGGGCGGGGTTTTTCTGGTGCATCAATAAATCTTCTATACAACAAAAAACTGAACGAACGACGTGCTTTATATATTTGCTCGGCAATAGAAAAAATTTCCACAAAAATTGCATCATACACCAGCCTTTTCAACAACGTTCGAATGCCAGACACAAAAATCCAACTCCCAGTCGAAAAATCCGGCGAAATTGCATTTAATTATATGGAAGAGCGAATCAAAGAGCTCGAACACGAGCGAATCAAAGAGCTCGAACACGAGCGAATCAAAGAGCTCGAAGCCTATTTGCAGGCCACAGGACTGCGGGATTATCAACTTTCTGCCGAAGAAAATCGTGTTCTCGCTGAATTTAATGATTTGATTGAAAATCTACACACGCACACGCACCGATTGATGAAGTTTAAGATGGGTGACATTTTCGAGTTTAAAGCAATCAAACAGGCAAGATCTCAAAAAGAGATCCCGACAGACAACAGTAAAAACGGAGTTCCTTATGTCGTCCAATCGTTGTTCAATAATATGTTTTCAAGAAACGTTAATCGAGATTGGCTAATCGAACACAACGAAGCACCTATCGCAGGAAATCGAATAGTTCTAGGCGTAACTCTGCCGGCAGTATCTTACTGGGAAAAGGAATTTGGAGCAAGTCAAGTAATAACAGCCACTTCCAGCTGGATGAATCGAAAAACTGGACTGTTTGCAGCGACAGCTATTTCGAAACTAATGGTGCTATTCTCATATAGCCAAAAACCTGGCATAGAAATATATAAAAACCTCGAAATAACCTTGCCGTCAATCAAGGAAAGCAGTAACCCAGACTTCGAATTTATGGAAACATTTATTCGTGCGGTTGAAAAATTGGCGATTGCCGATGTCGTTAAGTGGCTCGACGCACAAATCGAAGCAACCAAACAGGTTGTTTCAAGAGGGTAGTTTTCATATTCAAGTGGAAATTCTCACCAAAAAATGATAAAATAAAGTAATGAAACTCGAAGATTATACCTACAATTTGCCCGAAAATTTGATCGCCGCGCACCCGCCGAAGGTTCGTGGCACTTCGAGATTGCTCGCGCTTAATCGCAAAACCGGCGAGATTTCTGACAGTTTTTATCGAAATGTTGCTGACTTTTTCGAAAGTGGCGACGTGCTGATTTTAAACGACACTAAGGTGATAAAAGCTCGAATTTTCACACAAAAAGAAAGCGGAGCCGAGCGCGAACTTGTGATTTTGGAACGACACGGCGGCGACGACGATTGGCACATACACAAAGTGATGTATCGTGGAAAAATCAAGGCTGGTGATGTTTTGACAGTGAAAAATTCAAACATAAAAATCACCGTTCAAGAAATCCTCGGCGATGGCTTGGCGATTGTGAGTTCGACCGTCGACCTGCGCGAAATTTGCGAAAATTTCGGCACGGTTCCGCTCCCGCCATATATGCGACGCGACGCGACCGCGCTGGACATCGAACGCTATCAAACTGTTTTTGCCGAAGAAAAAGGCAGTGTCGCCGCGCCGACCGCCAGCTTGAATATGACGCCAGAAATTCTCGAAACTTTGCGCGCCAAAGGTGTAAAAATCTGCTACCTCACACTTCACGTTGGCCTTGGGACTTTTATGCCGATTCGTGTGGATAATCTGGAAGAGCACAAAATGCATCAAGAATATTTCGAAATTCCGCCCGAAACTTGCGCCGAAATTCGAAAAGCCAAAGCGAATGGTGGGCGAGTTTTTGCGCTCGGCACAACTGTTGCGCGAACGCTGGAATATGCAGGCGAGGAGATTCTCGCAAAGAAGAATGAAATGTTCGCTTCCAGTTCGATTAAAGCGACCGCGAGCGAAGCGGAAGGGTTCGAACGGGAAGCGCAACATGAAGATTCTTCACAGGACAAAAAACTTCGTGGCGAAGCTGACATTTTCATTTACCCTGGCTATGAGTTCAAAATTGTCGATGGTTTGATGACCAATTTTCACGCGCCAAAATCCACCGTTTTAATGCTCGCGAGCGCTTTCGCCAGCTGGGAACACCTCTCGAAAGCCTACGCGCACGCCGTCGAGCAAGGCTATCATTTTTTGAGTTACGGCGATTCGATGATAATTTTCGAAAAATAATCCACAAAAAATTCGGTTTTCTCGCCAAAACCGTTTTTTTTTTTTTTTGAATTTCGTGATATTATATAAACATGAACGAATCAATAATTTCAATCAAAGATTTTAATCTGTCGTTTGGTTCGAAAAAAATCGTCGAAAATTTGTCTTTCGAAGTTCAAAAAGGCGAAATCTTCGGTTTTCTCGGCTCAAACGGAAGCGGAAAAACAACAACAATTCGCGCATTGCTCGGAATTTATCAAGCAGATTCTGGCGAACTTTTGATCAACGGCAAGAAATTTTCGCCAGAAAATGGCGCCAAAATCGGCTACTTACCAGAAGAACGCGGACTTTACAAGAAGGAAACCGTCATCGACACGATGGTTTATTTCGCGCAACTTAAAGGTCTTTCGAAAAAAGAAGCGCTCGAAAATTCGATGAAATTCTTGAAGCGAGTTGGCTTGGAAGACAAAGCAAAACTCAAAATCGAAAAACTTTCTGGCGGGCAACAACAAAAAATCCAGCTCGGAATCACCATTATCGGCCGACCTGATTTACTGATTCTCGACGAGCCAACCAAAGGCTTCGACCCCGTCAACCGCGAACTTTTGATGGAAATTATCAAAGAAGAAAACGCGCGCGGCGCAACTGTAATCATGATCACTCACCAGATGGAAGAAGTCGAAAAAATCTGCGATCGCGCGATTCTTTTGAAGGACGGAAAATGCGAGGCTTACGGCAAAGTCGATGAAATTCGCGAAGAATACGGCGAAAAACGAATCGTGCTGGAATTTTCGGGTAAATTGCCAAAATCTTCGAAATACGAAATCACCAAAGAAGAAAAAAACTACGCAGAACTTTCGCCGAAAGCTGATTCGCAGGAAATTTTGCGAGACTTGGTTACGCAGAACGATTTGACAATTTCGAGCTTCAATGTTCAAACTTCAACCTTGAACGAAATTTTCCTAAAAATCTACGGCGACCAAAACGAAACGGAGGCAAAAAATGTTTAACTTGAGAACTGTTATCAAATTCGAGGTTTTGCGCGCAATCAAAAAACCAACCTTTTGGATCGCACTTTTGTCTGTGCCACTGATTTACGGCGGGCTGTTTTTCCTCGGAAAAATGTCTGGCGAGCAAGCCATCCAAAATGCCGAAAAACTCGCGCGCGAAGAATTTTCGTTTGAAATCATGGACGAAAGTGGAATTTTGACGCCGCAAACCATCGAATCGATCGGCGGAAAAATTTCAAACAACAAAACCGAATCAATCGAAAAAGTGAAGAGCGAAAAACTCAACGCGTTTTACTTTATCCCCGAAAAAATTGACCAGCAAAAAATCGAAATTTACGGAAAATTCGAAGGCGTAAATCAATCCGGAAAATATTCCGCCGTGATTTCAAGCGCACTGAAAAATTCTTCGCTTGAAACCGTCGATCCAGCCAAACTCGCGGCGATCAACGGAAGATTTTCAACCCAAGAAACACTTTACAAAGACGGCAAAAAATATGACGTCCTCAAAGAAATGCTCGCTCCGTTCTTGTTCTTGGTGGTGTTTTATTACATCGTCGTGTTCCTTTCGAACCGAATGTTGGTCAGCACAACCGAAGAAAAAGAAAACCGCGTCACCGAAATGATTCTGACGAGCATTTCAGCCAAAACACTCATCGTCGGAAAAATCATCTCGATTTTCATCTTGGGAGTTATCCAGATAGCGACGCTTTTGGTGCCACTTCTGATCGCATTTTTTGGATTTTCAGAAAGCCTAGGATTACCGAACGTTTCGGAGATTTTTAGCGGAATCGTCTGGGATGGACCAACGATTTTGAAATCTGCGCTGATTTTAGTGTTTGGACTACTTTCGACAATCGGCTTCATTATCGCAATCGGTTCAGCCATGCCAACCGCGCAAGAAGCGTCGAACTACTTTGGCTTTATCATCATGTTTTTGATGGCGCCATTCTTTGTGATGAATCTGTTTTTTGCGGCTGATAAAACCGCAGCTGTCGATTTTTTGAGCTACTTCCCGCTGACTTCACCGATCGCGCTACTTCTCCGAAATGCCATCGGCACACTTTCAAACACCGAAGCAGCTATAGGAATTGGACTGCTGGCGATTTTTGGCGTGCTAGCGATCTGGATGGCTGTGCGAATTTTCCAATTCGGAACACTTTCTTACGGCAAAAAAGTTTCACTAAAATCACTTTTCGCTTCAAAAAAATAACTCACAACGAACTCGCTCGAAAAGGGCGAGTTTCTTTTTCAAAATTAAAGAATTTTTAAGAAAATCATGATAAAATAAAGATATGAGAATTTTGATTGTCGAAGATGAACGAAAAATCGCCCGCGCACTTGGCTTGGCTTTGCGTGGCGAAAAACACGCGGTCGATATCTGTTTTGATGGCACTGAAGGCTATTCGATGGCTTCGATGATTGATTACGACTTGTTGATTTTGGATCGAATGATTCCGGGCGATTACGACGGGCTGAGCCTAACCAAAAAACTCCGCGAAGAAGGCAAAACTGTGCCGATTCTTCTTCTTACCGCGCTCGCAGAAACTTCCGACAAAACCGAAGGTCTCGACGGTGGCGCGGACGATTATCTCACCAAACCTTTTGCGCTCGAAGAACTTTTGGCGCGCGTTCGGGCGTTGCTTCGCCGACCTCAAACCAAAGCTGAAAACACGCTCAAAATCGCCGACCTTTCGCTCGACTTAAACACACACGAAGTTCTTCGAAATAACCAAAAAATCGAACTCACCAATAAAGAATTTTCGTTGCTCGAATACTTGATGCGAAACGCCGGAATGCCAGTTTCGAAAGAGCAAATCATCAGCCACGTTTGGGATTTTGACGCGGATATTTTGCCAAACAACATCGAAGTTTACATCAGTTTTTTGCGCGAAAAAATCGACAAACCTTTCGAAAAAAAGCTAATCAAAACCGTTCGCGGGCTGGGATATAAAATCGATGAAGAATAACCTCAAAAAACTTACCAAAAACTTAAAACTTAACCGAAATATTTTTCGTTCGGCGGAATTCAAGCTGACAATTTTTTATTTTTTGATAATTTGCGGAATTTCGCTAATTTTTAACGCGGTGATTTTTGGTACGATTTCGAACGGTCGAATGGAAATTTCGCAAGATTTTTCGGACACAAAATCGACGACAGAGTCTTTTCGAAATTCGATAATCGAAGCGCGAAATGCGGCGGCCGAAAAGCAGATTTTTGAAGCAATGATGATTTTGAATTTTGCGATTTTGGTGGCTGGCGGTTGGGGAAGTGCGATTTTGGCGCGAAAAACTCTGGCGCCGCTCGAAAAAGCACACCAGCTCCAAAGCGAGTTCGTCAGCAATGCTAGCCACGAGATTCGCACGCCGCTTTCGACGATTCAGCTCGAAACTGAACTGATTTTGAAGGACAAAAACGCCTCGCGCGAGGATTTGCGGGAGATTTTACAGAGCAATCTCGAAGAAGCGAAGTCGCTCGAAAGCCTAACTGCGATGCTTTTGAGACTTTCGAAAATCGAAAAAATCGCGCTCGAAAATGTCAATTTGAACGAAATCGTCAAAAATCGCGCCGAAAGATTCAATAGCGATAAAATAAATCTCGAAGAAAGCAAGGTTTTCATTGCGCACGCCAACGAAACCGCCGTGGATGAACTCGCGACAATTCTAATCGACAACGCGCTCAAATACAACATTTCAAAAGAGAAAATCGACGTAAAAATCTTCCGCGAAAATCGCCAAGCAGTTTTAGAAGTTACAAATTTTAGCGAAGAATTAAGCCGAGAACAACTTGACAAAATGTTCGAAAGATTTTATCGCTCAGAAAACGCGCGAAGCTGCAACGGCAAGTGTGACGGTCACGGACTAGGTCTTGCGATTGCGCAAAAAATCGTCGAAAATCTCGAAGGTTCACTTTCGGTTCGCAACGAAAAATTCATCATCGACGGCGAAGAAAAATTCAAAACCACTTTTCGCGTCGGCCTAAATTTCGGCAAGTAGATCACTTTTTGCTCGCCGCAAAATATCGCTTTTTTATCCCGCTTATGCTATAATTTTAGTATGAACTACTACAATTTTTCGCCACAAGAAACTCTCAAAAAACTCAAAACTTCGCCGAGCGGGCTTTCGCAAAATGAAGCCAAAAAAAGACTCGCCGAATCCGGACTGAACGAAATTAAAGTTGCCGGAAAACCGCTCTGGAAGAAAATTCTCGAGCCAATTACAGATGTTTTTATGCTGGTTTTGATTTTTGCTGGCGTGATTTCAATTTTTCACGGCGACACTTTGGATGCGATTATTATTTTTGCGATTGTGGTAGTAAATGCTGGAATTTCTTACGTTCAGGAATATTCAACAGAGAAGATTTTGCGAGAACTTCGAAAAACCAGCGAGCAGATTGTAGAAGTCGTGCGCGGTGGAAAAACGCTCAAAATCAGCAAAAGTCATCTGGTGGTCGGAGATATAGTTCAGTTGTCCGAGGGCGACAAAATCCCTGCCGACGGGCGAATTCTATCCGCAAATTCTGTGCGCGTCGACGAATCGATGCTGACCGGCGAATCTTTACCGATTACAAAAACCGCCGAATCAATCGAACACAAAAATCTCGAAGCGTATCAACAAACCAACATGCTTTTTCAGGGTGCGTTTGTGATCTCGGGAAATCTCCAAATGGCGGTCACGGCGACGGGCTCAAACACCGAATTCGGCAAACTCGCCGAGCTTTCTTCGCAAATTTCAAGCGAAAGTCCCGTTCAAGTAAAAATCAACAAGCTTGTCCGAAAAATTATCTTTTTTGCGATCGGTTTGGCGGTCGTGGCGTTCGGTTTGAGCTTGTGGCGCGGCACAGAATTCGTCGAAGCAGTTAAATTCGTACTGACGATGAGCGTGTCTTTCGTGCCGGAAGGTTTACCGATCGCGATTTCGATTATTTTGGCGCTCGGTATGCGAAAAATGGCGCGCGAAAAAGCCCTAGTTCGAAATCTCCGCGCGATCGAAACTGTTGGCGTGATTACCACAATCGCCACCGACAAAACTGGAACTTTGACCGAAAACCGCCTGACTCTTCAAAAGTTCCACTCTTTGAAACCTGAAGATGAATTTTATCACACGATTTTTGAAGCAAAAAACAACAGCGAAAAAACTCGCGACCCCTTGGATATCGCGCTTGACGATTTCATCAAAATGAGCGGAAAAACTTTCTCGACACACGAACCGCTTCGAGCTTTTGGCTTTAATCAAGATCTGGCGATGAGCGGAAATTTATCTCACGCCGGCGAAAAATTCGTGCTTTCAGCCAAAGGTGCGCCCGAAAAAATGATGGCGCTGGCGAAGATTTCGGCCAAACAAAAGGCGGAAATTCAGCAAAAATTGGAAGAATACACTGGCGAAGGTTTTCGAGTTTTGGCGATTGTTCGTGCTGAATTATCAAAAGAAATCGAAAAATTAGAAGAAATTCCAGCGAACGCCAAGTTTGAATTTGTCGGCCTGATCGCCGTTGCGGACATTTTGCGTTCAACCAGCGCCAAAGCCATTCGCGAAGCTCGAGCGGCAGGCGTTTCGGTGCGAATGATCACTGGCGACCACCCAGAAACCGCTTTTCATATTGGCGAAAAATTAGGGTTGGCTGATTCTCGAGATCAAATTTTCGATGCCAGTGCGATCGATAATTTGAGCGACGAAGAGCTCGAAAAAGCCGTTTCGAAAGCGAGGGTTTTTGCCCGAATTACGCCAGAATCGAAATTCAAAATCCTAAAAATCCTCGAAAAAACCGAAATCACCGCGATGACCGGCGACGGCGTGAACGACGTTCCAGCTTTGGCGGGCGCGAACGTTGGCTTCGCGATGGGTTCGGGTAGCGAAATCGCCAAAGACGCCAGCGATATTGTTTTGCTTGACGACAATTTTAAATCAATCATCACCGCGATGAAAGAAGGGCGAATCATCGTTTCGAACATCTCGAAGATGCTGTTTTACGCACTTTCGACCAACGCCGGCGAGGCAGCCACAATGATTGGCGCTTTGATTCTTGGAATTCCACTTCCGCTCGTGCCGGTTCAGATCCTTTGGATTAACCTTGTAACAGATTCGACTTTGATCATTCCGCTCGGTTTGGAGCCAGCAAACGGCGAAATCATGAAGCGAAAACCGAGCGCGCCAAATTCGCCAATTCTTTCCAAAACACACATCGCGCGAATGGCTTGGGTGGCGATTTTGATGGCCGCGATGGCGATTTTTACCTACACTTATTACGCGAGAACCTTGGGCGTTGATGCGGCAAGAACGCTAACTTTCACGCTTCTAACGGTGATTCAGTGGGCGAACGCGATCAATTCACGCAACCTCGACAAATCTATTTTCGCGAAGAATTCACACACATTCAACGGCAAATTCTGGATCGGTATGGCGTTGGCGATTGGTTTACAGCTCGTCGCAATTTTCACGCCGCTTTCGGAAATGCTTCACGTTTCGCCAGTTCCGCTCGGCGACATGCTGTTTGTTAGCGCGATTGCGTTCGTTTCGCCAATTATTTTGGTGGAAATCCACAAATTCTTCACCAACTTGACCGAAAAAAGATTCCCTTCAAAATAGAATCACTTCAAATCTCGTTGCTTTTTCATGATTATAAATTGAAGAAAAGAAATCACAACAACGACGATTCCGACAAACCAGAGTTTTTCGATCGCTGGCAAATTAAATTCGAAGAAATCGCGCAACAAACGGTTGCCGAACACTGCGCCAGAAAAAATCAGCGTAATCAAAACGTAGAGCGCGCGCCGACGGAAAGTGTTTTTCGTCGGTTTTGAGTCGAGCATTTTTTCACCAAGAATCGTCACAAAAACGCCAAAATACGCCACCACGACCACAACTGTCGCCAGAACGCCTTTTAGTTCTTCGGGCGTAGGTTTTTCGAGACCAAAAAGCGAAACGATATAAATCAGCGAAACCGCAAAGCCAGAGAGCACCGCAATCGGCGCGATATTCGCCAAAGTGTCGCGCCAGAAGTTCTTCGGGTTGATTTTTTTGAGCGGAAGCGGCGGAAAAATCGTCGTCAAAATCGTCGGTAAAGTCACCAAAATAAAGTTCATATAAGTGATATGACGCGGCAAAAACGGATATTTTACGCCCAGAGCAAGCGTCACAAACAATATTGTTAGACCCAAAATAATCTTATGGAAGAACAAAATCGCAATCATTTCAATCGCCAGCATGATTCGATCGCCAACCCGCACGCCGCTTGGCAAAGAAGTGAAAGAATTATCCATCAGCACCAAATCCGCCACACGACGAGTCGCCGGCGCCGCGTCGAACATCGAAATCCCCAAATCGGCTTTTTTGATCGCCAGCGCATCATTCACGCCGTCGCCGATCATTCCCGTGTAGAGACCATTTTTCTGGAATGCTGCGATGATTTTTTCTTTCTGATCAGGAAGAACGCGCGCAAAAATCGTATTTTCGCGAACCGCCAGATCAAAATCTTCATCCGAAAGCTCGGCGAGTTCAGTGCCAGTGATGAATTTTTCGGGATTTTTCACGCCAGCTTCACTAGCGATGAAACTTACAGTTTTCGGATTATCGCCAGAAATCACGCGCAACGAAACGCCACGATTCTGGAGAAAATCAACAGTTTCGCGGACATTTTCGCGCAGAGAATTTTTGAGTGTCACGATCGCGATTGGGTGCAATTTTTCGCTTTCAAACAACGTTTCGATTTCGCCAGATTTGCTAAATTCGGCAAGCAAAAGCACGCGCAAACCTTTGCTAGCCAGCTCGTCAACTTGTTTCGAAATCTGTTTGGCGAGTTTTCGATCTTCGAAATTCTTCAAGATAAATTCTGGCGCGCCAAACACAACCGAGCGCGCGGAGTTTTCGGCTTCAAAAGTCAGCCCGCTTAATTTTCGGCTCGAAGAAAAAGCCATCGCGTTTAACACTTTTAAATTCGAACTTAGCGCCTTCAAGTTGCGCTTTTGGTTCGCGCGCTTCGGCTCAGCCTGCGCTACGCTTTGACCCGAACTAAAAGCGAACTTTCCGCCGCGAGTAAATTCCGCCAAAATCGCTCGTGCCGTGGCATTTTTTTCTTTGCTTTGCGAATTGATTTCAACCAAAATTTTCGCCACATTTTCTGGATTTTCGCCGTTCAAAACTTCCAAATTTTCAAAAATAATCTCTGGCGAAGTGAGTGTTCCAGTTTTGTCGGTTGCAAGAATTTCGAGCAGAGCCATGTCTTCGATCGCCGAGATTTTTTGCGGAAGAACCTTCGCCTGAAGCAATCGAAGCGAGCCGTACGCAAAAAACAGAGAAGTGGCGAGAAGCAAACCTTCTGGCACAACAACTACGGCGGCAGAAGTGATAGTTTTGAGAATCGTCACGTGCGAATATTCCAAGAAAGTGTAGCGAACAATCACCGCGATCGCCAAAAAAATCGCAAAATAAGTCATTCCCGAGATCAATTTTTGGATATTTCGCTGAATTGGCGCGAGATTTGGTTTGTAGTTTTTGAGCTTTTTGGTCATTTTTCCAGATTGAGTTTCGTCGCCGACCGCCAAAACTTCCGCCTCGGCGTCGCCAGCCACCACAATCGCGCCCGCCAAAACCTTGTCGCCACGCTTTTTCGCGACCGCCAAAGATTCGCCAGTTAAAATCGCTTCGTCAATTTCGAAAGAATTTGCGCTCAAAATTTTCGCATCGGCTGGAATTTCGTCGCCAGTTTTCAGCTGGATTTTTTCGCCTTTTTTAAGCTCCAAAAACAAAACTTCGACAAATTCACCATCTCGAAAAACTCGCGCGCGCGGCTGGCTCATTAGTTCGATCTTCTTCAAAGTCAAATACGCACGAATCTCCTGAACACTCCCAATCGTCGAATTTACCAAAATCACAAAAGAAATAAACCAAGCGTCACGAAACTCGCCAAGAAGTAAAAGTCCGCCCGCGAGAACAAAAATCGCGACCGAAATTGGAGAAATGAAGTTTCGAAAAATAATTGTGCGTATCTGTTTCATATCTTATATTATAGCAAAATTTCGAGCAAGAAAAAACCCTCCGAAGAGGATTAGGGCTTATTTTGTTTTTATTCCAAGAATAAGCCCGTAATAAGCTAGATTCGCAGGGTTCTTATCTACGAACTCACGGTTTTTTCGCAAAGCTCGATGCTTTCTGTGATCGGTTTTACTTTTAGTAGAACCAACATTAGCTATCGCTACAGCAATAGCGTTCAGACAGTCTACTTTGTAACTCTCAGGATCTTCAATCGGATCCAGAATTCCAATGCAGCTATCAATATATCGTACAGCTGCAACCAGCGCCTGAACAACTTCCGCCACATCTGGATCTTCAAGCAGATCAGCATTAAAGCCGGCGCGAATCGAAGAGTGCACGCTAAAATGATTCACTCCCTGAACTAAATAGTCGATCTCTTTTGAATTTTTAGAAAACTCAACTGCTTTTTCGAACAGATCAGAAATCGCTTTTCGATGCTCTCTGAGCGATAGTTTAGTTTGCCTGTAGCTCATAGCGGTAAATCTTGAAAGCATGAAAAAATTCATACCAGCAAAGCTACCAATTTCATAAATTACGGCAGCAGCAACGACTTTTTCGCCGTCGTCAACGAAAATCCAATCCTTGTAATTCTTGATATTTTCGACAGAGATCGTCATACCGTTTCGACGAAACAGTTCTTGAATCTTCAGAACAACTTCATCAAATTCGGAATTTTTGACCTGACTTAAAACCTTAGCCTTATTCTTTTTAAACATAAATGTACCTCCAAATGGAATATTTTAGAACTATATATTATCATTTTTTGCGTAAAAAGTCAAATTTTGTTATAATATTATCATGAAAAATTCAATCGAGCTCACGAAAAAACTCATCGAAATCGAAAGTGTTTCAGGAAACGAAACGGAGATTTTAACTTTTTTGGAATATTTTTTGCGGAAAAATTCGGCGCAAGTTTGGCGAACCGAAGATTTTGTGGCGGGAGTTTTTCGAAGTTCGAAAAAAACCAAAAAAGCGGTGATTTTGACCGGCCACATCGACACGGTTTCGGCTGGCGAGCTTTCGCAGTGGGAAAATTCTCCGTGGAGCGCGATTGATACGAGCGAGAAAATCATCGGGCTCGGCGCGAGCGATATGAAAGCCGGCGTAGCGACGAGTTTTGTGGCGGGGCTGGATTTTTGGCGTGAAAATTCTAAAACGACTGATTTTGACTTGTGGCTCGTGGCGGTTTCTAACGAGGAGCTCGACGGATCGGGAAGCGCAAAATTCGCCGAGTGTCTGAAAAATTCCGAGTTTGACTATTCTGAAATTTATGGAATAATTTCCGAGCCGACAGGAAATTCGCAAATCGAGGTTGGTCATCGCGGAAATCGATTCGTAGCTTTCGAATTTACGGGAATTTCGGGGCACGCCAGCCAGCAGGGCAATTTCGAAAAATCTGCACTCGCAAAAACTACTGTTTTTTTGAACGACTTGAACAAAATTTATAAACAAATGCAAACAAAATATTCGAATGAGATTTTAGGCGCGCCGAGCCTCGTGGCGACAAGTTTGAGCGCGGGCAATTCGGAGAGTCCTAACAAAACGGCAGATTCCGCGACACTGATCATTGATGTTCGAACGACGCCGGAGCTTGACGCCGATTTCGAAAATTTCGCGAACAATTTAGCGAGAGAATACAATTTTTCGTGGAAATATCACAGCGCGCCAGCACCTTCTTGCTTGATTTCAAAAAACTCGAAAGTCGTCAAGACCTTGCTTTCGGCAAACAATTTGGATGAAAAAGCCATCGTCGTCAGTCCGGGCGCAACAGATCAAGCGTTCTTTGTGAATGGTTTGGGCGCGGAAATCGTCGTTTTTGGGCCGGGTGAATTTAGCCAAGCACATCAGCAAAATGAATTCATCTACAAGCAAAAAATCGACGAATTTTACGAAATCTGCACGAAGTTTTTGCGAGAAATTTAAGCGCAAAAATCCGGCAAAAAGAAAGCCCCCGAACTAAAATTCGGGGGATTCACTACTGAAGAAATTTGTACACCGGCAAAGGACAACAAAGCCCGGCACGATGACGATTTCCTTCGAGAATATCGAGAGCTCGAAGAGAAACTTCATCGTTGAGACCAGAAAATCGCTTAATCATTCGCTCAAAATCATCACGCTTTTCGCGACGACCTTGCGCGATTTCGATCATTTCGACAAAGTTCCCAGCGCGCTCTTCCGCACCCTCACAAAGCCGACAATGCGTCTGACACAGATCGAAATAATATTTCGGAACTATGCCATTGTCAGGCTCGTAACCAGCTTCCGCCAAGAGCTTGATGCTTGCGTCGCAAAGAAAAGCAACCAAGCCGTCAAAATCCTTAGAAGCCCGAACCCAATCTTCGACGAATTCGAGCATTTGATGCCCGATTCCGTGATTGCGAAGCTGCGGAATAGTATACATCATTCCGATTTCACCGAAAAGCCAACCATCTTGATTCTCCTCCGGCTTCGAAACGGCCGCAAAAGCGAGAACATTCTCGTTTTCGTCGCGCATCATCGCGATGTAGTTCTTATCAAGAACTTCTTCTGCCGAAATGTTGAGCATATTCGGCTCAGCAAAAGTTATTTGCGAAATTTTCTCCGCGTATTCCTTTTGTTTATCCGAGCTCAGAGCAAAAAAGTGTACAATTTCCGTATTATGTCCTTCAATTTTCATCATGATCGCCACCTCCAAAAATTTTTTCAAAAAGAAAATTGATTGCTTAATAATATCATATTTTTCGCAAAAAGTCAAAATCGCCCCAAAAGAGCGATTTCCTAACTTCGTTTTCGAATTATTTTGCGGCCAAAGCTGCTGCGATTCGTTCGCGGCGTTTTGCTTCGCGGCGTTTTTCGATTTTCAATTGAGCTTTTCGTTTGCGCTTGATGTCCGCACCGTGCCAACTTTTATGTTTAGCCATTTTCTTCCTTTCAAATTTACAAAATATAACAATTCTGAACAATTATATCACACTTTAGCAAAAAAGAAAAGCGCCAAAACCTGAAAGTTCTGGCGATTTTCTTGGCTGGGATGGAGGGATTCGAACCCCCGAATGCCAGGACCAAAACCTGGTGCCTTACCACTTGGCGACATCCCAACAGCATGACTATTGTAGCAAACTTTTTTATAAAAATCAAGTGTTTGATAAATTATTATGTTTATGTTAAAATTTTAATTATAAAAAACAAAACACAAGCTCATTGACAAATTTAAATATTATTTTAATATTAAAACATAAAAACCGCCTGAGCACGGGTGGGCATCGCTCAGGCGGTTTTTTATCCCTTCGACGCACCACTTTATGGCTCGATTTCCTCGAAGCTGAAGACCCACCTCAAATCAACAAAGGGTCCGCCGGTCAAAGGGGTTATTATGTACAATATTTTTACAATAGGAGGGATAAAAGGATGTTAATTGGAAATAAAAATATCATACACTATAACAAATGGATAAAATGTTCTTTTTGACAAATTACGTAATTGTTTTGTCAATTGTTCATATAATAGCACGAAAGACTAAATAAGTCAATACTTTTAACACACTTTTTATGAAAATCAATGAATTTATTCCAAAAAACACTAATTTTGCGCGAGATTTAGAGCATATTCCAAACCCGCCAAGCAAACTTTTTATCAGGGGTGAACTGCCACAAAAACGCATCAAAACTGTGGCGATCGTTGGCACGCGAAAGCCCACAAACTATGGTCGCGAAGTGGCGGCCAAAATTGCCAGCGATCTGGCGAAAAACGGCGTGGTGGTCATTAGCGGTCTGGCGCTCGGAATCGACGGAATCGCGCATCGCTCGGCAATCGAGGCAGGCGGCTTAACTTTGGCTGTTTTGGCAAATGGGTTGTCAAAAATCTATCCTTCTTCGCACAAAGGTTTGGCTGAAAAAATCCTTGAAACGGGCGGAGCAATCATCAGCGAATACGAACCTTCCGCGCCAGCTTTACCGTATCAATTTTTAGAGAGAAATCGCCTAGTTTCGGGCTTGGCGGACGCGGTTGTCGTGGTTGAAGCCGCCGCACGCAGCGGAACACTTTCGACTGCCACACACGCCATCGAGCAGGGCAAAGAAGTTTTTGCCGTACCAGGAAACATCACTTCGCCGCTTTCGGCTGGCTGCAACAAGCTGATAAAAATGGGCGCAACGCCACTTTTGAGTACAAACGATTTGCTGGAATTTTTGTTTCCAAATGGCGACGAAACCACTCAGCTTCCACTAATCAAAGGCGATACGCCAGCCGAAAACACGATCATAGAACTGCTTTCTAGCGGTATCCGTGACGGCGAAATTCTCCTGAAAAAATCAGGCCTGACCGCCAGCGATTTTAGTCAAGCGATCACCATGCTCGAAATCAAAGATGCCGTAAAATCTCTTGGTGGAAATAATTGGGGATTAAAATAAAAAAGAGAGCTTTTCGCTCTCAAAATGTACTATTCGCCTGATTCAACAGTTTCTTCAACTGCCTGTTTGGCGACTTCTTCAACCGGGTCTTCAACGATTTCTTCGACGGTGACTTTATATTTTTTGCCGTCTTTTTCGATGATTTTTTCTTCGATTTTCGAAGAAGAACTACTCGATCCATCGGAAGAATCCTTGAACTTGATAACAGCAGTTTGATCATCTTTCTTTTTGATAGACTCAATATTTCCAAAATTCTCAGACTTTATTGTGTATATAAAATCGTCGACCTCGGTTCCGTTATTGAACCGTATTTCATATTCGCCGCCTTCAATTTCTAATAAGATTTTACGGTAAGATTTTCTATTCGCGTCGCCAGATATCGGAGCAGAATCATAATCCGAAGAACATCCAACCAAGCCTAAACCCAAAAGTGCCAACATTGAAATTTTAACGATTTTCTTCATAAAAAATCGCCTCCTTTTGTTTTGATGATATAATTATAACATAAATCCCGCTAAAATCAAAATTAGCTTTTTTCAGCCGTTTATGCTAAAATAAATAAGTATGAAAAAAACACGAATTAGCGATTTTTGGCTTTATAAATTTCGTTATCAAATTGCTTACGGAACATTATTTTTAGCTTATTTAGCGATTATTTTTCACACAATTTTTATCGCGCCAAACGGCCTGACCTCCGCCGAGATCGAAAGCGCAAAATCTTCGGCAAACATAAATTTCACCAACATTTTCTCTGGCGAAATCATCAATTTGCCGTTTAGACTTCTCCAAAATTTGAGCATTTCGATTTTTGGACTTTCGAATTTTAGCATAAAATTGCCCGCGATTTTGATTTCGATCGCGACGGTTTTTGCGGTCATCAAGCTTTCACACACATGGTTTTCAAAAGGGACGGCCACGCTGGCGGCAATTTTGGCGATTGCTTCTGGTCAATTTTTCTTCATCGCACAAAACGGAACCGCAGAAATTCTTTATATTTTTTATCCGATTTTGCTGATTTGGCTTGGCGCAAAATTCCTCGAAACAAAAAAGAAACGCACGCTTTTGCCTCTCGCAACAGTTTTGGCGCTGAGTTTTTATACGCCTTTGAGTATTTATATTGTACTGGCTTTTGGACTAACTATTTTGGCGCATCCACATCTTCGATTTGCGCTTAACAGAGAAATCGAGAAGAAAAAGCGAATTATCGCGGTGGCGACTTTTGGCGTGATTTTGTTGCCGTTAGCTATTGCGGTTGTGCGTGATTTTTCGATTATAAAAACGATTTTTGGAGTTCCAAATTCGCTAAATATTTTCGAAAACATCGGTGTTTTAATCTCGAATCTGTTCAGCTTTTCATCAAAAAATTCCGGTGGCGTAATTTCGCCGATAATCAGCCCGCCAGTTTTGATTTTGATCGCGATCGGTTTATATTTCACATTCAACGCAAAACACACCGCAAAAAGCTATCTTGTCAACATTTGGCTGATAATTCTTTTACTCGTATGCGTAATCAACCCGAATCTAACCGCGATACTTTTCACGCCGATTTTGATCTTGACGATCACCGGGCTTCAAAGTCTGATCCAAACTTGGTATACGATTTTTCCGCAAAACCCTTACGCGCGCGTGCTTGGGCTGATTCCAATTTCGTTTTTTGTGATTAGCTTACTTCTCACCAGCCTGAATAATTTCCGCCAGAACTATGTTTATTCACCCGAAATCGTTTTGAATTTCAATCAAGATTTGAAGCTTCTCGCGGAAAATTCCGACAAAAATCGTGTGCTTATGGTTTCCGAAAATGAAAAAGCCTTCTACGAAATTCTCGAAAAGCAAAAATCCGCCAAAATCGTTTCTGGTTTTTCTGACCAAGAAATCATCGTTTCGCGCGCCGCTTTTGAAAAAATCGAAATTCCCAAAAATTACAAAATCAAAAAAATCGTTGTTTCAGAACGAAAAGACGACGCCGACCGATTTTACATCTTAACAAAAAGTTGATTTTAAGATGAAAATTTGA
Organism: uncultured Candidatus Saccharibacteria bacterium; assembly: GCA_964625845.1. GTDB lineage: Bacteria > Patescibacteriota > Saccharimonadia > Saccharimonadales > Saccharimonadaceae > Nanogingivalis. The sequence continues at coordinate 1,937 of CAZVBN010000006.1, read as the reverse complement.
TAAAATATTTACATATTTATACTGTTTTAAGGAGGAAAAATGGCAGGAATTAAAGACCAAATGAAAATGGTGCGCGAACTTCAAAAAGCGCAAAAAGAACTCAAAAAAGAAATCATCGAAGTTGAGGCTGGCGATGGCGCTGTCGTAATTCAATTCACTGGCGAATTGAAAGTTAAAAGCGTAAAACTCGACCCAGAACTTATCGATTTTGAAGACACAGAAGAACTCGAACACTGGATTCAAATCGCAATTCGCGACGGTCTGGAAGAAGCACAAAAAGTTGCCGCCGAAAAAATGCAACCTTTGATGGGCGGTTTGGGAAACTTGGGCTTGTAGGCTCTCGAAAAGAGAAAAATGGCGCAAATTTTACCAGACGCACTGCTTGATTCTATCGAAAATCTCGGAAAAATGCCCGGCGTCGGCTCACGAACAGCCGAACGCTATGCTTATTATTTGCTAAAAAATGACCCGATTATTAGCCAAAAAATCGCCGAGAGTCTTTTGAATTTACATAAAAATGTCAAGCAATGTCCGGTAACTTTTGCGCTAATTTCAGATACGGAAGAAGTTTCGCCACTATATTCCAGCGAAACTCGCGATAAAAAACTCGTGGCGGTAGTCGAAGAACCGCTCGACATCGTAGCGCTCGAAAAAACCAAGCAATTCAACGGAACTTATCACGTTTTGGGTGGCGCAATTTCACCAATCGACGGAATCGGCCCAGAGCAACTTCATCTCAACGAACTCGCCGAACGCATTTCGAAGGACGAAGTTCGCGAAATCATCATCGCCACAAACGCCAGCGTCGAAGGCGAAAGTACCGCGCTTTATCTTCAACGATTTTTGCGAGAAAAAGGCTTCGACAATCTGATAATTTCACGCCTCGCGCGCGGAATTCCCGTTGGCGTCGACCTGGAATACGCCGATCAAATCACTTTGAGCCACGCGCTCGAAGGGCGAAGGAGTTTGTAATGAAAGAATTCGAAATTGCGAAAAATCTCATCGAAAAAGCCACAAAAATCACCGTAATTCAAGCCGAAAATCCAGATGGCGATTCGCTTGGTTCGGCGCTCGCGCTCGAAGAAATTCTCGGTGAGGCGGGCAAAGAAGTTCAGCTTTTTTGTCCTGTTGATATTCCGAAATATCTTCGGTATTTTTCTGGCTGGGATAGAATTTCTGACAATCTTTGGCCGAGCGATTTGTTCGTGATCGTCGACACGGCGAGCCAGATTTTGCTTTCGAAAATTTGGGAAAATCCGCCTTATCGAAATCTGCTCGAAAAAACGCCAATTTTGGTGATTGATCATCACACCGACGCCACGCCAGATCTGGAATTTTCGCACGAAATTATTTTGAAAGAAGCCAGCAGTTGCGCTGAGGTGATTTTTGACTTTGCGAAAAATTCTGGTTTCGAGATCAATCAGCAAGCAGCCGAGCATTTGATGGGCGCGATTTTGAGCGACACTTTGGGATTTTCGACGCAAAATGTCTCTCCCGAAACTTTCGAAATCGCCAGCCAGCTCACAAAACTTGGTGCTTCGACCGCAAAAATCGAAGAAGCGCGCCGGGAATTCAGCAAAAAATCGCCTGAAATTTTGGAATACAAAGGAGAATTGATTCGCCGAATTGAGTATTTTTTGGACGGAAAATTGGCATTAGTTCACATTCCTTGGGACGAAATCAAAAAATATTCCGACAAATACAACCCGAGCGTTTTGGTGATCGATGAAATGCGATTGGTTGAAGGCGTCGAAGTTTGCGTGGCGATAAAAACCTACCCAGACGGTAAATTAACAGGTAAAGTCCGCACAAATTCGCCCGTCGCGGCGGACATCGCGGGATATTTTGGTGGCGGTGGCCACGCTTACGCGGCAGGTTTTCGCGTTTACGAAAAATACGACGAGATTTTGCGCGAGCTTTTGGCGGCGACGGAAAGA
>CAZVBN010000005.1:0-34486 GCA_964625845.1 uncultured Candidatus Saccharibacteria bacterium | reverse complement strand
GGCTCTTTAGCTCAGTTGGTAGAGCAGAGGCCTGAAGAGCCTTGTGTCCCCAGTTCAAGTCTGGGAGGAGCCACCAAAATTATTTCAAGATCGCTTCCAAAAAGAGGCGATTTTTTGTTGACATCGGAATTGTGGCGTGGTATAATTACGGCATACAAAAGCAATAGTATAATAGAGAAATAAAAATGAACAACCAAGACGCATACAATCCAGAAATATATCAGCCAAAAAATAAAACCGAAAAATTCAATCCATATGCGGATGATGGATGGGGCGAGGTTGATAGTTCGGATCAAGAGAAAAATATTCAGGGATGGTCTGAGATTAAAGCGAATTTTGACAAAGATTTTTCGAAGCAGGAGCGAGAAGCTGTCGCTGATAATCTGTCCGAGGGCGACAAAGAAATTACCATTGAAGCAGTAAAAGAGGCTCAGAATAACTATCTGGAACTTCGAGAGAAAAAGCTGAAAAAGCAACGAAACAAAGAAGCTGACATGATTGAAAGTCGCGATATCGAGAAATATCTCGGGATGATTCGTCGTGACGGTGTTCCGTCTGAAATTGACCCAACTTTTGTTCGCCGACAAATAGAAGATCGAGAGTTGCGAAAAAAGGAGTTTTTAAACGATGCCGAGTCTTTGACTCCTGATAGTGATGTTATTGGTGAATATGGTGAAATCCGAAAAGCTAATCAAGAGGAAATTCTTGAAAGCTCTAAGTTGATTGACATGAAGAATCATCCAGAAGATGATCGAAATTGGAGTGATGCCGAAAAGCTTGATCGTGCCAACAAAGATTTTATTCAGCGCGCTGAAAAGATGCAGGATTTAAAGCTTGATCACGAAAATCCGTCGATGTTTACAAGAATAACAAATCACATTCCGGGCGTTGAAAAATCTCGCGAAAATGCATATTATGATGAAATGGAGAGGTTATCTAAGCCAACTCTTGTTGAACAAGAAGTTTACGATGATGAACTTCGTGAAAAAGTTATCTCCGAAAGAAAAGCTGCTTAGGCTTTGTCGGGCAAAATAATTTCTGATATTTTTTTAAAAACTCTTGCTTTTTTGTTTTTCGTGCGATATAATAGTGAAGTATTTGGTCCTGCCACCTTAGCTCAGCTGGTTAGAGCAGCTGTTTTGTAAACAGCAGGCCTTCGGTTCGAATCCGAAAGGTGGCTCCAAATACATTTTTTGTATCAGCTGGGATAGTGAAGCGGTCAAACACAACAGACTGTAAATCTGTCGGCAGTAGCCTTCGAAAGTTCGAATCTTTCTCCCAGCACCAGAAATTATCTTGAAAATCGTTCTCTAAGGAGGCGATTTTTTGTTGGTTTTGTTCTTGCGAAAAATTGACATTAGCGGTATAATAGACCTATGAATGAGAATTCTCGATATATTGCAGGAGTTGATGTTGGGACAACCACTGTTCGCTGTGTTGTTGCCAGCTTAAATTCCGAAAACAAACCAACAATCGTGGGTGTTGGAATTCACGAAAATAGCGGCATGCGAAAAGGTGTTATTTCGCACTTGAATGGTCCAGCAGCAGCTATCGACAAGGCTTTGGGTAACGCGGAACGAACGAGCGGTTTTACGGTTGATCGCGCAGCTTTTAGCTTGAACGGTGCGCATATTTTAAGTGTCAAATCAGACGGTATGGTGGCTATAAATTCACCGAACCAAGAAGTTTCCGAAGACGATCTTCACCGTATTGAAGAAGTCGCAACGATCGGTAAAATTCCTGCTAACAGGGAGATTTTAGAATTTATCCCTTACGCGTATAGCCTGGACGGCCAAGATGGAATTTCGGATCCGTTTGGTATGCGTGGTACAAGGCTTGAAGTACGTGCCAACGTTGTTTCTGGCATGATTCCGCACGTCGAAAATCTCCGACAGGTCGCCGAGCAAGTTCAAATTGATATATCGAGAATTATCCCTAGTGTTTTGGCTTCTGCTAACGCGGTTTTGACCGAAAAACAAAAAGAAAATGGTGTCGCCGTGATAGATCTTGGTGCGACAACCACTGGAATCGCGATTTACGAAGATGGTGATCTTCAATATCTTCGCGTTTTACCTGTCGGTGGAAATAACATCACCAACGATTTGGCAATCTGTTTGAAAGTTACTCCAGAAGTGGCTGAAGAAATCAAAATCAAGCACGCACTGGCTGGAATTCGCAGCGAACATCGCGACGTGATGATAAAAAACGGTCACGAGCATTACAGCTTCAATACACTCGAAATCGACGAAGTTGTCGATGCACGACTTGAAGAAATTTTTGAAGAAATCGAGAAAGAATTCAAACTTGCTGGATGTAATAAGCAACTTCCGAGCGGAATCGTTCTAGTTGGTGGCGGCGCTAACATGAAAAAAATCGCCGAATATTCGAAAAAATCTTTGGAATTGGCTTCACAAGTTGGCAAAATCGACATCGAAAGCACAATTTCTGAAGACGTAAAAAACCCAGAATTTGCCGCCGCTGTTGGCTTAATGCTTAGCGAAATTCACCATTCTCAAGCAGAAACTCGACACGAGCAAAATCATCAAGGATTTTTTGCTAAACTGTTTAAACGAAACAAATAAAATGATATAATAGGGAGGAATAAGGAGTAAAATATGCCAGAAATTAAACCGAACGAAGTTCAGACTTTTGCAAAAATTAAGGTGGTGGGAATTGGTGGCGCCGGTGGTAGTGCGGTAAACCGAATGAAAGATGTTGGCTTGAACAATATCGAATTTATCGCGATGAACACCGACGCGCAGGCGTTGTATAATTCTAAAGCCGACACAAAAATCCACCTCGGCCGAGAAACAACCAACGGCTTGGGCGCTGGAGCGGATCCAATTGTTGGTGAAAGTGCTGCTAACGAATCTCGCGAAGAAATTCAATCAGCTTTAAGCGGCGCTGACATGGTGTTTATCACGATTGGTGCTGGTGGTGGAACTGGTTCTGGTGCTGGTCATGTGGTGGCAGAAATTGCTCGCGAAATGGGAATTTTAACAATTGGTGTTGCAACTCGACCTTTCGGGTTTGAAGGGATGAAACGAAAGAAAAACGCCGACTGGGCAATCGAAAAACTCGCTGCGGTGGTTGACACTTTGATTACCATTCCTAACGACCGACTACTCCAAACAATTGATCGAAATATGCCACTTCTTGAAACTTTCAAGATTGCGGATGATGTTCTTCGGCAAGGTGTTCAAGGAATTTCAGAACTTATCACAGAGCACGGTTTGATTAACCTTGACTTTGCTGACGTTAAATCGATCATGAGTAACGCTGGTTCTGCCTTGATGGGAATTGGTCGCGCAAGTGGTGAAGATCGTGCGATTAAAGCTGCTGAACAAGCAATCGAAAGTCCGATGATCGAAGTTTCGATCGATGGTGCGCGAGGTGTCTTGTTTAATGTGGCTGGTGGCTACGACATGAGCATGAGCGAAATTCAAGATGCGGCGGAAGCAATCACTCGAGCAGTTTCGCCAGATGCGAACATCATTTTTGGTGCAACTTTGAAACCAGAACTTGAAGACGAGCTCGTAATTACAGTAGTGGCGACTGGTTTTGATCGCGAATATAGCGACTTCTCAGACAATCGAAATTCGCTCGACAATGTGATCTCTCAAGATTTTAACCTTTCTGGAGATTCAGTAAAAGAAGAAAAAATCGACGAAACTTTGTCTGGCGCGATCGACATGGAGCTCAACAAAGAAGAAGAACAAGATTCAGCTTCGAATTTTGCTAGCGACATTCAAACTGGAAGCATTTGGAGCACGCCAGAATTGGACGACGAAGAACTAGAAAAACCAGCATTTTTGCGCCGACGCGAGCGAAGGAATAAAGAAAAATAATGGAATACATGCTCGACGACACCAAGGTTTTAGAAAGCCGGGCTTCTGCGGACGGTCAATCTATCCGCAGGCGTCGAGTTGCTCCCGACGGAACGCGATTCACCACTTATGAGCGAATCGAAAAGCCGCATTTGGTGGTAATGAAAAGTCATGGCGGACGCGAAAATTTTGATCGTGAAAAGCTGAAAAATTCGATTGTTCGCTCCATTGGCAAGTTTATTTCTGATCTTCAGGTTGAGGAAATTATCAATCGCGTAGAAAATAATCTGCTAAAAAAATCGCACAAGGTTTCTTCTCACCAGATTGGAGAAGAGGTTTTGAATGCACTGTTCGATTTAAACAAAGTGGCATACATTCGGTTTGCGAGCGTTTTTAATGGATTTGAAACAATCGACGATTTTGAGGAAATTTTAGCGAAAATTAGAGGTGAAGCATGAAGATAATTGTAGTTTATAAAGATGAAAGCGATCACGCGCGCGAAGTCCGAGAATTTATTCATGATTTTGAACGGCGAACTGGCGCGGAGATTGAGGTTCGCGACCCAGAACATCGCGACAATGAATTTTTCTTGCGTGCTTATGATATTGTGGAATATCCAACGCTTCTCGCGACAGATGACAGCGGGCAAATGCTTCACATGTGGCGCGGGCGACCTTTACCGACGATCGACGAAGTTAGCTATTATGCGGGATAAATTTGATTTTTCTCGCATTTTTTGATAAAATAAATTAAAGCGTTTTGTTTTGACAAATGAGCGGCTATCAACCGCGAAGCTCCGAGAAGAAAGGTTTTTACTGATTAGAACTCGGCGGGAGGCTCCGTAAAAGCTAAATTAAGGGCTAAAAGAATCACTTCTTTTGGAATCGAGATGGTAACGCCGGCGCGAGCTGGTTCTCGAATTCGAAAGAGGTGATTTTTAATTTTTAGGAAGGGATTATGCTTTACAGGTTAATCGATAAAAAACTAACAACTATTCAGCGGGAAAACGTATCTCAAAAATATCTCGAAAAAGACATTCAGCGAATGACTGAAGATAATCTTGAGGAGATTTTTGGCTTAAGGTTTATAGAAACAGAATTTACAGTTGATAACCTGCGGATAGATACTTTGGCTTTCGATAGTGAAAATAATAGCTTTGTAATTATTGAATATAAAAAAATTAAAAGTGATTCTGTCGCTGATCAGGGGTTGGCTTATTTGTCTTTGATGTTGAAAAACAAGGAAGCTTTTATCTTGAAATTTATTGAGAAAAATGGAGGAGGTATACCTAAAATTGATTGGTCTCAATCTCGCGTAATTCTTATTTCACCAAAATTCACGGAGTATCAGCTTAGAGCGAGTGAATACACTACTGAAAATTTCCCGGTTGAGCTGTATGAATTTAGAAAATACGGAGATATAGTTGAGTATTTGCCAAAAGGTAAAAAGATTGGAAAATCCCGAAAGGGAGCGATAGATTCTGCGAAAAATAGCGAAGATGAGAAGACTGTACTCAACGAGATCGTTCGTTATAGCGAAGACGATCTGGTGGCTAAAGGTGCGGATTTCATACAGGAATTTTACTGGGAGCTAAAAGATTTTGCAGAGAATATTAGTCCAGAGATTCAATCAGAAGTCAAAAAGATGTATATCAGATTTAAACTGGATAAAAGAACTATCTTTAGCTTTATTATTCGAAAAAATTCTTTAATTCTAAATATAAACGTGAAATACGCAGAATTTGAGAATGGCAATTATCCAGAAGTTAGAGATATGTCCAATGTTGGCCACTGGGCAACTGGAGAGTGTGAAATGAAAATTGATAATATAGATCAATTGGATAGCGCAAAAGAGATAATGAAATTAAGTTATAGGTTAAATTCTCGGGAGGAAAAATGAAATTTCAAGCAAATTCAAGAAGAAGAGCAAAAGAATACGAAGCAGATGTTTTGGCGCACTGGAAGGCTGAAAAAACTTTCGAAAAATCGGTAGAAAATCGAAGTGAAGATAATGCTTTCGTGTTTTACGACGGCCCGCCGTTTATCACTGGTGTGCCACATCACGGAACGCTTCTCAGTTCGATCGTAAAAGACGCAGTTCCGCGCTATCAAACGATGAAAGGTAAAAGAGTTGAGCGCCGTTGGGGTTGGGATTGTCACGGTTTGCCGGCAGAAAACTTCGTCGAAAAGAAACTCGGCATCAAAACTCGCCATGAAGTTGGCGAAAAAATCAGCCTCGAAGAATATATCACTACAGCTCGCGAAAGCATGGTGGCAACCGCCGGGCTTTGGGAAGGTACGATTGACCGAATTGGTCGCTGGGTTGAATTCAAAAATGCCTACAAAACAATGGACAAAGAATTTATGGAAAGTGTCTGGTGGGCGTTCAAAACTCTTTACGAAAAGGGTAAAATCTACGAAGGCGAGCGCGTTTTGATGTACGACACGGCTTGGGCGACGCCACTTTCGAAAGCTGAAATGACAATGGATAACGACGCTTACCAAACCGTCACCGATCCGAGCGTTTTTGTGAAATTCTGGCTGAAGGATTTTGTCGACGCGACTGGCGCCAAAGATAAAACCGCCATTCTCGCTTGGACAACAACTCCTTGGACTTTGCCGGCAAATATGGGTTTGTTCATTAATCCTGAAATCACTTACGCAAAGGTAAAAGTTGGTGATGAATTCTTCATTTTGGCGAAAGATTTGATCGAAAAAGTTCTTGTTGATGAGAAGAAAAATCCGCTCGATTTCGAAGTTGTTGGCTTGGTTGACGGCTCAGAATTGGTTGGTTTGAGCTACGAGCCACTTCTTCCGGATTACACCTACAAAGGCGACGGTGAAGAAAACGCTTACAAAGTTTGGCCGGCAGATTATGTCAGTCTCGAAAGTGGAACGGGAATCGTCCACTCGGCGCCAGCTTACGGTGAGGAAGACTTCAATTTTGGAAAAGAATACGGAATTCCGGTTTATCACACTTTGGATGAATTTGGAAAATATCTGAGCGGCGAATTTGCTGGAAACGATGTTTGGGAATTCAACAAGCCTTTGGCGAAAATTTTAAAAGAACGCGGAATCGTCTGGAAAATCGACTACATCCGCCACGAATACCCACACAATCCACGCACCGGCCACCGTTTGATGTATCGCGCGCATCCGAGCTGGTTCTTCGACATTCAAGGTCAAAAAGAACTGATGTTGGAGCAAAACGAAAATATCAACTGGTTCCCAGCGCATTTGAAACACGGGCGATTCGCCAAAAATATCGAGGCGGCGCCAGATTGGAACTTGTCGCGCGATCGTTTTTGGGCGACTGCGATGCCAGTTTGGAAGTCCGAAAGTGGCAAAATCCGCGTGATTGGTTCTTACGCTGAATTAAAAGAACTTTCTGGCGTTGAACTGGAAGACTACCACCGACCTTGGGTTGACGAAATCACTTTCGAAATTGACGGCGAAAAATACACTCGAATCGACAAAGTCATCGATGGCTGGTTTGAGAGTGGTTCGATGCCATTCGCGCAGTTCCATTATCCTTTCGAAAACAAAGAAAAATTCGAAAAGAACTTCCCAGGTGATTTCATTGTGGAATACGTCGGTCAGGTTCGCGCGTGGTTCTACTATGTTCACGCGGTCAATACGGCACTTTTCGGTAAAAATGCGTTCAAAAATGTCATCACCACAGGTGTTGTTGCTGGAAATGACGGTCGAAAAATGTCCAAATCGCTCGGCAATTATACCGATCCAAATGAGCTGATGGATCAATACTCAGCCGACAGTTTGCGATTCTTGTTGCTTTCGAGTCCGCTTCTCAATGGCGAAGACTTTGCGCTTCACGACAAAGACGTTTCTGATGTTGCGCGAAAAATCTCGATGATCTGGAATATGTACGATTTCTTCACGATGTATGCGAGCGTTGACGGTTGGGAATTTAAGGGTGAGCTAAAAGATCCATCGAGCAGTCTCGAAAACCCACTCGACAAATGGATTGTGAGCCGAGTTCATCAACTTCGAAATGAAATCACCGAAAATATGGACGAATACAACATTCCGCGCGCGGTTGAGGGAATTTTGCCGTTCCTAGATGACGCTTCGAACTGGTTTGTTCGTCGTAGCCGCCGCCGTTTTTGGAAGAGCGAAGACGATGGTGACAAAACTCAAGCTTACCAAACGCTTCATTATGTTTTGAGTTATCTCGCGTTGATTCTCGCGCCGTTTGTGCCGTTTTTGAGTGAAGAGCTTTGGTCAAAAATGGTTGGCGACGGTTCGGTTCATCTGAAAGATTGGCCAGAAGCTGGCGAAATTGATGAGAAAATTTTGGCAGAAATGGCAGAAATTCGTGGTTATGTGAACGAAGCGTTGGCCTTGCGTGCGAAAAATGGCGTGAAAATTCGACAACCGCTCAAAGAAGTTGTGATTCCGCACGTTGCTAGCGAAATTAAGTGGTTCGTCGAGATTCTTCAAGAAGAATTGAACGTAAAAGGCGTTTCGTATATTGAAGGCGACAAGGGCGAAAACGGTGAAATTTTGAGCCACAAACCTGCCGAAAAAGTCGATTTCGATTTCGAAATCACTCCAGAGCTTCGCGCCGAAGGTTTGTCGCGTGAAATTATTCGCCACATTCAGGCTTCGCGCAAAAAGGCCGGCTTGAATGTCGACGACCGAATTCTGCTCAATATTCAAACTGATAGCGACGAGCTAAAAGCTGCGTACAACAAATTTGTTCAAGAAATTTGTCGCGAAACTTTGGCGAAAGAAGGCGAACAAAACGAAAATTACGACTTCTCGCAATCTGTAAAAATCGAAGGTTTCGAGATGGAAATTTCTCTCAAAAAAGCCTAAGCTAAATTGTTGACAAATGAAATAACTTATGCTATAATACGAGCATAAGTTATTTTTAATAAAAACAAAAAAGAAAAATCAAAAAGGTAAAAAATGAGTATTGAAATAAATCGACGAGATATAGACGACGCGCCAAACTCGCAGGCGGAAGCTTGGTCTTTTAATAGTGAAAGTTTGCAGTTTGATTTGTCTCATCTGAATAGCGAAAGCCAAAAACCGCGCGAAACCGAAAAAACAATCGAGAGTAGCACCCTAAATATCGATCAGCTTAAAGAAGGTATTGATCGGATTTACGCGGAATCTGGCCGCGATACGACGAATGTCGTGAGCCGAAATGAAGAAATCCAAAATTCAAACGTAATTTATTTTGAGGATTATGGAGCTTCGTTCTCGAGTTATCGCGGAGATGGCGGCTTTGTCGCTCGGCCGAATGAATTTAAGACGGATTCAGAGCTCCAGCAAGAATTGAAGCAAGAACAGTCTAAGCCGCGAGAACGCAAAACAGCAGACAGCTTGCGCAAGCTAGGCAATGCAATCATCGGCAAAATCGCCGCCTAAATTCAATAAAAAGTCAGCAAAGTTGTTGACTTTTTATTATGCTTGTGGTAAAATACGAATGTAAATTGAAATAATTGTCGGCTCGCGCTGGCGGTTATGAAAATAAAATATAAAAACTAACAAAAAAGGACCAGGATGAACCCAAATAAGTTCAATTTTGGAAAGAATGACGCTTACGGCGATAGCTGGAGCGAAATTTCAACCAAAGAAGAAGAGCTAAAAAAACAGCTCGAAAATCTTCAAGCTCAAAAAGAAGATATTAGAGCCTACGAAGCCTTCCAGGATGCGGCCGCTTTTGATAATCTTGAAAATATCAAAAGAACAAATCCAGAGTTTGGTATCGACGCGCTAGAACAATATGCGGAGACCATTCAAGGATTGAAGGAATTACTCAATGAAATTCCAGTTATGCACGAATCTCGGGCTGGCACTCCAGAAGCTAGAGAATATGAATCTCGTCGACAAGAGCTTCAAAAAACAATTACCTTAAAAGAGAGAATTCTAGGTAAAAAATTAATTAAAAACAATCAAGAATTTGGCTCTCGGGCGGAAATAGTGACTGATTATTTTAATAATATGTTCGGTAAGGATTTGACAGCTGACATTGAATTGCCTGAACCCGAATCGGATAAAGCATTCGGTCCAGCCCCAGCCCCAGAGCAACTAATCGGTCTAAACGGCGAAGAATTAGAGAAGGAAGCTCCTTTACAGAAGGAAACTCCTGAAGAAAAAATTCGACGACTCGGAGAAGCTCTTGGCTGGTCTGATGAAGAGATCAACAAAAGGATTGACGCCTTCAATAATTCCAATGAAGCAAAACATGACGAAGACAAAAAAGTCGACAATCCGCCTACTTCTCTTGAAGAACAGTCCTACGAAGCAGAAAAGCCTCTAACCCGTCGAGAAAAACTCAAAAAATGGGGGAAGCGCATTCTGTATGCAGCTGGCGTATTATTGGCCATAGGGGCGGGTAAAACTGTTGCGGATAACATGCAGACCGACAATTCTACTGAATCAACAATAGACCACGTTGATACAAATCAAGACAAAGACCAAGTCGCAAACGCTCAGGATGAATACAACAAATTCGTAGCCGACGGCGAAACTGGCGCAGAAAGCCTAACTAACAACGGTCGCTACGACAAACAAAACGACACATATTGGTCGCAAATGAATCTCAAGCGAAATGGCGAAGATATCGGAAACATCTCAACTTTCGGTGAAAAAAGTCCAGAAGAAATTCTAGAAATGCACCGTAATGGTAGCCTAGAAGACAACCTTTCTTACCAAGCGCAGTTCATGTTTATGGATGGTTTGGCAGAAAAATACTTTGGAATTTCAGCCAATGAAGCGCAAGATCTGTACTCTCGAGCGCAAAATGGCGATCAAGAAGCCTTCAAAAAAATCAACGATGGTTTCAAAAAGATGACCGCCGAAGTTGATCGATTTGAATGGGCGGGCAATGTTCCGGCGAACTTCAGTTCATTCTTTGGTGATATGGATGAAAACGGCCACATTACAATGTCGACAGCTCATGGTTTGAACTTTGAAGACAAAATGCTCAACATGGTTCTCAAGGATGGAACGGTTGTATCGATTGATGGAACTTGTACGCAGATTATTATCGAAGGTGCGGTTGTAGAATTACCACAAATCAAAGGATTTACTCCGCCAGCAGACATTGTGATTCCGCCTGCGATAACTAATCCGCCAACTCCAACCCCAACCCCACCAACAACCACAACAACCCCAACGCCACCAACAACCCCAACCCCACCAACCACAACAACAGAAGCTCCAAAACCAAAGGATCGCTCTCAGGAAGCCCCGGGTACATATAACGGAATAACCCCAGCTGAGCCGGGAGAAGAAACTCCTCCCGTATCGACAGAAGAACAAAACAATTCTGTCAACCCAAATGCTCTGCCTGGCGACAATGTGGATGGAGTAATGGCTCCAGGTGCAGAATCTACTCCACCGCAAACTCAAGAAGTAGTCGTGCAGTATGGTGGTGAATGGATAGTTGATCCTGCCGTTCAGCAACAGCAGATTCAACAGCAACAAGCTCAAGAGCAAGCAAATCAAAATGCTGAACGAAGCTCTCAGGTAGGCGAAGTTCAAGTGGGTGATCAGTCTGTAAGTCTTGACGAAATTCGACAAGCACAACAACAAACAACAACTAATGGCAACTAAATATGAAGACGGAAAACAAAAAAATCACAAAAATTAAGATCGGGGCTGTTTTATCAACAGTCCTGATCGCGGGATTTCTTTCGGGCTTAAATGCATTTGCTTACGGTCCAGAAAGGCCAACATTTACAGATCAAAATCCTGCCGATTACGTAACTTTCAACTCTATTACTAATAATCCAGGTATGGGTGACGAGCGAAACTTCGTTCGAATCCGTGAAGCAGGCGTTGGTAATTACGTTGATAAAATCGATATCGTACCAGGTAAAACATACGAAGTTTGGACATATGTTCATAACAACGCTTCCGAAACCTACAACGCAAAAGAACACAACTACAAAGGAATCGCTTTAGATGTTCGCATGAAGGCAACTTTGCCAGCTACGATCTCTAAAGGTCAAACCGCGCGAGTGGTCAGCACGATTTCTGCCAGCAATTCAAAACCATTGAGTGTTTGGGATGAAGCCACATTGACTTCTTCACAACGAAATGTGATCTTGAATTATGTTCAAGGTTCAGCCAAAATTGCTACAAGCAACGGCGCAATCAAAGGAATGGGCTTGAATAACAACGAATTGTTCGGTAACGGCTCGCTACTTGGGTATAGCGCATTAAACGGTGCTATCCCTGGATGTACTCAATACACGCTAACAGTAGTTTACCAGTTTACAGCAACTTACCCAGACTTTTCTGTATCTAAGCAAGTTTCAAAAAATGGAGCTAATGCTTGGTCGGACAATTACAAAGCTAAACCTGGTGAAAAAGTTGACTTCAAAATCGATTATAAAAACACCGGAACAGTCAACCAAGAAAAAGTTGTCGTTCAAGATATGCTACCTGCGGGCTTGAAGCTAGTAAAAGGAACTACTAGAATTTCAACTCCAAGCGATCCAGCTGGAAAACTTCTAAACGACGACATTGTAGCTGCAGGTATCGGAATCGGTAATTATTCGGTTGGCGGTTCGGCTACGGTCACCTTTACCGCAGAAGTTGATTCAACAAAATTAACTTGTGGCGCGAATAAAATCACAAACATCGCGAAGGTTGTTACCCAAAACGGTGTGAAGCAGGACGACGCAATTGTAACTGTACAAAAAGATTGTACACCAAAACAAGTTGAAGAATTTTGTACAATCCCAGGAAAAGGCAATCTCAAGAAAAATGATCCAAACTGTACAGATAAATGTAAAGTTCCTGGTCTAGAGCACTTGAATGCCAACGACAAAAACTGTGTCGAAATCCCAAGCGAGCTTCCGCAAACAGGCCCAGCCGAAGCTGCCGCAATGATTATCGCAGTTGTTGCGCTAACAAGTGGAATTGCGTACTACATGCGAAGTCATCAAGAGCTGAAAAATGCTACTGCCGAAAATGGAAACATTAAAGCAAAAATCACATCAGCGATTGATAAAATCAAATCGAAAATTTCTAAAAAATAATTCGATAAAAACCAAAAGAAAGCCTCAAAAATAACGAGGCTTTCTTTATTGATTCGCCAAAAAGCTTATGTCGCACAATTTCTGAAAAATCTAATTCGTGGAGCAGAGCAAAATAAAATAGCCCGAGAGTGAGTGATGGGCTATTTTGATGGCTGGCCGCCTTTTATATTAAGCGATTGAAGTGATTTCAATCTTTGTGTATTTTTGACGATGTCCGTTTTCTTTGTGAACGCGTTTTTTAGCTTTGTAGCGGATCACACGGATTTTTTCACCCTTAACAAGTTCGTCAACAACTTTAGCGGAAACTTTCACGCCTTTCACAACAGGAGTTCCAACTTCCACTTTGTCGCCATCGATTAGCATCAAAGCGTCGAGTTTGAGCTCTTTTGTTCCTTGCGGGAGGAGGTCCACCAGAAGGGTCTCTTTTTCGCTAACGATAAATTGCTTACCGCCAACTTTTACGACTGCTTTTTTCATAAAATCCTCGTTAAATTTAATATCTTTACAATTTTAGCACAATCCTTCGCTAATTTCAAGAGCAAAAATGTTGGCAAGCGTGAGCGTTTTGTGATATAATGGGCGTATGAAAGTGATTTCGATAACGAATCAAAAGGGAGGTGTTGGAAAAACGACCAGCGCAATAAATATTTCTTTTTACTTGGCGAAGTTAGGCAAGCGTGTTCTTTTGGTTGATTTTGATCCGCAAGGAAACGCCACAAGTGGTCTTGGCATCGACAAAAACTCTTTGGAATTCACCATGAGTGATGTGATTTCTGGTGAAAAAACTCTAAAAGAAGTAATTTTGGATACTGAATGGGACAATCTGAAGCTTGCGCCAAGCACGCCAGTTTTGGCGAATACAGAGGTCGAGCTTGCTAATGCTAAGGGGCGATTTACGCGCTTGAAGAATGCGATTGAGGAAGTTCGGGAAGATTTTGACTATATTGTTTTGGATAGTCCGCCAAGTTTGAGTTTGCTCACGGTGAACGGCTTTATTGCGAGCGATTTTTTGATTTTGCCTGTCCAGGCAGAATTTTACGCAATGGAAGGTCTCGGACAGTTACTCGAAAGTATGAAGTTGGTAAAAAAGGGAATGAATCCAAATCTCGAATTGCTTGGCGTTTTGCCGACAATGGTTGATTCTCGCACAACTTTGAGCGGACAAGTTTATGAAGAAGTGAAGCGATTTTTCCCCGGAAAAGTGTTTTCGACGCCAATTCCGCGAAATATTCGTTTGGCTGAAGCACCAAGTCACGGCGTACCTGTGGGCGTTTATGACCGATTTAGCAAAGGTGCGCGCGCATATAAGGCTGTCGCAAAAGAAATTATCGAAAGAATCGAAGGAGACAAAAAATAATGGCAAAAAAAGGTTTGGGGCGTGGATTTTCGACTTTAATTCCTACTGATATTTTGATCGACGATCAATTCGATCCAACTTTGGGTGTTGATCACGAAATTTCGAAGCTTCAAGAAATTCCACTTGCAAAAATTTCTGCCGATCCAGATCAGCCACGGCGCCATTTTGATGAAGAGGCGCTCGAGGCTCTTTCGAATTCCATCAAAATTCACGGCGTTCTTCAGCCGATTGTGGTTATTCGAAAGGGTGAAAATTTCGAAATTGTGGCTGGTGAAAGGCGTTTTCGCGCCTCGCAAATGGCCGGGCTCGAAAAAATCCCTGCGATTATTCGCGAACTTTCTGATCAAAATCGCTTGGAGTTGAGTTTGATCGAAAATCTCCAGCGCTCAGATTTGAATGTTCTCGAAACGGCGACAGCATATTTGAAGCTTCGCGAACAGTTCAATATGACAGCAGAACAGATTGGTGAACGCGTTGGTGGGCGAAGCGCGAGTGCGGTTTTGAATACGATGCGACTTTTGAGTTTGCCAGACGAAGTAAAAAAATACGTTTATTCTGGCGAACTGAAGGAAGGGCAAGTTCGTCCACTTCTCAAAATCGACAAAGAAACTGTGTTGAAAATTCTACCAAAAATCTTGGCAGAAGGTTGGAGTGCCCGCAAATTGGAACAATTTTTAGTTCAATACAAAAAGGAATCCGAAAAAGCTGGGGACGCAAAGCCAAAAAATTTGAACAAAATGCCTTTCGAAAACACCACGAAACGCTTGGCAAAACGCCTGAAAACAGATGTAAATATCAAGTCTTCGGCGCGCGGTTCGGGTCAAATCGTTATCAAATTCAAGAGCGAAGAAGAGCTCAAACGCCTCGAAGAAATTCTCTCGAAATAAATATAAATCTCGCAGTAAAATGCGAGATTTATCTATATTCTTGCGAGTATTCAAAACTCCTGATTCCAGTGAATGGCCAAAGTCGAAACGCCACTGGTCCGATGATTTTGTACAGCGGAATTGTACCCAGCCCGCTCCTCGAATCATATGAATTCATGCCTTCACGATTGTCGCCCATCACGAAGATTTCATTTTCTGGAACTGTCCATTCACCATCGTGCGAAGTTTCAGATTTTGGTTCGTTGTTGAAATTTTCATCTGGATTGAAGCCGTTTGGATGATCTGAATTATAAACCGTAACTTTGCCATTTTTGACGATGACTTTTTCGCCAGCAAAAGCGATCACTCGCTTGATGATATACTGGTCTTTCATTCCGGCGGTATACTGCGGATTTTTGAACACAATGATTTCGCCACGCTTCGGTGCGTATTTTTGGTTGGTTAAATTCGCCCAAGTTATGCCGATTCGGCTGATTATAACTTTGTCGCCGTCGTGGAGCGTGTTCTCCATACTGCCGCCAACCACGGTGAAACTTTGAAAAATAAAAGAATTAATGAGTATAACGCCCAGCGCCACAGAAAAGACAAACAAAAAAATCCCCAAAATATCAGTTAAAGTTTTGTGTCGCTGCCAAAAACTACTCTTCATTATTCTATTTTAGCATGAACAAAAATTTTTTACAATTATGTTTATTTTTCGCGTGATGTGTTATAATAGAAGAAGTATGGATTTTATTAGTATTTCTAAAAAGCATTCACTCGCGAGTTCGATTGCTCACATTTTTTTGAATTTTTTGCTGGTTTTGGTGAGTTGGTTATCAATTTACGTCACAAAAACGCCGTTTATTGCCATCGCTTTGGTTGTTATTTCGAAGTGGAGAACTTTTGCGGTGCGGCCACGTTATTGGGTTGTGAACGTTAAATCCAACTTAGTCGATTTGATTTTTAGCCTTGGAATTGTTGTTTTGATGTATTCAACCGGCGTTGAATTTTGGCTTTCACAGGCATTTTTGGCGATAGCTTATCTCGGTTGGCTCACGTTATTGAAGCCAAGATCAAGCGAAAAAGCCGTCAAAGCGCAGGCGCTGGTTTCGGTTTTTGTTGGTTTGACGGCGATTTTGTCGATCGCTTACGCCTGGCCGGTTGATATTGTGGTGCTTGTGGCGTTTTTGATTGGTTATGCGACTTTTAGGCATGTTATTTCGAGCTTGAAGAGCGAAAATATCGAGCTGATCAGCTTGTTTTGGGGGATAATTTTTGCAGAATTTATTTGGGTGCTAAACTTCCTGCTGGTTGGCTACACCATCGCTTTTAATTCGATTTTTAATTTCATTATTCCACAGGCGTCAATTATTGCGACGGTTTTGAGCTTTTTGGCTTTCGAATCTGTTTCTATCGCGAACAATGAAGAAAAAACCGTCCGCGATCTGTTTTTGCCGACAGCGTTTACAGTTTCTATCTGTCTGCTTTTGATTTTGCTTTTTTCAAGCATTCCTCAATAAAATATTTTAAGTTTAAATTAAGCAAACGGTGGTAAAATTATCTTATGGAAAGCAGTGAAAGAATAATCAAGCAAAAAAATAAACGAGTCGAAAAAGTTCGAAAGCCAGCAAATCCAGCGATGATTGGGCTGATTGTGTCGGTGATTTTGGTTGGCGCTACGGGAACGGGAATTTTGATTTCGCAACTCTCGAAGAATGTCTCCAATCAAAGCACCCTTAGAAGCACGACGGAAGACGGAAATTCGGCTTCATTTTCTACTGCGGACGAATCTTCAATCGAAGACATCGCAGAAAAACTCTCCGCCAGCGTGGTTTCAATTATCGGCACGGCGGAAAGTCAATCAAGCTTTTTCTACGGATATGGTTCGCAGAGCGAGACCGCTGGAACTGGCGTAATTGCGACTTCGGACGGCTATATCATAACAAACAAGCATGTTGTAGCTGACACTACGGATATTCAGGTTATTTTGGCGGACGGTACAACTTACGAAAACGTTAAGGTGGCTGCCACTGATCCGCTGAATGACATTGCGTATCTCAAAATAAAAGGAGTTTCTGATTTGCCTGCGGCCGAACTTGGCGATAGTAAAACTTTGAATATCGGGCAAGAAGTAATCGCCATTGGTAACGCGCTCGGTCAATACGAAGGAACTGTCACGAGCGGTATAATTTCTGGGGTGAATAGAACTGTGACTGCGTCTTCTGGCGGCAGCTCAGTAGCGGTAGAAACTTTGAGCGATATGATTCAAACTGATGCCGCCATAAATTCTGGAAATTCTGGCGGCCCACTAGTGAATGCAAAAGGTCAGGTTATCGGCATAAATACAGCAGTGGCGAGCGACGCACAAGGGATTGGCTTTGCGATTCCTATTTCTGCAACAAAAGGTATGCTCAAATCACTGATCGAAGACGGTACGGCGGATCGCGCGAGTTTGGGTGTCAATTATACTCAGATAACGGCTACCGTCGCCAAAGAAAATAATTTGCCAGTCAAAACAGGCGCGTGGATTTACTCAAAATCAGGTTCGAGTGTCATAAAAAGTGGTAGTGCCGCCGAAAAGGCTGGAGTAAAAAAGGGTGATATTATTACTGCGGTCAATGGCGTGAAGATCGGCTCAGCCGGCAGTGTTTCTAGTTTGATTGGCGAATATAGGGCTGGTGATAGCGTAAAGCTAACGATTATCCGCGACGGCAAAGAGATTGAGCTTACTACTGTCCTAGACGCGTATTCTTCTTAAAAACGATTATATGATCTAACGATTCAATGCGAGCAAAATTGTGATTGTTCGCATTTTTTTCTATTTCGTCGAATTGCGTTGGGTCGGCTTCAAGAATCAAAAATTTTATACGCGGGCATTTTTCGGTTTGCTGGATAAGTTTTTTGATCAGCTCCAAACCGCCATCGTTCGAATAGAGCGCAATTTGCGGTTCGTGGTGGAGCTCATTTTTGGTTTCAAAATCAATCCATTCACGATTAACATACGGCAAATTCGCCAAAATCACATCTGTTTTTTCGAGAATTTCGGTTGGGATGTCGCTGAGAAGATCGCTTTTGAGAAAGGTTATTTTGGCGCTTAATTTTTTAGCGTTTTTTCGGGCAATTTTGAGCGCCTCAAACGAAATGTCGCTAGCAAAAACTTCCATATTCGGTGCTTCGAGTTTGGCGGTTATTGCGATAATTCCGCTTCCGGTGCCGATTTCAAGGATTGTTTTTTCGTCGCGCGCAAATTTTTTGTACATCTCGATCAAGGTTTCGGTTTCGGGTCGGGGAACCAAAACTTTTGGATTTACCGCGAAATTTCGGCCATAAAATTCTTTTTTACCAAAAATATACGCCAGCGGAATCCGTTTGACGCGGCGATTCAGCCAGTTGTTGGCATGAAAAATCTGCGCTTGATTGAGCTTTTTGTTGGGGTGAGCGTGAAGAAAAGTGCGCTCGATGCGCAAAACTTTCGCTAAAATTAACTCAGCATCCAGGTTGGCGCTTGGAATTTCGGCTTTGGTTAATTTTTCGCTGGCAAATTTCAGCCAGTCTTCGACGGTTTTTGGTTTCATAAGATTATTTTTCGCTCGCACCTTCTGCTAAAAGTTCGAGTTCATAAGCGTGAAGATGTTCGAAAAGGTCGGAAATTTGGCCGTTCATCGCGGCTGGAATGTTGCTTCGCGAGTAGCCGATTCGGTGGTCGGTGATTCGGTCTTGCGGGAAGTTGTAAGTTCGAATTTTCTCGCTTCGGTCGCCAGAGCCGATGAGATTTCGGCGTTCAGCGGTGAGCTTGGCGTTTTCTTCGTCGATTTTTTGTTGAAGAAGTCGCGCGCGCAAAATTCCCAGAGCTTTTTCCTTGTTTTTGATTTGGGATTTTTCGTCCTGATTCGTCACGATCATTCCAGTTGGAATGTGGGTGATTCGAACGGCCGAGTCGGTAGTGTTAACACTTTGACCGCCGTGTCCGCCAGAGCGGAAAACATCGATTCGAAGATCGTTCGGGTTGATCTGAATGTCGGCTTCTTCGGCTTCGGGCAGAACGGCAACAGTGACGGTTGAAGTGTGAATTCGACCTTGAGATTCGGTGGCTGGGATTCGCTGAACGCGATGAACGCCGCTTTCGAATTTCATTTTCGAATAAGGAGAATCGCCTTTTACGCTAAAAACGACTTCTTTGTAGCCACCGGCGTCGTTGGCGGATTCGCTCAAAAGTTCGGTTTTTAGGCCGTTTTGTTCGCAATATCGCAAATACATTCGGTAAAGTTCGCTGGCGAAAAGAGAGGCTTCGTCGCCACCAGCGCCCGCACGGATTTCGACGATTACGTTTTTGTCGTCGTTGGGGTCTTTTGGTGTGAGCATCACGAAGAGTTCTTGTTCAAGTTCGGCAAGTTTTTCTTCGCTTTCGGCGATTTCCATTTTGGCAAGTTCAGCCAGTTCGCCGGATTCCATCGCGAGCATTTCTTTGGCTTCGGCGATGTTTTTTTCGAGATTTTCGCGCAATTCACCGCGTTCGATGATTTTTTCAAGTTCGGAAAATCGTTTATTTTTGGCAGAAAAATCAGGGCTCGAATAAGCAGTTGGCGTACTCAAAAAATCCTGAATTTCAGAATATTCAGCTTTAAGTTTTTCAAGATTCAAATCAATTTTTGGCATATCTTCAATTATATCAGATTTTATGATAAAATTAAACTATAATCGAAAGGTGTTGTGATGAAAAAAGTTTTGTTGATTGTTAATCCCAGTTCGGGCGGTGAGAAAGCGAAAAGTTTCGAGCGAAAATTCAAGAAAAAACTCGAAGAATTTTTCGATTTTGTCGAAGTCAAACACACCGAGAAATCTGGCGACGCCGAAAAATTCGCCTCGCACGCAGCGGAGGAAGAATTCACGGCCGTGTTTGCGATGGGTGGTGATGGCACGGTGAACGAGGTAATCAGCGGTCTGGCGGAGAAAGATTTTCGGCCTAAATTTGGATTTTTGCCGCTCGGAACGGTGAACGATCTCGCGCGGGCGCTGAAAATTCCGCTTGATGTCAACGAAGCAATTTCGAATTTTAATTTTCGAAAAACTCGCCCGCTTGATATCGGCAAAATCAACGATAAATATTTTATGAATGTCGTCGCGATTGGTGTTTTGCCAGAGGCGATTAACGATGTCGCGCCTGAACTCAAGACTAAAATCGGCAAACTGGCGTATTTCATTTCGGGCTTTCGAAAAATTATGGAGAATCGCCCGCGAAAATATCGAATTACTTTCAACGGCGAAAAACGCAAAATCAAAACCAGCACGATTCTGATTGGGCTGACGAATTCGATCGGCGGTTTCGAGCAGATTTTACCTCGCGCAAAAGTTGATGACGGCAAACTTCATCTGATTTGGACGAAAGATAAAAATATTTTTGGGATGATGCGCGCGTTGCCAAATTTGATTTTTGGCGTGACGAAAACGACTGAAAATCTCGAATATCACCGAATAAAAAATGTCAAAATCGAACTGAAAAAACACAAGCAATTTTTTACGAATGTTGATGGCGACAAGGGTGATGCTTTGCCGGTCGAAATCAAAATTTTGCCGTCGCACATCGAGGTTTACGGTGGAAAATAATTCGAAATTCGAATCTTGGCGCGAATTTATCGAAAAAGAATCGCAGAAAAAATATTTTCGACAACTGATTCGAAAAGTTGATTATGAGCGCAAAACCAAAGAAATTTTTCCGCCACGAGAAGATATGTTTTCGTGTTTCGCCGCTTGCCCGCTCGAAAAAACTAAGGTGGTGATTATCGGGCAAGATCCGTATCATGGCGCAGGGCAGGCGCACGGAATGAGTTTTTCGGTGCGAAAAGGCGTGAAAATTCCGCCGAGTCTTCAAAATATCTTCAAAGAACTTCGCGCGGATTTGGGTTGCGAGATTCCGTCGCATGGTTTTTTGGAAAATTGGGCGAAACAGGGCGTTTTGCTGATGAACACTTCTTGGAGCGTCGAAAAAGGCAAGCCCGCCAGCCACGCGAAATTCGGTTGGATGGAGTTTTCAGAGAATATTTTGGAAATTCTGAACGATTTTGACAAACCGCTGGTTTTTATCCTGTGGGGAGCGCACGCGCAAAAAGTTGGCGCCAAAATCACCAATCCAAAACACCTCAAAATCGAAACCGCGCATCCATCGCCATTTTCGGCGCATCGTGGATTTTTTGGCTCGAAACCTTTTTCGCGAGCTAATGAATTTTTACAGAAAAATCAAAGAGGTGAAGTTGACTGGACTAAATAAAACGATTATGTTAAAATAGACTATGCTAAAATAATTAGAAGCGATTTTAGGAAGGTGGAGATGAATAATTATAGAAAAAAGCAAAAAATATGCTTAGACCAGCCAGCTATCGGTAATCAAGCTGATACTGCAAAAGCTACAGTTGGTGTGAATGCTAGGTCTGAAATGGTAGCGCCAAACACTGGTATTGGTGGTGGGGTAGAATTTTATTTTTTAGCATTAGCACTCATGGTTGTCTTTCTGGCGATCACAGTTTACTTAGCGAAGAAGGGTAAGATTGTGTTCTTTGCTCTAGCCTTGATAATCGGATTAACGGGAACTAATTTTGCGACAAAAACCAACCAAGCATTTGCGGAAAATACAGATATTGCCAACTGTCAAA
Source organism: uncultured Candidatus Saccharibacteria bacterium (assembly GCA_964625845.1). Taxonomy (GTDB): domain Bacteria; phylum Patescibacteriota; class Saccharimonadia; order Saccharimonadales; family Saccharimonadaceae; genus Nanogingivalis. The sequence continues at coordinate 12,764 of CAZVBN010000005.1, read as the reverse complement.
ATATTGGGTATTCCGAATACGATGTTGTCTTTAGATTGTTATGGGGAGATGTAGTGTTGGAAGAATTAGTTTTTCCGGGTACTGGTAGTAGACAAAAGGATCTAGAGCTTTACTATGAAAAAATGTCACTATTTGACGAAGTTATGTGGAAAGAAGCTCAAGATATTGGCGCTGTTATGTACTGGACGGAAGAACCGATTGAACCGGATGAAGATAGTGAAGATCAAATTTTTAATATAGAAGCTGCCTTTGCCCTTTAAGACTTTAAAATCTCGTAGGTAAAAACTTACGAGATTTTAATTTGGCAAAAAAAATAAAAAAACCACTCTGCGAAAGAGTGGTTTTTGCTGATTATCGTTCTGCTTTTTTAGCGGCTTGTGCAGCGGCTTTTTTGGCTTTGTTTGCGAGAGCCGCTTTGCGAGCCTCAGCCAATTCTTGCGCTCGTTTGAATCGATCAACACGACCTTCGGTGTCGATGATTTTTTCTTCACCTGTAAAGAATGGGTGAGAAGCACTTGAGATGTGAACTTTCACTAATGGATATTCGTTTCCGTCTTCCCATTTGATAGTTTCTTTTGAATCCGCAGTCGACTTTGTCAAGAAAGCGAATCCAGCAACTTCGTCGCTAAATACGACAAAGCGGTAATTGTCTGGATGTAAATTCTTTTTCATAACTTTTCTATTTTAGCAGAAAAAACCACAAAAAGCAAGATTTTTTAAAAAAGTAAGATTGAAACGATCGTTTAGGGTGGTTTTCTTGATTTTTTCAAACAGATGTGATAAAATTGAACGGTAATATAAATTAATGAAACAATTTTTGGGAGAATTCCTTTCGAAATTTCGAAAATAATCCCGAAAATGAAGACAAAGGAGTTACAATGTCTGTAAAAGTTGACATCAAGCAATTGCTTGAAGCCGGTGTTCATTTCGGTCATAAAACACACCGATGGCACCCAAAAATGGCGCCTTACATTCACAGCAAGCGCCAAGATAGCCACATTATCAACCTTGAAAAAACTGTTGAAGCGCTCGAAAAAGCTCTTCCAGTTATTACAAAAACTGTTGAAAGTGGTAAAAAAGTTCTTTTCGTTGGAACTAAAAAACAAGTCAAAGAAGCTGTTCGCGCAACTGCCGAATCTGTAAATCAACCATATGTTGTTGAGCGATGGGTTGGCGGTATGCTTACGAACGCTGGCACAATCAACCAGCAAATCAAGAAATTGAAAACTCTTGAAAAACGAATGGAATCTGGCGAATTAGCTAAACGCTACTCAAAATTGGAAGTTCAACGATACGCTGAAGAAATCGAAGTTTTGAATACTCGATACGGCGGAATCAAAGATTTGATGGGTCGCCCAGGAATCGTTTTTGTAACTGATGCAATCGCTGACGCAAACGCAATTCGTGAAGCTAAAACTTTGAATATTCCAGTAGTAGCTTTGGTTGACACAAATGTTAACCCAGAAGGCATCGACTTCGCAATTCCAGCAAACGACGACGCAATCAAAGGTGTTCAATTGTTGCTCGACTACGTTGCAGAAGCTGTAAAAGAAGCTAAAACTGATAAATAATTCATAGAATAGTTTAAAATTTCCCAGAGTGTTCGACTTTTTGTTCGGGTATAAGCGTAGCGCAGGCAAAGCCGAAGCGCACGAATGAAAAGCGAACGCGACGGGCAGAATTTTAAGTAAAGAAAGGAAGAAAATGGCTGTTTCTATCGAAGAAATTAAAAAATTGAAAGAATTGACAGGTCTTGGTCTTACCGATGCCAAAAAAGCCTTGGTTGAAGCTGACGGCGATTTCGACAAAGCCTTGGAAACTCTTCGCAAAAAAGGTTTGACAAAAGCCGAGAAAAAAGGTGACCGCGAAGCTCGTGAAGGTTTGGTTGAAAGCTACGTTCACGGTGGCCGAATCGGTGTTATCGTTGAAGTTAACTGCGAAACTGACTTCGTTGCGCGAACTGAAGATTTCAAAAACTTTGCGCACCAGATCGCGATGCAAATCGCCGCTATGAGCCCAGCTTACGCTTCAGAAGCTGATATTCCAGCCGACGAAGTTGCTCGCGTTCGGGCTGAAGCTGAAGAACGAGTTGCTAAAGAAGGCAAACCGGCTGAAATCGCTGAAAAAATCGTTGAAGGACAAGTTAAAAAATACTTCGCCGAAAAAGTTCTTCTTTCGCAAAGCTACATTATGGATGACAGCAAAACTGTTGAACAATTCTTGAAAGAAACTATCGCAAAACTTGGTGAAAACATCGTTGTGCGACAATTTTCACGAATCGAACTTGGCGTTTCTGAATAGTTTCAGGTTCAAAAATAATCTAAAATCGCCCGCTGAAAAGTAGGGCGATTTTGTTTTTAGGTGGTGATTTTTCGAACTCGGGCGTGGATTCGTTTTGGCTGATGTGCGTGGCTGTCGAGCAATTTTTCAACAGCGGCGATAATCCTGATGTCACGAGCTTCTAGTTCACTTTCTTCGTGGAGTTCGCTCAGACCGAATAATTCTTCAGCGCCAGCACCGAATTTTGCACGTAAAGTTTTAATCCAGCGACCGTTTTTGAGTTTTTCGAGCTTGACTTTTTCGCTGAATTTCACGCCACGAAAGAAGTTTTTTTCTTCAGGAAGATTGACGCGAACGGCGACGTTGCCAGAGCTGATTTCTTCGATTTTTAGCTTGATTTTTTGTTCTAGAATCGGATCTTCGAATTCTAAAGAATCTTTTTTAATTTTTGTTTTCATTTGTTTCCTTTTTTGTTTTACTTAAAACTGTATATATAATAGCATAAAAACAATAAAAAGTCAATAGAAAAGCCCGAAAGTTCGGGCAGGGTGAGGTTTAACGTCGATCTGGTGGGATAAACTTATTCAGCTCATTGATCCTGATCTGGACATTATATCCAGCTGAATTTACCATATTGAACGGCTTAACTTGCCGGACAGCATGGAAAATATCACTGAAAATCATGATCTTTTGGTTGAGATCATAGAAAAAGCTTTCGTCGATATTATCGATTCGAGCCAAAATCCATGCAGAACCGTTAATTTTGATGCTTGAACGAATTTCTTCGAGCTGTTCGTCGTCCATCTTGCGAATCACGCCGCGAACCACGCTTCCAAGTAGGTCGTGCCGGTCTTGCGCTAATTCGCGCTGAAAATCAATCACTTCTGCTGGACTAAGTAGTGTAATTGTTGACATAGTGTACCTCTTTCTAAAAGAACAAATAAAGTAAAGTGCGACAATTTCATTATATACCCGAAAATCACAAAAGTCAATTTTGGCATCTTTTCGAAAAAACTCGCTTGTGTTATAATTGAAATAGAATTAAAGAGAGGAAAATATGGATATCAAGAAATTTGAAGAAAAAATGAATCACGCTTTTGAACATTATGAGGGCGAGTTGAAAAAAGTTCGAACTGGTCGCGCGCATCCAAGTATGCTCGACAGCGTTATGGTTGAGGCTTATGGCGCAAAAATGCCTTTGAATCAAGTTTCGAACATTACTGCGCCAGAAGCAGCAATGATTTTGGTGACGCCTTTTGATATGAACAATATCGCGGCGATTTCGGCGGCGATTCGAAACGACCAAACTCTTGGCTTTAATCCAAGCGATGACGGCCGCGTTGTTCGCGTACCAGTTCCACCACTCACCGAAGAGCGACGCAAACAGATTGTCAAACAAACTTCCGAAAAGGTTGAAGACGCCAAAATCGCACTTCGAAACATTCGTCAAGATGCTTTCAAAGAAGCTAAACGATTGAAAGACGACAAAGAGATCACCGAAGACGAGCAAAAGCGATTCGAAAAAGATTTCGACGCGATGATGAAGAATTTCAACGAAAAAATCGAAACCGCGTTCAAGAATAAAGAAAAAGAAATTCTAACGATTTAGCGAGTTTTAAGGTGGGAATTCCAAAACATATCGGCTACATAGTTGACGGCAATCGGCGTTGGGCGAAGGCGCGAAATTTGCCGACGCTTGAAGGCCACAAAGCTGGCTTCGAAGTTTTGAAACAGATTGTCGAGGCTAGTTTTGAGCGTGGCGTGAAGTTCGTTAGCGCGTATATTTTTTCGACCGAAAACTGGAACCGTAGCGCCGAAGAAGTCGCTTATTTGATGAAGCTCTTCGAAATCTACTTCGACAAAGAAATCAAAAAGCTCCACAAAAAGGGAGTAAAAGTGGTTTTTGCAGGAAATCGCACCGAAAATGTTTCGCCAAAATTAGTGAAAATCATCGAGCGAGCCGAAGAACTCACCCGCGAAAACACCGCTGGAACGCTTTGTTTGTGTTTTAATTACGGTGGTCAGCTTGAAATTGTCGAGGCGGTTCGAAAAATCGCCGAGCAAGTTTTGAAAAACGAGCTTTCGCCGCAAGAGATTTCTGCCGAAACAATTGCGCAAAATATTTATACGCCAGAAATTCCGCCTGTTGATTTGATGGTTCGCACATCTGGCGAGCAGAGAATTTCTAATTTTCAACTTTGGCGAATGGCTTATTCCGAGATGATTTTTCTCGAGAAAACTTGGCCAGAAATGACAGCGGAAGATGTGGATTTTTGCCTTGAAGATTATAAAAAACGCGACCGAAGAATGGGAGGAGATAGTAAAAAATGAGTTTAATTTTTGGAATTTTGATTGGGTTGATAATTTTGACGATTTTGGTGGCGCTCCACGAGCTCGGCCACGCAATCGCCGCGACCAAAAACGGCGTCAAGTTGGAAGAATTTGGGCTTGGGTTTCCGCCAAATGCCTTCAAATTTAAGACTAAAACAGATAAAATCCTCCCAAAAGGTACGCCAATTGCTATAAATTGGATTCCTCTTGGTGGGTATGTGAAGCTTCAAGGCGAGCACGACAGCGACAATAAAAAAGGCGATTACGGCGCAGCGAGTTTTTGGGCGAAAACCAAAATTCTTTTTGCTGGTGTTGTGATGAACTGGCTGACGGCGATGGTTTTGTTTATGATTTTGGCGTGGATTGGCTTGCCAAAAATGCTTCCGAATCAGTTTTATATCGCGGAAGATGCCAAAATTTCTGGCGGCGAAGTTATCGTGACGCAAGTTGTCGAAGGTTTGCCGGCCGAAAAAGCCGGAATTGCTCGCGGTGATCAAATCGTGAAAATTAATGGCGAAAAAATTGACAACGAAGATGAAATTTCGCAAATCGCAAAAGCCAACGCTGGCGAAAAAGTCGAAGTTGAAATCAGACGCGACGGCAAAATTGCGACAAAAACTGTCGAAATTCGCTCCAAAAATGACGATAAAAAGGGCTATTTAGGACTTGGAAGCGCCAAAGAAGCCGAAAAAATCCACGCAACCTGGAGTGCGCCAATTCTCGGCGTGACGACAACTTTACAGATCTCGGCGGAAACTTTCCGCTCGCTAGGCGAACTTTTGGCGAATACTTTCACTGGAATTGTTCAAAAATTTAGTTCAAGCGCCGAAATTCAACAAATCGCCAATCAAAAACTCGAATCTGCTGGCCAAAACGTTGCTGGTCCGATCTCGATTTTGGGGATTTTGTTCCCGATGGCGTCCGAAGCTGGTTTGCCGACGCTTATCCTTTTGACGGCGTTGATCTCTTTGAGTTTGGCTTGTATGAACGTCCTTCCGCTGCCAGTTCTCGACGGCGGTCGCTGGTTGCTGATGGCTTGGTATCGAAAAGTTCTACGCAAACCACTCACACAAGAGAAAGAAGAAAAAATCATTTCTTACGGCGTTTATGCCTTGCTGGCTCTGACGGTTTTGGTGGTGATTTTGGATATTTTTAGGTTGGTTTAGGATGAAGAAGACAATCAATTGGCTGAACACAAAAATTGGTCAAGCGGTTTTTTGGACGGTTTTTCCAGTAGTCGCTTTTGTGATTTTGAGCGCACTGATTAAGTTTTTGATGATGTATTTTGTTCAGTTTTTTAACGATTGGCAAAATATCGTCGCGAATCCGATTTTCGTGGCGGGTTATACAGTGATTTTTTATCTGTCGTTGCTAGCGGTGCTTTATTTTGTGCCAACTAAAATCTTCAAAATGGAGCTTACCAAAGAATCTTTGGGTGTAAGCAAAGAAATGACTTGGTCTGACATGGCGCTTGGCTTTGTTGGATTTGTTGTTTCGATGATTTTGGCGGGAATTTTAACGGCGATTTTGGCAGCGTTGTTTCCGACTTTTAACGCTTCTCAGGCGCAAAATCTCGGTTTTGGCGGGTTGGTTCGTCCGCACGAATTTGCGATCGCTTTTGCTTGCGTGGTTTTACTTCCTTCGATTATTGAAGAACTTATTTTTCGCGGAATTATTTACGGCGAAACTCGCAAAATCAACTTTTGGTTTGCGATAATTCTGACAAGTGTGCTTTTTGGCGCGGCACACCAGCAATTAAACGTCGCTGTTACTACTTTTGCGATGAGTTTGGTGATATGTTGGATACGAGAAAAACTAACCGAATCCATCTGGGCGGGGGTTGTTTTACACTTTATAAAAAACTCCGTCGCGTTTGTGATTATTTACATTTTGCCGAATTTAATGCTTGGCTAGAACGTTGACTTTCGGCCTAGCCTTTGTTATAATTGTTTGAATATGAAACAAGTTTTTAATATCACGAAAATTGGGAAAGAAGAGCTCGAAGCTGAACTAAAACAGCTTATTTCTGAGCGAAAAGCGATTGCCGAAGAAGTTGCGACAGCGCGCGATTTTGGTGATTTGCGTGAAAATTCTGAATATGACGCGGCTCGCAAAAAGCAAGGTTTGGCTGAAACTCGAATCGCAGAAATCGAAAATATCTTACAAAACGCAGAAATTATTGGTGGCGGCGCAAAGGGTAAAATCGCGCTCGGCAATACTGTTAGCCTAAAAAATCTCGAAAACGGCAAAACTGTGAAATATTCGATCGTCGGAAAAGTTGAAGCCAACCCCCTTGAGGGTAAGATTAGTAATGAATCACCAATCGGCCAGCAACTAATTGACAAAAAACTCGGCGAAGAAGTGGAAATCGTAACGCCAAAAGGCTCAATCAAGTACGAAATCACAGAAATCAACTAATCTTAAAGCTCGGTCGATCATGGCCGAGTTTTTATAAAGAAAGGAAAATATGCGACTCTCAAAAAATTTTACAAAAACCAGCAAAACCAACCCAGCCGACGAAGTCTCAAAGAACGCTCAACTTTTGATTCGCGCGGGCTTTGTTTATAAGGAGATGGCGGGCGCTTATGATTTTTTACCACTCGGTAAAAAAGTTCTCGACAACATTGTTCAGATTATCCGCGAAGAAATGGATGCGGTTGGCGGAAACGAAATCAGCTTTACTGCGCTTCAAAATCCAGAAACGTGGCAGGCAACCGGCCGTTGGAGTGATGAAGTTATGGATGTTTGGTTCAAAACTAAACTTTCAAACGGTCGAGAATTTGGTCTTGCGCCAACTCACGAAGAGCCTTTGACGCGCGTGATGAAAAATTTCATTCACAGCTACAAAGATTTGCCAGCTTATCCGTATCAGTTCCAGACGAAATTCCGCGCCGAACTTCGCAGCAAGAGCGGCTTGATGCGCGGGCGTGAATTTTTGATGAAGGATCTTTATAGTTTTTCGGAAAATAAAGAGCAACACGACGAATTTTACGAAAAAATCTCGCAAGCCTATGTGCGCGTTTTTGAGCGGCTGGGGCTTGGCGGCTTCACTTACAAAACTTTTGCCAGCGGTGGAAGTTTTTCGAAGTTTAGCCACGAATTTCAAACTGTTAGCCCGGTTGGCGAAGATGTGATTTATATTTCGGATGAAAAAGGAATTGCGGTCAATCAGGAAGTTTATACCGACGAAGTTTTGGCTGAATTGGGTCTCAAAAAAGAAGATCTCCGCGAAGAAAAAGCCGTCGAAGTTGGAAACATTTTCACGCTTGGTTATAAATTTTCTGAAGCGATTGATTTGAAATTTACAGATCGAAGCGGCAAAGATGAGTTTGTGTTCATGGGGAGCTACGGAATCGGTCCGAGCCGTGTGATGGGCTTGATTGCTGAACATTTCGCCGACGAAAAAGGTCTTGTTTGGCCAGAAAATATCGCGCCTGCGAAAGTTTATTTGGTTCAAATTGGCGAAAAATCTCGTGAATTGGCTGAAGAAATCTATTCAGAATTGATGAAGCAGGGCGTTGAAGTGATTTTTGACGATCGTGACGCGCGTCCAGGTCAAAAGTTCGCCGACGCAGAACTTATGGGAATCCCTTATCGCGTGACTGTTTCGGATCGGTTGCTCGAAAGTGGCGAGTTCGAAGTCGTTGAACGAAAAACTGGTGAAGTGAAGATGCTTTCTCGCGAACAACTTTTCGAAAAATTCTCGAAATAACTCAAAATCCCGCTCAAAGTGGCGGGGTTTTATATTAAAAATGAGCCCTCGATTTTGAGAGCTCTTGTATTGCCAACAAATTTCCATAAATTCTTTGCGAAGATATAGTCTTTTGTTGGCTTTAATGTTCTGGCCAGTAAATGAAGTCATGGCTTGTTTCACGAGGCTTTGTCACTGGCTTTGTTTCTTGAGGCGGCGTTACCCAAATTGAGACGCCGTTCACAAGAACGGGTGTTATTGTAGTTTGTTTAGAATTTCCCATAAGAAATTCCTCCTTATTTTTAAGTCCGCGGACTGATTTTTAAATTATACAATATTATTTCAATAAAGTCAATAGTTTTAGCTGAAAATCTGGAAAAAACCTAAAAAATGTGGTAAAATGGGCATAATTATGGCTACAATGAAAGAATTGCGCGACGAACGCGTGCGAAAATTAGATGAAATCAAGGCGTTGGGGTTAAATCCGTTCCCGGCCGAAACTCACCGAACAGCGATGGCGGGCGAGATTATTGATAATTTCGAAAAAATGGAAGGGCGAACCGTGAGTGTGGCTGGTCGAATTGCTGGAATCCGAAAATTCGGCAAGTTGGCGTTTATTGTTTTGCGAGATTTTTCTGGCAAAATCCAGCTGTTTATTCAAGCGAATACTTTGGCGGAAACTTCTGCGCAAGCCAATCTTATCGGAATTAAAAACCTGAATCTGCTCGACGTTGGTGATTTTATTCAAGCGACTGGTGAAGTTATCAAGAGTAAAACTGGCGAAATTTCGGTGGCGACTCGCGAATTGAAACTTCTTTCGAAATCGCTTCGACCAATGCCGACCGAGCAGGACGGTTTCACGAACAAAGAAGAGCGATTCCGCCGACGATATGTTGACATGAATGTCAATCTTGAAGTTCGCGATCGTTTTGTTCGTCGTTCGAAGTTTTGGCAGGCGACTCGCGATTTTTTGAACGCTCGCGGATTTTTCGAAATCAACATTCCTGTGCTTGAACACACCACTGGTGGCGCCGACGCGAATCCGTTTGTGACGCATATGGACGCTTTGGACGACGCGCAATTTTACCTTCGAATTAGCCACGAATTGCCTTTGAAACGACTTCTTAGTGCTGGCTTCGAAAAAGTCTATGACCTTGGTCCGCGTTTTCGAAATGAGAACTATTCTGACGAGCATTTGCCAGAGCATATCGCGATGGAATGGTATGCGGCTTACTGGGACTGGAAGGACGGAATGGCTTTTCAGGAAGAAATGTTCAAATATGTTTTGAATGAAACTTTCGGCACGCTTCAATTCCGGCTTGGCGATTTCGAAGTTGATCTTTCGAAAAAGTGGGAGCAATGGGATTACGCCGAAACTATCGAAAAACGCTACGGAATTAACCCTTACAGCTGTACTTTAGAAGAAGTTAAAGCGGCACTCAAAGCTAACAATCTTGAAGTTGAAAAGAGTGAAAATAAATCTCGTGGAATCGACAAACTTTGGAAGAATATCCGAAAAGATGTCGCTGGGCCGATTTGGTTGATTAACACGCCGACATTTATTTCACCACTCGCTAAAACTCACACCGATCGCCCAGAGATGACGCAGCGCGCGCAAGTGGTGATCGCGGGAAGCGAACTCTGTAATTTGTTTAGCGAGCTGAACGACCCAATCGATCAACTGAATCGATTTGTCGAACAGCAAAATATGCGCGACGCTGGCGACGACGAAGCGATGATGCTCGACATTGACTTTGTGGAAATGCTCGAATATGGTATGCCACCAGCTTGCGGAATGGGCTACAGCGAACGCGTTTTCTGGATTTTTGAAGGTGTAACTGCGCGTGAAGGTGTGCCGTTCCCGCAACTCAAGCACGAAATCTCAGAAATCACCAAAGAAATTTACCCAGATTTGAAGTTTTAAGGTGTAGAAATATCCGTGAAAATCGCGGATATTTTATTTTTGGCGAAAATATGTTAAAATCATAAGCAGTATGAAAATCTCAAGATTCAGAATGACTCGAAAATTTCAAAAAATTGCGCTTCTTGGCGTTGCGATTTTGACTTTGTGTGCCGCCGCTTTGATGATTTTTAGCGAGAAAAATCTTCATGACACAATCACTGACATCATCGTTTTGCTGGTTGGTTCGATTGCGTTGGTGATGGCGGTTTTAACAGAGGCGGAGCTGGAAAAACATTCGCGGAAATTCGCCGAAATTCATCGCGAAATGCTCGAAACTTTGCGCGAAATTCGTGATATGAATGCCGACAATGAATTTTTGAAGAAAAAGCTCTCGGAAGAATTCAAAATCGACCAAGAAATTTCGAAAAAACTCGACAAAATCACCAAAAATAACCATAAACGGCTTGATTTTTCTCGAAAAAAGGCGTAAAATGGTGGTATGAAAATTATAGCTTTTGGTGTGAGAAAAGACGAACTTCCTTATTTTGAAAAATTTGCGGAAGAATTTAGTATTGAATATGCGACAACTTCGAAGGAATTAACGGCGGAAACCGTCAATTTGGCGGAAGGTTTTGACGCGATTTCGGTTTACACTTCGAGCGAAGAACTGAACGACATCTGGGGAAAGATCGCCGAATTTGGTATTAAGTTTTTCACGGTGCGAACAGCTGGCTTTGACGGAATTGACATCGAGAAAGCCAAATCGCACGGAATTAAAATCGCCAACGTTCCACAATACAGCCCGAGCGCAATCGCAGAATTCGCGGTGGCTTTGACGCTTTCGGTGCTTCGAAAAATCCCTTTGGCGCTTCGTCGTGCGCGCGTTCAAGATTTCTCGGTTGAAGGCTTGATGGGGCGAGAGCTCAATTCGATGACGGTTGGAATTATCGGAACGGGACGAATCGGTCTTGCGACGGCGAAGGTTTTTAACGCTTTTGGTTCGCGAATTATTGGTTTTGACAACTTTCAAAATCCTCAAGCAGAAGGAATTCTCGAGTATAAATCTCTAGAAGAAGTTCTTGCCGAAAGCGACATTATCTCGCTCCACATTCCACTAGCAGATGAAAATCATCACATCATCAACGCTGAAAACATCGCCAAAATGAAAGACGGCGTGATTATTATCAACACGGCTCGTGGCGGACATATCGACGGGCGGGCATTGCGCGACGCTTTGGTGAGCGGAAAAATCGCGGCGGCTGGCTTGGATGTTTATGAATTTGAGCGCGGTTTATTGAAAAAAGATCTTAGTGGTGTGGTAATTCAGGACGAAATCTTCCGTGATCTTAAGAATTTGCCAAACGTAATTATGACGCCACACATCGCATTCAACACCGAAACTGCCGTCAAAAATATGGTAAAAATGTCGACCGAAAATCTCATCAGCTTCAAGAATGCTGGCGTGAGTGACAACGAAATTACAAAATAGAAATTTCAGCCCAATTCACTTCGAAAAGGGCTGTTTTTATTTTAGAAAATAAGGTATAATTTTAGTTATGAAGAAGTTTATTTTTATTTTGGTTAGCCTATTTTTGGCGGTCGGCGGTTTTTCGAATTTTGCGTATGCCGACGCGAACGATTTTACTGTTGAATCTTTTGACGCACATTATTATCTTTCGAAAGATTCAGAAGGGCGAGCTGTTTTGAGAGTTGTCGAAGAAATTACGGCGATTTTTCCGAATTTCGATCAAAATCACGGTATTGAGCGCGCAATTCCTAAAAAATATCAAGGACATATTTCATATCAGAACGATCTGCTCGTTTATAGAAATGGCGAAGTAGAGAATATCGCGAGTACAAAGGATGACAACGGTAATAAGGTTTATCGAATAGGTAATTCGCGAGAATATGTTCACGGTAGGCAAGTTTACAGATTGGAATATTCGTTCCGTGATGTTATGCGAAGTGATTTGGTTGAAAATTCGCAAACGCTAATCTGGAACGTTAACGGTACGCAGTGGAAGCAAAATTTCGGTCGGGTTAGCGCAACGATTTTTATTGATAAGAACCTCTTTTCGGATCTCAAAAACTATGATTGTTATTATGGAGTATATGGCTCGAAAAATAAATGCGGATTGATCACTGAGCGTGATTATGGAGATAAGAAAGCTTTGTATTTTGCGCAGAGCAATTTGTTGCCTGGTGAAAATGTGACTTTCGTGGCGAATTTTAAGCCGGAGACGTTTAAAGATTATGTCGAGCCCAACGAGCACAAAATTATCAAAAACGCGCTGGTTTTTGCGCTGATTATCCCTGTGGCGGGGCTGATGATTTTGATTTTTCTTGGCATAAAAAATTACCGCTCAGAAAAAACTCACCGCTCGATCGTGCCGCAATATCTTCCGCCAAAGGAGATTTCGCTGTTCGAAAGTTCGGTTCTTTTGGGCGTTCAGCAAAAAGCAATTTCGGCGATGATTGTCGAGATGGCGATTTCGGGGAATTTGAATATTGTTGAATTTGAAAAGAAGGGTGTTTTTGGGGTCAAAAAAGATTTTAAGC
>CAZVBN010000004.1:0-47567 GCA_964625845.1 uncultured Candidatus Saccharibacteria bacterium | reverse complement strand
TTTGATTGTTCAAATTTTAACCGAAAGGCTAAAATTTTAGTTTTTGCCCAGCCTCATTACTCCTATAAGATGTGTGAACTCAGATTATTTAAACTGCTGAATGTCATGCTTCCATTGGCGGGATTTTTTGTTTATTTTTCGAAAATGTGTTATAATAACGCTTATGAATAAGAAAATCTTGCGTGCAAAAAACAAAAAAACTAATCCTTCGGTCAAAATTCTGGCGTTTGTTGGGATGAGCGGAAGTGGCAAAAGTACCGCCACGGATTATTTGAAGGAAAAAGGCTTCCCGCATGTTTATTTTGGTGGCGTGGTTTTGAAAGCTCTCGAAGACGCTGGCTTGGAGCTCAATAACGCCAACGAAAAAATGATGCGCAACAAACTGCGTGAAGATTTTGGCAAAGATGTGATCGTGAATAAAATTGTCGAGCAAATTAACGGCTTGATTTCGGCTGGCCAAAAACGAATCATCGCCGACGGGCTTTACACTTGGACTGAATATAAAACCTTAAAAAAGCATTTTCCGAAAGAATTAACAGTAGTAGCTTTGGTTCCGCCAAAGAATTTGCGACATAAACGAATCGCTTCTCGGCCAGATCGCCAGCTAACTTTGGCTGAAGTTAACGACCGTGATTACAACGAAATTGAACTTCTCGAAAAAGGTGGACCGATCGCGATGGCGGATTATTTTATCGTGAATAAAAGTTCGCAACTTCGAACTCGCATGAAGATTGAGCGAATTTTGCGCGAGATTGATTTTTAGGGTTTTCAGAGAAAGAAAAAAGCCCGAAATTCGGACTAATTCTTCTTTAGGTACTGGTTCTCCCAGCACCTTACTGCGTACAGAATGTGTTGGTGGTTTAGTGTGATTTCTTTGACGTTTTCTTTGTCGTCAAAATAAATCAATTCATCTTTTTGTAGGCGCAAAACAACATCCATAAAAACATCTTGCGGGATTAGACTGAAGCGTCCAATTGTATCACAATCACAGGCGGCTTGAAGCTCTGCTAAAGTTTTTCCGGCCAGCGTTTCTTCAAGGTATGAATTGGCTAAAATACGTTCGAAGATTTCAGCCTTAACGATAACTTCCTCTTCTGGCGTGAGATTATTTGTTGCCGATTCCCTACAGTGATCTTTTTGGGCCACATCTCGGCCTTTTTGTGTAAGACCAATCTGGAATTTTTTCACTGGATTAATGCCTTCCTGCTCGAAAACTCTGTGGAGATAAATCCAGTTTTCACGCTTAGCGCGGTTTAGTGCGCGCTCGAATGCGGAACGGCTAACCAGCATTGTCGGAGTGTCTTTATTGATTTTAATCTCGTAAAGATTCAAATCCTCCTGAAAATCTTTGAATCCAGTGTCGTTTTCGAGATGCGGTTTTTTCTTGTAGAATAATCTCATCAAGATTTGATATTTAACCTCGTGAATTACAGCTTGTAATTCTTTACCTTTCGGATAAACTTCTTCTAAATGTTCTTTGCCCATAATTTTTTCCTCCTTGGAATAAAAGTACATCTTTCCTGAGCAAAATAGAAAAATGCCGTATATATACAATACGGCATTTTGTTGTGATTGTCAAGTTTTTCTACATTTTTTCTGGCGATTCGATTCCGAGCAGGCTCAAGCCTTCTGCCAAAGTGTCGCGATAGCGCGAAACCAACGCGAGTCGCAATTCTTCTCGTTCGTCGCCGATCACGCGGTTGCCTTCGTAAAAACGGTTGAATTCTTGTGCAAGTTCGTAAAGATAGCGACAAATTCCGTGAACCATATATTCGCTGGCAGATTTTGCGACAACGCCTGGGAATTCGCTCAATTTTTGGAGAAGTTTTCGTTCGGATTCGGTTGTGGCGAGTTCGGTTGAAGGTGTTTTTTTGCTTTTTGCCAAAATGCTACAAGCGCGGGCGTGTGCGTATTGGATGTAAGTTCCCGAATTTCCGTGAAGATTGACGGTTTCTTCGATATCAAAAGCGATGTCGCCACCCAAGCGATATTTCACGAAAGCGTATTTGATCGCACCGAGCGCGATTTGGTTTTTGAGTTTTTCATCATCTTTGGCGAGTTCGCCAGCGCGAATTTTGATTTCGTCCAAAACATCAACCGCGCGCGAAACATTGCCAAGTCGCGAGCTCATTTTTTTGCCATCTGAAAAACGAACAGTTCCATTGGTGAGATGTGTCATTTTGTCGCCAATTCCAGGGTTAAAAGTGTCGGCTGCAGCATAAACCACGCGCATATATTCCTTTTGGTCGTTGCCAGTTATCAAGATTCGATGGTCGAAGTTATAATCTTCGTTTTCTTTCCAGATTACGCCGATGTCTTTGGTTTCGTAAGTTGGCAAACCATTGCTGGTCACGAAAACACGCGTGTGAAGGTGTTTTTCTTCGTCGCCTTCAAAAATGATCGCGCCTTCGGATTTTTTCAAATTACCCTTTTCGAGTTGTTCGGCGACAACTTTCATTCCAATTGGCGCGGTGGAGCTTTCGGGATAATAATGCATTCGATCGACTTCGATCAAATCATAAAAAGCGTCGAAATAGTCGAAACTCCACTGGCGAGTTTCCCAGTAAATTTTTGCCATTGGCGAAGTTGTGTCGTTTTGTTCGTGAAAACCGTAAATTGCTTTGTTTAGCTCGATGATTTCTTCTTTGGCTTTTTCGTCTTCTTCATAAGCTTTGGCGCCAATCACGTAAGTTTTGCCGATCCATTTTGCGCGTTCGAAAGCGTTATTTTCGACATCTGCGAGTTTTTCTGGATTTTCGCCGCCAAGTTCACTTCGCATTCCCCACAAACATTTTGCCACGTGAAGGCCGACATCGCCACCGAAGCTCGTTCGATGAACTTTTGCACCAACCGCTTCCAAAACGCGCGCCAAAACATCACCATAAATCGTTTGATAAAGGTGTCCGGTGTGAAGATCTTTGAAGGCGTTTGGGCAAGAATATTCAAGCACCCAATCTTGGTTGGCGAAAATTTGTTCTGGTTGAGAATTTGCCAACTCCCAAAGTGATTTATCGCTAATAAACAGATTGATAAAGCCCGGTCCGGCGATTTCGACTTTTTCGAAAAGCGAATTTTTCGAAAGTTCGGCTGTCAAAATTTCGGCAATTTCGCGCGGATTTTTGCCAAGTTTTCCGGCGAGTTGCATTGCGATATTTGTCGCGAAATCTCCAAATTCTGGCCGTGGCCGAGTCAAACTAACCTCAATTTCAATATTAAATTGTTGTTGGATAATTTGTTGGATGATTTCTTCTACTTTGTTCATAGAGAAATTTTACCATATTTTGGCCGGAAAATAAAGGGTTAAGCAAAAATCGCCCCAGATGAGACGATTTTTGATAAGGTTGATTATTTTCGCTTTTTCGCGAGCAAGACTACTGGCAAAGAAAGAATTGCGAGAGTGCCTGCGACGATTGCTGCGACGAGGCCTTCTTGCTGAGCAACACCTGTGCTTGGTGATTTTACATCAGCTTTGGCTTTTGCGGCACGGCGGCGTTCGAGTTCTTCTTTAGCTTTTTGTTCTGCTTTGGCGCGTTGATCGGCAGCGATTTGCGATTTTTTGGTTTCGATCGCTTGCTTGATGGCGTCAAGGCGAGCTTGTGCGGCTGCTTTGGCGGTAGGATCTTGGATTGCGTCAATTTCAGCTTGAATTGCGTCAATGTCGACTACCGGCAATTCATTGGCACCAAGTGCTGGATTTGCGACTTCTGCTTCAGCTTGAGTGAGTGAAGTATCGGCAGCAGTTTGCGCGTCAGTTTCAGCCTGAATTGCTTGATCGATTGCATCGCGTAGATTTTTGGCTGCACTTCGCACTTTAAGTGTTGTTGGGTTAGTTTCATTCGCAACATTTGTCGCTTCTGCTAGTGCGGCAGCAACTTCAGGATTGTTTTTGATGTAATCTAGCTGGGTTGCTTCGTACGCAATAGCATCTGTAACTGGCTGCTTGTCCGTGACTAGCGCGTTAATTGCGCTGGTCAAATCGGCGATAACTGATTCGATGACGTCTTGTGAAGAATTCGCGTCGTTAAATACTGCGTTAGCGGCAGTCAATGAAGATCTGAAGTTGGCAAGGTTTGCGTCTTGCGCCATACCGTCAGTGGTTGCTGGGTCGTTCGCTAGATTTAACAACTGTTCGAGTTCGTCTTTTTTAGCGTTTCGATTGGCGATTAGCGCGTTAAGTCGAGCTTGTTGGCTAGCTTTAACCGCGTCGTCCAAAATTGCGTTGATTTTGCTCTGCGCTTCTGCGAAGGCGTTTGGCGCTTTAACGACTTCCGCGTTTTGAAGGGCTTGTTTGGCAGCGGCTTGATTAGCTTGCTCTGCTTGTTCGGCGCTTCGGATTGCGTTGTCTAGATCTGTTGCTGCTTGCTGAACTTGCTCTTTGGTTCGAGCTGGATTTGCGGCGGTAGCTTCGGCTTGTTGTTTGGCTGCTTGAACTGCCGAGTTGTTTTGAATGTATGTAGGTTTAGCCTGAAGCGTGTTCAACTGATCTGTGATTGGTGCGTTGTCGACCACCAAAGCGGCGATGGCGTTGTTTAAATCACTCAAAGCCTGATCGATTTGCGCTTGTGAAGCATTTGGATTTGCTAAAACTGCTTCGGCGGCTTGTTTTTTATCCTTAACGGCGTTGACGGTTTCGGCTGTATAGCCTGCCAAAAACGCATCGGTTGTAGAATCAACTTTGTTTTGGAGTTCAGCTTTCTTTGTGTTGTAGGCGTTTTTTAGTGCGTCTAATTGTGCTTGAAGCTGAGCTTTTGTGGTTGGATCCTGAACAGCGGCAATAGCGGCTTGCGCATCGTTGAATGCGTTTGGCGTTTTATCTCATTGGTTGCGGTTTGAAGTGCGTCGCGCGCTGTTGTTTGGCGGGTTGATTCGGCAGTTTTGGCCGCCTCAATGGCATTATGAAGATCATCGGCCGCCTGCTGAACAGTTTGCTTGGTGCGCGCTGGGTCGTTTTTGGTATTGTTTGCTTGAGTAAAAGCAGCAGCTACACCAGCTTCGTTCCTGATATAGTCTGGCGCTGTATTGTACTCATCGGCGATCACAGTGTCGATTGGTTGTGTCGAAATTGTCAATTGCCCTAGAGCTGTGTTCAAATCACTCAAAGCCTGATCGATCTGCGCTTGGGTCGCGCCGTTGTTGGCGATGACCGTTTGAGCAGCCTGTCGCTTGGCACGAACTTCGGCGATAGATTCGGTAGTGTAGCCGCCGTTGTCAAGCATAGCGTCAGTAGTCGAATCTACCTTTGTCTGCAAAGCATCAGCATTAGTGATTTCAATTTGACGGTCAACAGTTCGCGTGTTGTTTTGGTTGTCGGTAACGCTATAGGTTAAAGTGTAATTACCGACAGCTGGATTAGCCGCGTTTAGATTGATAGCTGCGGCATTATTGGTTACGCCAGCGGCATTAACGCCCGAACCGCCAGTGTTGTCGGTTGCGGTAACGTCGTTAATGTTGATAGCAACGCCCTTGCGGCTGGTGATTTTTGCCGGGCTGGCTGGACTAAAGGTTGGCGCAACTGTATCGCGTGCTGGTAAAGTATAACTAATGCGCAACACCCCAGAAAATGGTCGATTAGTTACGTTCCGGTATGTGAAATTCTTAGTCCAAGCGACATTTACCGTACCATTGTCGTAGGTATCCACTAGCTTGATATAAGCGCCGTTCGGATTGAGCGTACCGTCGGCGTTAGCATTTTTAACTGTTGCAGTTTCGGTAACAGGAATTACTTCTCTATTAATACCACGAACCGGATTAGCAATCAAAGGAGTGTTACCGGTGTTAATTGAATGAATTTGATCGCTAAAAGTCGATGATCCACGAAGCCTCGCAAATCCACTATTCAAAAAATCTCGAAGATTTAGAACGTTGTTTTCAGTAGTCATCAAAGTTTGTAAGGCTGGCGCATTTTTTAAAACCGCAAATTCGCTACCGGTTAAGCGGTTGGCATTGGCATCGATTAGGGTAAGTTTCGGATGTGATGCTAGCGGAGCAAGGCTGATCTTCGCCGGCGAAACTAGCAAGTTGCGCATGTACAGCCTTTCGAGTGTTCTAATTGAAGCCAGCGGAGTTAAGTCTCCTACTTTTGTGGAAGTAATGTTGAGTTCTTTCAATTTTGGTGCAGTTGCTAGCGGTGCAATAGATGTCAGCGTCTGATTTAGTTCTAAGGAAAGGGTTTCGAGACTAGAAATCTGTGCAATTGGTGTTACGTCAGAAATTTGGTTACGGTTTAGCGTTAGAACTTTGAGCTTGGTCAGATCGGCTAGCGGAGCAACGTTAGTGATTTGGTTAGAAGCCAGGCTAATATGACCAGCATTTACCAAGAACTGCGCACCTTCAAGGTTGGTGATGTTTTTGCCGTCTAGGCCAAGCGTACCATACATGTTAACTGGGCGTTTCAAATCGCCTGCGGTAATTGTTGCGTCGTCGGCGCGTGCTGGGGCGGCTGGGTTGGCAAGTCTATCGAGCTGAGTTAGGACAGTGTTTAGTGCTTTTTTCAGATTGGCGTCAGGGATATTCACCACATACGAATTTGGCGCGGTGGCTGGATCAACTGGGTTTGCTGCCGATGTGTAAGCATAAGCGACTTGCGCTACCGGTGTGTTTAGGTTTGATATTGTCAAATAAGTCGCGCCGCTAACAATAGCTGCCGCCACTAGAACACCGGGGATGACTTGTTTGTTGGTGATTTTCATAAATTCCTTTCGTTAACAGATTGAAATAAATATAATTTGAGGCCATTTGGCGCTAAAACACTATTCCATTTCGTCGGGGGATATGAATTTTTATTAATTTTTATTTTTATAGTTTATATCTTTAGTATAATTATAACATACGTGTAATAATTTGGTCAATAGAAAACATCAAAAAACCACCCCAATTTGGAGTGATTTTTAGCGGTTTCGATTATTTTCGAAGACCTAGTTTAGCAATAACATCTTTGTAGGCTTCGAAATCTTTTCGTTCAAGATATTTTAGAAGTTTTTTGCGGCGTCCAACCATCTGAGTCAAACCGCGACGAGCCATAAAGTCGTGCTTGTTTTCCTTGAGGTGCGCTGTCACTTCTTTGATACGAGCCGTCAAAATTGAAATCTGAGCTTGTGGGCTACCGACATCATTTTTTGAAACCTGAGTCAAAGCGATTGCCTTCTCTTTATTCTCTTTAGTAATCATCTTTTTGATTGTATCATTTTTTTGAAAAATAGTCAAGAAAAAAGAATCTCCAAAATTCAGAGATTCTTTTAGGTTTTAAACGTCTGTTGGTGCGACGCCGTTGGAGCCGCTCGAACTACTTGAATTCACTCCGCCATTGGAGCCAGTGAAGCTCGTGACGACAAAATTCACGATCGCGTATGACATAATCGATACGATCAAGCCAACGATCGCATAAAGAATTGTGTTTTTGGCGCTTTCGACTGCTTTTGATTCGCCACGTGAAATAATGTAGCGCAAACCACCAAAAATCAGCATAATAACACTTAAAATTCCTACTAGAAATAGCATTACACTAACAATTTGTGTAAAAATTCCAGTGTTGCCGAAAAGTGTTGATGGCATTTCGGACGTTTTGCTTTGCGCTACGCCACTTCTTAGTCCGCCATTAAACGATGTGGCAAAAACTGGCGCTTGTGCAGCAATAACCATCGCGCTGGCAAGCACTACGCTTGAAATGGAATAAAATATTGACTTCTTCATAATGTCTTTATTATACCAAAAAAACTTAAATTTGTCAATAGGCTTGTGTTTTGGCGAGTTTTTTGGTAAAATTGAAAATATTGGAGGATTACCCAAGTGGCTGAAGGGGACGGTTTGCTAAATCGTTAGTCTGGGGAAACCTGGAGCGGGAGTTCGAATCTCCCATCCTCCGCCAGAAAGATGCCCTGCCGTTTTGGCGGGGTTTCTTTTTGCTAAAAAATAGATCAAAAAGCTCGCAAGAAATGCGGGCTTTTGTCTTTTTTAGCGGAATGTTAGTTTTCGATACCTAAATCTTCGAGAGAAATAGCATCGGAAATATCGAAATCGGCGATTTTTGTGCGGCGAAGTTGTGCGCAATACGCGCCCGTGCCGAGCGTTTTGCCGATGTCTTCGGCGAGCGTGCGGATGTAAGTTCCGCTGGAAACGTGCGTGCGGATTTTGAGCGACGGAAAGTCATAGCTCAAAATTTCCAGGCTAAAAATCTCAACTTCGCGAGCGGGAATTTCGACCTTTTCACCCTTTCGCGCCAAATCGTACGCGCGCTTGCCGTCGATTTTTATTGCGCTAAAAGCTGGTGGAGTTTGGGTGATTTTGCCGGTGAATTTTTCGCAAGCTTTTGAGATTTCTTCGAGATTTGGCGTTTTTGAAAATTCGACTTTGAGAATTTCGCCTTCCGGATCGCCGGTTGAAGAAACTTCGCCAAGGATAATTTCGGCTTCGTAGACTTTATCGAGCTTGGTTAGTGCCATCGCGTTTTTGGTTTCTTTGCCGTAAAGCAAAACCAAAAGCCCTGTAGCGAAAGGGTCGAGCGTGCCGGTGTGGCCAACTTTGACTTTTTTCTTGCCGAGCTTTTGGCCGAGTACGCGACGCACACGCGCAACCACGCCGAAACTTGTGATTCCGGCGGGTTTATCGATGAGAATTTTGCCCTGTTCGGCTGGATTTTCGATGTCGAATTTCACGACTTACATTCCTGGGATTTTGAACTGAGCTGGATCTTGATAGATTTGATCGGTCATGATGTTGTTTGCGCTGGCCGAAGTGCCCTGTGCGACATCTGGAACTGGTTGAGTTTGCTGAATTTGTGGTGCCGAAACTTCCATCATCGGTGGCATTTGACCAAAATCAGGGATCGGCGGCAGTTCTGGCGGCATCATTCCGTCAAAGTTTGGTAGTGGTGGTGGCGGTGGAAAGCCCCCGAAATCTTGCGCTGGCATCTGAGCGAAGCTGTTTTGAGGATCCGCGCCCATAGTCAAAGTCTGAATTGTTGGCGCCTCGGAATAAGCGTTGGTTTCTGGTAAAATAGATGCGTTTTCGATGTTTTGTCCGCCAGAATTATCGTGTGAAAGAATTTGCGAATTTTGTGCGATTTCTTCAACGTAATTTCGGTTGGTTTGCGGATGATAATAATCGTCGCCATTTTTCGCTACATAATCGCGCGCACCCATCATTGGAGCTTCTGGTTGAGTTGGCGATGGCTGAATTTCATTATTTTCGGTTGAAATTTCGGTTTGGCTGGCTGGTTCAAAAGTTGTAGTCTGAACAGGCTGTTCGGCGACAAACGCGCTCTCACCACCAAAATCAGCCATTGGCGCAGGGATTTCTGGCGTGATGTTTTCGGCTGGCGGAACAATCGGCGCAGCTTCGAAATTCAAAGGCTCTTCGGGTTGAACTTCTGGCTGGATTGATTGCTGAACTTCAATTTCTGGTTGAGCTTCGGTTTGAACTTCTGGCGCTGGCCCGACGGCTGGAAAATCAACCGCGATAGCTTTGAGATTTTCGAGCTCCGAGCTTTTTGGCGCTGGTTCTGGCGAAGGTTCTTCAGTCTGTTCTGGCTGATCTCGTTCGATCGTCAAAACACTGTGATCTTTTTCGGCTGGCTCTTCGTCCTTTGAGGTTTCAACTTGCTCGATAGCTGGTTCGCTGGCTGGCTCCACATCTGTTTTAGCTTCAGATTCTTTCAATTTAGAAACAACCAACTGCTGATCGGCGCCCGCCAAAATAAGTTTTGAAGCGATGCTCATAACTTTGGCGGAAGTTTTTTCATTCGAGAAGCGATCTGTTTCGGCGACAATTCCGGTCAAAATCGCTGTAGCAACCGGTTCGTTAAGTGATTTTTTGCCGATAGAATCAGATTCAATAAGTTCGAGCGCCATTTCAGAAATGCTTGAGGCATCTGGTTCGTGCCAGTTTAGCTCGCTCAAATTGCTTGGATTTTCACCGACGGTCAAAACGCCCACCGACGCATCGTGAAGAATTCGGCCATGAGCCGACAGTGCACCATCGAGATGATCTTTGTCGCGCACGCCAATCGCCAACACAAAATCAACGTTAAAATCACCCTGTTCGAATTCCAAATCCTGTTCAGAAATTGTAGTGCGATAAGGCGTGATGAAGATTTTGACGTGATCGCCAACTAGTTTGTAGCGCAAATGATCGGCTTTGTCTTTATTTAACGCAATAATAAAATCGCGCAACGAATCTACGGAATTTTCAAAAGTTTTGTTTGGTTTGAGAAATTCCAAAGCGTCGGGCATGTCGCCACTGGCAACGGCAGTCGCGTGCTTCCCTGTTTTATTGATTGCTAGTGTGAGCGCAAGCGCCGCAGCTAGTTCATCGACATTTGGACTGTTATTAACAGTAACCAGAATATTTTCCGATTCTTTGAGCTGGGCGATAATTTGCTCGCGGGCGTTATTTTTTGGCATTTTAATCTGATCCTATTTTTTATTTTTGTTAATTCTGAATTGATTTTAGCATAATCAATATAAAATGTCAAGTCTAAAATGGAAGAAAAGCTTTGACTTTTTTGATAGTTTGCTGTATAATTGTCATTGAATTGTAAATAATAACCCTAAACAAAGGAATTAAATGCCAATTATTAAATCTGCTGTAAAGCGAATGCGACAAACTGCGAAACGACGAGAACGCAATGTCGGCATCAAAAAAGACATCAAAACCGCGGTGAAGGCTTTTGTTGCTACACCAAGCGCCGAAACACTTTCGAAAGCTCAAAGTGAGCTCGACAAAGCTGTCAAAAAAGGTTTAATCAAGAAAAACACAGCTTCTCGCCGAAAATCAGCTCTTGCTGCTGCTGCGAAAAAAGCTGGCGTAAAATTCGAAGCTAAAAAAGCTCCAAAAGCTGCTGCGAAAAAACCAGCTGCCAAAAAAGCTCCAGCCAAGAAAACTGCTGCGAAAAAAGCTGAAAAATAATCAAAATCGCCCCACTCTCGAAGTTGGGCGGTTTTTTTGTTGAATTTTAAAACCTGAAGGCTGCTGAAAATTTAATCAAAATCACCGCAAAAGTCATAAACAAAACTGCGATCGCCATCGCGCGACCTTCGGCTGGAAGTTGTGTTTGTTTTTCGATTTTTTCGCCGGCTTTTAGAGATTTATAGGCAAACCAAATTGAAGCCACAAGATAAAATGGTGTAAATATCCCCAGAAAAATTGAAAAAAATCCAACAATCGGAATAATATCAAAAAACGGCAAAACAATCGTCAATATCAAGAAGGCTGCCGCAATTTGAGCTAGCGAAACGTCGTCGTTGGGGATTTTATTTTTTCGTTCGTTGAGAATTTTTTGGCGACGAAAATCCAGCATAGTTTGAGACTCTTCTTCATGCCGTTTTCTCTTCAGTTCTTCGTCGGACAAAGCATCCGGATAAATCTTCGACGGATCGATTTTTGGCTGATTCTCCATAGAGATGAGTTATTTCTTAAACTTTCGGGCGATTTTTTTGGCTGTTGGCAAAAAGTTGTTCCAGATCCAATAACTCTTTCGAAGTGGTCGGTCGAAGGTTCCCGCGAGCTGATCTTGATGGCTAGAAAAACCAATTTTAAACTTCGAAATGCCGTCGTTCAAAAGCCCGTTCATGTCGTAGCGTTTCACTCCAGAGTTCCGCGCTTGCTGGATTGTCAGCCATTTTAAGATGTAATTTGCGCGATATTTTTGCCCTTTTTCGGTGATTCCGCCGTATAATTCGAACGCGGTTTTTTCGGACTGAATGTTCCACAAAAAAGCTACCATTTCCTCGTTTTGGCGTAGTTTTTGGATTGGATCGATGTCGGTTTCTTGTGCTTCTTCATCTGTTTTGGCGGGTTGTTTTTTGGCAAAAGCCGCAAAAATCGGTGAGTTGTCGCCAAGTTTGTTTTTTAGGTCAAAATAATATTTTTCGTCGTGAATCGCAAAGCCGGCGCGTTTGGCGGTTTCGGCGTAAATTTCTAGCGCTTGAGAAATTTCTCTTGGTGAATTGATTTCTCGAACGGTGATCTCGGCGCCACTTTTACGGATGTATTGGCGAGTTTTTTTGCTCATATCCGCCAAAAGGTCGGCCTCAGTTTTGGCGAGATCGAGAATCAAAGTTTGCGGAATTAAAATCGTGTTTTTTGCTCTTCTCCATTTTTTCTTAGTGAGTAGATTCTCTGGGAAGTCTTCCCAATCGGGCTCGACCGATAGCGCCACGGGTCGTGGTTTGATGTTATTTTTACAGTAGTCGGCCAGCAATTCGAGCATTTTTTCGCGCTCTTGATTTTTTTGCGACAAAACAATTGGCCCGCGAGGAATATAAGCGAAATTTTTAAAAGGAAAAGGCAGTTTGCGCACCAAAATCTGTGCGGCAGCCACGACATCTGAATATTTCTCTTTCTTTTTGCGGACTTCTGGCGACGAATTCACGATAAACACGCGCCGAATTTTCCAACTTCCCGACGCTTTCAGTTCGCCCCACCCCCAAAGCTGAAGCGGATGACCCGACTTCTTAACAAAATCATTCCATTCTTGACGATCAGTAATTTCAACAATTTTCAACATAACTCCATTATACAACTTTTTTGGGGTGAATTTCAATATTTTTAGCATAAGGCTATTGAATCTGACAAAAGTGTGGTATAATATAAGGGAAAACAAAAACGAGAAAATCAGTTTGGGTAGGTATAATTTCCGTGGAATTTCCCGTGAAATAGTATTTGCTTTTGCTGAAAATTTCTCGTGAAATAATCAGGAATTTCAGATGAAAATTACGAAAACTTACGAACCAAATAATTACGAACCAGAAATTTACGCGCTGTGGGAAGCTTACGACGCATTTTCGCCAACAGGGGTGGGTGTGCCGTATTCGATTGTGATGCCACCGCCAAACGCCAACGGAAATCTTCATATTGGCCACGGTTTGATGGCTGCGATCGAGGATATTTTGGTGCGCTACCATAAGATGAAAGGCTACGACGCGGTTTATTTACCGGGCGCTGATCACGCAGGTTTTGAAACTTGGGTGGTTTATGAGCGGCTTTTGAATCAAGAAGGGAAGAGCCGAACGGATTTTTCTCGCGACGAACTTTATCAACAGGTTTGGGATTTTGTAGCTAAACAGCGCGGCGGAATGGAGCTTCAACTTCGAGCTTTGGGCGTTGGCGCGGATTGGAAAAATTCTACTTTCACACTTGACGAAAAAGTCGTTTCGCGCGTGTATAAAACTTTCGAAAAAATGTGGAACGATGGCTTGATTTACAGAGGTGAGCGCATTGTTAATTATTCGACAAAATACCAAACTTCTTATGCCGATATTGAGGTTGACTACAAGGAAGAGAAGGGTAAACTTTGGACGATTTCTTATCCTGTGATTGACGAATTTGGCGAAATTGAGCAATATATGTTGGTTTCGACAACTCGCCCCGAAACGATGCTTGGCGACACAGCGTTGGCGGTCAATCCAACAGATGAGCGCTACGAAAAATTAGTTGGCCGAAAGGTTCGAGTTCCGCTCACTAATCGCGAAATTACAATCGTTGCGGATGAATACGCCGATCCAAACTTTGGCACGGGTGTTGTAAAAATTACACCATTCCACGATCCGAACGATTTTGAAGTGGGAAATCGCCACAATTTGCCAAAAATCCAAGTGATCGGTTTCGACGGAAAAATGACCGCCGAAGCTGGCGAATTCGAAGGTTTGCCGGTTTTGGAGGCGCGCAAGAAGATTTTGGAAGAATTAAAGAAACAAAACGCGCTTTTCAAAGAAGAAAACATCACGCACGTGGTTGGCTATGACTACAAATCTGGCGAGCCAATTCAGCCACTCGTGAAAGAACAATGGTTTATTTCGACCAAACCTTTGGCAGAAAAAGCACTCGAAGCTATCAGAGGTGGCGAAATCAAATTCGTGCCAGAAAGCAAAAAAGGCGTGCTCGAAAATTACCTCGAGAATATCCGTGATTGGAACATTTCACGCCAAATCCCTTGGGGAATTCCAATTCCGGCGTTCCAAAATATCGACGATCCGAGCGATTGGATTTTTGACGAGCGAGTTCACGAATCGCAAATCGAAATCGACGGCAAAATTTACAAACGCGATGAAGACACGCTCGACACTTGGTTTTCGAGTGGACAATGGCCGTTTATTACTACCGACGCGCTCGAATCTGGCGAACTTTCGAAATTCTATCCAAACAGCGTGATGGAAACTGGCCACGACTTGATTTTCCCTTGGGTCTCGCGAATGATTATGCTCGGAATTTATTGCACCGGCAAAATTCCTTTCAAAGATGTTTATCTTCACGGAATGGTTTTGGATGAAAAAGGTCAAAAAATGTCCAAATCAAAAGGAAATGTTATCAATCCGATGGACGTTATCGCCGAATTTGGTTCGGACGCGTTCCGCCTTGGAATCGTGTCAGCGCGTTCAGCAGGGCAAAATCAAGCGTTTTCGAAGGATAAAGTCATCGCTGGCCGAAACTTCTGTAATAAATTGTGGAATATTTCACGCTTCATCAGTGAAAAAGTTGGCGAAATCAAAAGTGGTCGACCAGCCGAAGCGTTCAGCCCAGCCGATCATTGGGTTGTGCGAGAACTTTCGAAATCTGTTGTCGAAATCGAGCGCGATATGGCGAATTATCGTTTCGCCGAAGCCAGCGAGAAAATTTATCACACAATCTGGACTACTGTTGCTGACTGGTATATCGAGGCTTCGAAAACTAGCCAAAACGATGAATTGCTGGTTTGGGTTCTCGAAACTTGTTTGAAGCTCGCACATCCTTTTGCGCCGTTTGTAACAGAGACGATTTGGCAAACTTTGCCTTGGACTTCTGGGGTTTTGGCTGGCGAAAAGTGGCCAGAAATGCTCGAATTTGACGAATATCAAGCGGCTGAATTCGAACGAATCCAAGAATTGGTTGGCGAAATTCGCTTTATTACATCTGAACTTCCAGGCAAAAAACGCTACGATTTGCTATTTTCGAACGACAATTTGATTGCGGAAAATTCGGAAGTCATCCGACATCTCAGCCGAGTTCCGCAAGTTCTCGAAACTGACGCGCCGCGTGGATTCAATCTGGCGGTGAGCGGTCGCGGTGCGTGGCTCGACGTTCCGGCGGTTGTTCTCGCAGAATACAAAACTGATCTCGAAAAAATGCTTGCCGAAACCGAAAAACAGATCGAAAATCTCGAAAAACGACTTTCGAACGAAAGCTACATTTCGAAAGCGCCTGCCGAATTGGTCGCAGAAACTCGCGAGAATTTGAGCGAAAAACGCGCCCAACTCGCCAAAATCCAGCACGGAATTGCGAATTTATAGAACGCTAAAACGAACCTTCTTCTAGCGGAGGTTCGTTTTTTGTTGAAAATTCTCCCAGAATCTGTTAGAATTTAAACATAAAAGGAAATAAAATGGAAAATAAAAAGATAGACTTTCAAGCGGGCGCGGAAAATTTAAGCAATGACGCCGAATATCAGCAAGCGCTGGCAAAATTCAACGCGGAAAATTTTTCGCCAGAACAGATTGCTAAATATAAAAAACGAAAGCAAATTGCTATCGCAATGATTGCTTTGGGCGTGTTTATATTTTTTATCAATCCTAGCATATCTATGATGTTGATTTTTTTGAGTTTGATATTTTTTGTTAAACCTAAATTCGACGAGCTAGCCTTTCGAAAAGAGAAATTCGCCAAAGAAAACGGTTTGGCGATCTTGCCGGATGATTATTCGATTTTTCTGAATTCAGCGTTTGATCGAATGAATTCAAGATACACGAACTTCCATCGATTTAATCGCTTCCGAAAAAACAACACCGAATTTGGCTTTTATCATTACGAAACTGGCGGAAAAAGTTCGGTTCATTTTTATACTTTTTATGTCGAAGAAACTTTGCCGTTTGCGGCGCAAAATTTGGTGATTGACTCAAAAACAGTCTCGCGAATAAAAACTTCAAAGCTCCACAAAGATAATTTGGTAAAATTGGAAGGCAATTTTCATGACTATTTTGAGATCGAAACTGAAGAAGGGCGCGAAATGGAAGCTTTGGCTTTTTTGGCTCCAGATGTGATGGCTGCGTTGATCGATAATTTTATGGTTTGCGATATTGAGTTTTTTGACAACAAAGTTCGGTTTTATTTTGTTGCGGACTATTCGAATGCTCAAGATCCGGTGGGGGTTTTTGATTATATGGCAGAAAAATTCAGCGTTGCTGATAGATTTTTGGAGCAATATCGCGCGAAGTTTGTTCATCTGAAAGTTGCTGGACGGTTTGCGGCTGTGCGGAAAGTGACGGCTTTTTCGATTGAGGAGATTTTTACGCCAAGCGCTTTGAAGAAAATTGCTATTATAGCGGGCGTGTTGTTTGCGGTGTTTGGTGTTTTTGGATTTTTGGCGGCGATGTTTATTAAGGATATTTCGCTAGTGGTGTTTGCTGTTTTGTTTTGCATTGTGGCGTTTATTATTACTATTGTTCAGTGTTTCTTTTCGTTATTGTTCAAAAGGTAAACTCCTTGGTTTTGTTTTTGGTTGAATTATGTTAAAATATTAGTGTGGGGAGAGATGGCCGAGTGGTTTAAGGCGCACGCCTGGAACGCGTGTTGGGGCGAAAGTCTCTCGCAGGTTCGAATCCTGTTCTCTCCGCCAGGAGAGTCGTGCTCAGTATTTGCTGGGCGCGAGTCTTCTTTTGATTTTATAAGAAAAATATGGTATAATTTGGTTGAATTTAGTTCTTTTCAGGAGGTGTAAAAGATGATTCTACCGGATCAACCAAAGTTAGGAGAAATGGCCAAATATATCAAAGATTTTACGCCAGATAATTTGGTTCATTTTATTAGGTCCTTTCGCAGATGTCGAAGCGGCACAATTTATATAGGAATTGCACCTAAAGTTAGCGACGAAAGTTTTAAAAATAGCTTGAAGTTCAATTTAGAGCGGAGAGGTTGGTTTTTCTCGTTTAAAGGTGACGGTTTTATGGCGGAGATTTCAAAAGGCAAATGCCGCTATAATCTCGTTTTTTACTCCACAAAAAGGTTTCAATTGATCAAGAATAAAAAATCAATTGAACTGGTATCGATTTAAAGTCTTGTCCTCGACAAGGCTTTTATTGACAAAAAATACTAAATGTGGTAAAATAATATAAGCTCTCGTAGGAGAGAAAAATAAAAAATGAGGTGAAAACTATGAATGCAAAACAGGCACTTTCAAGAATGCTCGATGCAACGGTTCGAGCTTTCGATGAAAAGCTCCCACCGTATGCGTCCGCACATACGGTGGCACAAGTTGTTCTCCATGAAAACTTGGAAAATGAAGTTTTCGTCGAAGACGACGAGCATGTGGAGATCCCAAAGATCTCTCTGATTATTTCGGAGGAAGTTGACAAGGATAAATTCTTCCGGAATTTAGAGAAAACCATTCAATGGCACGGATACGCCATCGAATGGATGAATGCGGAGAAAACCGTGTTCATAGTTTCTAACGGACTGGTCGAGCATAAAATTTATGTTTACGATCAGCCCCAAAGAAAAGCTGTCATAAACTCTCTACGATATCGAATGGAGGTGATTTAGTCCAGCCTAGCGCTGGGCTTTTTTCTTTGCTTCAAATCTGTTAAAATAGATGTATGAAAAATGCGAAAATCTTGTGGATTGATTTAGAAATGACCGGTCTTAGCCCCGAAAAAGACCGAATTTTAGAAGTTGCGGCGATTGCGACGGATTGGGATTTTGCGGAAATTGCCACTTTTGAGAGTGCGGTGAAAGTTCCAGTCGAGATTTTGAACAAGCGAATGGTCGGCGAATTCTGGGAAACTTTCAGCGAAACTCGCGATGCTTTGCGCGAACAAAATTCAAAGGCTGAACTAAATTCTGCTGAAGTCGAAGCCAAACTTATCGAATTCGTAAAAGAAAACTTCGCGAGCGAACTCGAAGTTGGCGAGCGAATTTTGCTGGGCGGAAATTCAATCCATCAAGATCGCCGATTTATCCGCGCCGAATGGCCGAACCTCAACAAAATGCTCCACTACCGAATGCTCGACGTTTCGGCGTGGAAAGTTGTAATGAATGGCAAATTCAAACGCGTTTTCGCCAAGCCCGAAGAGCATCGCGCGCTCGACGACATCCGCGGAAGTATCGAAGAATTGAAATTTTATTTGAAAAAGGTGAAAAAATGAAACGAGAAGAACTAAAAGAATTTATTTTGACGAATTTTCAATCTGTAAAAACTGAAAATCTCGAAAAGCAAAAAGTGGAAATTTTCCGCGTTGATTTGACTGAACTTGCGAAAAACGCTGGGGAAGTTCTGGCAGAAAAAGCCGAAGAATTAGGCGATTTCGAGCGAGAAACTTTCGAAAAAATCTTGGCTAATTTCGAATCAACCGAAGAAAAAATGCCGATTTTTGCCGTGCTTCACGATGGCGATTTTCCAGTTCGGCTGGAAGTGAAAACTGGCGCGGCTTTGGCGAAAATTCTTCGCGAAAAAGAAAGCGTGGTACCTTCAAAACTTTTGAGCGAGCGCGAGTGGAGCCAAATTATCGGCTTTGGGCAAGTTTCTCCAGAAGAAGCCAAAGATTTAATTCGACTTTCTTATCGTTTGGCGAGCGAGTAATTTTGTGATATAATCATAAGTAGTATGAATCCACAAGATTATAATCAAAATCCTTATGTGGCGGGTGGGCAAAATCCGCAACCAACGCCTCCGCCGTCGAATAATCCTTACCAAAATGCGCAAGGCTCTGTTTATTATGGCGGTCAGCCTGTTCAGCCTGCTCAATCGCCGCAGAATGCCCAGCCGATTCCGCCAGTTCAGCCTGCTCAGTCTACGCAGAATTTTCAGCCGACGCAAGCATTTCCGCCGCAACAGACTCAGCAAGCTTCAATGAGTCAGCCGCAAAGCAGTTTGACTACAGAAAATCCATACACGATGGAGTATCTGAACAGTATCGCGCCAAAAAAACAAGCGAGTTTTTGGACGAAGGGTAAGATTATGTTGGCGATTTTTGCTGGTGTGGGGATTATTTTAGCGGGACTACTGTTCGCTCTGAGCGGCGGTGGTGCAACTTCGAACAAAGATGCCATAACCAAATTTTACTATAATTTGGTTCAGATCGAGCAAATCACGCAAAATTACCAAAAAAAGCTAAAAAATTCTGACTTGGCGGCACTGAATGCTGGAATTGCGACGTCGATTTCTACCAGCAAAAACTCTTTGACAAGCTACATGACCTCAAAAAACATCGAGATTTTGAGTGACACCAAAGCGCAAAAAACCACGCTCTACACAAAAGTCGCCGAAGAATACGCCAAGCTTTCGACAACTTTGGACGACGCTTTTTTGAAAACCACCTTGGACGAAGTCTATGCGCGCGAAGTCAGTTATCAGTTTTCGGTGATTAAAGATTCCGCCAACAAGCTAAAAAGTCGCCTAAACTCAAAAAGTGCCGACGAAGCGCTCGATCCAATCATCTCGAACTTGGACACGGCGATCAAAGGCTTGAACGAATTCAAAAAGTAGATGAATCGCTTTCGGGCGATTTATTTTTAAAGTGTTTGCTTGAAAGCTAGAAATGTTGTAAAATAGAAATATGAATAATGGCGCTATGGATGAAATTCGGGCTCGAATAAATATCGAGGATTTAGCGGGCGAATATCTGGAACTTCGTCGCTCTGGTCGGAATTTCAAAGCGCTCAGCCCTTGGACGAACGAACGCACACCGAGCTTTGTGGTTAGCCCCGAAAAGCAGATTTGGCATGATTTTTCTAGCGGAAAGGGCGGGGATATTTTTGGGCTAGTGATGGAAATGGAAGGCATGACTTTTCGTGAGGCGCTGGAATTTTTGGCACGAAAGGCTGGCGTGGAACTTCAACAATTCGACAACGCTCGCTCAAAACAAATCGCCGAAAAAAAGAAACGGCTTTATGAAATTTTGCGTGTGTCGGCGAATTTTTATCAGCATTTTTTGGTTCGCGACAAGGTGGCGCTGGAATACGTTTTCAAAAAGCGCAAACTCAGCAAAGAAATTGTTCAAGAATTCAAAATCGGCTACGCGCCAAAAGGCCAACGCACGCTGGTGGATTTTTTGCTGAAAAAGGGTTTCAAACTGGCTGACATCAAGGACGCTGGCATGACAAATCAGTATGACGGAGATATTTTTCGTGATCGAATGGTGATTTCGCTTCAAGATTTGAGCGGTGCGCCGGTTGGTTTTACGGGGCGAGTTTTAGACGACCAAAATATGCCAAAATATCTCAATACGCCACAAACGCTTCTTTATGATAAATCGAACAATGTTTTTGGGCTTTCGCAGGCAAAAAATGAAATTCGAAAAGCCGGCTTTGCGGTGGTGGTTGAAGGTAATATGGACGTGATTTCGAGCCATCAAGCTGGCGTGAAAAATGTTGTTGCGACGGCTGGCACGGCGATTACGGCGCGACATTTGAAGACGATTTCGCGATTTTCGAACGACATTCGTCTCTGTTTTGATGCGGATCAAGCTGGCGTCAACGCGACCGAGCGCGCGATTGCTTTAAGCCAAGAAACTGGCGTTGAGCTTTCGATCGTTTCGCTCGATCAATCTGGCGGCGAAGCTAAAGATCCTGACGAACTGATTCAAATTGATGTTGGGCTTTGGCGAAAATCGATTGAAAAACCTCAGCCGGCAGTGGAGTGGGTGCTTGATCAATATGAAAAACGGCTTGATATTTCGTCCGCTAGCGGAAAGCGACAGTTTTCGACGATTGCGCTGAAATTGGTCGAGAATTTGAGCGATCCGGTCGAAAAGGAATTTTATATCGAGGAAGTTTCGCGCCGAATTGGCAGCTCTAAAGAAGCTTTGCTCGCAAAATTCTCTGATTCGCCGCAAAATCCCAAGCCAAAAAAGCGCATCAAAACTGAAAAAACAGAGGTCAAAAAAGACGAATTTTTGTATGAAGACGATTTGCTGGCGATCGCGATTATCGAAGAAAAGCTCGCCGAAAAGCTCAAAGTTCTGCCAGAAAATCCACTTCATGGAGAACAGCGTAACCAGATTTTCGAAATTCTTCAAAAAAATCAGCGCGAAAAGTTGAAAAATTATGAAAATTATGTTAAAATTCTTCTATTGAAAGCAGATGAACGCTACGGTGGGATCGCGGAAAGCGCCACGACAGAAATGACGCGTTTGGTGGACAAGGTAAAAACTCAAAAACTTTTAGAACAAAAAGAAATTCTGGATTCAAAACTCGAAGACGCCGAGCTTGCTGGCGACGAAAGCGCGAAAATGGAAATTTTAACGGAAATTATAAAGCTAAACAAGGAGTTAAATAGTGGCAAAAGATAGAACGCTACCAGATGAAATTTTGAACGAAGACGGCATTGTGGATGCGACGCTGGGAATTCATGATTTGGACGAGCCGGATCTGCGAGATTTGGAGAGCGAAGAAGAGGAAGACTTTTCGGACGAAGATATTTTGACGGGAAATTACACCGACGATATTTCTGATGATAGCGTGAGAATGTATTTGCGCGAGATCGGTAAAATTCCGCTTCTTTCGAATGAAGAAGAAGCCGAACTCGCCAAGCGCGCGATGGAAGGCGACCGAAAAGCTAAAGACAAAATGGCCGAAGCTAACATGCGTTTGGTTGTTTCGATTGCGAAACGATACAGTGGTCGCGGTTTGGAATTGCTGGATTTGATTCAGGAGGGAAACACTGGCTTGCTTCGTGCGGTTGATAAATTCGACCCAGAAAAAGGTTTTAAGTTTTCGACTTACGCAACTTGGTGGATTCGCCAAGCGATTACGCGCGCGATTGCTGATCAGGCGCGAACGATTCGAATTCCTGTTCATATGGTTGAAACAATCAATAAATTGATGCGAACTCAGCGCAAAATGACGCAAGAACTCAACCGCGAGCCAACCAACGAGGAACTCGCCAAAGAAATGGATATGGACGCCGACAAAATCGAATATATTTTGAAGATCAAGCAAGATATCACTTCTTTGGATGCTGGAATTGGGCGCGATGGCGAGGATGGTGAAGATTCGACGCTCGGTGATTTCATCGAGGACGAAGACACCGCCAGCCCCGAAGAATCAGCTTCTGGCCAGTTATTGAAGGAGCAAGTTCGTGAAATTTTGTCAAGTTTGTCCGATCGTGAACGAAAAATCCTCGAAATGCGTTTTGGCTTGAATGGCACAAAATCGCACACTCTCGAAGAAGTCGGTCTCGAATTTGCCGTAACGCGCGAACGAATCCGCCAGATTGAAGCCAAAGCCTTGATGAAACTTCGCAAGCATAAAGACTCGAAAAAACTACACGAATATTTGGACTAAAAGGAGAACAAAATGAAAGAAAAAATCATACGAATTGCGCCAATTTTGCTGATCGTTGCGATTGCGATTCTGTCAATAATTTTGATTGTGAATCTTGGCCGAGCGATGTTTGGCGCGACTGAATCTGGAAATTCTTCACAGACCGCTCAACAAGACACCAGCGTCGCCGACTTATTAAAAGTCGAAGCCGGACGTAGCGTCAAGATGACCGTGCGCGGGCCAATTGTCGCCAAGGAAGACGCGCGAAGCTACACGGTTGAGGTTTCGCCAACTGGTCGTTCACTCAAAACTTTCAAGGGTTATTCTTCGGAAATCATCCAGCAAGTTAATTACGAAAACTCAAACGTCGCTTACGAAGAATTCGTTTATGCGCTCAACAAAGCCAACATGATGAAAGGAAGTTCGCTCGAGGGCGACGCTGACGATTTGCGTGGAGTTTGCGCGGTTGGCCACACTTATGATTTTGCGATCATCAAAGACGGTCAAGTCGTCAAACACTTGTGGACTTCTACATGTAAAGGCTCACCTGGCTCGCTAAATGCCAACGCCAAACAGCTTCAAAATCTGTTTATTTCGCAAATTCCTGACAACAAAAAAATCGTAAATGATTTAGGAATTTCTGATTTATAGATGAAAACCTTGATTTTTGATTGTTTCGGAGTTCTCGTTGTTCGACAACGAGAATTTTCGAATATGTCAGAAATCTTCGAAAATCGCTGGATTTCGAACGAGCAATTACTGAATTTTATCCGCGAAAAAAAGCAGAATGGTTCGAAAATCGCCGTTTTGTCTAATGTCGCACAATATTCTTTCGATCAGTTTTTCAGCAAGGAAGAGCAGGCTGAACTTTTCGACGAAGTGGTGCTTTCGGGGAACGAAGGTGTGGGCAAGCCCGACGCGCGGATTTTTGAAATTGCGTGCGAGCGGCTCGGCGAAAATCCAGAAAATTGCATTTTTGTTGATGACTTGCCAGAAAATGTTCTCGCAGCTGAAAAGCTGGGAATGTGCGGGATTGTTTATGCTGATTTTGAAGAGTTTGAAAAAGAAATGGAGAAATTTTAATGCCAGAACTACCAGAAGTTGAAACTGTTGTGCGAGGCTTGAATCGGCTGATTTTGAAGAAGAAAGTCGCCAAAGTTTCGCACAATTGGCCGAAGAGTTTTCCGAATTCCGAGCTGGAGGTTCAGGAATTTTTGATCGGCGCCAAAATCCAGCAAGTTCGCCGTCGCGCCAAAGCGATTATTGTCGAACTTGATAACGGTTGGGCACTGGTTGGTCACTTGAAAATGACAGGTCAGTTTGTTTATCGTGGTGAAGAAAACTGGGGTGCGGGGCATCCGAATGATGATTTTTTGGCGGCTTTGCCGAATAAATCGACACGGGTGGAGATTGTTTTCGAAGACGGCTCGAAGCTTTTCTTTAACGATCAGCGAAAATTTGGCTGGCTAAAGCTTTTGCCGAGCGCCGAAGTCCAGAGTTTGCTGTTCTTCCAAAAAGTTGGGCCAGAGCCGCTTGAAGATGATTTTACTTTTGAGGATTTTTTGCCAAGATTTGACCGCAAGAAAAATTCGATGATCAAGCCGACAATTCTCGACCAAACCGTGATCGCCGGCGTGGGCAACATTTACGCCGACGAGGCTTTGTGGCGGGCGAAAATTCATCCTGAAACTCGCGTCAAAAATCTTTCTCGCGAGGATTTTGCGAATCTCTACGAAGCAATTCGATTTGTGATGAAAACTTCGATCGAAAAGGGCGGTTCGACCGACCGAAATTATGTCAAGGCCGACGGTTCTCGCGGAAATTATCTCGATTACGCCGCGGTTTTTCGCAAAGAAAATACGCCTTGCCAGCGTTGTGGCGAGCAAATTCTGAAAATCAAAGTTGGCGGGCGTGGCACGCATTTTTGTCCGCGATGTCAAATTAACAGAGGTGAAAAATAATGCTCGGCGGAAAAATCATCATTCTCTTCGGCGAAAATTCTTACGAAAAATCTGTCGAACTCGCGAAATTAAAACAGCAAGCCGAAAAATCGAATTTCGAAATTGAGAATTTGAATGTCGATTCGCTCAGTAAAGATGATTTTATTTCGGCGATTTGTGGCGTGAGTTTGTTTGCCGAAAAACGTTTTGTGATCGCCAAAAATTTGAGCGAAAAATCCGAAATTTGGAGTGAGCTTGAAGCGATTTTAGCGCGGATTTCCAGCGATGTTTATTTTTGCTTGGTCGAAGAAAAAATCGACAAGCGAAGTTCTTTTTATAAAAATATTTCCAAGGTTGCCGACGCGCGCGAGTTCAAGAATCTGACCGCCAAAGACGCGAAAACTTTGGCTGAATTTGCTCGAACTTTTGCCAAAAAACAAGACTTATCGCTCGATTTGAAATTGGCGAATTTCTTGATTTCTTGGGTTGGTGTGAACGAGTGGGCGGTGCGAAACGCGGTCGAGCGGTTGGCGCTTTTGGGTGAGATTTCGGAAGAAAAAATCCGCGAATTTATCCCGCAAAATGTTGAAAGCAACTCTTTCGAAGTTTTCGAAACGGCGCTTCGAGGCAATTTTGAGGCGGTGATTTCGCAAATTTCGAAGCTGAAAATTTCCGAAGGTACGGATGGTGGTTATCTGTTTTTTGGGCTGATTTCGAGCCAATTTTTTAATCTTGTGGCGCTAAAACTCGGCAAAAGCGCCGGCAAAACCACGACAGAAATCGCCAAAGAAATCGGCGCGAACGCTTGGGCGCTTGGCAAAATGGAGAATTTTGCGAGTGGCTTTTCGCAAGAAGAACTCAAACAAATCGCTGAAAAATTCGCCAAAACAGATGAAAAACTCAAAAATTCGTCGGTCGATGTTTGGGCGGCCGTCGAAGGCTTATTGCTAGAAATCGCCACAAAAATCAGCGCGGAAAATTTGAAATAATCTGTTTTTTGTGCTAAAATTAAAGTAATTATGGCTAAAAAAACTACACGACGAACTCGACGGGCGGCTCCTGCGCCCAAAAAATCAACACTTCCTGCCGGCTTTTGGTCGCAAGTTGGTGCGGTTTTGATTGGCTTTTTTAGTTTCTTTTTGATTTTGGGCTGGTTTGGCTATGGCGGAAAAATTCTGGTTGAAACTCACCTCAGCCTAATCACTTTTATGGGCGGCGCAACTTATTTTTTGCCGTTTGTGTTGATTTTTATTAGCGTGGAAATTTTTCGCCACGAAGAAAATAAATTTCCGACGGTTAAAGCGATTGTTTTGGTGTTTATTTTATTGTTGATTTCTGGATTTTTTGGTTTATTTAAGGGTCGCGCCAACATTTCTTTTGGTGGCATGACGGGCTCGTTTTTGAATAGTTTTACACTTCAAATTTTCAATTCGGTTGTGGCGGGAATTGTTTATCTTTTGACCATTTCGATTGCGACTTTTTCGGTATTTGGAATTATGCCAATTGATGTGATTCGTAAGATTGGCGAGTTGATTAAAACTGATGATTTTTCAAACGAAAAGAAAAAGAACAGCAAAACTCTTGAAAAACTTGCCGAAACTTCCAAGAGTGAAGAACTGGGCATTCAGCTAAACAAAGGTGTTGAAGTCGTCGATCCGAGTGAAAGCGTCGCGAGCAAAAAGGCTTTGGCGAAAGAGAAGAAGCGAGAGTTCAAGATTCGTCAGCGAGAAGAAAAGCTTGAAGCTACCAAAAGCGAGCCCGTGGTGGATGATTCAAACTGGGAATTACCGAGCGCTGAGCTTTTGAGCCGCGACCAAAGTCCGGCCGACGCTGGCGATATAGAAGGCAACGCGCGGATTATTAAAGAAACTTTTGCCGAGTTTGATATCGATGTTGAAATGGAGGCGGCGAATGTTGGCCCGCGAATTACTCAATACACTTTGCGCCCGCCGCGTGGCGTCAAGTTAAAACAGTTTGTTGGTTTTGAAGATAACCTAAAAAGTGCTTTGGCCGCCGAAACGGTTCGTGTTGAAGCGCCAGTTCCAGGCAAGAGTGTGGTTGGTATCGAAGTTCCGAACAAAAAAGCCGCGACGGTTCGCTTAGCGAATATTATCGAGTCGAAAAAGTGGAAATCCGACGCCAAGCCTTTGACTTTTGCGGTCGGAAAAGATATTTCTGGCGAAACCATCACTGCTGATTTGGCGAAAATGCCACACCTTTTGATTGCTGGTACAACTGGCTCTGGTAAATCTGTGATGATGAACACGATTTTGACGAGTTTGCTTTGCCGAAATTCGCCAGCTCAATTGAGATTGATTTTGGTTGATCCAAAGCAGGTTGAGATGGCGCCGTATGAAGATATTCCGCATCTGTTGACGCCAGTTATTCAAGATCCGACCAAAACGGTTTCTGCGCTAAAGTGGGCGGTGAACGAAATGGAGCGACGCTATTCGATTTTGGCTGAAAAGAAAATTCGAAACATCGAAAGCTACAACAAAATGGTAAAAGCGGTGTCGAAAAATGACGACCAAACAGATGAATCCGAAAAAGAGGAAGTTATGCCGTATATTGTGATTGTGATCGATGAGCTGGCCGACTTGATGATGGTCGCTTCAAAAGACGCCGAAAGTTTGATTGTGCGAATCGCGCAAAAAGCCCGCGCGGTTGGAATTCACCTTGTTTTGGCGACCCAAAAACCGGTTGTTTCGGTGGTGACAGGCTTGATTAAAGGTAATGTGCCTTCACGAATCTCCTTTAAGCTCCCTTCAAACGCCGACTCGCGAACGATTCTTGATCGCGGGGGCGCCGAAAAGTTGCTCGGTCAGGGCGATATGCTGTTTTTTGCTAACGGAATGCCGCAGCCGCATCGCGTTCAGGGTGTGTTTTTGGAAGATCAAGAAGTCAACCGCGTGATGGATTTCTTGCGGCTACAATCTCCGCCGCGCTATAATGACGAAATTATCAGTCAGCCTGTTCAAATTGGCAACATGACTGGTGGCGTGGTCATGGGCGGCGGTGCTTCTGGTACGGATGACACTTTCCGCGAAGCTGTGCGGATTGGTCTTGAACAGCGCAAAATGTCAACTGGACTTCTTCAACGAAAAATGCGGATTGGCTACGGTCGCGCCGCAGGGCTGATCGATGAAATGGAAGAGCGCGGAATCGTTGGCGCAAGTCCGGGCGGCTCAAAACCACGAGAGATGCTAATCAATAGCCTCGACGAAATCGAATAAAACTCAAAAGCTGGTGAAAATCCGGCTTTTATTTTTGGCGATAGCCTTGACTTTTTAGGGGGGGGGGTGCTATAATCAGAGTATCACAAAACCGTGAGCATAATATTTATAAAAAAGAGAGGTGTAAAATGTCATCAACAGAAGTAAAAAATAAAAACTCAGGGCTAGCGATTGCGGGCTTCGTGATTGCTATTATTGGATTGTTGTTGTCGGCTCTACCGATTATCAATAATTTTGCGTTCATTCTTGGCGTGCTTGGATTGATCTTTGCGATAGTTTCGCTAGTCAAAGTGCGCAAAAACGACGCTAAAAAAGGTATGGCAATCGCCGCGGCAATTCTTTCGGTCTTGACAATTGGCGTTGTGCTAATCACTCAGCAAATTTATTCTAAAGCGGTAAATGAAGCCAGCAAGTCGCTACAAGAAACCAGCCAGAAGCTTGACGATCAGCTCAAAAAATCATCAACCGGCGAAGCGACAGAAGAGCTCTTGAAAAACGACGTCGAAGTAACCCTTGGTCAGTTCCAAGCTACTACTGATGAATACGGACTAGCAACCACAAATCTCCCTGTAACTGTCAAGAATAAAAACAGCCAAGAAAAAACCTACTCAATTCAAATCGAGGCGGTTGATGCAAGCGGTAATCGAATCGCCGACGATACAATTTATGTAAATAACCTCGGTTCTGGCCAGTCGCAAGAACTTAAAGCCTTTCAATTTGTTCAAAGCGATGTTCTCGAAAGTGTAAAAACTGCCAGCTTCAAAATCAAAACAGTCACTCAAAGCTAAAACAACTTCTATCACTGTTAGGATCTTAAAATAGCAGAGCTGAAATAATTTTTAGCCCAGCTAGAAAAAATCTTAACAGTGGTAGATTATATTTTATAAAAGATAAAACGAAGGAGATTTATGCCAATTAAATTTAAAGCGGTGGCGATGTCAGATCCGACAGATAGAAGCGCGCCCAAAAAATACTATGCCAAAGCGTTAAGCAGCAATAAAATTGAGCTCAAAGACTTGGCTAAACGAATTTCAGCCAAAAGCACCACTGTTAGCGACATTGACACGCAAGCCGTATTGATGGCTTTGACGCAAGAGTTGGCGCTGGCTGTTCAGAACGGCGAAACTGTTCATTTGGGCGACTTGGGGTATTTTCATGTTACTGTAACAGGCAAGGGTGCGAAAGACGCCAAAAGTTTGTCGAGTTCCGACATTGAAGCGGCGCATCTTCGCTTTGTTGCGGGTAAAGAAATCGAGAGTAGCCTAAAAACTGCGAAGTTCGAAAAAGTTCAATAGTAATAATCACAATAAAATCAAGTCTATAAAGATTTAGTTGAATCTTGACTTGATTTTTTATTGATTTTTGCCACAATAAATGGTATAATCTTAACATAATATTAGCTCAGCTTGCTCGGTGGAGTAGGCTTTAACCAAAGGAGTAAAAATGAAGGATTACGAACTAACAGTTCTTATTCATCCGGATCTTGAAAGCGACCTCGAAAAAGCGCTTGAAAAAATCCGTAGCCTTGTGGCTGCCAACGGTGGTGAAATCGCCAAAGAAGACAACTGGGGCAAGAAGAAACTTGCTTACAAAATCAATGGTGAAGATTTTGCCGTGTATGTTGCGATGGATGTGAAACTTCCTGCTGCTGCGCCTGCAAAAATCAGCAATACTTTGAACATCACTGACGAAGTTTTGCGATACTTGCTTGTCAAAGCTGAAGAGCGCGCAGAAGTTGCCGAAGAAGCAGAAGAAAAATAATTTATATAACGAAAGAATAGGGAGAAAGATATGGCATTTAATAAAGTTATTTTGATGGGAAACTTGACGGCTGATCCAGAGCTTCGAACTACCACGACCGGCCAAAACGTTGCGAGTTTTACAATCGCGGTAAGCCGAACTTGGAATAACGCGCAAGGCGAACGCCAAGAAGAAACCAGCTTTATTAACTGTACTGCTTGGGGTAAAACTGGCGAAACTATTACAAAATACGTTTCAAAAGGTCGCCAATTGCTTGTGAGTGGTCGCCTTCAACAGCGAACTTGGCAAGATAAAGACACTGGCAAAAACCGAAGTGCTTTGGATGTAGTGGTCGAAGAATTTAGCTTTGTGAACGACGGAAGCCGAAACTCTACTTCGAGCGCACCACAAACTAACGAACCTACGGTCGAAGATATCAGCGACGAACCAATCGATCTATCTGACATCCCATTCTAATTTAAGGAGAAATATGGCTAAACGATTTAAAAAAGATATTCCAGCGTATTTTGACTATCGAGATGTAAAAACTCTACAAAAATTTGTAAACATTTACGGTCAAATCGAGCCAGCTACAAAAACTGGTTTGAGCGCTAAACAACAACGACAATTGACAGTTGCTATCAAACGAGCTCGTCACTTGGCACTACTAGCTTTCGTTGCGAACGCTTAATCACAGAGAAAATCCTCGCTCGAAATTTCGAAAGCGGGGATTTTTATAAATTTAAAAAGGAGAAATATGTATCAACCAACAGATTTGAAAAAGGGCGTGGTTTTCCAGATGGATGGCCAGCCATACAAAGTTGTCGAATATAACCAAAAAGTTGTCGGTCGCGGCGGAAGTATTGTGAGCGTTAAAGTGAAAAACTTGATTACTGGCGCACTTCTTCCGAAGACTTTCAAAGGTCAAGACAAGATCGAACCAGCTGAAGTTTCACACAAAAAAGT
This sequence comes from uncultured Candidatus Saccharibacteria bacterium, assembly GCA_964625845.1. GTDB lineage: Bacteria > Patescibacteriota > Saccharimonadia > Saccharimonadales > Saccharimonadaceae > Nanogingivalis. The sequence goes on along the minus strand of CAZVBN010000004.1, from coordinate 17,464 downwards.
TCAGTACCTTTATAACGACGGCGAAGATTTTCACTTTATGGATCCAGAAACTTTTGAGCAATTTCAGCTTTCAAAAGATATTATTGACGATGCCGCTGGTTTTTTGAAAGAAGCTGAAGAGCTTAGTCTTCAATTTTTCGACGGAAAAGTTATCAATATCGAATTGCCAAAAAACGTCTGGCTTGCGGTAACTTACACTGAAAACGTAGTGAAGGGTGATACGACTTCGAGCGTCTTGAAAGATGCCGAGCTTGAAACGGGGATCACTGTCAAAGTTCCAGCATTCATTAAAGAAGGCGACGTGATCTCTGTCGATACTTCAACTGGCGAATATCGCGAGCGCCAAAAATAGATTTTTTCAAAAATTTAGTGTATAATAGGCTTATGTTTAGGCGAAAACTGGCCGAAGAAAAAGCCGAAAAAAGTCAAAAATTCAACAAAAAACACCTTTGGTGGATTGTTCCGCTGGCGGGTGTTTTTTGTTTGGTGATTGTGCAAATTTTTTGGCCGAAAGATTGGTCACGCCCCCTGTATAAATTTGGTGATAGTGTAGGGGTTTTTTTGAAGGATGATGTTCTCTGGAGATTGCAAAATATTTCGAGCGAAGCCAAGATGGCGTTTGGGTTGAACGGGGAGGTCGAGCGGTTTTCGTTTTCCGAGATTGGCGCGACAATTGACGGCGAAGAATCTTTGGCGAGATTTTTTGAATATTCTTTTTTGGAGAGATTAACTCCGTTTTCTTTGTTTAGGAGTGGAGAATTTGGTCGGATGAAAATTAAATTTAGCGACTTGGAGCTCAAAAAATTCACAAATGAATATGTCGCAAAACATAACAAATCTCCGAAAAACGCCACGATTGAACTTTCGAACAGTGGAGAAGTTATCGTCAAAGATGCAGTGGATGGAATTGAAATTTCGGCGGATTCTTTGAGGGCAAGCTTATTGAGCCAGCAAAAGACTGTGAATAAAGAGAACTATGTTGTGGTTACACACAAACTTCTTAAAGCATCGCGTCAAGGTAGTGATTATACAGCAGTAAAAAACTTGGCTGAAAAATTATTAAGCAGAAAAGCTATTTTCATCCATGAATACAAAATTTATACACCAACCAAAGATCAAGTAGCTTCGTGGATATCGTTCAAAGAGTCCGAAAATAGTATTGAGCTAGTGGTAAACGATGAAAATTTCAAAAAATACATAGATTCAATAAACGGCGAACTGGAAATTCCAGCTGTAAAAACAGTAGTAAATATTGTTGATGGCCGAGAAGTTTCTCGCGAAACGGGTAAGGTTGGATCTCGGATTTCGTTCCAGAAAATGAAAGCGGATTTAGAGAAATACCTAAACGAAGAAATTTTTTATCCAGAATTTATTTTAGAATTTGAGCCGGTTGAGCCGACTGAACAAAAAAATTACTCATACACCAACACTCAGGAAGGGCTTCAAGCGAAAGTTAATGAGATTGGTTCGCGCTATAATGTTCGAATAAGTTTGAAGCAGCTGAACGGTGCTGGTTGGGAGGCTAACTATCGAGAAAAAGAATCTACACCGTCGGCCTCAACCTACAAATTGTATGTTGCGCTAAAGCTTTTCGACGAAATGAACAAAGGTAATATAAACTGGGAATCTAATATTTTAGGTACAACCACAAAAGACTGCTTTTATCAGATGATTGTTGTTTCGACAAATAGATGCGCAGAAGAGTGGATTCGGATGTTTGGTCGCCAAAACTTGAATAATTTTATTCATGGACTTGGAATTAGCGGTACCACAACTTTTATGGCTTCTGACGCAGCGCGTACTTCGGCGTTGGATTTGCGTAATACAGTTGAAGGAATTTATAGCGGGCGTTTAGCTTCTGGAAATAACAGAGATATACTTTTACATTTTATGGATATTCAGAAATATCCGTATGGAATTCCGAAAGGTACGAAGGGTCGAGTTTTTGATAAGGTTGGCTTTTTGTGGGACTATGTTCATGATACTGGAATTGTTGAACATCCGCGCGGAACATATGTTGTAGCGATAATGACAAAAGGCTCCGGCGGCTATGCGACAATCGCGCAGATTACGCGAGAGCTGGAAGCATTCATGTATCCGTGATATAATGTAAGAATGAAAATAAGATTAGATAATCTTTTGGTGAAGAAAAAGCTGGTGGAAACTCGTTCGCAGGCGGAGAACTATATTCGTCTTGGTAAGGTTTTAGTTGGTGGGGTGAAGCAATCCAAGCCAGGGTTTTTTGTGCGAGAAGATGCTGAAATAAAAATCCTTCAGGAGAATCAATACGTTTCTCGCGCCGGCATGAAATTGGAGAGTGTGTCTAAAATTTTGGGGTTGAATTTTAAAAACAAAGTAGTTTTGGATGTTGGTTCTAGCACAGGCGGCTTTACTGATTTTGCTTTGCGAAACGGAGCTTCGAAAGTTATTGCTGTCGATGTTGGAACTGATCAGCTTCACCCAAAATTGCGCATAGACGAAAGAGTCGAACTTCATGAAAAAACAGATATTCGAGATTTTCGTACTGAACAAAAAATTGATACAGTTGTGATTGATGTGAGTTTTATTTCGTTGAGAGAGATTTTGCCAAGCGTTGTTAAAATTGCTCCAACAGCGAAAATAGTCGCGATGGTGAAGCCACAGTTTGAAGCAGGTAAAGGTGGAACTGTTGGCGGCGTCGTGAAAAATAACTCTTATCGCAGGCAGATTCTTCAAGATTTTGAAGCGTGGTCCCGCAATAATAAGCTAGTAATATTGCGAAAGCGCGACAGTGAAGTAAAAGGCGCTAAGGGAAATCAAGAGCGATTCTACCTTTTGAGTTGTATAAAATAATTATACAACTTTTTATTGATCTATAGCTTGATGTGATGTATAATTAACTTGAAAATATAAATTTACGGAGGATGTATGATTTTTATACCATGTAGGATTTTTGAACTCTACATGGAACACTTCCATTCAGCTTTTCTCATTTTTTATAATTTTTCCAATAGGTGCTGCCTTGGTTGGAGCTTTGGCCGTTTCGGGCTTGTATCTTGGAAGGAGAATATTTAACCTTCCGTTCAAGAAACTCTACTTGTGGATTGCGCTTGTCGGTGGACTTGTTTCATTTTTTGCAGTTACTTATATTGATTATAATTACTGGAAGAGCGGCGCTTTGGAATATGCGAATGTGTCGATTTCTGAATTGACGGAAGATGAAAAGAAAGAAGTTGACGAAGCTTTGTCGTTTTCAAAATATTTGGACCTCGTATATAAAAAGACAAAAATCCAGATTACATCACGTCGCAGTAGTTCCGTTGATATCGACAACGAAGTCGTAAGCATGATTTCGTTCTGGATTTCTGTTGTTGGAACGGTTGGTGGAGCGTATTTTGCACACACACTCGCTGTTGGCGAACGAACGAAAGCTAAGAAAGAGTATCGCGATTTGAAGTATCGAGCAACGTTAGACTATGATTTGTTTGGTGAAATCAAAAAACGAATTTCCGACAAAAAAGTCGATCGCTCATTTATTGAATTTTTGAATGAAAACAACATCAAAACCAAGGCGCAAAATGTCTGCGTGGTGCGAATTTTGAAAGCCCGAACCGAAGGGGATGGACAAATTATCGCCGAACAAAAAGCGCTGAACGGCAAAAATCAAACTGTCGTCAATAGCGCAGAATTATCGCTTGACGAAGCACAAATGGACAAACTGATCGAAGATATCAAAATGTTTGTTCCGAAAGAAAAATTCTAATTAAATTTAAAACTCCCTTCTGTGAAAGAGGGGAGTTTTATTTTGCTGATTTAGTTAAACATTAAATCGGAATTCGACGACATCATCTGGAGACATAACGTAGTCTTTGCCTTCGGTGCGGATTTTTCCGGCTTGCTTTGCGGCTTGCTCGCTACCGGCTTCAACTAAGTCGTTAAAATTCACAATTTGAGCGGCGATAAATCCACGTTCAAAATCTGTGTGAATTACACCCGCAGCCTGTGGTGCCGTCCAGCCTTTTCGGATTGTCCAAGCGTGAACTTCTTTTGGTCCGGCGGTCATATAGCTTTGAAGGCCGAGCGTGTCGTAAGCGGCGTGGATCATTTGGTTGAGTCCAGTTTCTTCAACACCGTAGCTTTCGAGAAGCTCTTTCGCGTCTTCCTCGTCAAGACCTTTGAGCTCTTCTTCCAGTTTTGCGGACACGAAAATCGAACGCGCAGGCAGAACTAACTCTGACAATTCTTGTTTTTTGGCATCGTTTGTTAAAGTTTCTTCGTCGACATTGAAAGCATAAATCACTGGTTTTGCCGTCAAAAGATGAAGGTCAGAAATTACCTCGATGTCCAAATCCTCGATAGTATAGAGCGGATTTCCAGCTTGAAGTTGTTCAACTAATTTATTCAAATATTCGGCGACGCCTCGCTTTTTGGGATCGGCTTTGGCTTCTTTTTGAACTCTCGGCAAGCGATTTTCGATGGTTTGAAGATCAGCCAAAATCAATTCGGTGTTGATAACTTCGATGTCATTTTTTGGGTTGATTTCGTTTGCGACGTGAACAATGTCGTTGTTTTCAAAAGCACGCACGATATGAACGATCGCGTCGCATTGGCGGATGTTGGCGAGGAATTTATTCCCCAGGCCTTCGCCTTTACTGGCGCCAGCAACAAGTCCAGCAATATCAACAAATGTCACGGTTGCTGGAATGATTTTTTGCGAGCCGTAAATTTCGGCAAGTTTATTCAGGCGTTTATCTGGTACGGGCACGATTCCAGTGTTTGGTTCGATCGTGGCAAAAGGGTAATTGGCAGCCAGAATGTCGTTGTTGGTGAGCGCATTAAAAAGCGTCGATTTTCCGACGTTCGGCAGCCCCACAATTCCAATACTTAAACTCATATTTCTCCTTGTTTAAAATCTCTTTTAATTTTAGCATAAAAGCACTAAAATATAAATATGAAAATCTTGCGAAAGTGCGCCGTTTGATTCTCAAAACAGCAAATAAAAAATACCAAAATTTATATTCCGAGAAAATGCCCAAAATGCTTGATTTTTGTATTGTGTTTATGGTAAAATAAGGGCATGATTAATATTAAAAGTGTGGGCGAATTCTTTTCATTAGACATCGGCACGAACGCAATCCGTGCTATTCAACTTTCAAAAACGGGTGAAAACTCGTGGAATTTGGTTGGCTTGGGTTATGTTTCGGTGGATCCGCAGCTCGTTGTTAGCGAGTCGGAAGAAAGCCGACGAAAGCTTGGTGAAGTTATCACTACAATGATCGGGCAGAGTGATATTAAAGCCAAAAATGTCGCGATTAGTTTGTCGTCTCAGAAAACATTTACAACGGTTATTGATGTTCCGACTCAAGATATCAAAGAACTTAAACGAACAATGGAGTATCAGCTCGATCAACATATTCCGATGGCGATTGATGACGCTAAGGTTGACTGGGTTTTGCTTGGTGAATCTTTGACGAAACCTGATTCGCAGGAAGTTTTAATTGCCAGCACAGCCAAGAATTACAGTGAAGGTAAGCTCGAATTTATCGAAAATCTTGGCCTGAACGTGATTGCGGCTGAGCCAGATTCGATCTCGATGTCGCGCTCGCTCGCTTCGAACTATCAAGGTGGACAACTAATTATTGATTTCGGCGAAAATTCCGCTGATTTGTCAATGCTTTACAATAATGCGCCTCGTTTGGTGCGCACAATTCCAGTTGGACTTGGAACTTTGGTAAAATCGGCTGTTCAAAACCTCAACATTAAAGAAGACCAAGCTCGACAATTTATCCTAAAATTTGGTCTAGCGCAAGACAAATTGGATGCGCAGGTTTTTCGAGCTATTGAAGTGACGCTTGAAAACTTCGCTCAAGAAATCTCGAAATCTATCAAATTCTTCTCGACAAAATACCCAGACGCGCCAGTTTCGCAGATTACAGTGGCGGGCTACGCGGGAATTATTCCACAGCTTAACGAATATATCGCTTCAAAAACTGGCATTCAGACAAAATCAGGAAATCCTTTCCAATACGTAAACGTTCCAGCGAAATATCAACAATTCATCGCTACAAATGGCAATGAATTTGCGGTGGCTGTGGGCTTGGCAGAAAGGAGCGCAAAATAATGATTCAAATTAACCTCATTCCAGATGTAAAACGCGACCTTTTGCGCGCACAAGCTATGAGAAACTTGGTGATTTTTGCGTCAATTGTCGTGACTGGTATTGCTGCCGCGGCGGTAGTTTTGACTTTTTTGTTTATTGGCGGCCAAAATCTACTAATGGACAACAAAGACAAAGAAATCAAAACTGAATTCACCAAACTTACGCAAATTTCTGACATCGATCAAGTTATCATTTTGCAAAGTCAGCTTAGCGAAATAAGCAAAATCCGAAATGCATCACCAAACTTCTCGCGATTGCTTATTCAGGTTTTGACGGCAATCAAGACAGAAGGCGATAATGCGGTTGAATTTTCTGGTGTTGGCTACGATGAAGCTACCCGAACTATAACTATCGAAGGCCAAACTGGCGCTACTGTGCCGAACGGTTTTGCCGCGCTTGAAGGATTCCAGAAAACCATCGCCGAAACACTTATCGCTTATCGTGAAGATGACGGAACTTGCTCAATCAATGCTGACGGTACGGCTACAAATGATAAATGTCAGGTTGGCGACTTGGCTGAAAATAAAGTTGTTAATGTTCTGGAGCAATCTTATGGTGAAAACGAAGATGGCGCGAAGACAACACGATTCAAAGTTTCGTTTGTGCTAAACTCGGCTGCTTTGAAATTCTCGACCAAAGGTTTCGTAGTTAAATCGCCGTCTCGAAAAGACGTAACAGACTCGAGAACCAAAATTCCAGACGATATCTTTTCTGCTGAAAGTAATTCAGAAGGGGGAACCAACTAATGAGTAATGATCAAAAAGACGTAGCGATCAAAAAATACAACGCCATCGCTAAGGCCAACCGAATGATGTTTGGCGCGGTTGCGCTAGCTTCAGTTGTGGCTGGTGCGGCGGTTGTTGGAATGAGTTTCTTGATTCAAGATATCAATTTTAACGCTAAAGTTATCTCCAAACAAGACGAAACGCTCAATAATATCAAAACAAGCACAGAAAGTATTGAAGGAAGTAACGGCCTAAAAGTTAAAATCAAAGGCCTTCAAACAGATCAGAACCTTCTAGCTTCTCGTGCTAGCGACGAAGACAACGCCTTGCGAGTTATCCTTGATGCTTTGCCATCAGATGCTAACGCTACGGCGGTTGCAGCCAGCTTGAGTGAAAAAATCCTAAAAATCGACAACCTTACCGTTGAATCAATGACAGTTGAACCAGTTGTCGAAACTGCGGACGGTTCAACAGCTTCTACTGGTACTTCAACAACTTCAAGCTCAACAACGACAAACCCTAACGACCCACAAAGTGCTGAAGCTCTGTCGGAAAAACTAAAAACCGTTAAATTCTCGTTTAACGTAACTTCAAGCAGTGCAGAAGTTCTCAATGAAGTCTTGTTGCGCATGGAACGATCTATCCGAACATTCAAGGTTGAATCATTCAAGTTCGAAAGAGGCAAAGAATCGATCAGTTTGAATATCTCGGGTGTAGCTTACTACTTGCCGATAGATAGTCTTTCATTGATTTCGACTACTGTAAAATCTGATGAAACCAAAAAATCAACCACTTCTTCAAGCTCAACACAAGGAGGAACGCAATAATGAAAAAAACTGATATCGCGATGATTGTGCTAATTGCGGGTGTGAGTGTGTTGATTTCATACTTTTTGATGCAGACTCTTCTTGGTGACCCTTCGCAAAAGACTCGAACCGTCGAAACTATGGAGGCGATTTCTAGCGAATATGTCGCGCCAAGCAAAGATATTTTTAACGAAAAAGCGATCAACCCAACAGTTCAAATTGTGATCGACAAAAACGGCGAACAATACTAATCTAAATAAGGTGAAATGGCTTTAATAACTAACGACATTCAGAATAAACTAGCCAAGCTCCTCGTAGAAGAGGGGCTTGTTCGCACTGAAGTTGTTGATTCTGCTATCAAAGAATCTGGTGAAGCCGGCCAGTCGCTTATTGCCTATATGGTCGAGAACAATATTCTTGATAGTGAGATTTTAGTTCATGCTATTTCGCATGTTTCTGGCGTTCCTTACGTTAATCTTGAAAACACAAACATTCCGCAGGAAATCTTGAATTTAATACCTGTTGATATTGCTGAACGAAACATGGCTGTGCCGATTGCCGAAATTCAAAACAGGTTGGCCGTGGCGATGCTTGATGCTACCAACATTCAGGCGATCGACTATTTGACGACTTTGGTTCAGCGGCCGCTAAAAATCTTCATGGCGAGCCAAGATTCGATCAAGCATATTTTGGATCAGTATAAAACTGACCTTTCGGATGTTGATGCGATCGCTTCGAATATCGACGCGCAAGAAACTGCTGCCGAGCAAGCCAAGCGAAACGTTCAAACGATTGTTCAGGATTCGCCTATTTCGAAGGCTCTTAACACAATTTTGGAATACGCTGTCCGTGCTAAGGCATCCGACATCCATATTGAACCGCTCGAAAAATCGCTAAAAATTCGCTGTCGAATCGACGGCGTGCTTCGCGAAGTGATGAATCTGCCAAAAACCATTGAGCCAGCGTTGGTTTCGCGTATCAAAATTCTCTCGAATCTAAAAATCGACGAACACCGCGTGCCGCAAGACGGTCAGTTTGCAGTGGCGGTTGGCGACAAAGAAGTCGACCTTCGTATTGCGATTTCGCCGGTTATTTGGGGCGAGCAGGTGGTGATTCGTTTGCTGGACAAATCTGGAAATACTTTCGATCTTGAGCAAATGGGCTACGCTGGACGCGCGCTTCGAACTATCCGAAAGGGTATCAAAGCACCAAACGGTATGATTCTTACTTCTGGTCCAACAGGTTCGGGTAAGTCAACCTCGCTTTACGCTTTGATCAAAGAAATCAAGGATGAAAGCATCAATATTATTACACTCGAAGATCCTGTCGAATATAAAATGGACGGCGTCAATCAGATTCAGGTGAATGCTGATGTTGGTTTAACTTTTGCGGCTGGTTTGCGCTCGATTTTGCGTCTTGACCCAGATGCTGTGATGGTCGGAGAAATTCGTGACGGCGAAACTGCCAACTTGGCGGTTCAGGCGGCACTTACGGGGCACTTGGTGTTCTCAACACTTCACACCAACTCGGCGGCCGGAATTTTGCCACGTTTGATTGATATGGGGATTGAGCCGTTTTTGATCGCTTCAACCGTGAACACGATCATTGGTCAGCGACTTGTACGTCGTGTTGCGTCAAAGCGAAATCTTTATCAATCTTCGCCGATGGAAACACAAAGCATTATCGAAACCGTTGGTCATCTTCTACCAAAAACGCCAGAAGAGGTCGAAAAAGTTTCTTCAGACTTGGGCTACAAAAACCTACCACTTGCTAATCAAAAATCATATACTCTGGTGAAAGGTCGGGATACGCCGCAGACACCAGGCGGATATCAGGGGCGAGCTGGTATTTATGAAGTGATGGATGTGACGGAAGCTATTCAGCAACTGATCATCAAGCGAGCGCCGGCCAGCGAAGTTCAAAAAGTGGCGATGTCTGAAGGTATGATCACGATGCGTCAAGACGGATATCTAAAAGCTCTGACAGGTATAACAACAATTGAAGAAGTAAATCGAGTTGCGGCCGACACCGCATAAAGGGAGGAAAAATGAATCAAGAAATAAGAATAGAAATTTTGTTAGAAGAAGTCGTGCGCAAAAACGCCAGCGACCTTCATATTCAGGTTGGTTTGCCACCAATGATGCGACTCGATGGTTCATTAGTGCCTTTTGCGGGCTACTCGAATTTGAACGCCGAGCAAGTTGAGCGCTTAATTTTTGCGATTTTGGATGAAGATCAGCAGCGAATTTTGATGAAAGACAAAGAATTCGACTTTTCATTTGCTTTTGGCGATCTTGGACGTTTTCGTGTGAACGCTTTTCACGAACGTGGAAACTTGGCGGCTTCACTTCGCTTAATTCCAAACAACATCAAAACTGTCACCGAGCTTGGAATGCCGCCAGTTATTCAGACTTTTGCGGATTATCCGCGCGGTTTGGTTTTGGTGACTGGTCCAACAGGCTCTGGTAAATCAACAACTTTGGCGGCTTTGATTGACAAAATCAACACCGAAAAAGACAAACATATCATTACCATCGAAGATCCAATCGAATTTACGCACAAATCAAAACGCTCGGCGATTGTTCAGCGTGAAGTTCATTATGACACTTACTCGTTTAGTGCGGCGCTTCGTTCGGCGCTTCGTCAAGACCCAGATGTCGTTCTGATTGGTGAGATGCGCGACCTCGAAACGATCTCGGCGGCGATTACGATTGCCGAAACTGGACACTTGGTTTTTGCGACACTTCACACTAACTCGGCGGCGCAATCTATCGACCGTATGATTGACGTGTTTCCGCCGCACCAGCAACCCCAGATTCGTTCGCAGCTAGCAAATATTCTTCAAGGAATTTGTGCGCAACGACTTATTCCAGCAATTGGTGGTGGTCGTGTGGTGGCGGCTGAAGTTTTGGTGGCGAATCCAGCCGTTCGAAATATCATTCGCGAAGGAAAATCCCACCAGCTCGACGCTGTAATTCAAACTGGTGCAGATCAGGGAATGCAAACAATGGACCGAACTTTGGTGAAACTTGTTCAAGCTGGCGTAGTTACTTATGATAATGCGCGCGAATATGCAGTCGATTTAGCAGAATTTGAAAGGTTAATGAGAGGTTAATATGAAGAAATATTCTTACGAAGCTCGCGACAAGAGCACTGGCAAGATCGAAAAGGGCGAAATTCAAGCCGAAAGTTTGCGCATGGCTGGCCGCGCACTCCTTGACAACGGATTTATTCCAGTGAAAGATATCAAAGAGGTTGATGAAGGCGGTTTTTTGAGTAAGATTTCTGGACGAATTTCCGCAAAAGATAAAATTGTCTTCACTCGTCAGTTTTCGACGCTTGTTGGTGCTGGATTGCCTCTTGCGCAAGGTCTTCGCACAGTGGCTGAGCAAACCGAAAACAAAAAAATGCGAGGCGTCATCGAAGATATTTTGAGTAGGGTTGAAGGTGGTTCTTCGTTGTCGGACTCGTTTTCTAAGCATGAAGGCGTGTTTGATAAGGTTTACTTGTCGCTGATTGCGGCCGGTGAACTTTCGGGAACCTTGGACGAATCGCTTCGCCGAATTGCCGCCCAGCAAGAAAAAGACGCTGCAATGATGAGTAAAATTCGTGGTGCAATGACATATCCTTTGATCGTTTTGGTGGTTATCGGTATGGTGATGGCGTTCATGATGTTTACAGTTGTGCCTCAGGTTGAAAACCTCTATCAAGACCTCAAGAAAGACCTGCCGCTCATGACGCAAATCATGGTGAGCGTTGCGAATTTCTTGTCGAGTTTTTGGTGGCTGGTGTTCATTATTTTGGGCGTGGCTGGTTGGTTTTTCCGTCAGTGGCTCAAAACTGCCAGCGGAATTCGCTTTGCTGCTAACTTCAAGCTAAATGTTCCACTATTTAGTCCGCTTTTCCGTAAACTTTACATGGCACGATTTTGTCGAACTGGTCAGTTGTTACTTTCGACAGGCGTTTCGATGAACGACATGCTCACGATAACTGGCGACGCGGTTAACAATGTTGTGATTCAAGATAAGATCGACGAAGCCAACAAGCTGGTTGCTGGCGGTAAAAATCTTTCGGATTCGCTCAAAGATAAAGATTATATTTTGCCTTTGGTTCCACAAATGATTTCGATCGGTGAACAATCTGGTAAAATCGACGAAATGCTCGGAAAAACCGCTCAGGTCTATGAGGACGAACTCGACGAACAGATCAAGGCGATTTCGACATTGATTGAACCGATTCTGATGGCCGTGATGGCCGTGGTTGCTGGTGGTATGATTGGTGCTATTTTGATGCCGATTTACGGATTGGTTAACGGCGTTTAAGGCGGAAAATGTTGGTGTTTTTTGCGATATTTTCTGGCTTGGTCGGCGCAGTGGTGGGGAGTTTTTCGGTTGCTCAAGTTTGGCGACTGAGAGCTTCTCAGCTTAGTGCCGACAAAAAATCCGGCCAAAAAATCGACCAAAAAGAATGGAGCAGGCTAAAATCCTTGGTTGGCGTTCGTGCCAAAAACGATCGTTCGCATTGCTTAAATTGCGGCTATGTTTTGCGTGGTCGAGATCTCGTGCCGGTGTTTTCGTGGCTTGCTTTGCGTGGAAAATGCAGAAAATGTCACACACCGATCGGCATGTTGGAGTTTTTGGTTGAAATTTTGTCGGCTGGGATTTTTGTGGCGCTGTTTTTGAGCTTTGGCTTTGATTTTTCTAGCGATATTTCTGGCTGGAAAATCGCTAGGCTACTAGTGTTGTTTGTGTCGATGATACCGCTGATCGTGATGTTTGTATATGACGCCAAATGGTCACTTTTGCCGACGAAAACACTTTGGTTTTTTAATTTTTTAGCTGTAATTTATTTCGCGCTGGGCTTTTTTGAAATCGGCTGGGAGAAGTTTGACTTGTTGAATTTCGTCATTTCGATGTTGTTTTTCCCAGGATTGTATCTTGCGCTAACTTTAGTCTCAAGAGGTGCTTGGGTTGGCGACGGCGACTGGATTTTGGCGTTTGGGCTGATTTTGTTGATTCCAAACTCGCCAATTTTTGCCGCGCTACTTTTGCTGTTCTCGAATTTAATTGGAATTGCAACGATCCTTCTAGCTGGAATTTTTCAAAAAAAGAAAATCGAGCGAGGTGCGCAAATTCCGTTTGGGCCCTCGATGATTTTGGCGTGTATGTTAATGCTGATTTTTATGAATTTTTTGAAAGATTTTTTGATTTTTGTGATGTAAAACAAAAAGCTTATGGTATAATAGAAGTAATATGAAGGTAGGGCAGATGAAAAAAGGATTTACGATAATCGAAACATTGCTAGTGTTGTCAATTTCGGCGCTGTTTGCTGTCGGGATGCTTATCGGCTGGAACAGGAATGTTGATCGAGCGCGATACGAAGACGCCGTCAGCACATTTAAAAGCGATATTCAGGCTATTTTCGATGAAGTAAGTAGCCCTACAAATTCACGAACACAAGGTTCTTGTATAGAAGAAACCAATACTGTAAGGGTAGATGCGGCCGGGCAAACAGGGGCTGGAACCACTAAATGTATAATTATGGGTAAAATTATTTCTTTTGCCGACAACACGATGGCTGCATCATTGATGATACCTGGCAATTCGGTTTCACCTATGAATGGTAAATATGTCACATGGAATTTGCTAGGTATAGATAAAGATTATTCTACCTATAACGATGTTATTTCTGCGATAAAAGGATCAAAAATTTCTGTTGATATGGGATCGAGGTCAGAGAATACGCTAGAGTGGGGAGCTAGGTTAAGAATGGCTACAGATAATAGAAATGACATATTTAGAAGTCAAGACGGACCTACACCCTCATTTAATGTGAATAATCCATTCCATAAGTCTGTTTATGGTTTTGCTGTAGTTAAATCTCCTCTTGATGGTAGTGTTCTTGTTCTCGGAATTAGTGACGCGCTCTATACGGGTGGATTTATACATGAATCTGTTGTATTGAATCAGGCTCATACAAGCCGAATACTTTCTTCGTCGAAGAAGATTGATATTTGCGTTATGGCAAACAGAGGTGGATGGGATAACGGAATGTTTACATATGGTAGAAACAAAGTTGTTAGAGTCGGCCCAAACACGGTTGAGGTTGCCCCACTTGACGGTAATAATTCAATTTCGTGTGGTGTCCACATGGATCTAGAGGATACAATTGTAAATGGGAGGCCAATTTAATGAGTGTGAAAAGATTCAAAAAAGGCGACACTCTCATCGAAGTTACGCTAGCGGTGGCGGTCTTTTCGATGGTTATGGTGGTCGGTATCGGTGCTATGAACGGTGGGATGGCGCGAACGCAGGCTTCGCTACAACTTTCACTTGCCCGTGACGCTATGAATTCGCAGGCCGAAACTTTGCGATATATCAACAATATTTATTTAAACAAGTATGCTAGTGGTAGCGGAGAAATGGTTAGTAAATGGCGAGAAATTACCGCTAAAGCCAAAACCTCGGCTACTAGATTAAATAATTGCCCAGTTAAGCCAGCAGACTATAATGCCCTCAATGCTATCGCGGTAAATGTTAACGACTCAAGCCTTCCGCTAATAACAGGTGATGGAGCAATCACTCCAGCTAATACCTATCCACAGCTTTTTGTAAGTGATACTACGACTGAATCACAAGGTATGTGGATCGAAGTTGTCAGGCCGCCAGCTAGGAGCGGTTATTACGATTTTCATATTAGGGCTTGTTGGATTGCTCCAGGCAACAACACGCCAACGACTTTAGGAACTATTGTGAGGTTATATGATCCAGCTCAATAAAAAAGGTTTTACAATTATTGAATTGATGTTGGCTATGACAGCTGTTTCTTTATTGATGCTTTCGATAGCTACGTTGACGATTTTCATGAAGGATATCATGGTTAAAGGTAATACTTACAGAGAATTAAATGCTGCTAGTCGAAATATAAACAACAGCCTGTCTCGAGCTTTTAATTCGATTTCTTTAAGCGGTTGGGATGGTCAAATGCGTGCTGCCGCAACTGCTGGCCCGGTTTATTATGTGAAAACTGCTCAGGCGGGAGCTTTTTGTACGGGTAGTTTTTCGTATTTATGGAATGATGATTTGGTCCTGAAGGACCCTGATGCTGTAGCCCCGATTCGATATAGCGGTGCTGCCACAACTGACAAATCCATCCGCTTCATAAAAGTCGTGGATAGCTCGATGCAGTATTGTGATCCCGCTACTCGCAATACTGCTTGGGTAACGGTTCCAAGAGATTCTTCAGTAAATGAAGTTCTTTCTTCTGGTGAAACTAACATGATGCTTTATGATGTAAACTTTAGCCAAATAGCTACAGATAATGACACGGGTCAATCGCTCATCAATATTTCTTATATTCTTGGGACGGGTAGCGATGCCGCACAGCAGATTACTGCGACTGGCGGAACTTGTACTCCAAATTCAGATGAAAATTACTGTGCGATAAATAATTTTAATGTAACTGTTCGAACAATAGGGAGGTAGAATGAACAAGCGATTTAAACGAGGTGGAGTTTCAATGTTTTTGGTGGTGGTGACATCTATGTTGGTGTCGCTACTTGTGGCGAGTTTTATTCGATCTGTTAATCGAGATATACAATCTGCTACCAACCAAGATTTATTGCAGAGCGCTTATGACAGTGCTCAGGCTGGTGTAGAAGATGCTAAGCGCGCTTTGGTGAAATATTATCAAACCTGCGTGAATAGTTCGAACGCCAATTGTAGTAATATTTTAACTCAGCTAACCACTAATCTTCAAGATCAATCTTGTAATGTTCTAGGGCAAACCCTTGGTGTTGGTGAAGCGAGTGGCGAAACTATGATTCAGACAACCTCTGGTGACGAAAACCTAAGCCAAGCTTATACTTGCTTAAAAATGAACATTACATCGCCTGATTTCTTGGGTGAAGTTGAAAGCGGTAGCTCTAAAATAGTTCGATTGAACAGCGCCGGGAGCTTCAATAAGGTCAGAGTATCTTGGTTTAATAGTAAAAATGCAAACGGTGCAACAAATTTGAGTCTAATGAGTACAACTGAAGCTGCGGCAAACGGAATGCCTTTATTGACACAAAATGGTCAGTGGGAAAATAGTGGCAATCCTAGGCCGTCGGTGTTGAAGGTTCAGCTCGTGGCGGAAGCCGGTCAAAATGCTGAAACTAGAGGCTATAACTACAGTAATCCTGTGCAAGAAGACAAGGGGGACTCAAAATTCCTTATGTTGTATCCGGTGAGGATTGGTGCGGGATCCGTGTCGAGCACAGATCTCATCTCTTTTCCGGGTATTCGCCACAACTACTCACCGAACGTGGTCCAATATGTACAGTGTAAAGAAAACTTCAGTACTACCACTTATGCTTGTGAAGCGACTCTTAGTGTGAGCGGCAATGCTGCGCAAGGTGCGTTTCTGCGAATTTCATCTATTTATAACGGTAAAACTGATTTCAAAGTTCAGCTTTTGAATAACGAAACTGTTGTTAATTTCTTTGGTACGCAACCGGTGGTTGATTCGACTGGTCGCGCAAACGATAAATTCCGCCGAATCGAAGCCCGACTTGATACCGACGGCATTAACAGCAATTATCCTATTCCGGAATATGCTGTTGCGACTGAAGGTAAGGTCTGTAAAGATATGATTATTCGAGACAATACGGCGTCATCAACAACTGAATGTAATTAGAAATTCAAAACTCCCATATTTGGGAGTTTTATTTTTCGGTTTCGCTGTGGAATTTTTCGTGGATTTCTTTCAGATGTTGGTCGGTGACGTGCGTGTAAATTTGCGTTGTGGCAATACTTGAATGTCCCAACATTCCCTGAACGGAGCGCAGATCGGCGCCATTCACCAACAGATCGGTCGCAAAACTGTGTCGCATCGTGTGCGGTGTAACGTGCTTGGTGATTCCGGCGAGCCGTGCGTATTTGTCGATCATTCGCTGAACTGTTCGCGGAGTGATTCGGCGATAATTTCCATCGGTTGACGGTTTTTTGTAGCGCCGAGAATAATTGATGAAGAGCGGAACCAAGTTGTCGTTTCGAGCTTCCAGATAATTTTCGATGTGTTCGGCGGCATTTTTTGAGATGAAAATCGGACGGTCTTTGTTGCCTTTTCCACGAACCATAAATTCGCGTCGTTTGGTGTTGATGTGATCACGATTCAAATTGCAAAGCTCGGAAACACGAAGTCCGCTCGAAAAGAGAAGTTCGACGATCGCACGATCGCGCAGATCGCTCTCGGTCTCGGCTGGCACGGCGTTAATCAAGCGTTCAACTTCTTCATAATGAAGAAAATTCACTTGCGGTTTTACGACTTTTGGTAGTTCGATTTTTGAAGGCTCAAGCGATTTGATGTCTCGGCGCGCCAAATAAGTCAAAAATCTCCGAAGCGCAATCAAATGATAAGCTTGAGTTGAGCGGCCAAGTTCTTTTCCGTCGAAATTTTGGTAGCGATTTAGCCAAAGTCGATATTTTCGAACCAGCTCGGCGTCAATTTTCGAAACTGGCATGTCTTCGGTAAATTCAACCAGTCGCTCGATATAGAGTCGGTAATTTTCGACGGTTTTTTTCGAGCGTCCGCCTTCGACTTCAAGCGATTCCAAAAAATCTTCAAGCGCTTCAGAGATATACATAAGAATATTATACCAAATTTTCTAAAATCGTGCTATAATTTAAGCATAAAAGAAGGAGTTTTTATGCCAAAAACGCATATTCAGCGAACACTAATTTTATTCAAACCTGATGCCGTTCAGCGTGGAATTGTTGGAGAAATTCAGATCGGAAGAGCGTCGTGTAGGGAAA
>CAZVBN010000003.1:0-50168 GCA_964625845.1 uncultured Candidatus Saccharibacteria bacterium | reverse complement strand
TTTCGGCGATGATTGTCGTGATGGCGATTTCGGGGTATTTGTATATTGTTGAATTTGAAAAGAAGGGTGTTTTTGGGGTCAAAAAAGATTTTAAGCTTGAAAAAATTTCCGATCACGGGCTGGATCGTTACGAAAAAGCGATTTTTAATAAGATTTTTTCGCGTGGCGAATCTGTTAAACTCAAAGATATCAGCCAGCGACTCGGCATGGATTTTGGTCAGAAAATGCTTGGCTGGGCGGAAGTTTTTAGGAATAAAGATTTTTATAAAAAGCCAAAAGATAGTATTTTGGTGAAGATTTTGTTTGGTTTGTCATTTGTGGCGATTTTTGGACCGTTGTTGTTTGGCGGCGCGTTTGAGGCTGTTGATTTTTCTGGCTATGAGCTGATTATTACTTTGTGGTTTGCGCTGTTTACGGTGATTTTTGTGCTGTCGATCGTGCTTTTGACGATTGAGCCAAAATCTCTCCGCGGCGCAGAGATGCTTGATTATTTGAACGGTCTGAAAATGTACATAAAAATGGCCGAAGAAGATCGAATGCGAGTTCTTCAAAGTGTTGATGGCGCAGATCGAATGGTTGACGGCGAAAATTCAAAAGTGAAACTCTACGAAAAACTCCTGCCTTATGCGATGATTTTTGGTCTCGAAAAAACTTGGCTTAAAGAGTTGGCGGCACAGTATCCGGAAGGTGTTTCGCCAGATTGGTATCATGGCAGCGGGGTGTTCAATGGAATTCTGTTCGCAAATTCAATGAGTTCGATGTCGCGCTCGCTAAATTCATACACTTCAAGCGCTTCATCTGTTTCTGGTGGAGGCGGCGGATTCTCTGGCGGCGGTGGAGGCGGCGGTGGAGGTGGCGGCTGGTAGTCTTCGCGCCACTCTACAGTAAAAAGCTCGAAAAGGGCTTTTTATTTTTGGGAAATGAAAAAATCGCCAGCTTTGAGACTGTGCGATTTTGGAATAATTTCTGGTGGGTGATTAGGGACTCGAACCCCAGACCCTCTCGGTGTAAACGAGATGCTCTAGCCAACTGAGCTAATCACCCGAACAATTACTATTTTAGCAAAGCGTGGCAGCAAAGTCAAGACTTTTTTGCGCAAAAAATTTATACAAAAATCACAAGCGGAATGTTTACTTTTTTGCGAAAGTGTGGTTAAATATAAGCATTATGAGAAATGTTTTGCGTGGGTTGAAAAATAAAAAATATATTCTTACTTTTGGAGTGTTCGTGTTTATTTTCGGGTTGTTTTTTAGTCAGAATGCCTCGGCAATGGTAACTAGAATAACTGATAATAAAATTGACGGTTTAGAATACCAGAAGGATGATTGTAGCGAGGTTGGGCTAACATATGATGTCAGAGGTAGTGGTAAGCCTGGGTGGGGCTGTGCTTTTTATGAAATTAAAAAAGTTGATGGTGAGAGCGATGTTTATGAACGATATACGACGGGAATTTACGAATCATCTCCCAGTCGAATCATTTCACAAATTTCAGAATACATAACAGATAGCGGCAGTACTTGTATTATAGGCTACACGGCCAGTTCTGTTAAGGTTAGGAGATACACTACAACTACGACCAATAATGGGTCGAGCAATATAGTTCAGCAAAGTGGATATAACGATACTGGCGGAAGAACTAAATGTACGAAAAATATATCAGGTATGGATAGCTCATCGGTATTTTTAGGATACCCAGAATCTTATCGTGGTAAAAAAATGATGCAAAAAGCCACCTGTGAATCATTCGGTATGAAGTGGGAGGCGGGATATAATAATAATTATTGGTGTACTTACAGGAGAAATGACTCGAGTGCCTCCAAAGCGGTCAGGGTTGTCGCTTCGGCGCCGGATGTCTATATGATCGACTCTGAATCTAAATGTCCAGCTGGCTATCAAACAACCAAAAAAGAAGTTACATATAGCAACGCTAGCTATCAAGGTCAAGAAGTAAAAGGAACATTTAATCTTTGCACTAGTGAAAAAGCCGCAAATAACGGTGGTGATGGTGTAACTAAGTGTGGCATTGATCAGCTAGGCTGGATTGTTTGTCCGACTACTAATTTTTTGACAGAAGCAGTGGTTTCAACATACCAGTATATCGCGACTAATTTTTTGAGTATACAGTCTGACGGACTGTTCGGTGAAACTGAAAGTGGTCAGAATGTTAAGAAGGCTTGGGACGGATTCAGAGATGTTGCTAATATTGTGTTTGCTATCTTGTTTGTTATTGTTGTATTGTCTCAAATTACAAATATCGGCATCAGTAATTACGGTATAAAGAAGCTTTTGCCAAGATTGTTGATTTTTGCTATCTTGATCAATATTTCTTATTGGGTGTCGGTTATTTTTGTGGATTTGTCGAATATTATTGGAAAATGGACATTTAATTTCTTGGCCGAAGGTGGTAGTGATGATCATATCAGTAAGCTGGGTGGAACAATTCAGACTATATTGGCTGGCGGTGCTGCAGCGGCTAGCGTAGGAATGGCTGGCGGAATCTTTCTTTCGGTTGTGGCGGCATTGGTTGCTATCCTTCTGATGGTTGCAATTCTTACTATTCGTCAGGCGGCGGTGGTGATTCTTGTTGTGCTTTCGCCGCTAGCTTTTGCTGCTGCTATCTTGCCTGGAACAGAATCGTTGTTTAGTAAGTGGAAAAACACTTTAAAATCTATGCTGATAATCTTCCCGGTCTGTTCATTGATTATGGGTGGTATGCTTATGGCCTCAAGAATTCTCGTCGGGACGGCGGGCGGCAATCCAATACTTGAAGCTCTTTATACGCTTCTGCCGCTGATTGGTCTAGGATCTATATTTGTGGCAATCAAAGGCGCTCTTGCGGCGATCGACAAACTTACTGGTGGATCCATTACAGGGAAGCTCAGTAGTATGGCAAGTGGTTTGAATAAGGCTGCTGAAAAATCGCCAATAGGGTCTTTAGACAAAGGAATAAACTCAAGAATTGCTGCCAAATATCAACAATTTGGTGGCGGTAAGCTCTCTCGTCGAGCTAACCGTTTTGCTAAAGCTGGCGAAGAGTCTAGAGCTCGCGCTTTGCGAGATGCTCAGATTTCGGACTACGAAAAGATGGGTAGTTTAAATAGCGGACAAGAATTACATTTAAGTAGACTGCGTTCTGATAGGCAGAAGGAAGCGGATCTTCTTACTTCTTCGCGCTCGTTGGCTTTAAGTAATGAAATTGGCTCAAAATCTGGTGAGTATATTTCTAAGGCGGAAGCGGCTCTAAATAGACAAGATGGCGAAGAGCTAGGTGTTATTCTTGATAGCATAATGACCAACCCGCGCCTGTCCGGTAAAGATCGCATGGCGAAAATAAGCGAGATTATTTCAAAAATGTCTGCTGATCAGGCTGGCTCGGGGGCTGTTCAGAAGGCTATGGCGACCTTTGCTGGTAAGCATGGCGGAAATATCAAGAAGGATGACCCAGCATTGCTGAAAACTATTGGCAGTCTAGCTGATGGATCTGAGAAATCTGGTGCTGAAATTTACCAAGAACACGCTTCGAATGTTGAGACATATAAAGATGCTTCTCAGAGCGATGCTGCCGGATGGAATCCACAAGCTCTTGCGAATATCGAGAAATATAAATCTGGCTGGAGTGCTCATGATGCGGAAGTTGTCGGAGCTAAGTCTGCTGCTGTCCTTGGTGATGAGCGACTCCGACACAGTATTTCGGAAGCTCAGCGTGAACTCCATCAAAAGATTGCCACAGACGCTGGTCTCAAAATTTCGCACGACGATAACACCAATAGCACCTAGGCGGATATTGCTCAAGCGCTAAAAGATCTTAACAGTACGATCCAGCAGCAAAATCAGCAACCTACTCAACAACGACAAGCTCCACAGCCGCGCGGTCCGCGACGCTGGAGATAGCTAACTCAAATCACCCTCTTCACGGGGGTGGTTTTTCGTGGTATAATTGACCTATGTTAGATATCAAATTTATTCGCGAAAATTTAGAGAAAGTCAAGCGAGATACTGCAAACAAAGGCTACAACACCAATGTTGACGCGGTTTTGGCGCTCGACGATAAACGAAAAACTTTAAACCAACAGATTGACGAACTTCGAACTCGCCGAAATCAAATCGCTTCTTCAATGAAAACTTCTGGCGGAAAACCATCGCAAGAACTAATCGACGAAGGTAAAAAAATCAAAGAACAGCTCACCGAACTCGAAAATGATTTTCGAAAAATCGACGAAGAGCTTACGGCTGGCTTGAACTCAATTCCGAACATTCTTCAACCAGATGCGCCGATCGGCGAAGAAGGTGAAGATGAAGTCGTAAAAGAGTGGGGCGCAGAAATCGCCGTTTCGAAATTCGGCGAAAGCAAAACTGGCGCGGGCGATCATTTGGATTTCGCCACAAAAAAAGACTGGGTTGATTTCGAGCGTGGCGCAAAAGTTGCGGGCGCAAAATTCTACTTTTTGAAAGGTGATTTGGCGCTTCTCGAAAACGCAATTTATCAGTATGCGTTGAACAAACTCATTTCGAAAAATTTCAAATTTATGACTGTTCCGCATATGGTGAACGGAAATGTTGCGACCGGAACTGGCTTTGCGCCTCGGTCGAGCGAGCAGAGCGACGAGTATTTTATCGAAAATGAAGATTTGAGCTTGATTGCCACGGCAGAAATGTCGCTCACCGGCTACCACGCGAATGAAATTTTGAACGAAAAAGACTTGCCGATTTTTTACGCGGGATATTCACCTTGCTACCGAAAAGAAGCCGGAACTTACGGCAAACACACACGCGGGCTTTTCCGAGTCCACCAGTTCAATAAACTCGAAATGTACGCTTACACTTTGCCAGAGCAATCTGTTGAAGCTCACGAGCGAATTTTGAGCGTCGAAGAAGAAATTTATCAAGAATTGGGAATTCCGTATCGCGTGATAAATATCGCCAGTGGAGATTTGGGCGCGCCAGCTTCGAAAAAATACGACATCGAATATTGGAGTCCAGTCGACGGAAAATACCGAGAAATCACCAGCTGTTCGAACTGTACAGATTACCAAGCTCGCAATTTGAACATTCGCGTGCGTCGCGAAAATGGCGAACTTCAAGTGGTTCACACCTTGAACGGAACTGCTGTGTCGCTCGCGCGATGCCTTGTGGCGATTCTCGAAAACTTCCAAGATGGTGAAGACTTGCTGATTCCAGAAGTTTTGAAACCGTTTATGGGCGGTCGCGACCGAATTTAAGAATTTTAGCACTATATTTAGCGTTTTGTAAATTTCACAACACTAAATGTAGTGCTTTTTTATTTTGCTTGTGTTATAATTATTTTAAGCCAAAAAACAGAGAAATGGGGTGAAAATTATGGCTAAGAATATAGTCCTTTACGGTAAAAAGAACTGCCTACAATGCAAAATGATGAAGAAATTCTTTGATGAGAACAGTGTAATTTACGATTATATTGACATCGAAGAAGATTCTGCGGCTCTACAAACAGTCAAAGATCTTGGCTTTGCGGCGGTTCCTGTTACTGAAATTCCTCTGACTGTGATGTCGCTTCAATACGAGGTAGACAAAGAAAAATCACCAGTCAAAAGAATCGGCGACAGCTACTTTTTTAGCGGATTCAGACCAGACCTGGTTAGTTCGCTGAAAGTTCCTAAGTGAGTTCGCGCGCAGCGAGCTCTTTTTCTTGACAAATTAAACTGTTTGTGCTAAAATTCTAATATAAATTAAGTAATTAAAAAGGAAAAGATATGATTTCTCAGATCGAAATTACAGGAAATAAATACGAAATTGACGAAAATACACGAAAATACGCCGAAAAACATATCGGAAAATTAGACAAATATTTGCCACGCCACGCCAAAAAATCTGCAGCTGCAAAAGTTGTGATTTCTGAAGTAAACGGCAAAAATGACAACAAATACGAAGTTGAAGTTATGTTGAATGTTCCAGACAAAACTTTGGTAGCAAAAGACCAAAGTTCGAATGTTCTCGCGGCAATCGACATTGTCGAAGCAAAAATCGAAAGCCAAATTCGACGCTACAAAACCGAGAAAAATCCACGCCTTGGCAAATCTGGAATTATGGCAAAATTCAAACGCTCATTCAAACGAGGCTAATTTCGAAACCAAAAATCGCTCAAATTCGGGCGATTTTTTGATTTTTTCGAAAAATGTGATATTATAGAGTTAGTTTTTCGCAGTGAGAGGGGTGAATAAGATGAAAAAGCACATTGAGCTGTTTAATAAGTTTGGTCGACGATTCGCAAATGCTGCCGATTGCGGAAAGGGAAATATTGAGGTTGATTTTTATGAAATTTCCAGTGGTAGATATGGAATGGAGATTTCGAAAGTTGTTGTTCAATATTTTGCAGATGTTGATTTTGTGAATATCCTGGAGACTACCACTATAGATGTCTATGAGCTTGGTGATATTTTTGAAGTGATGCCGCCAATTTCATTATCTGGTAAATTGGGGATATCGAAAGATCTCCGTAATTTATATAACTATTCGTTGCAAGTTCGAAGTTATGTTTATGGCGACATTGAACTTTCTAAGTCGCGCGAGATTTTTCTTAATGCAGAGATCAGGAAGTTGTTTGAGAAAGTTTCGCGATTTATTCACGCATAAGCCCCGTAAAAGGGCTTTTTTTTCGTCTCTGTTTATGCTAAAATAGGAATAGATTTTAAACTGTTTTTTAATTGGAGAGGGAAATGTCTAAAAAAACTGCGAAGAAAAAGAATGTGATGATCGAAGAAAACAAAACTGAAAAGTTTTTGACTAAGGTTTTTGGAGATCCGCAAAAAAAGATTTTGAAACGGCTCGAGAAAAAAGTTGCCGAAATTAACGCTTTGAGCGAAAAATTCGAAAAAATGAGCGACGAAAAGCTCAAAAATTCTTTCGAAAAGCTTCAGAAAAAAGTTCAAAAAGAAGAAAAAACTCTGGACGAAATCTTACCAGAAGTTTTTGCGATTGTTCGCGAAGCATCTGTTCGAACGCTTGAAATGCGTCATTTTGACGTTCAGCTGATCGGCGGTATGGTTCTTCACGAAGGAAAAGTTGCCGAAATGAAAACTGGTGAAGGTAAAACTTTGGTGGCGACTTTGCCGAGCGTTTTGAATGCGATGGAGGGCAAAGGTGTTCACGTGGTGACCGTTAACGATTATCTCGCGCAACGCGACGCCAGCTGGATGGGTGCGCTTTATCATTTTTTGGGGCTTTCGGTTGGCGTGATTATCAACGAGGCGAGTTTCATTTTTGACCCAGAATTCGACAACGAATCTCACGAAGATGAAAAAATGCGCAAACTTCGCCCAGCAACCCGAAAGGAAGCTTATGCGGCGGACATCACTTATGGAACAAACAACGAATTCGGTTTTGATTATTTGCGCGACAACATGGTGAACGAAGTTGATTTACTTCGTCAGCGCGAATTGAATTTTGCGATTGTCGACGAAGTTGACTCGATTTTGATCGACGAAGCTCGAACTCCGCTGATCATTTCTGCGCCAGCTGCCGAAAATCCAGAAAGCTACATTCAATTTTCGAAAATCGCTGCGCAACTTACGCCAGAAGATTACGATTTGGACGAAAAACGCCGAAGCGTGGCTTTGACCGAAGAAGGAATCGACAAAGTTGAAAAACTCCTTGGAATGAAAAATCTCTACACGCCAGAGCATTCGCGCGCGGTTTATCATATGGAACAGGCTCTTCGCGCCGAAACTCTTTTCAAGCGGGACAAAGATTATGTTGTGACTAACGACGGAGAAGTGATTATTGTTGACGAACACACTGGTCGTTTGATGAATGGACGCCGATACAACGAAGGTCTTCATCAAGCGATTGAAGCCAAAGAAAAAGTGCCAGTTCTCCAAGAATCGATGACTTTGGCGACAATTTCATTCCAGAACTTCTTCCGTTTGTATAAAAAACTCTCTGGTATGACAGGAACAGCTTTCACTGAGGCAGAAGAATTTCAGCAAATTTATTCGCTTGAAGTTGTTCAGATTCCGTCGAACAAACCAGTTATTCGCGATTACAAAGAAGACTTGATTTTCAAAACTGAAAAAGCCAAATTGAAAGCTGTCGCCGAAGAGATCAAAAAACACCACAAAGCTGGTCGTCCAGTTTTGGTTGGCTCGGCTTCGATCGAAAAGAACGAGCAGATCGCGAAATATCTCGACAAAGAAGGTATCAAATACAACCTTTTGAACGCCAAAAACAACGAGCACGAAGCCTCGATTGTGGCGCGTGCTGGTGAAAAGGGTGCGATTACGCTCGCAACAAACATCGCTGGTCGTGGAACCGACATCAAGCTCGGCAAAGGCGTAAAAGAACTCGGTGGTTTGGTTGTTATCGGTTCAGAACGTCACGAATCTCGCCGAATCGACAATCAGTTCCGTGGTCGTGGTGGTCGTCAGGGTGATCCGGGCGAAACTCAATTCTTTGTTTCAACCGAAGACGATCTAATGCGAATTTTCCAAGGCGAACGCATCGCGCGACTAATGGAAATTCTCGGCGTCCCTGAAGATCAGCCAATCCAAGACAAACGCGTTTCGAAAACTCTCGAAAACGCGCAAAAACGCGTCGAAGGTTTCAACTTTGATACGCGCAAAAATGTTGTTCAATACGACAACGTCATTAACCGACACCGAAAAGTCGTCTACGCAATGCGTCGCAAAATCCTCAAAGGTGAAGACATTACTCCGCAAATTAAAGAGTTGCTGAATTCAAAAGTCGCCGAACTTGTTGAACTTCCTTCAAAAAATAATCCTAAATTTGTCGAAAACTTTTTGGAATTTTTCCCAACAGAAACTGAAACAATCGAAGCTGTTGGCGAAATCAAAAACGACAAAAAACGTCTTGAACTTGCTCAACAAATCGTCGAAGACATCTATAACGACCAAAAATCAGAACTCGGCGAAGAAACGCTTCAAAAAGTCGAGCGCGAAGTTTATATGCAAATTCTCGACACGCTTTGGATGAATCATCTCGAAAACATGAATCATCTTCGCGAAGGAATTCACTGGCGAAGTGTTGGTCAGCGTGATCCGTTGGTTGAGTACCGTGCTGAATCACAAAAACTGTTCGACGGTCTTCAAAACACTTTGCGCGACGAAACTATCCGAATTATCACTCGAGTCAAACCAACCGATGTTGTTGCGCGCGAAAGTGAAGATCACGAAACTGAATTGACTCGCTTGGCCGAAAATTCAGTCGAGCAAGGTGTGAACGAAATCCAATCTGGTGCAAAAAATCGCGACGGAGATTTCAGTAAAGCCAAAAAGCAAGCTTCACAAAACGCCAAAAACGCCAAGAAAAATTCAGCCAAAAAAGCCAAAAAAGCCCAACGTCAAAACAAGAAGAAGGGTCGTAAATAATGCGACACACCGTAGAAGAAGTGCGTCTGAAAAATGGCGCACGCGGTTTGTTGGTGAATGTTCCTGATGCGACGGTGATGAGTTTTCAGTTCCAGTTTAGGGCTGGTTCGCGCTACACTCGCAGTGCCGAAATTTACGAAACGGCACACATTATGGAGCATATGGCTTTTGGAGCGAACGCGCGTTTTTCGAGCGAGCATGAATTTGAGGCTGAATTCACAAAAAATGGCGCATATCACAACGCTTCTACCTCTGATATGGGGATGAGTTATGTGGCGGATTGTGCGGATTTTGAGTGGTCGCGAATTTTGGATTTGCAACTCCTTTCGATTGGTGAGCCGCGCTTTAACGAAACGGAATTTTTGGCAGAAAAAGGCAATGTTCGCAATGAATTGACAGGCTATCTGAACAATAATGCACGACTTTTGTGGCCAAAAATTCAGCAGGTTTTGGGCGAAAAAGTTCTCACTTATGAGCAACGCCTAAAAACCATCGACAACATTAAGCTCGAAGATATTGCCGAGCATCATGCCCGCACGCACACTACTGATAATTTGCGGTTTGTGATTGCTGGAAAAATCGACGACGAGCGCAAGATCGAGATTATTGATCGGCTAGAAAATCTTCCGTTGCGACGTGGCGAGCGTTTTGAGCTGATTACTGATGAACTAGTTTCGCCGAGCGAACCGGTTTATATTCATCGTCCTGATCTCAAAAATATCAGTTTTGGCGCTTCGATTGTGATTCCGCGTCAGCTTTCGAGTACCGAAATGGACACGATGTATGCTTTGAGCCATATTTTGACGGGAACCATGCATTCGCGAATTTTTGGTCAGGCTCGCAAACGTGGTTTGGCGTATGGCGTTTATAGCGGTGCTTCGCGCGGGCTCGATTCGTCTTCTTGGGATTTTGAAGGGCAAACGAATTTTGACACCGCAAAACCGCTTTTTGAGCTGATTGTCAAAGAATTGAAGCGAATTTTGGCTGAAGATTTGAGTGAAGAAGAGCTCGAAGCGATGAAATCTTATGCGCTTGGCAACTTCCAGATGAGTGGCCAAACGGTCGGTTCGACGGCTGGATTTTATGCAGGGCGATATTTTTGGGATGGCGGTATTCGTAATCACAAAAAACAGCCGGAATTTATCAAGCAAATTTCTCGCGAAAAAATCTTTGCTTTGGCGAAAGAGTTTGTCGAAAATGGCGTGTGGGTGCTTGGCGCGGTTAGCGGCGGCACTGAAGAGCAGATCAAAGAGTTGAACGCTGAATTTTCTAAACTTTTTGAAAAATAAAATAGCCACCTCGTTTGAGGTGGTTTTGGCTAGCTCCATTTTATGCGAAAGTCTTTGCCTAAGATCTCCGCTACGCCAGCGACGGCATAAAATCGTTGGCGATTTTCTTTATTGTTTCGCCAGCCCTTTGGTAGTTTCACCGTTAAGGCGTCGGCAGCATTGGAGTTTGAGGTAATAAACGCCATTGCGCAATTATGATGCGCTCTTTTTTTATCTTTAAATTCGTTTAGTTGCTCAAAAACCTGTTCTAATGTAAAGTGCGATTGTTTGGTCATTTCTTGACCTCCTTTTTATTTTGATTTACATATTTTAACATTACTTTTGTCATAAGTCAATATTTTTCGAAAAACCCGTCTCGTGATATAATAGAATTATGGATAAGATGAGAATTGCTTTAATCGGTTTCGGGCTAGAGGCGAAAAGTGCGTATGATTTTTTGCGCGCGAAGTTTCCGGCGGCTAAATTCGATATTTACGACCAAAATGAAAAATCAAAAGTTGCTTTGCCTGAAAATGTGAATTTTTTTGGTGGCGTGCGAGATTTTTCGCAAATTCAAGCAGATTTGATTGTGCGAACTCCAGCTGTCGCACCTTCGAAATTGCCAAAAAATGCCAAAATTACATCTGTTACGAATTTATTTTTCGAGAATTGTCCAGCCAAAATTATCGGCGTGACTGGCACGAAAGGCAAAGGGACGACTTCGGGCTTGATTGCGTCGATTTTGCGCGCGAGTGGCAAAAAAGTCCATCTTGTTGGCAATATTGGCGTGCCCGCGCTCGATCTTTTGCCCGAGATTTCGCCAGAAGATTTCGTCGTTTATGAACTTTCCAGCTTCCAGCTTTGGGATACGAAAAAATCGCCCGAAATCGCCGTGGTTTTGATGATTGAGCCTGATCATTTGGATGTTCACGCGGATTTTGCGGAATATTTGGCGGCCAAAAGCAACGTTCGCGCGTTCCAAAAAGACGGTGATTTTGTCGTGCGTTATCCGAAAAATGAAAATTCAAAAATCGTTGCTGGTGAAAAATCAATCGAGCCGATTTTCGAAAGTCGTGATGGATTTTTCTGGCAAAAAACTACTGATGGCGAACAAAAAATTTGTTCAACTTCCGAGCTGAAACTTCCGGGCGAACACAACATCGAAAACGCAAAAATCGCAATGACGGCGGCTTTTTTGGCGAATCCTGAGATTTCTAACGAGCAATTTGCGCAAGGTTTGAGTGGTTTTACTGGCTTGCCGCATCGCCTAAAGTTCGTTCGCGAAACTCGCGGCGTGAAATTCTACGACGATAGCATTTCGACCACGCCGGGCAGTGCGATCGCTGCGCTAAAATCTTTCATTGAGCCCAAAATTCTCTTGCTCGGCGGGAGCAACAAAGGTGCGGATTTGAGCCCGCTTTTTGCGGAAATTTCTGCCTCAAAAACGATTCGAAAAGTTCTGGTTTATGGCGCGGAAAGTTCAAAATTGGCTGAAAAATTCGCTGAAATCAATTTCGATAATTTCGAAAACCTTGGCGAAAAACCAAATTTTGAAGAAGTCGTAAAGCGAGCGTACGTCGTGGCTGAATCTGGCGACATAGTGATTTTGAGTCCAGCGCACGCTAGCTTCGATATGTTTTCGAGTTATGCCGACAGGGGTGAGCAATTTGTTCGAGCTGTGGAAAACTTATAAAATCCTGTGGAAAACTCACAAAATAACTTTCGAAAATCTCGAGAGTTATTTTTATTTTTTCGAGAAAAATCGAAAAAGCCCTTGACTTTTCAAGCTACCTTGTATAACATAGAAGTATGACAGGCGAAGATAGTATTCAAAAATATGCCGCACAAATGTCCACTCAAATGAGAAAAGGCTTCGTGGCGTTTTGCGTGCTAAAAGTTTGCTCAAAAAAACCTGTTTATACTAGCGACATCATCAAAGAATTGCGAGAGGCTAAGCTGGTCGTTGTGGAAGGGACGATTTATCCGCTACTTTCGCGCCTTCAAAAAGAGGGTTTATTGTCGCACGAATGGCAGGAAAGCGAGCAAGGGCCGCCGCGAAAATACTACAAAATCACCGATTTTGGCGAAAAAGTAATGGAAAGCGTCGGCCAAGAGATTAAAAATCTCAACAAAACAATTAACCAACTTTAAGGAGTAATATGAAAGAAATTACACGAATTCATTTGGCGAAAATTCCTTATGAAATTGAAATTGAAGCCAAAAAAGATCTGGAAAAATACTTAAACGCGCTAAAAAAATACTCTGGCGACGAAAGTATTTTTCAGGATGTTGAAGTTCGCATGACGGAAATTTTGGCGGAAAATGGCGTTTTGGAAAATGGAGTCATTTCAAAAAATGACACGGCAAAAATCCGCGCACAAATTGGCGAGCCAGAGGTTTTTCGTGGTGATGACTTTGAAGAGAGCGATGAAGTCGCCGAAGTGAAAAATCAGAGAAAAAGAAGCTTTATCGAGTTGAACAAGATAGTATTTTTGCGGGCGTGGCGACAGGTTTGGCGGAATATTTTAAGGTTGATGTAACTTGGGTTCGTGTCGTGATGATGGTGCTTTTGGTGGTTAGCTTCGGTTCGGCGACGCTTTTGTATTTTTTGCTAGCGATTATCACACCAAAAGCCAAAAATGCCAGCGATATTTTGCGACTTCGAGGTGAGCCGATCACAGCCAGCGCGATCAAAACTGTAAATCAGGAATTTGACTTCGAAAAAAGTCGTGAGCGCGACAGGAGAATGGTTCGAATTATCGCGGCGATTTGCGGGCTTTTTGCTAGCTTGACGGCGCTTGGTGGAATTGTGGCGATTGTTGTCGGAAATATTGCTTTGAACAAAGGTTTTAACAGTACCGTATCAGTTGGCATGAACGATAATTTGCGACTTTTGATCTATGTTTTATGTAATTTTGCGGGAGTGATGTTTGTTATTTTTTGGTTCACTTTGGCGCACGCGTGTTTTACGGTGAAATTTTCGCGAAATCATTTCATCGCACTAATAATGACTTTGGCGCTGGGTGTGACGAGTGCGATTGGCGTTTCGGCGACGATGGCGGACGCGGCGAGCCGAGCTTCGCGAAATATTGAAAGTAGCGCGAAAGTTTCTGGTGTTTCGATTGATAAAGAAGCGTTGTCGAAAATTAAATCAATCGAGGTCGTTTCGGGAACCCGTGTTGAATATATTGTAAGCAATAAAAACAAAGTAGAAATTGGCGAATACGAAGTTCTAGACAAAGATTTGGCGAAAAATATCAAGTTAGAATTTTCGGGCGAATTGTTGAAAATTTCGGGCGATTTTCATAAAAACTACTTTGGTCGCGATGAAGTTTTGCGAATTTACGGCCCAGAATTAACAAAAATCTCAACGCAGGACGAATTCGATTATTACATTTCGCAAGATCAGGCCTCTTTGGAGGTGATTTTGGGAAACGGCGGCTCGGCTGATTTTGAAATTCACGGGCTCGGAAGAATTGTTGCGCCGAAGATTTTTTATCGCAACGGTTTTGGCGAATTAGTTCAGGTGAAGCAAACGGGGGAATTTTATGAAGATTAGTGTAAAAAACATCTCGAAAACTTTTGGCAAGAAAAATAATCGCTTTGAGGCTTTGAAAAATGTCAGCTTTGAGATTCCTGATGGCGCGAGTGTGGCGATTATCGGGAAATCGGGAAGTGGAAAATCGACGAATTTCGCGCCAAGAAAATGGGATTTATTTTTCAGAGCTTTTTCGTTCAGGGAAATGAAACTTGCGCTGAAAATGTGAGTTTGCCTCTCGAAATCGCCGAAGTTCCAGTCTTTCGTCGTAATCAAAAAATCGACAAGGCACTAAAAAACGTTGAGCTTTTTAACAAAAAGAAAGCTCGGGCGCGAGATCTTTCGGGCGGTCAAAAACAACGTTTGGCGATTGCTCGCGCGATTGTCAATGATCCTGAATTGATTTTTGCGGACGAGCCAACCGGAAATCTCGATTCGGCGACTGGCGAAAAAATCGAACAATTGCTCTTTGACTACAACAAAAAACACGGCACAACTTTGATAATTGTGACTCACGACGAAGATTTGGCAGAAAAATGCCAGATGAAAATTTACACAAAAGATGGCGAAATTGAAAAAAACATAGGAGGCGAAAATGCGTAGAGTTGATATTTTGAAGCGCGCTGGCAAAAACTTGCGAAAAGCGAAATTACGCACGATTTTAACAGCTTTGGCGATCGCGGTCGGCGCAACAACGATTTCTTTGGCGCTTTCGGCGGGCAAAGGTGGGAATTCTTACGTTGATTCTTTGGCGAGCAAAATCGGCGATCAGCGTTCAATTGGCGTTTTTAGAAAACCAGAAGAAAAATCCACAGTCGACCCTTACGAGCTGAAGACTGAAGGGCAAGCCGAAAGTAGCGAGAACAGTATTTTGGCGCAACAATCGGCGCAATATTCGCTAAATACTCAAGATGTTGAAAAAATCGCCAAAATCGACGGCGTGGAAAGTGTTAATCCGGTGGTGGTTTTGAGTATCGACACGGTGCGACTCGAAGATGGCGAAAAGTTCATGGTTGGCGCAATCTCGAAGAACGATTCTTCTCCGGTTGAGCTTTCGGCGGGCGAAAAGAAGGAAATTACTTCGATCGATTCTGGCAAA
Source organism: uncultured Candidatus Saccharibacteria bacterium (assembly GCA_964625845.1). Taxonomy (GTDB): domain Bacteria; phylum Patescibacteriota; class Saccharimonadia; order Saccharimonadales; family Saccharimonadaceae; genus Nanogingivalis. The sequence goes on along the minus strand of CAZVBN010000003.1, from coordinate 34,904 downwards.
ACGATCGCGCCAAAAAGCTTCGCCAAAGCAACAGGTTTGAGCGAAAAAGATCTGCTCGGCAAAAAAGTCATCTTCAGTTTTAAGAATTTGGCTGGTCAAGTTTTTGAGCGAACTTTCACGATTTCGGGTGTCGATAACGGCAAAACCGAGTTCGAATTCAACTATCCTAACGCTTTTCGAATCGCAAACGAAGACGCGGTTAATATCGTCAGACTTCAAGATGAAGCTGCCGCGAACAGTTTTTATGGAATTTTTGTAAGCGTAAAAAGCGGCGCGAACGTTCAGCAAGTCGCCGAAAAAATCCGCGAGCTTGACAGTTCTCGCTACAATGCTTACAGTTTTGAAGACAATCACCGAAGCGTTCAAACCGCGATAAATGTGGCGGCGGCAGGATTGGCTGGATTTGGCGCGCTGGCGGTTTTGGCGGCAGTTTTTGGAATCGTTAACACGCAATATATCAGCGTTTTGGAGCGAACTTCACAGATTGGCTTAATGAAATCGCTTGGCGCAAAACGTAGCGATATTAGTAAAATGTTCCGCTACGAAGCCGCTTGGATTGGATTTTTGGGTGGAATTATTGGCGTTTTGATTGCCTGGGCGGCGACATTGGTTTTGAATCCATTGACCGCCAAAATCGGTTTTAAAACGGCGGATGTTGGTGGAGATTTGCTTCAGATTGACATCTTGGCGAGCGTGATTTTGATCGTTTGCTTGATGTTCGTGGCGGTGATTTCAGGATATTTCCCAGCACGAAAAGCTGCCAGAATGAACCCAATCGAAGCACTTCGAACCGAATAATCTTCGAAAAAGCTCCTTAAAAACGGGAGCTTTTTGGTTTGTAAATTTTTTTGGCGTGTGATATAATTTTAAACATATGACAGAGAAGAAAAATACCAGGCGAGCAATTAAAGCGCCTGCGACTCCCGTGGTCGTAAAAAAACAACTTGAAGGTTTTAAAGATTTCATCAAAAAACAAGGTTTGATTGGCATGGCGACCGGTTTGGTTATCGGTACGGCTTCCGCGACACTAGTGAGGTCGCTTATCGACAACGTAATTATGCCGCCACTTGGCATTTTGCTTGGCTCGACTGACGGTTTGAAAGGATTAGTGTTAAATATCCAAACTGCAAACGGTGTTGTTGCTGTAAAGTACGGCGTTTTCTTGAACGATCTTGTGAATTTCTTGATTATCGCTGCGGTTGTCTATGGCATCATTATTGCGGTAACCAAATTTTTGGGTGAAGAACGCGTAGAAAAATAACATGGAAAAGCTTCGAATTCGTGCCGAGCAGATTTTGAATGAAATCGACAAAGCCGATTCGAAGCTTAATTTTGGCCAAAAAAAGGGCGAGATTGCCGAACTTGAAACAGAGGTGGCTCGCCCTGAAATTTGGAATAATCCGCAAAATGCGCAACAAAAAATGCGGGAACTTACGGAGCTGAAAAAAACTGTCGATCCGTGGGAAACTTTGCGTATCCAGACGCAAGATATTCTTGAATTGATGGATTTTGGTGACGATTTGGCGGAGGAATTCTCCGAGCAGATCTCTGCTTTCGAAACCGAACTCGAACAATTGAAGAAAAATTTGCTTTTTGACGGCGAATTCGATTCTCGCGACGCGATCGTGCGAATTACCGCTGGCGTTGGCGGTTTGGATGCGCAAGATTTTGTGGAAATGCTCGAGCGAATGTATTTGCGCTGGGCGGCAAAAAACGACTTTCAAACTTCGCAAATTGAACGCTCGGCGGGCGAAGAAGCTGGCATAAAAACTACTGTTTTTGAGGTTTCTGGCAATAATATTTACGGTCGGCTCAGGAGTGAGAATGGCGTTCATCGTTTGGTGCGAAATTCGCCGTTCAACAGCGCTGGAAGTCGCGAAACTTCTTTTGCTTTGGTGGAAATTTTGCCAAAAATCGACGCGCCCGAAGAAGTCGAAATTTCTGACAAAGATTTGAAAATTGATGTTTATCGAAGTGGCGGAAAAGGTGGGCAGAGCGTAAATACGACAGATTCGGCTGTGCGAATTACGCACTTGCCGACTGGAATTGTTGTGGCGATTCAAAATGAGCGCTCTCAGCTTCAAAATCGCGAAACTGCGATGAAAATTCTTCGTGGGAAGTTGGTTCAGCTTCAAATGGAGCAACACGCCGAAAGTATCAGTGAGCTTCAAGCTGGAAAATCCGCTGAATGGGGCGCGCAAATTCGAAATTATGTTTTGAATCCGTATAAAATCGTCAAAGATACGCGCACAAAATTCGAAGAAAAAGACGCTGACAAAGTTCTCGACGGCGAAATCGACGGGTTTATTTTTGCGTTTTTGGAAAATTCGAGATAAAAGCATAACCATTATTGACTTTTTAGCAAAAATATGGTAGAATTAAACCATAAAATAAATTCAAAAACAAAAATATGGAAAAATTCAACAAAACTCAAAACTTCAACTACGACAACGAAGCGGGATTTTCGCCCGAAGGTTCGCATTTGAATTGGGAAGATTATAAAGTTTTAAAAGAGCAAGCCAAATGGGATTCTGAAGCCGGCGGAAATGTCCAGATGAATCTTGACGATATCGGCACGGAATACATTCGAAACGCGGCTGGGTTGATCGCGGTGATGGACGGTTCGGCGGAGCGATATTTTCGATCTGATCGGTTGATTCGTGATGGTGAGGAAGACGTCGAGCATCTGAAAAATTTCGAAAAACCACCAAAACCAGATCACGTTCTTCATCTTGATAAATCCGAACGACCGGGAAGTTGGTTGATTAATTTACTTTGGAAAGATTTGGCTGTTGAAGGTTCGAAAAAACCAGATTTTTCATACTTGAATATCGACCGCGCCGACTTTTTTCCGCTCGTCGGGCTTGAGTCTGACCAAGATGGGCGATCTTTGGAAACTGGCGAAGTTTTGAAACCGATTGATTTTGACCAAAAAATCAAAGAAGATTCTGATGAGGTTCGCGAAGGTTTGCGACAGATTAAACTGGCGATTCGTTCGCAATATATTGACGAAAAAATGATCGATCCGAACGGCGATATTGAAGAGCAAATTTTGAGTCTCCCAACAAAACTCGACGGAAAGAACCTTTTGGTTATCGACGAAACTTCGCGCTCTGGCTCGACGCTTTATATGGCGATGCGTTTGATGAAAATTGCTATTCCTGAACTGAAAAATATACACGGCGAATATTTATGGACGCAAACTATCCGCGACGCCAAAAGTGGCGAATCGGCTGGCGCGCCAGTTTGGTATGACGCCAACAATAGTGATGGTCGTGGAATTGGCGACCGAAGTGATTATTATCATTCGAAAAAGTTTGAGAAAAATCCAACAACAAAAAATCTTCTTCGAAAAATTGGCTCGTTGGCAATTTCTGCGCCGATTTTTGACTTCGATGAAGAAAACGGTTATAAAATCAAGCCAGATCCAAAAGCTATGGCTTTGGCGCGCGACTTCAAACAACTTCGAAAAGATTTTCGCGACGGGAAAATTCTATTTATGCCACCGATGAATTATAGTGAAGAGCGGGTTGATGAAATTTTTGAGAAGCAGGGTTTTATTCCTGAAATTGACCCGATTTATGGCGATAAAAACTGGTCGAGCGCACAAAAAGAAATGGAAAAGCGTAAAAAATAAGCCCGCATTTGCGAGCTAATCCAGAAACTCCACCCGCGCGGAGCCTTCAAAGATGCGAAGGATCCCTTTGCGGGGAGTTTTTTGAATTACAGTGAACTCTGTCCTGATATAGCTTCCGATTCGTCTAGATAATAAAAGTTTAACTTCTAGACGAATTCCGTTTTCTAAAATCAGAACAGAATCCTTAACAGGTAAGCCGAGTGCGTGATCGGCACAATCTTTCCTTACCTGTTCAAAATTAAGTACTAGGACTGTCCTGTCATTTCTTCACCTCCAAATAGAAGATAATATTATTTTAGCATATTTTGAAGATATTGTCAATAAAAACTCAAAACTTCACAGAAAAGCTTGAACACTTTCAAAAAACCTGTTATAATTAAAAGTGATTATGATTTTATTGGATCGTGTAACAAAAGTTTATGGCGGAAACACTTCTCACCCTGCGTTGAGTCGGATTAGCCTTCATATCAAGCCAAAAGAATTCGTGATTTTGGTGGGGACTTCTGGCGCTGGAAAATCAACACTTCTAAAACTTTTGACGCGAGAAGAAAAACCGACTAGCGGAAAAATCGTTGTTGGCGGAATCGATTACGATAAGTTAAGCGACAAAGATATCCCGCTTTTGCGCCGCCGAATCGGTGTGGTTTTCCAGGATTTTAAACTTTTGCCAAACCGAACGGTTTTTGAGAACGTGGCTTTTGCGCTGGAAATTGCCGGCATGAACAACCATGAAATTCGTTCAACTGTTCCAAAAGTGATAAATTTGGTTGGATTGAAGGGTAAAGAAAACAACTTTCCACATCAGTTAAGTGGTGGAGAAAGGCAACGTGTGGCGATTGCGCGCGCGCTCGTTCGTCAGCCGAAGATTTTGATTGCCGACGAGCCGACAGGAAACCTTGATCCAAAACATAGCTGGGATATTATTAGGCTTCTCGAAAAAATCAACGATTTTGGTACGACTGTGGTTTTGACTACGCACAATGTCGAAATTGTTAATAAATTGAAACGCCGAGTCGTTACGATTAATAGTGGTAAAATTACTCACGACCAATCAGAAGGGAGCTATAAACAATAATGGCTAAAAATCAAAAAAAGCAAAATTCCAAAGTTTTGATGGAACAAAAACGCCGTCGACGCAAACTTTTAACCTTTTGGCGAATTATTAAATATGGCGCCAACAGTTTTCGACGAAATGCGTGGCTTTCGGTCGCTGCGACCGCCGTTATGACGGTTACTTTGGTGATTATTTTTGGCTCGCTGTTGATGAGAATGGCGATCACGAACACTGTTGATTCTTTGACGGAAAAGATCGGCGTTTCGGTTTATCTGAAGCAAGACGTTTCTGATGAAGATGTCGCAAAAATGAAAAAATCAATCGAGAGTTTGTCGTCAGTGAAAAAGGTTGAATACACCTCGGCATCGCAGGCGCGCGACAATTTTGCCAAAGAGAAAGCTGGCGAAGATGCCTACATGCAGGCCTTGATCGAGGCTTCGAACGAATTTTTCGCGAGTTTTTCGATCACGCTGGTTGATATTGGCAACACTTCAGAGCTAAAAAACCTAGTTGATACCGACAAAACGATTCAGGCTAATCTACACGAATCCAAAGAGCCAACATACGAAAGCAGTCGAAAAGAATGGATTGAAACGCTGGCGAATGTGTTTAGTGTAGTTGGAAAAGTCGGTTTGGCGGCGGCGATTTTGTTCGTTTTGATTTCGAGTTTGATTATTTTTAACACAATCCACATGACAATTTTTAACCGTCGCGAAGAAATCTACATGATGAAGCTCATCGGCGCAAACCGAGGCTTTATCCGTGGTCCGTTCTTGGTTGAATCTGTTATTTCGGGGATTTTGGCATCAATTTTTGCCTCGATAATCGGTTACACTGTGGTGTTTTTCTCGAGAACAAAGATAGAAAGCTGGGGAATTTCTCTCGATGATATCATCACAGACTGGGTGAGTTATGCGCTGATTATTTTTCCAATCTTGATGATAATTGGTGCGTTGATCGGTATGATTTCATCTTGGGTTGCGACGCGAAAATATCTAAAATTATAGTTGATTTTTGAAAGAGGGTGTGGTATAATTAAATTATTAAAAAAGGAAAACAAAAACATGAAAGCAAAAAACAAGAAACTTTTTATAAATGGAACAATTTCTCTTGCGGTAGCTGCAGCAAGTGTTTTTGCGATTGCTACTTCACGACCAACAAAAGCGAGAACTGCGGAAGAGCTTGAAGCGGAAATTAAAGCTCTCGAAGCGCAGGAACAAGATGCCTTGAAGCAGGCTGAAGCTTTGAAATCGAAAACGCAAACCTTACAGAGTGAACTAGAAGGAATTGCTAAACAGCGTTCCGCTATCGAAACGCAAATTCAAATTTCGAAAGCGCAATATGAAAAACTTCAAATCGAGATCAAGCAAACCGAGCAAAACATCGCCGAAAACCGAAAAGCGCTTGGCACGATTCTTGCGGATATGTCTTTGGAAGAAGAAATCACGCCGATCGAACGCTTGGCGGGAAGTGAAAATATCTCAAAGGCGCTCGACAATCTAGAATATCAAAGTTCTGTCAAAGATTCTTTGGTCAAAAAAGTCAATGAAATCAAGCAGCAAAAGCAAAAGCTAGAACAGCAACGTGACGAAGTTAAAGTTGCTTTGGCTAACCAAGAAAAATCCGAAGCCGCTTTACAGGCCAAAATTCAAGAGCAAAACAAGCTCATCGAAGAAACCAAAGGTGAAGAAGCTGCCTACACCGAATACGCAGCCGCGCGAAGCGCCGAAAAAGCAAAATTGCATAAACAACAGCAAGAATTGATTCAAGCTGCGATGGCGAGAGCTTCTGGTGGCGTGTTGGCACAAAACTTGGGCGGTTCAACAGCTTATCCTTGGAATGATTCAAACTGTTATGTTGATGCCAACGCCTGGAGTTACGGCGGATATGACGGCAACGGAACCGACGGAATGGGCTACGGCTGCCGACAGTGTGTGAGTTATGTAGCTTGGCGACTTCTCGCAGAAAAAGGTGTTCGCGCAGTAAACTGGGGAAATGCCAACATGTGGCCGGCTTCTGCTCGACGAGCGGGATTCTCGACTGGTTCAACTCCAAGAGCTGGTTCGGCTGGAGTGATTTCAGCAGGTGCTTATGGACATATTGTCTGGGTTGAAGCAGTTGAAGGTGATTACGTGGTGATCAGCCAATACAACTACTTTAACGCCGGTGGACCTGGCTGGGGCCATTACAGTAAAATGCGCGTTCCAGCAAGTACTTACGATACTTACATTTATTTCTAGAAAAACTAAATCGCTCAAAATTTGGGCGATTTGTTTTATTGTGTTTGTGTTTGTGGTATAATTAAAAAATGGATAGGGATAAAAAACAGGTTAAACTTTCGACACTGATTGCGGTTTCGGGAATTGCGATGATTATTGGCTTTATTGGTGGAACTCGCAAGGAAGAAGTCCTCAATTTGTTGTCGCCGATTTTTGGGATTAAAAAGACCGCGAGTTCTTTGGATTTGAGCTCAGTTCAGAATACTTACAGAGTTTTGGCTGAAAAATTTGACGGAAATCTCGACACGGCGAAACTGATTGAAGGTGCTTCGAAAGGTTTGGTTGAAGCGACTGGCGACGAACACACAATTTATATGGACGCCGCCGAGGCTGAAGAATTCAATAAAAGCCTGTCTGGCGACGTCGGCGCGGGCATCGGCGTTCAGGTTGGCATGCGCAACAATTTGCCAACTGTGGTTCGCGCACTCAAAAACAATCCAGCGATCAAAGCGGGAATTTTGGCGGGTGACGTGATCGTAGAAGTCAACGGCGAAAGTGTTTCTGGTAAAACTATTGACGAAATTACGACAAAAATCAAGGGCGAAGTTGGCACGACAGTTAAGGTTAAAATTTCAAGAAATGGCGAAGAAAAAGAATTCTCGATAACTCGCGCGACTATTTCGAATCCGAGTGTTGAGCTGGAAATCTCTGGTGAAATTGCAATTTTAACGATTTCGCGCTTTGATGGCGAAACCGGCGCTTTGGCAAAAAAATACGCACAAGAAATCAAGCAAAAAGGTATTTCTAAGGTGATTTTGGACTTGCGTGGAAACGGTGGCGGTTACGTAACAGCGGCGCAAAGTGTGGCGAGTTTGTGGCTCGAAAAAAATAAACTCATCGTCACTGAAAAGAAAGGTTCGCAAATTATTGATGAAATTCGTTCGACTGGCGACAATATTTTGAGTGGCGTCGAAACGATAGTCTTGGCAGATCAAGGCAGTGCTAGCGCCAGCGAAATCGTGGTCGGCGCGCTAAAAGACAACAAAGTCGCCAAATTCTACGGAAAAACAACTTACGGCAAAGGAAGCGTTCAGGAGCCAGTTGACATCAATAGCGGGGCGCTTTTGAAGGTTACGGTTGCAAAATGGTATACGCCAAGTGGCAAAAATCTCAACGGTGAAGGAATTTCACCAGATCAAGAAGTTGAATTAACCGCCGACGACATAAATTCTGGCAACGATCCGCAAATGACGGCAGCTAAAAACGCGTTAAATATATAGATTTTTAAAAAGGCTTATGGTATAATAGCGGTATGGAAATTAAGAAAAAAATCTTGTTGGTCGAAGATGATGAAATGTTGGCGAGCGTTTATCGTGCGCGTCTTGAGATGGAAGGCTTTGACGTTTTTGAAGTTCATGACGGCGAAAAAGCGCTTTCGAGTGCGATTGAATATCATCCTGATCTGATTCTTTTGGATGCGATGATGCCAAAAATCTCCGGTTTTGACGTTTTGGATATCTTGAAAAACACGCCCGAAACAATGAACATCTCAATAATTATGCTTACGGCTTTAAGTCAAGAAACCGACAGAGCTCGCGCCGAATCGCTTGGCGTTGATGAATATTTGGTGAAATCTCAGGTTGTGATTTCGGATGTGATCGAACGAGTCAATTATCATCTCGGCATTAACAGATAAAACAAAATAAACCCTTTGCGTGAAAAAGGGTTTATTTTTTCGCAAAAATAAAAAGAGTCTCCATATCGGAGAAGCTCTTTTTATTAAGCAGCAACAACTTCCACAACTGTGCGTCGTTCAGTTTTGCCTGTAAACTTGCGTTTTTTGACTTGTTTGAATTGCACAATACCGGCTTGTTTTGCGTGGATTGTGAAATTCTGGCTCATGTAAGTTCCTTCACCAGCCAATTTGGTTGCGCCAGTTTGTCGAACGAGAACTTCGCCTTCGTTGACTTTTTGACCGCCAAATCGTTTCACGCCAAGGCGCGCGCCAGCATTATTGTGGATGTTCTTACTTGAACCACCAGCTTTAACTTTTGACATTTTTACTCCTTATTAGTACTAATAATTCACGCGCCACAACTTGATCTTCGCGATAATATATCAAGTCGCGGTTTTTTACGCGCATAAATTCTTTTCTATTATACCCGAGCTCGTTCAAAAAGTCAACAAGTGGAAGGTGAGAAAATGTGCCATTTTGCGTTTTCCAGGCGGGAACTGCGATACAGATTTGCGTTCCTTCGGGAATTTGCGTGGCTAAATTTTTCAAAAAGTTCGAAATTATGCGGTTGCAGTTTTCGCGAACTTCGGCGAGCTTTTTGGGGCTTGGTGGTGCCGAGAAAGGTTGGCCGAGATAAGTTTCGCAAACAACACTTTGAAGATTGCTCGAAAAATCCCAGTTTGCTTCGGTGGCGTCCGCCTGAAAAATCTCACCAACTTCGCCGTGTGGTCGAAATTCTTTCATTAGCCACGCGATATTTTCTTTCGAAAATTCGATCATTTTGTCGCTGAGATCAGTTCCGTGAGCTTTGAAGCCTTTTATGATCGCCTCTTGAAGAACGGTCCCAGTTCCGCAAAATGGATCGAGAATTTGTGGGATTTTGGCGAGTTTTTGTCCTTTTGAAAAGAGAATTTGTGGTTGATTTTCGCCAACGCCGAGGTTGATCATCGTTTGGGCGAGTTTTGGCGGCAACATTCCGACAAAAGCGTCGCGTCGAGGTCGATTTTGGTCGCGCCGAGCGTAAGAAGTGATATTTTGTGCGCCTTCGCTGAGCGCCACGACGGTTTTTTCGCCAGCGCCAACCGCGAGAATTTCGATTTTTTTCTCGCTCAAGCCGAGTTTGTTGTTGTGTGAAATTGCGGTCGAAAGAGCGGTGGTTTTCGAACTGATGGTTCGCACTGAAACGCTGGATTTTTTGAGTTCAGATTTGATTTTTGAAAGCGTTCGGTTGATTTCGCTAGCGCTGGTGTTGATTTGATGGGCGGAAATTCCGAGCGTGATTTTGCCTTCAAAATTCGAAAAATCGCGAATGAAAATTTCGCAAATTCGCTTCGAAACTGCGCGCCAATCGCGAGAATTTACTTCGAAAACGATTTCGCCACTTTTCAAAATTGAGCCAAAATGCGAAACATTTAGCTTGTTTGTTTTGACGATTGCCGCCTCTTGGCCAAGCACGCGCACATTTTGTCCGCCAAAAACGCTTTCGAGTTCCGCAATTCCGATTTCTGGCTGTCGCCCCAAGATTGTAATTTTCATTCTTTGATTATAACATATTTTGTCTTGAAAATGAATTCAAAAAGGCGTATAATCGTTTATATGAAAGAACTTAAGCTTAATTATTCCGAGAACAAAAAAGGTTTTACAATAATAGAAGTAGTGCTTGTTTTAGCGATTGCTGGATTGATTTTCTTGATGGTTTTCTTGGCGTTGCCAGCGCTTCAGCGTTCGCAGAGAGATTCGCAGAGAAAAAATCAGGTTAATGCCGTAGCTGGTCAATTAAATAATGCTATTAGCAATAATAGGGGTAGACTTATTAGTGATTATGGATCAAATAATGATTTCGAGAATTTTATTGCGAATTATATAACCCCATTTCAGGACGAATATAGAGATCCTTCAACCGGAGAGGTTTATGTTTTTCGAGAATGTGAGGCTGCGCTTGGTTGTGGAGTTTCGGGCGGAAATATTTCAACTTCGATAGAGCAGAATTTGCAGGTCGGTGAAATTTACTATAACGCTGGCGCAAACTGCAGTAATGGTGGACAATTTGTTGATGTTCCTGAAAACAGAACTTATTTCGCACTTGTAACTCGAATGGAGGGCGGTGGTCTTCTTTGCGTTTCTAACGGTTAATATGCTATAATATAAGCATATGAGTTTTGATTTTGATGAATTTGATGAACTGATTTCGGCGGAAATTTCGCCAAGTCGCAATAATTTCGAAAGTGCTACTGGTGATTTTTTGCAAGATTTTGGCGGTATGCCGATTTTTAGCGTGTCGGACTTTGTGGCGGTGAGTAATGATATTTTCGAAAAAACTTTGCCGAGCGTTTTGATAGAAGGGGAGATTTCGAGTTTTAAGGTTAATCAAAATAAATTCGTGTTTTTTGATTTGAAGGATAAAAAATCAAGTTTAGGCTGTTTTATGACTGTGTGGCAGATGCGTTTTCCGCTCGAAGATGGAATGAAGGTTGTGGCGAAAGTCCAGCCGAAGCTCACGGATTGGGGGAAATTCAGCCTGACGGTTCAACAAATTATTCCTCGTGGCGAAGGGAATTTGAAGCGAAGTTTTGATATTTTGAAGGCGAAATTGGCGAGCGAAGGGCTTTTTGCGATTGAACGAAAAAGGGAAATTCCGCGCCGAAGCCAAAATATCGCCGTGATTTCCAGCACGCAGGCCGCGGGATATGCTGATTTTGTGAAGATTTTGAACGAGCGTTGGGGTGGAATTCGGGTTCGTGTGGCGCACACGCAAGTTCAGGGTTTGCCTGCGAGTGATCAGATTATTCGCGCGCTGGAATTTTTTAATTCCGAAGAAGATTTACCGGATGTGATTGCGATAATTCGCGGCGGCGGAAGTGCGGACGATCTGGCTGTTTTTAACGACGAAAAACTCGTGCGTGCGGTGGCGAGTTCGCGCGTGCCGATCATCTCTGGAATTGGCCACGAAACCGACGAAACTTTGGTGGATTTGGCGGCAGATTTTGCTGCGTCGACCCCGAGCAATGTGGTGCAAATTCTCACGCCCGAAAAATCTCGCGAAATTGCGTTTTTGCGTTCGAAAATTGCCAGAACTGGCGAAAATATTCTTTCGAAAATTGAAGAAAAAAAGGCTTTCGAAGCTGGAAAAATCTCAAAAATCGCCGCGGAGATTTTTCGAAAAATCGAAGAAAAACGCAGTGAAGTTCAGGCGAAAATTAGAATTTTGGAGAATCTAAATCCCGAAAAAGTTCTGCGTCAAGGTTATGCGATTTTGCGCGGAGAAGCGGAAATTGGGCGCGATTTACAGATTGAAACAAGTGAAAAAATAATTTTGGCGGAGGTAAAAAATGTCGAACGAAAATAATTTAGAGAAGAAAATTCAGCAAGTTGATGAGATTTTGGCGAAAATCGAAAGTGGTGACATTCCGCTCGAAAAAATTTCTGGCGAGTATAAAAAAGCGGTTGATTTGGCGCAAGAAATTGAGATCGAACTGAATCAGATGAAAAATGAAATCGAGATAATTTCGAAGGATTTTTCGCAAGAATAGTGTTGAAAAATTCGAAAAACATAAGTATAATAGAATTATGAAAAATTTTAGAAGTGGGAAAGTCGAAGGTTCGACGATTGTAATTATTCTTCTTTCGATCGCGTTGGTCGGAATGGGCACTTTTGGCGTTTGGTCGTTTATGAATTATCGCGAGGCGCAGAGCGATCTTGATAGTAAAATTGAACTCGCTGCCGCTGCCGCCAAAAAACAAGAAGCGGAAGAACAGGCCGAAAAATACGCTGAGCGCGAAAAACAACCGAATACTATTTTTAACGGTCCAGCAGATTATGGCGCAGTGAGTTTTTCTTATCCGAAAACTTGGAGTTCGTATGTTGCGGCTGACGGCTCGGATGGCGAAGACTACTTTGCGTATTTCCACCCAACCACGGTTCCGCCAGTTCCGACGAGTACAAAAGTTGTTCAACGATTTGCACTCCGAATGGCGATCTACAATTCAAGCATGGACGAAGTTCTTAGCGATTATCAAAAAACCATCGAGAAGGGCGAACTTTCATCGACAGCGGTTGTGGTGAATGGCAAAAACGCAACCAAACTTGAAGGTCTTTTCCCAGATTCAGCTAACAAAGACAACCGCATCAAGGGAGTGGCTTACTTCTTTAAGGTGAATGACAAAGTTTTGATGCTTCAAACGGATGCCGAAACAACTTTCCGAGCGGATTTTGATAAATTGATCCAAACTGTAGACTTCAAATAATTCTAAAAATCCATTTTCTTTGATATAATAGAATTATGGAACAAGCGGAGTTTTTCAATTTGGTGTCGAGTGACAGTAGTTTTATTGTTGCTGCACACGAAATGAAAACTCCGCTTTCGATTATTCGCCAACTTTCTCTGACTTTGAATGACGAAAATCTCGAAATTTCTGAAAGCGAAAAGCGACGAATTTTGGCGCAAATTGATTTAACCAGCGAGCGCGCGCTCAGAATTGTTAGCGATCTCACTAAGGTTGCCCGACTTGAAGATGCGATGTTTGAATTGGCGCCGACGAATGCGCGGAAAGTTTGCTCGGATGTTCAGCGCGAAATGGCGCAAATTTATGCGATTCATGGACGTGAAATTATTTTTAGAAATTCCAAAATCAATGATCTGGTGGTCGCAAACTATGATTTATTGCGGTCAATTTTGTTGAATTTTTCGGATAATGCGCTTTATTCGGCGAAAGAAAAATCCAAAGTTGAGGTTTCGGTAAAAAATGTCGGCGAAAAAATTCGCATTTCGGTGCGAGATCATGGCGAAGAGTTGCCGACCGCGATTTGGCGAGCGATCAAAAAGCAAAAAAACGAGCCGGTTCGGGCAGCTTCTCGTCCGCAAAGTTCGGGATTGGGAATTTTTATCGCACAAAATTTCGCGCAAGCTATGGGCGCAAAAATTGGCGTGATTCGTCATCGCGACGGCAATACTTTTTATGTCGAACTCAATAAATCGGAGCAGTTGAGCTTGCTATGAAGCAAATTTTGATCGTTGAAGACAACCAAATTTTGGCGGAAAACTTCGCGCGAATTTTGCGCGGTGATTTTGAAGTTTTTTTTGCCGAAAGCGCTGGTCGGGCGATCGATCAGATTGACTCCACGCGGCCGGATGTGATTTTGCTTGATATTTTGTTGAAGGGCCATTCGGCGTTTGCGCTTCTCAATGAACTTCAAAGTTACGCTGATACGACGAAAATTCCTGTGGTTGTTTGTTCGGATTTGTCGGATGATTTGGAATTTTTGGCGCTTAAAAAGTACAATGTCGTGAAAATTTTGGATAAATCACAGGTACGACCGCAAGAAATTTTGGAGGCTTGCCGAAATGCGACAAACTAAAACTCTGGCGATCACTTTGCGGCGGACGAATTTTGGTGAAGCTGATAGAATTGTGAATTTTTTGACGCCGAGCGGCAAGATTTCGGCTGTGGCGCGTGGAGTTCGCCGACAAAAATCAAAACTCGCCGGAGGAATCGAGGTTTTTGCGATCAATGAAGTGGTTTTTATGACTGGAAAAAGCGAAATGAAAACGCTAATTTCGGCGCGAATGAAGGAATTTTTTGGCGAAATTGTCAAGGATTTAGATCGAACCGAGTTTGCGTATTCGGCGATAAAACAGATCTCAAACGCCTGTGAACATATCGAAAGCGTCGAGTTTTTTGAGATTTTGCGAACGGTTTTTGTGAGTTTGAACGATTTTTCGATTGATTTAAATTTGACGCGAAAATGGTTTGAGTTGCGTTTGGCGACGGCAGTCGGCGAAGAAATCAATCTGGAAATTGATCAAAATGGCGATATTTTGCGCGCGGATTCGCGTTATAATTTTGATCCATACGACAAAGTTTTTGTGCTAGCCGAGCACGGCGAATTTAACGCGAATCACATCAAGTTTTTGCGACTAATGGCTTCGAGCGAGCCGCGAATTTTGGCGAAAATCAACGGCGCGCAACAAATTTTGAGCGAAGTTTCGATGATTTTGGCGAGTTTGAGCGGAAGATAGCTTTATTTTTATCTTGAAATTTGGTAAAATATAAAGAAGTTAAAGTGAGGAAAAAATGAACGAACAGCGAATGGAACAAATTGTTAGTCTTGCGAAACGGCGGGGCTTTATCTGGCAGGGTAGTGAAGTTTACGGCGGAATGCGCGGAACTTGGGACTACGGTCCGCTCGGGCTTGCTTTGAAGCGCAAAATTATGAATGAATGGTGGGATTTCTTTGTCGAAAATCGCGAAGATATGTTTGGCGTTGACGCGGCGATTATTATGAACCCGAAGGTTTGGCAGGCGAGTGGTCACGCGGCAACTTTTGCCGATCCGTTGGTTGAAGATCTCGAAACTGGCGAGCGTTTTCGTGCTGATCATCTCTTGAAAGATAATGGAATCGAAGCCGAAGGTCTTTCGAACGAGCAAATTACCGAAATTATCCGCGAAAAAGGTTTGAAATCGCCAAAAGGCAACGAGTTGAGTGAAGTTCGAAGCTTTAATATGATGCTCCAAACAAATGTCGGCGCTGTCGTCGATGAAAATTCTGTGGCTTACCTTCGCCCCGAAACCGCGCAGGGAATTTTTACGAATTACAAAAATGTCGTCGATTCGTTTTATCCGAGTTTGCCGTTTGGCTTGGCGCAACAGGGAAAGGCTTTTCGAAATGAAATTTCTCCGCGCGATTTTGTGTTTAGGAGTCGCGAATTTGAGCAAATGGAGATTGAATATTTTGTTCATCCTGAAACTTGGCAAGAGAATTTCGAAAAACTTCTCGCCGACACTTTGGAGTTTTTGACCGAAAAAATTGGACTTTCGAAAGAGAAAATTCATCTTCTTGAAGTGCCAGAAGAAGATCGCGCTCATTACAGCAAGCGAACGGTTGACTTGGAGTTTGATTTTCCGATCGGTAAGGAAGAGCTGATGGGAATTGCTTATCGAACAGATTTCGACCTTAGCAATATTCAGCGCGCCAGTGGAAAAAATATGGAATACACCGACAAAATTTCGAAAGAAAAATTCATTCCGCACGTGATTGAGCCAAGTTTTGGTGTCGAGCGACTTTTGATGGCGGTTTTGACTCAAGCGTATCGGCAGGAAGAGATCGATGGTAAAGTTAGAACTTGGTTGGCGCTACCTGAAAATCTTGCGCCGACTCGAATTATCGTTGCGCCACTTCTTAAAAATAAAGAGGCTTTGGTTGAAAAAGCGCGCGAAGTTTACGCTGTTTTGAAGAAAAAATACGGCAATGTCGAGTTTGATTTGAGTGGAAAAATCGGAAAAGTTTACGCCAAAGCTGATGAAATCGGCGTGCCAAAAGTTGTGGTTGTCGACTTCGACACTGTCGAAAATGACGGCCTCGTGAGCGTGCGAAATCGCGACGACGCTTCGCAAATTCGTGTAAAAATCGAAGAAATTTAGCGAGGTGAAAAGTGAAAAAAATCACTTCTTCCAAAAATCCGTTGATCAAAGAATTTGTTCAGCTTTCTGCTAAACAGAGCTTTCGAAATCGCAAAAAAATGACGATTTTGGAAGGCTCTCATCTGGCGGGCGAATATTTGCGAGTTTTTGGCGTGCCAGAATTTTGCTTGGTTTTGAGCGGTTCGAGGAATCCAGAAGTTCAAGAAATCGTCTCGAAATGTGAATCCTTGAACGCAAAAATCATCGAGCTTGAAGAAAATATTTATACAAAAATTTCGCCAGTAAAGCAGGGAATTGGTGTGATTTTTGTTGTGAAAAATCCAACACTTAGCGAAGAGATCAACCCACGAGCGAACTCTTTGATTCTCGAAAACATCCAAGACGCTGGAAATCTCGGCACGATTTTACGAAGCGCGGCGGCTTTTGGTGTGGAGCAGATTTTTTGTTCGCCTGAAACTGTTGCGGCTTGGTCGCCTAAGGTGCTGCGAGCTGGAATGGGTGCGCATTTCGCGTTGAAGATTTTCGAAAATCAGAATTTGGCTGAGATTATCGAAAAGCTCAAAGTTCCAGTTTTTGCGACAAGTCTCGAAGCTGAAAAATCAATTTTCGAAGAAGATTTGCGCGGAAATTCAGCGTGGATTTTTGGCAACGAGGGAAAAGGCGTTTCGGCGGAACTTCAAAATCTCGCGACTAAAAAAGTCATAATTCCGCAAAATCCACAGATTGAAAGCTTGAACGTGGCGATGGCGGCAACGGTTTGTCTGAGCGAACGCTGGCGACAGAATTTGGAAAAATGACCGCGAAATGGTAAAATAGAATTATGAAGTTAGTTATCGTAAAAGCAAAAGTGAACAACAAAATCGCATTAATGAAGAATATTCAGGCGGCTGAGCATGATTTTGGTAGACCAATTTTTCAGAACGATCGAGTGTTTTTGCCGCGCGGATATCAGCCGAGCCAAAAATTACCAAAATTGATTATTCGCACTGAAGTTATCGATCCGAAACGCAAACCTTGGTTTCAGCTGATTCAAAAACGTCACATCGCTGGCGAAAACATCGATTTGGTTCATATAACACCAGTTTTGAACTACACCGAAACTGCGCACATTGTTCAGCAACTTGGTTTTGAATTCCGCGCCGAGGTTTTACGCAATCGTCAAAAACTTCAAGTTGAGGATACACATTTTTATCTCGACGACGTCGAAGGTTTAGGCTCTTATATCAAACTCGAACGTGAACTCAAAAAGGGCGAAAACGAAAGTGAAGTTCGCGCTGAACTTTGGGAAATTCTGAAAGTTTTGGGAATTGACGAAACTGCAAACGAACCTGACACTTACACTTCTCAAATTCTAAAAAAGAAGCAAAAATAATCGCTCAATCGGGCGATTTTTTGCGGGTTGGAATTTTTAAGATTTTTATGCTAAAATATTAGATATGGAAGAGATAAAAGGGACTGAAATTGTAGAAGATGTTGTTGTGATCGAAACGGCCGAAACTTCAACTCAAAATGATGAAAAAAACGAACGAACTGATATTTTTCAATGGGCGAATTTAACAGATGGCGTAAAAAACGAACTCGATGTGGAATTTTTCCTTTTTAACAAAAATTTCACGCCATTTACGACGAGTTTTTCGAGCGAGTTGAATTCGCAGATTAAACCGCTTTTCGTTTTCGATATGATAAATTTCGTGAATATGGGCGCGGGAACTGGCCTTAGTGTGCGCGATTACGAGCTGGACGGCGGAAATTCGAAAGATGTTTTGCTTCGAACTGAACTTTCGAAGGTTCAACACGCCGACACACTTATAAATATCATCGAGACGCAGTATTCTGATATCGTTGAATTTAGTGAAGGTGAGCACGAATTTAAGCGAATGAAGGGGATTTTGGCGCGTTTTACAGATAAAAACGGCAAGAAATTTTATGTGGCTAAACAAATTATGCAAGGTCAAGTTTTGCGTGGCGCGACTGCTTGGGAGTTTCGAGATGGAAAATTTGGCGCGTTTGAGCCAGAATTTGGCTTGAAAATTCAGCCAGACAACCAAGTTTTGATTGTTGAAGACGACATTTTCATTTTCAATCAAGGAAAATTCGAAAAACTTTTCAATTATGATTACAAAAAACAAGTTTTGGCCGACAAAAAAGTTCTCGAAATCGAACAAAAATACAAATTGAGTTTTCCTGATGGCTTGGATCTTCAGACTTTGGTTCGCGAAAAACGCAAAGTCGCTTCGAAACTCGAAAAAATGGAAAATATCGGTGAAATTTCGCAAGAAAAAGTTGTCGAATACGCCGACGAAATGCAACTTGAACTGATGACGGATGACGATGGTTCGATCATTATTATGGACGGCAACGATCTTGATATGTTTGTGAATTTGATCAACGAAGATTACATCGTGAGCGAAATTACCGGTCGTCGCTACGAAATCAAAAGTAAAAAATTACTCGACGAACCAGATGGTGAGCCGCCACGAATGATTGGCGAATAATTTTCAAGATGAAGCAATCTTTGGCGATCGAAATTATGCTTTCGGGCAAAAATGTGTTTTTGACTGGTGCAGCGGGAAGCGGCAAGACTTTTTGCTTGAACAAATTTATTGCTCTTGCGAAAAACGAGGGCAAAAAAATCAGCGTCACGGCCACAACTGGTTTGGCGGCGACGCATCTTGGCGGAAACACTATTCACGCGTGGAGCGGAATGGGTATTCACGATTTTTTGCCGCAGCGATTTTTTGAAAATATCAGCAAATCTCGTGCCGAAATCATCAAAAACACCGATATTTTGATTATCGACGAAATTTCGATGCTCCACGATTTTCGACTTGATATGGTTGACGAAATCTGCCGTCGAGTTCGCGACGAGCTAGAAGTTCCTTTTGGTGGGATTCAAGTGATTTTGTGTGGCGATTTTTTTCAGCTGCCACCAATTAACAGAGGTAATTCTAACGGCGGTTTTGTGGTTCATTCAAATGTTTGGCGTGAGATGGATTTGGTGATTTGCTATTTGGAAGAAAACTTCCGCCAAAATGATGGTGCTTTGACTGAAATTTTGAACGCAATGCGTGCGGGAGATTTGCGTCGTCGCCACGCCGAAAGTCTGCTCGAAAGAGCAGAGGTCGTTCCTCCCGAAAATGAGATTTTAACCGAACTTCACACCACGAATATTGATGTCGACGAGATAAACATCGATCGCTTAAATGAGCTCGAAGAAGAAGAGTTTTTCTTCGCTCAAACCACAACTGGCGCGAAAAATTACGTCGCAACACTTCAAAAATCGGTGCTTGCGCCGGAGCTTTTGCGCTTGAAAAAGGGAGCTTTGGTGATGGCGGTGAAAAATTCGCAAAATCGGCAGTATGTTAATGGCTCGATTGGCGAAGTCGTCGACTTTGACCCTTTGACTGAATATCCGACTGTCAAGTTTCGAAACGGCAAAACTGTTCAAATGGCACCCGAAACTTGGGAGCTTCGCGATGGCGACAAAAAGCGAGCCTCGATTTCGCAGATTCCACTTCGCTTGGCTTACGCGATCACCATTCATAAATCGCAAGGGATGACGCTCGATGCGGCGCGAATCGACCTTCGAAAAGCGTTCGCCGAAGGAATGGGCTACGTGGCGCTTTCGCGTGTTCGAAGTTTGGATAAAATTTATCTCGCAGGAATAAATCGCACTGCGTTGATGGTTAGCGAAGAAGCGCAACAGATTGACGAAGTTCTTCGCGCGAAGAGCCAGCAAGCCTCCGAAGATTTTTCTCACCTGAATGAATTGGCTGAAAAACGCGAAAAAGCGAATTTCGAGCCCGCCAAAAAACCAGCCAAAACTTCGAGCTGGGCAGAAAAACTCGAAAAAATGCGTGAAAAATACCCGAACGCATATCGCCCGTGGAAATTCTCCGACGACGCCGAGCTCAAACGACTTTTTGAAACCGGCTCAAACCTAAAAGAGATGAGCGAAGCACTCGGTCGCCACGAAGGCTCGATAAAAATGCGACTTCAAAAACATTACGGCGAAGATATTATAGTTTAAAACAGATGTAGAGTTCTTGAAAAAGAACTCTATTTTTATTATGAAATTTTTTGAAAAAATGTCAAATCTCTCGAAAAAATATTTTCAGAAATTGTCAAGCGAACAAAGGACTGGCGCGAAGCTTCGAAATATTTCACAATATTTTTCGAAAAGGTATTGACATAAGCATTTTTTTGTGATATATTGTAAACATACAAAACAATTAAGATTAAATAAAGTCAAACAAACAAAAAGGAAAAATAAATGCCAAAAAAACAAACAGAAACTAAAAAAACAACAAAAAAAGTTGAAAAAATCTCAAAAAAAGAACAAGAAATTATCAAAGCGAAAAAACTTTTGACAAATAATGGAATCACAATTGCGGAAAACGGGGAAGTAATTGTTGATCAGACGGTTCAAGATTTCCGAAGCGCAGTTATGGTGTTATCTCTAGCGATTAATCTTGTAGTTTTCCTAACCTGGTTGGTTCTACAATATACAACTATGTATGACGCGGCGCTAGTTCAAGCATTCTTGATTCGCTAATATTCACAAAATCCACACTTTCAACAAACTGTGTGGAAAAGCTCGAATAATCTGTTATGATACTTGCTTTTCCACAGGTTTTGTGGAAAAACTACATTTTATTTTAAGTATTTTTAAAGAAAAGTCAAAAATAGGTCTTGCGAAAAAATCATAAACGCGTTAAACTTAAATCAGTGGAAGCAACAGCAAGCGACCGAAACAAAAACCACTAAGATAAAAACAAAAGTACGTTAAAAATAAATTGTAGTTTATTTTAAAGTCAAATACCTGGTGATTAAACAACTGGACAATCACCAAGAATCAGTATAAAATAAGACTTGGAGCACATTCTAAAACCTCCCAAAATAAAACTCCACCTCATATATAAGTCTCTCAAACGACAATATGGTTAGCTATACGCTAAGCAAAAAGTCAACTTATATTCTTAAAACAAAAACAAACAAAAAACAAACAGTTTAATCATCAGATACTTGACTTTAAAGGAATTACAATGGAAAAATCAGTTCATATACCAGTTTTGCTAAATGCCAGCCTAGCCGTTATTCAGCCAAAAAAAGGGGAAAGATACCTCGATTTAACTGCTGGCTACGGTGGTCACGCTGGCGAATTTTTGCGTATAACTGAAAATTTTGAAGGCGCCGTGTTGGTCGACAGGGACGAAAATGCGATCAAAACACTGGCAAAATTCAAAAATCGAGGTGTTCGGTTGATAAATAAAGACTTTCTTTCAGCCGCGCAAGAATTGGTAGAACAGGGCGAAAAATTCGATATTATTCTGGCTGATTTGGGTGTTTCGTCGCCGCAACTCGATATTGCGGAGCGCGGTTTTTCTTTTCAGAAAGATGGTCCGCTTGATATGCGAATGAATCCAAATCAAGAAATTGACGCTTCGAAAATCGTAAATCGAGCATCGAAAAAAGAATTGCTTCGAATTTTGACCGAATTTGGTGAAGAAAAGCGCGGTTTTGCCGAACGAATTACAGATAAAATTATTCGAACTCGCAAAAAAACGCCGATAACTTCGACCAAGCAGTTGGCTGATTTAATTTTGAACGTACACAAAGGCGGGTGGCAAAAAACACATCCCGCAACGCGCACTTTTCAAGCGATCAGAATCGCAGTTAATGAAGAGCTTTGGCAGGTTGAAGAAACCTTGAAGCTTGTTTCGAAATTGCTGAATTCTGGCGGGCGAGTGGGAATTATCACTTTTCACAGCCTTGAAGACAAAATCGTGAAGAATTTCTTCAAAAAAGATGCCGAGAGTTTTCTTGAATCAAAGTTTGAAATTCTCACAAAAAAACCGCTTGATGGCGCGAAAGAAGACGCTCACAATCCGCGAGCTCGAAGTGCAAAACTCCGAGTAAGCATTAAAAAATAAAAATAAAAAAAGGAGGCGAGATGCCAAAAACAATCAAAGTAAGCTACACTAACGATTCAGCTCGCGTAAAAGTTAATTTTCGATAGAACAAACCAAAATTAGCGAATTTTAAGCGTCAGAAAAACGCTGGCGCTTTAAATTTACCTGAAAATATCAAATCTAAAAACATAAAAACGGAAATATGAGAAACACAAATACAGTTTATACAAGTCGACGGCGACAGAACGCGACAACTTCTCGATCTTATGGCCGAAATGCGAACATCACAATTTTTGAGCCAAGCAAAAAATTAGGCATGGTTTCGCGAATTTTAATGTTTGCTGGATTTTTTGTGCTTTTAGGTTTGATTTATGTCAGCAATGCAACTCAATCGACAAGCTACGGCAGCGAAATCCAAAAACAAGACGCAGAAATTTCCGCTTTAGAAGTAAAAATTAGCGATCTTGAAGTCGAAAACGCGCGATTGACTTCTTTGAATTCGATTCGCGACAGTGAAGTGGCTAAAACTATGACCGCGCCAACTTCGGTAAATTACGCCGAATAAAGTTTACGCTTTTTAGCGTTTATGGTAAAATAGAAGAATGAAAAAAGTCAAAAAAACGAGTCGAGCATCTATTTTAGCAGGAACTATCATGATAGTTTTTGCTGTAATAGTAGTTCGGCTTTTTTGGCTTCAGATTGTTGACGCGCAAAAATACAAAGCTCTCGCTAACAAAGAACAGATGAAGCAATACGAAATTCCAGCTTCGCGCGGGCTTATTTATGCGATGAATGGTGACCAATTGACAAAATTAGTGATGAATGAAACCGTTTATACGCTGTTCGTTGATCCGCAAGAATACAACAAAAAACAAAAGTCAGAAATTATCTCGACGCTCAAAGAAGCTGCTGGCGGAAATCTCGTGTCTGATTTTGAGGCGCTTTTTGATAAAGATAATCGCTACCAGGTTCTCGCCAAAAAGCTAAGCCGCAGGCAAGCCGAAAAAATCAAAGCAAAAAAATATGCTGGAATCGGTTTCACGCCAGAAACTCAACGCGTTTATCCCGAGGGTTCTTTGGCGAGTCAAGTTTTAGGGTTTGTCAATTCTTCGGGCGGAAATTACGGTGTTGAAGCTGCTTTTAACGAAAAATTGACTGGCAAAAATGGATCTCTCAAAACAACTACCGATGTTTTTGGGAATTCTTTGATGATCGGCGCAGAAGACGTCGCGATTCCAGCCAAAGATGGAGAAGATATTGTTCTTTCGATCGACAGAAACATTCAATCCAAGGTCGAAGAAACGCTGAAAACCAAAATGAACGATCTCGGCATCAAAAACGGCAGTGCGATCGTGATTGATCCATCTAGCGGAAAAGTGATGGCGATGGCGAATTATCCAACTTTCAGCCCTGCAGAATACGGAAAAGTTACTGACGCGAGTGTTTTTAATAATAATACAGTTACGAAAGCTTATGAAAACGGTTCAGTGATGAAATCCCTCACGATGGCGATGGGTGTTAATGAAGGCGTGGCTTCGAGTTCGGGGACTTTTTATAATACCGATTCTATAAAGGTTGAAGACCGTGTTATTGGAAACTCGGCGAAAGGCTATACTGGAACGATCACTTTCCAAACAGCGATGAATTATTCCCTCAACACCGGAATGGTGACGATTGCGCAACGACTCGGCGGAGGTTCGATTAATCGAACTGCTCGCGATAAGATGTATGAATATTATTTCGAAAGATTCGGACTTGGCAAAAAAACAGGAATTGAAGTTATGGAGAGTCCTGGAACGGTCATTTCTCCAGATAGAGTTGAAGGAAACGCGGTGCGATATTCGAATATGAGCTTCGGTCAGGGTATGGAAACGACAATGATTCAAACTTCTACGGCGTTTAGCTCGATTATCAATGGCGGAACTCTTTATCGACCAACTTTAATTGGTGGCAAAATAAATTCTAAAGGTGAATTCGAGGCGAGCTCGCCAGAAGTTCAAAAGCAAGAATCGATTTCGAGCGAATCAAGCGCTCAAATGCGAGAAATTTTAATCACCGGTCGAAAATCAGTTAACGCTCCAAATGATCTCGCTGGATATAAAGTTGGTGGAAAAACTGGAACAAGTGAAACCCTTGTCGACGGAAAATATGTCAAAAACCAAACTATCGGTAGTTATCTTGGATTTGGTGGAAACGAAACGCCAAAATATGTTATAATGGTAGCGGTCTGGGGAGAAGGGCAAAACCTTCAAGGAGACCTTCACGCTCAGCCAATTTTTACAGAAATTTCAAACTGGATGCTAAATTATTTGAACGTTAAACCCGGAGGAAACTAATGGAACTTCTTACAGCTAAATTTATTGATACGGTGATTTTTGCAATTGCTGGATTTGTCTTGGCGATGATTTTAACGCCTGTTTACACTCATTTTGCTTACAAATATAAATTTTGGAAAAAGCAAAAATCAGCCGCGGTAACTGGTGAAAAACTAAAAATCGTTAACAAACTCCACGCCAAAAAAATCGCGCGAAATATTCCAACCATGGCGGGCGTGATTGGTGTTGTTTCGGTGATTATTATTACTTGGTTCTTCAATCTGAATCGTGCAGAAACTTGGTTGCCTTTGGCTGGTTTGGCTGGCGGTGCGGCGATTGGTTTGATTGATGATATTTTGAATATTTGGGGTTCGAATCGCAAAGACGCTGGCTTGCGCGCGCCGGTGAAATTTACGATGATTATTACTGTTGGGCTGGTTTTGGGCTGGTTTTTCCATACAAAACTCGGTTTTACATCTGTTATGATTCCATTTGTTGGTGATGTTGATATAAAATGGGCGATGATTCCGCTGTTTATGTTTGCGGTTGTAGCGACTTCGAATGCGGTTAATATTTCTGATGGCTTGGACGGTTTGGCTGGCGGTTTGTTGGCAGCGGCTTATGGCTCTTTCGGTGTAATTGCGGTGATTCAGGGGCAATATCATTTGGCGACATTTTGCTTTACAGTGATCGGTGCGCTTTTGGCGTATATCTGGTTTAATGTTTATCCAGCACGATTTTTCATGGGCGACATCGGATCTTTTGCTTGGGGAACTTCGCTTGGTGTGATTGCGATGCTGACAAATTCGCTACTACTTTTGCCGGTGATTGGTTTGATTTTTGTGATTGAAGCGGGTTCTAGCGCGATTCAGATTTTTTCGAAGAAGTTTTTTGGCAAAAAAGTTTTCGTGGCGGCACCTTTTCATCATCATCTGGAAGCAAAAGGCTGGGAAGAAACCAAAATTACAATGCGTTTTTGGGTGATCGCGGTGGCTTTGGCATTTGTTGGAATAGTTTTGGCTTTGGTGGAAAGTAGATTCTAAGATGGAAAGAAATCGCAGAAATAACCAACGCGCCGAATTATCGTTTGGGCAAGTTGGCCGGAATTTTTCGGCTAATTTTGCCAAGTATGGTTTTGGGTTTGCTGTTAAAAATTTTCTATTTGACTTTTTGAGATTTTTAAAAAACTCAGTTGTGGTCGCTTACGAAAATTTGCGCAACGAGCTTCGCGCCGAATCAAGAGCGCCACTAAAAATCGACGGTCTCGAAAAGGTTCGCAAACACAAACCTGATTATTTAATTTTGCTATTTATGGGTTTGATTATGCTTGTCGGTGTGATCACGATGTATGCGCTCAGTCCGCAACGCGCCGCTTTTTTGAATAAAAGTTACGGTGGAAATTATTCGGAGATGTACTTTTTTTGGCATCAATTGATTAGCTTGGGGATTGGGCTTTTTGCGTTTGTTGTGATGAGTCGCGTGCCGGTTTCGTGGATTTATCGACATTCGGGGAAGATTTTGGCGTTTAGCTTTGCGGCGTGTGCGCTTTTGGCGGTGCTTGGGTTTGCCGGCGAAATTCCTCCTGCGAAGTGTGAACTTGGTGCGTGTCGCTGGTTTGAAGTTGGATCGCTGAGTATTCAGCCGAGCGAATTTTTGAAGGTTGGCATTTTGATAGCTTTGGCGGTTTTTCTTGGCGCAAAAGCTCGTGCCGGCAAAATCAACGATTTCAAAGAAACGATTTTGCCGTCGGCGTTGTTGGTTGGCGCGATGTTGATTTTTGTGGCTGGTTTTCAAAAAGACCTCGGAACGGCAATTTCGGCGCTCGCCATAGTTGCGTTTCAGTTTGTTGTGGCTGGCTTAAGCAAGAAAAACATCATCAGAGCAGGGATTATCATGTTGGTTGCAATCGTTGGTTTGGTGATTGTCGCGCCGCATCGCATGGCTCGAATGGCGACTTTTTTTGGCGATCAAGATTGTTCAAACTTATCTAGTGCAGAAGCTGGAGACGAATATCACATCTGTCACGCCAAAATTGCAATCGGTTCGGGCGGGATTTTTGGCGTCGGTATCGGAAACTCGGTTCAGGCGACCGGATATCTTCCGGAGGCCATCAACGACTCGGTTTTTGCGATTCTCGGCGAAACGTTCGGTTTTATTGGGTTAGTTGTGATTCTTGGAGTTTTCCTCGCGCTGATTGTCAGAATTTTGCGAGTTTCGTCATATATGAAAAATCCCGCCAGCCGAATTTTGGCTGCCGGCGTTTGCGGTTGGTTTTCTTTTCATACGATCATGAATGTTTCGGCCATGATTGGGCTGTTGCCGCTCACTGGAATTACCATGCCGCTGTTGTCGTATGGCGGAACGAGTATTTTGTTTATTTCGGGCGTTTTGGGGCTGGTCTTTAATATTTCGGCCTACACCTCGTTCGCACCAATTGATGATTTTAAGGAGGGTAAAAATGAAGATTCTCGCAGTCGGGGGCGGCTCGGGCGGACACGTTACGCCAGTCGTCGCCGTATTTAAAGAAATTTTGAAGAAAAATAAAAAAGCTGAATTGCGTTTTTGGTGTGACAAAAAATTTCTTCCGCAAGCCGAAAAAACCATGAAATCAGCTTTCGGCGAAAAGGTAAAAATCAGCTCAATCCATAGCGGAAAGTTGCGTCGATACAATCACCTAACTTTGATGCAACATTTTACGATTCCGAGCGTTGTTTTTGGTAATATCGCGGATTTTTTCAAAAATATTCTCGGTATTTTTCAGGCGTTTTTTAAGCTTATTTTCTGGCGTCCAGATGTAATTTTCTGTAAAGGTGGATTTGTTTGCGTTCCGGCTGGTGTTGCGGCTTGGGTTCTTCGAATTCCGATCGTAATTCACGATTCTGACGCGCATCCAGGTTTGGCTAACAGGATTCTGTCAAAATTCGCCCGCAAAATCGCCACTGGTGCGCCGCTCGAATTTTACAATTATCCAGCCGAAAAAACGCAATATGTCGGTATTCCAATTCTCGAAAACTTTAAAAAATATCGCCCTGCCGAAAGAGAAGAGTTCAAAAAACAACTCGGCTTCTCTCCTGAAAAACCGGTGGTAATGATAACTGGCGGTGGCTTGGGCGCTGCGCGTTTGAATAACGCTATCGTTGCCGAGGCCAAAAAACTCACTCAATTCGCGCAAATCGTCCTCGTGTCTGGGGCGGGTCAGTTTGACGAGCTCAAAGCTAAAACCGAAGAAACTTCTCCTGATTTTCATCTGTTTGGATTTATTTCAAAAGATATGTGGAAATATTTGGCGGCGGCTGACTTGGTCGTTGCGCGAGCCGGCGCTACCAGCAATCTCGAACTTGCTGGGCTCGCTAAACCAACAATTTTGGTTCCAAACGCGCGCCTAACTGGCGGCCATCAGCTTAAAAATGCCCAAGTCTACAAAAAATCCGGCGCTGTCGAAATCGTTTCTGACGACAAAATCGAGAGCAATCCGAAACTTCTTTCGCAAAAAATCATTGAGCTTTTGAGTGATAAAGAAAAAATGAACAATCTCGGCGAGGAACTTTCAAAATTCGCCAAACCGAACGCCGCCGCTGACGTCGCGCAAATGATTTTATCTCTCAAAAAATAGCGTTTACATCTCGCTTATGGTATAATAAAATAGTGAAGAAAGTCGATGAAAAGCAATTAACTCGGCGCGAAAAGCGCGAACTGCTCGAACAAGAGCAGAGCTTTTCTTATGGCAAAAATTTCAATCGCGGCCAAACAATTTCTGGTCTAAATAAAGAAAAATCCGAAAGGCTCGAAAATCGCAAACTAGTTGTTCGTCGCAGAAAAATGGGCGGTTTTTTTGCGGTGTTGGCGTTTTTTTCGATCGTTTTGGTCGCCATTTTGTCGCAGTTTGTGGCAACGGTCGAAATTTCGAGCGCCGACACTACCAATATCAAAAAATCAAGCGAATACATCTCCGAAATCGAAAACTACTATAATCATCGGCCGATCGAGCGAATTCGATCTTATTTAAACAAAGAAAATCTTCTCGCCACCCTTCAAAAAAAACATCCCGAAATCAAAAATATCAACGAGCTTTCAATGCTCTCCTTCGGTAAATATAATTTCGCACTAACTTTTCGCAAGCCCGTCGCCTCTTGGAGCTCTGGCGGCGAAACTCTTTACGTCGACGACGAAGGAGTGTCTTTTAGTGTAAATTATCACGAAGCGCCCGTACTGGTGGTTTCCGACGAAAGCAATATCCAGACATCTGAAGGTAATGTTGTTGCGAGCAGCAGTTTTCTTGGCTTTATCGGAAAAATAGTCTCGGCGGCCAACAAGCAAGGTTTAACCATCACCAAAATAACCATCCCGCCACTATCTTTGCGCCAAATCCAAATTGCCGTCGACGGCGTCCCTTATACTGTAAAACTCCTCACGACATCCTCTCCAGAAGGGCAGATCAATAATCTCGTCCTCGCCAAAAAATACTTCGAACAAAACGGCGTCAATCCCGCATATCTAGACCTCAGGGTTGAAGGAAAAGGATATTATAAATAGAAAAGAATAGTGGAGTTTGTTCGCTTTTTGTTCGTTTTACTACTGTACGTATATTTAGCGGTGGAGAGCAAAAATATATTTTTATAATATAAAATAAAAAAGTCAAATTGTCAAATAGAAAAGGGGATTGTAGGGCGAAAAATCAAAAATTGCTGGCTAGCTAAGTTCGCGCCATAAGGTCTCATTTTTTAGGAAATCTCGATCACGAGATTATTGTTGGTGTTTTATTCCGCATGATACATAACTTAAAGCATAAAAAATATATTCGCATAAATAAAAAACAAAAAAACTTTTCCGCGACCGCCCTTTTGCTATAGAAAAGCGGAAAGTCTCAAATTATCTCAAAAATCACGCTACTATAAATATATTGTCAATCATGCTAAACGATTCCTTTTAGTGGCGTAAAAGATATATTGTGCGACGCTTAACAACGATTCTTTCTTTGATATAATGAACGTATAAAATAAATTTAAGAAAGGAATTTTTCAAAAAATGAACAATATTTCCCTAAACCAAGACAACGTAATCTCAGCAGTTTCTCAAGTCTCTCTTCAGACTAGAAAATCTGAAAAAACCGGCAACGACTTCACGATTCTCAC
Organism: uncultured Candidatus Saccharibacteria bacterium; assembly: GCA_964625845.1. Lineage (GTDB taxonomy): Bacteria > Patescibacteriota > Saccharimonadia > Saccharimonadales > Saccharimonadaceae > Nanogingivalis. The sequence continues at coordinate 5,481 of CAZVBN010000003.1, read as the reverse complement.
GCTCCGCTTCAAAAACGGCCTCGAAATCGATTATTCCATCGACAAAAAAGACTTTTTTCGGACTTAAAGACGCGATTTCAAAAATTACACAAGCCGAACACATGGAATCAATTCTAAACGAGGAAAATAACATTATGTAGCCGGTCGATTATTTTCCAAAGTAAACAAAAAGCGAACATACATCATCTGAATATGCGTGCCAAGCTAGGTTAGAGAAAATATTTGCGCATTTACAGCTTCCCTATCATCTCCAAAAGTTTTCTAGGCGTAACTTCAGATTTGACAAAATAGCCGTCAGACATTTCCAGGAAATTATCTTTCTCTTTTCCGCTGTGCTGGAAGTTAGTCATAAAAATGACTTTGGCGTTTCTTGAGATTGAGTCGCTGTTTTTTAGTTCGGATATGATTTCGCCACCTCGTTTTTCGGGTAGCATGATATCGACAAGTATTAAATCATAGACTTTATTTCTCGCCATCACAAGGCCGTCGTTGCCATCAACTACCCAATCGACGGCGTAATTCGCCTTTTGGAGGCTTCGGACATACATTTCGCCGATAAAGCGGTCGTCCTCGATAACTAAGATATTTTTTATCATTAAATAACCCTTCCGTGGTTCTTAATCTGAATGGTTGACGGTTTGTTTGTGCCGACTGAATCTTTCATTTTAGTAAAAATTGGCAAATGAACTGTGAAAATCGATCCTTTTCCTTCGGTACTTTTGACTGAGATTTTGCCGCCCATCATTTCAGTGATGGCTTTGGAGATGTAAAGGCCAATTCCGCTACCGGCGACTGTTTCGCGACTGCGATGGCTTCGGTAGAATTTGGAAAAAAGATTTCCAAGAACACTATCAGGAATTCCGATTCCGAAGTCTTGAACGTGAACTTCAACAAAATTGTCGTTTTGTTCAGCCCAGATTTTTACCAGTCCGCCATCGTTGCTGTATTTGATGGCGTTGTCGATTAGGTTTATCATCACTTCGCTGGCACCATAAATATCCGCGCCGACAGTTGGTAGATTGTGTGGAATGTTGATTTCGAGTTGGCGATTTTGCGCGCTCGCACGAATCGAAATGTCTTCCGAGATGGAGTCGAAAATTTCTCCGAGCGTGTGCTCTTCGGGAGAGAATTCTAATCTGTTTTGGTCGAATTTTGCCACGTTCAAAATGTTGTTAATGTATCCGCTGAGCTTGTTTGACGAAACGATCAGGCGTGTGAAAAGTTCTTTTTGTTGATCTGTTAGAGTTTGGTCAAGCTCCATGCTTAAAATATCTAAGTATCCACGAATAATCGTAATTGGCCCGCGAATCTCGTGCGCCGCGAACGCGATGAAATTCAAATCGCTCTCGTCGTGGTCGTAATTTGCGGTTTTATCGATGAAGAAAATCGCGACGTCGTCCTCGAACTGCTTCTCGAAGAAAACCACGATATCATAGAGTTTTTGGTCGTCGTGATTATCAAAAATATTAGAAACGCGCTCCCAAGTTTTTGTGTCGCGAATTTTTGCGGTGCGCGCTGCTTCTATCCAGTCGAAAATCTCTGCGATTTTATCTTTTCGAATTTGCGAAAAATCCACCGCGAAATCATTTTTAAAGGTTATGTTGTTTTGCTGATCGAGCACGACAAATCCGAGTTTTGCGCTTCGAATCACCTCTGGAATTTGCGATATATTTGAAAAGTTTTTGTTCGACGAATGCTTTTTTTGTGAAACGCCAGAATCGAGCATATAAATAAATTTTAGAACTTCGCTAAATCCGCTGCGACCGTAGTTTTCGGGCTTAGGGATTGGCATGTTTGATGGTGAAATTTGGTTTGAAATTCCAAAAATCACTTTTGATAAGTCGATTTGCGGTCGAGATAATCTGCTAAAAATCAAAATTTGTAAGCTCGCAAAAGCCAAAACTGTCGCGCTGAAAATCCAAAAAATCGAGCTATGAAGTCCAGCGAAAAATCCAGCAACAGTGATGGTAAAGACGCAAGAAAACAACAGAACAATGTAGAAAAGTTTAGTGCTTTTTTTGAACAGAAAATAGTAATCGCGAATTTTTGAAGGGTCGTATTTCATAGTAATATTTTAACCGAATCAGCGAAAAAGCGCAAGCTTATTGATAGCTAATTGCTCCGCTGGAAGTTGGTACGGCCACTAGCCAAGTTTGACCTCTATTTAGTTGAACGATTTTGCCGGCGGAATCTTTTAGGGTTAGTGGCGAATTTTCGCTGGATTTTTCCCAGGTGATTTCTTCAGCGACACCATCCCGAAAAACAACAGCCGTTCCCGAGCCGATTGTGACGTAATCGCTATAATATCCGTCGCGAGAATTAATGTTCATTCTGAGCGCGACGACATTTTTTGGTGAAATTTGCCCCTTTTCTCTATCGAGATGTGGCGCTCCGGCTTGGTTTCGCAAGTAGCAATTGCAGTCAGCGTTGTAAGAAAAAGTCGAATCATAAAGCGGTCCGCTCATGGTTATCGAGATTTGCGTAGCGTTTGGTGCGCTTGATTTTTTGTCATTTTTAAACTTAAAACCTTCAAAATTCGAGCTCGACCAGCCTTTTGAGTTGTTTAGTGAGGATAAATTTTCGAAATTTGTGTAAACGTTGTGTGGTGCGTAGCGATCGCGAGCTCGCCAAAAACTTCCTGCGTTAAAAAACTGATCCATGTCGCGATGTTGGCCGTCGCGAATTCTTGCCAGCGCGTCGCCTGAGCCGCCAACGTGAGCAATTGACGCCTGAAAACCGCCCGCCCAATCGATATAATATCCGCGCAAACTACGAACTGGACCGATTAGCGCTGGTTGATTCTGCTGATAGAGCGCCAAAAATCGCGTCACGCCACCTTCTGCGATCGCCTCAAAAACAACTTCCGCATCGAATAATCCAGATTGCGGGCGAGCGTTTGGTGAATTTTCGATAATTGAGCCGATGACGGGCTTATTGACGTCGGCCGCCGAGGTGACTTCAACGCCAGAAAGCGCCGAGTAGAATTTTTCTGGCGCTTTTGGCTTCTCTGTTTTGACACTTGTGGTAGTCGGTTGTTGAGTTTTTGTTTCCTTTTTTTGAAGCGCAAAAAACGCCCAAACTCCGCAGCTAATCAAGATAATCACCGCGACAATTAAAATTACAAGTTGTTTTTTTGTTAAATTTTTGATGAAATTCAACTTCTTCATGCTAAAATTATAACGCTTATGCTTGCGCTTGTCAAGCTAACTTGCGATGGCGGTGATGGCGCTTTCGGCTGGTTTTAAAGGGTTCCAGATTTGCCAAACGGCGATTTTTGTGGGAATTTCGCCCGTCCATATTTTGAGTGGCGAGATTTTTCCACGAGCAACGGTGGAATTTATCGGCGTCGAAAAGACTTTTCCGTTTTTGGCGACCAAAAAACTCTCATCGTGAAAAGTGATAATTTCGGCCGGAAAAGTGAGCGTGAATTTGTGGAGTGTTTCAACAAGTTGCGGTAATTTCATCGAAAAAGTCAGCACTTTAGGATAAAAAACGCTCAAAAAAACCTTTTGAAGTTGCGCAAAGCTGGCGATGATTGTGATGTTGTCTTTTTCGAGGATTTCGGCGAAAGAATTCATTAAAATATCAACCGCGTCACGCGCAATCACGACGGGTTTTTCGGTTTCAAGGAGGAATTTTTCGAGCTGAACGGCGGTTTCGGAATTTTTGTTGGTGTCGCCGATGAGCAAAATCAAATCCGCCCAAGCCTCGCCCGCCTTAAAATCCGCCCAAGCTTGGCTCGAAAATCCGCCAGAATTATTACTTGGCGCAAAAATCACATCTGTCAATTTGTCGATTTTGAGAAATTTTCGAAGACTGTCGGGCGCAAGAACTTTTGCTTGCCCGACGCCAGTTTTAAGCGCCGTTTCGTAGGCCAGCGAAAGCCCACGAAAATTCCCCGCTCCACCGCCGATGATTAGGATTTTTCCGGCGTGAGTTTTTTGCTCGGGCTTGCTCCACGCGATCTCTGGAAAAAGCAGTTTTTCGGACTGGACTTGCCAAAAATCAAACATTTTTTTCGCTCCACTCAATCGAAACTGGACAGTGGTCGCTGCCGAGAATTTGCGGATGAATTTTGGCGCGAACTTGATGCGGATTGTTTTCGCCACTCGCCAAAAAATAATCAATCCGCCAGCCGACGTTTCGCTCGCGAGATTTTCCGTAGTAACTCCACCAAGTGTAAAGTTCGCCAATATCGGGGTTTTGCGCACGGAGAATATCGACGAATCCAGCTCGCACGAAATTCGAAAATCCAGCTCGTTCTTCATCTGTAAAACCGTGTTCGCCATGATTTTGTTTTGGCCGCGCGAGGTCGATTTCTTCGTGCGCGACGTTCAAATCTCCGCAAAAGAAAACTGGCGCTGGCGGGAAGATTTCGGTTGAATTTTCATCTTCAAAATCCTGATTTTTTAAGCCGCCCTGCTCTAATTTTTTGGCAAAATCCAAGAACGCCGCATCCCATTTTTGTCGCAATTCCAAGCGCTCCAAACCGCCTTTTGCGTTCGGCGTGTAAACTGTCAAAAGCCAAAAATCGCCAAAAAACGCCGCGCAAATTCGCCCTTCCTTTGTGGCGTCGCCGAATTTGTCGCTAAGATCATAGTTCGTGAGAATTTCGCGCGGGAAATTTCGCACCACGATTTCTGGCTGGATTTTTGTCCAGATTGAAGTTCCCGCGTAGCCTTTTCGTTCGGAAAAACTCCAAAATTTCGAATATTCGGGATATTTTTCATTGAATTTTTCGCTCGAAACTTGCTCGGCTTGGATTTTCGTCTCCTGAAAACAAACGATGTCGGGATTTTCTTTCGCCAAAAAATCGCCAAGCGAGCCTTTTTTCTCGACGGCGCGGATTCCATTTACATTCCAAGAAAAAATCTTCATTAAAACCTCTTGAGCATTTTTGCGTTTTCGCGTTCGGACTGTCGGCGTTTGAGTGTTTCGCGTTTGTCGTATTGCTTTTTACCTTTTCCGAGTGCGATGACAATTTTGATGTAGCGATTTTCGGCGAGAATTTTAAGCGGAACAATTGTGAAGCCAGCTTGTTTTTGGCGCGCGAAATCTTCGATTTGTTTGCGAGTCGCCAAGAGTTTTTTCGGGCTGGTGTCGATGGTGTCGCTTTTCGAAAGCCCTTCTCCTTGATTTTTGAGCGAAAAACTGGCGTTATTTAGCCAAAGTTCTGGACCTTTTCGGCCGTTTCGCAAAGTGATAAAAGCGCCCTTCAAGCTGACGCGACCGTCGCGAACCGCGCGAACTTCCACGCCGCGAAGACTCATTCCGGCGGTGAGTTCTTCGCCCAATTCGTAATCAAACCGCGCGCGGCGATTGATGACATTTTTGGTTGAAGTTTTAGGCTTTTTCATTCTTATATTTTAGCATTTTTTCGCTAAAAATAAAACAGACTTTCGAAAAGTCTGCGATAATTTCGTTTCTGGTGCGGGTTAGGAGACTCTAACTCCTGGCCTCTTCCATGGCAAGGAAGCGCTC
>CAZVBN010000002.1:0-72159 GCA_964625845.1 uncultured Candidatus Saccharibacteria bacterium | reverse complement strand
CTACAAGAACTTAACGCTCGCGAAAGCGAATGTAAGAGAAAACTATGGTCGCGCATCGATGGTAACATCGACTACGCAGAACTTTGGATATAATTGAAACCGTCCAACTGGGCGGTTTTCTTTACGCCTATGTTTTTTGTGATATAATAGAAAGAATGAAGGAGGAAATTTTGGGAGATTTTGAATATCTTGGCGAAAATTCGCACTATTTTGATTCGGCGTGTCAGTCGCTCCGCCCACAACCCGTGATCGACGCTTTGAATGATTATTATTTGAATTTTAACTCTTGTGGTGAGCGCGTAAAATACGCTTGGGGCAAAAAAGTTGACGAAAAAGTCGCCGAAAGTCGCGACGCGGTTTTGGATTTATTGAAGCTGAAAAAGCGCGACTACTTTGTGAGTTTTACTCTCAACACAACTTACGGCTTGAATTTGCTGCTTTCACAGCTTGAACTACCTGTCGAAAAAGTCATCACTAGCGAGATTGAGCACAATTCGGTGTTTCTTTCGACGATCGAATTTGCCAAAAAACATCAGATCGAACGCGTGGTTTTGCCTCGTGAAAGTGACGGATCGATTTCGCTCGAAAATGATTTTTCGAAAAGTTTAGTTGTCGTGAACGCCAGCTCGAACATCGACGGTCGCCGGCTCGAAAATATTTCGGCGTTGGTGAAAAAAATCAAAAAGCAAGGCGGATTTGTGATTATCGACGCGGCTCAAGCGCTTGGTTCGAGCTATGAGCTTCTTCAAAAAGTTCCTGCCGATGCGTTTGTTTCGAGCGCGCACAAAATGTATTCAGCGAGCCTTGGAATTATGGTTGTGCGAAAAGATTTTGCGAAATTCATCAAAACGAATTTTGTCGGTGGCGGAATGGTCGAAAGTGTTTCTCGCGACAATTACGAGTTGCTCGACGATAGCCATATCTACACGCTTTTCGAACCTGGGCTTCAAGCTTGGGGCGAAATTATCGCGCTGAAAACTGCGATCGATTGGCTGAAAAAACAGAAGAAAACTTCGCGCGTGGCAGAATTTTCGAGTGAGATTTTTGAATTTTTGAAAGCTCAGCCTGGGGTTCAAGTTATCAACCAAAAAGCTTCGCCAGTAATTAGTTTTTATCACGAAAATCTGGACGCACATCTGATTGCGCAGGCACTTTCGGATGAAGGAATTATGATTCGAAGCGGACATTTTTGCTGTCATTATTACCTTGGCGAAGTAAAAAAATATCCGCCACTCGTGCGAATTTCGATCGGGCTTCACAACAGCGAGCGAGATGTTTTGAAATTAAAAGAAATTTTAGAAAGGATTTTTAACTAAATGATTTGTATTGCAGCATTTATAATTTTGCTTTTGATCTGGCTTTTTACGCCAGCAATGAAGCTTTTCGGCTTCAAAAAACAGGCCGAAAATATCAATAAAATGTTCAAAAAATCACTTCATTGTTTTTCGCGACGGGCGACTTTTCGAGCGTGTGATTCGAATTTTGCCGACGAAATCAAACATTCAATTTTGCGAAAACTAATTGTCAAACATAAAAAATGGGTCAAGCCTGTTTCGTGGGCGATCGAAGCAGTTTCGTTTTTGATTATTGTGGTTTCGATCTGGTCGCTTTTGACTGTTGTGAAATCAGGGTTGGCGCTTTACACTTTTGGAACTTGCGATGTTCAGCAGCCTGACGCTTGTGCGCTTTCTGGCTCGGAGGCTTGTACTATTGATGGCTCGAATGGAAATGGTCCGATCGTCAGCTGGTTTACAGATTGGGGAGAAATTTTCTCGGCGATGCCTTCACGTTGGACAACTTGGAATGCCGAAGAATTGGTAGTCGAAAATTCGAGCTACTACGGTGAATTTAGTGGAAAATCTGAAAATTCGAACGCTGTAGCGGTTGATATTTTTGATCCTGGTTGTATAGTTTGTCGTCGCTCATTTACCGTTCAAAAAGAAAGTGGATTTTTTGAAAAATATCGAACGCATTTAATTCCGTATGTTATCACTAGTGAAGAAGGCGATAAATTCGAAAATTCGAAACTTTTGGCACAGTATTTCGAGGCGATTCGTGGAATTCAGCCAGAAAACGGCAATAAAATTTCACCTGAATGGTATCTCGCAGAGAAGGTTTTTACCGGAAAAGATGCTTCTGGTGTAGTTTGGCAGGAAAATTTCAACGGCGTTTCGCTCAAAGCATTTAGCGCCGAAAAAGTCGAGAAAAAAATCGCGGAGTGGCTAAAAGAAGCTGGATATTCTGAAGCGCAAATCAAGGAGATCGCAGAAAAATCTCGGAGCGAAGAAGTTTCGAAAAAGCTCGAAGCCAACAAAAAGCTCGTCGAAGATCAGATCAAAACCAAAAAAATCCCGACAATGATTTATGACGGCAAGCGCCACGAGGGGCAATTTAAGGCCGAAAAATAATTTCAAAATCGCCTCTTTACAAATCGTTCAAAATCGATTATAATTATAAGTAGCGTCGCGTCGTGTGTTTTGCTTGAAAAAGCCGATCGCGCGATGCGGAATAATAATAAATAATTTAAAGGAGAAATTCTAAATGGCAGAATTTGACCGCTCAAAGCCACACGTAAACGTTGGTACAATGGGACACGTTGACCACGGTAAAACAACTCTTACTGCGGCTATTACAGCAGTTCTTGCAAAACGACTTCCATCAGAAGTTAACAAACCAGTTGCGTACGACCAAATCGACAACGCACCAGAAGAAAAAGCTCGTGGTATCACCATCGCTTCTTCTCACCAAGAATACGAATCAGCTAACCGACACTACGCTCACGTTGACATGCCTGGACACGCTGACTACGTTAAAAACATGATTACAGGTGCTGCTCAGGTTGACGGTGCGGTTCTTGTTATCGCAGCTACTGACGGCCCAATGCCACAAACTCGTGAACACGTGCTTTTGGCAAAACAAGTTGGTGTGCCTAAGATCGTTGTGTTCTTGAACAAAATGGACATGGCTGATGAAGAACTTGTTGAATTGATTGAAATGGACGTTCGTGAACTTCTTTCAAATAACGGTTTCGATGGCGACAACGCTCCAATCATCAAGGGTTCAGCTTTGAAAGCTCTTGAAGGTGAAGAAAAATACGAAGACGCTATTATGGAATTGGTTGAAGCGATGGATAACTACATCGAAGAACCAGTTCGCGATATGGACAAACCATTCTTGATGCCTATCGAAGATGTGTTCTCGATCAAAGGTCGTGGTACAGTTGCTACTGGACGAATCGAACAAGGTGTTGTTAAACTTAACGACGAAGTTGAAATCGTTGGTCTTCGCCCATCACAAAAAACCGTTGTTACTGGTATCGAAGCCTTCAAAAAATCTCTTGACCAAGGTCAAGCAGGTGACAACGCTGGTCTTCTTCTTCGAGGTATTGAACGAGATCAAATCGAACGTGGACAAGTTATCGCCGCTCCTGGCACAATTACTCCACACACAGAATTCGAAGCAGAAGTTTACATCTTGAAAAAAGAAGAAGGTGGACGACACACTCCATTCTCAAAGGGTTACAAACCACAATTCTACTTCCGAACAACTGACGTTACTGGTGAAGTTGAACTTCCAGCTGACAAAGAAATGGTTATGCCTGGCGACAACGTAACTTTCAAAGTTAAACTTCAAGCGCCTATCGCCATGGAACAAGGTTTGAACTTTGCTATCCGTGAAGGTGGCCGAACTGTTGGTGCTGGTGTTGTTACATCAATCATCAAATAATAGTTCTACTATTTCTGAAAAGCACTCCGCGAGGGGTGTTTTTCTCTTGTTTTAAAATCTACGAAATTTTGGAAAAATAAAATCCCGCTTTCGAAACGGGATTTTATTGTTTTTGTTGAAAATTATTCGCCTAAATAATATTCTTTTACGACATTTAGATTTTCGTCAAATTCGAACACGAGTGGTGGGAAGTTTGGAATTTCGACATCCATAATTTCGTCGTCTGATAAGTCTTTGATATGCTTGACGAGTGCGCGGATCGAGTTTCCGTGAGCACCAACGAACACATTTTTGCCGTCTTTCAATGCTGGGGCGATTTTGTCTTCCCAGAAAGGAAGAGCACGTTCCAAAGTGACTTTGAGATTTTCGCAATCTGGGATCACGCTGTCGTCAAGATGTGAATAACGGCGGTCGGTGTGCGCTGAATGTTCGTCGTCGCGAGCCATTTTTGGCGGAAGTGTGTCGTAGCTTCGGCGCCAGATATGAACTTGCTCGTCGCCAAATTCAGCAGCGGCTTCGGCTTTGTTCTTGCCAGTTAATCCGCCATAATGTCGTTCATTCAAGCGCCAAGATTTTTCGACGGGAACCCACAATTGATCGCAATTTTCGAGCGCTAAATTGGTGGTTTTGATTGCGCGTTTCAAAACAGATGTGAAAGCGACGTCGAATTCAATTCCAGCCTCTTTGATGAGTTTGCCGGCGTCGATTGCTTGCTGAACACCTTTTTCGCTCAAATCTACATCAGCCCAGCCCGTGAAAAGGTTGGCTTTGTTCCATTCACTTTCGCCGTGTCGCGCGAAAACTAATTTTGCCATTTTTTCTCCTTAAAATTAAGTTAATTCATTACCATTTTAACATTTTTTGGCAGAAAAATAAACTTGAAATGTTTCGAAAAATGTTGTGTAATTTGAGTATTAAAATAGAAATGGGGTAGTACATCTATGGAGAAAATTATCGTTAAAAGAAACCTTATAAGGATCAGTGAAGCGACTTTTAAAGAGATTTTAGAAGCAGTTGCGAGCGATGGGGAAGTATATTTTAATTTTAAGGATGGTGCTAAAAAAGCAAAAGTTAAATATGACGACAATGTGTTTGATGTAGAGATTCGCAGGCATCCTTGTTCTAAGGATGAAATATTTGTGGATGATTATCATCACAGTCTCGACTATAAGAGGGCTGATGCTCGACGAAGGCTTCAAAGTGAGATAGATTGGAGATTGAAATCTAAATACGAAATCGTATATGAAGAAATCGAAATTTAATTCTCAGGGCGGAATTTCCGCTCTTTTTTCTTGCTTTTTCAAAGGTTTTATGCTAAAATATTCAAGTAATATAAAATTGTTCGAGAACTCGTTCGAAGTTGTCTAAGGATTTCGAAAGAGGTTACGAACGCAAAATAAGGAGAAATATGTCAGAAGGATTGACAATTCGCATTCGACTAAAAGCGTATGACCACAAAGTTATCGACCAAAGCGCAAAACAAATCGTAGATACTGCGATTCGAACTGGCGCAACAGTTGCCGGCCCGGTGCCACTTCCAACACGAAAAAGCACTTTCACAGTTGTGAAATCGCCACACGTTTACAAACCAGGCGGTGAAGCGTTCGAAATGCGCGTTCACAAACGATTGATTGACATCAGCAACGCAACTCCAAAAACAATTGATTCACTTCAAAATTTGAGCTTGCCAGCTGGCGTTGACGCTGAAATCAAAATGTAATTTTTCGAAAAATCGCTCAATGTTGGGCGGTTTTTTGTTGGTGAAATTTTGCGGAAAATTTGCTAAAAAGTGAATTTTTTGTTATAATCATAAGCGATATGAGCGAAAATCAAAAGCGAAAATCTCGAACTTATGCGCGAAATCGCACGCGGTTGAATCGGCGTGGTTTTGAGAAGAATCCTGAGCGTGACAGCGTGTTTTTGTTGAAGTTGTTTTTGTGTGTTTTGGCGGGATCTTTTTGGTTGAAATTTGCGAATCCGTTGAATTTTGGCGTCGTTTTAAGCGGTTTTCCTGTTGGGTTGGTGATTGGGCTGCTGGCGGTGGCGAATCTCGAAAAGCGCAGTGAAAACAGGCGGATTTTTTATGCGGTGATTTTGATTTGCGGAATTTTGAGCTTTTTTGTTCCTTCGGGGATTGTGATTTAGCTTGACTTTTTAGTGAAAATCTGGTATAGTAGAGAGGTTCCTTTCAATATTCTCACAGGAGAAAAATTTATTTAGGAGGTTCTTTTCATGAAAACGTTGATCTTTACTATTATTGTTTCTCTGTTGGCTTTTTTATTTGGCGCCGCCAAAGACAGAAAAGTTGGGAAGGTTGACGCGGCCTTCTTGCTGATCGCGCTTTTTGGTGCGGCGGGATATTTTTTCTCGCTTCGTGGAGCAGGGATCGAGTTCAGGCTGGCGATAACGCCGCTGGATGTGATGATGATCCTGAACACATTGATGGGCGTCGGGCTAGTCGTTGTGTTAGCGGTTTTTGCGGCTGGCGCACTTCGACCGACGTCTAGACGTAGGGGAGTTTTTGCTGCGGCGACCGCTCTTTCACTGGTTGGGTATATAATTTTACCGAATTTAGTGAAGGATGTGCTTTTCTTTCTGCCGAAGGGGTGGGAGGAGTTCATTGCGCCGATTTTGTTTGCGGTGATTCTGCTGATTGTAGAATTATCCGCATCAAAGCAGGCGGAAACAATAGAAGAAAAGGAGGGAATTTAAGTCGCTTTCAAGCGGCTTTTTCTTTTTGTTGTAAAAAACACACGCTATATTTAGCGTTTTGTATTGATTTTTCATTGCGCTAACGCTATAATTTAATTATTGACCAATAATCAAAGCCCTTTAAAAAAAATATAGAAAGAGGAAACCAAATGGAAAATTTGAATCTCTTTGACGACTCTGATTTTGTCTTCGGACAATTAGAATTGTTCGACCCGCGTGAATATGAAGAAGGTGGTGACCAATATGACCAAGCTGAATAAAATTCGCGTTTTGAAGCGCGACGGCAAAACTGTTGTTGATTTTGATGGCGCGAGAATTGAACGCGCGATCAAAAAGTCTTTTATGGCGGTTTTTCAAAAGAAGAATGGCCATAAGGCGATTTCTGAAGAAGATTTGGCGAGCATCAAAGAAATGCTGGCGGAAATTCTTCAAGAGATTGAAGTGCTTGATCTTAAGGTGATTGACGTCAGCCAGATTGAGAAGATTGTTGAAGATAAGGTGATGGAGCGAGACTTCTATGATGAAGCTCGTGAGTATATCACTTATAAAGCTCGCCGTGCGGCAGAGCGCGAAACTGGTGAGCGTATCGTTAGGGCTGTTAGTGATCTTAAAAATAAAGTCAACCATATAGCCAACGAGAACGCCAACAAGGATAGTAACACTTTTGCGACTGGTCGCGATTTGCTTGCGGGTATTTCTGCTAAGGAAATCGGCGCAAATATGTTGCCGGAAGTTGTTCGCGAAGCGCACTGGTCTGGAGATATCCATTTCCATGATCTGGATTACAATCCATACATGCCAATGACGAACTGTTGCTTGATTGACTTCGAGGGGATGTTCCGCGATGGCTTTACGATTGGTAACGCCGAAGTTGAAAGTCCGAAGTCAATCCAGACAGCCACCGCGCAAGCAGCACAAATTATTGCGAATGTCACTAGTTCGCAGTATGGTGGCTGTTCGTTCGACCGTGCGGATGAAGTTTTGGCTGAATATGCCAAGCTCAACTACGCGAAACATCTGGCGGATGCGATGAAATATAGCGTTCCAGACCCTGAAGTTTTCGCTTGGGATAAAACCAAGAAAGACATTTACGACGCGATGCAATCATTTGAGTATGAAGTGAATACGCTTTACAACTCGAATGGCCAAACGCCGTTTGTGACGCTTGGCTTTGGTCTGGGCGAAGATCGTTTTGCGCGCGAAATCCAAAAAGCGATTTTGCGAGTGCGCATTAAAGGTCTCGGTAAGGAAAAACGCACTGCGATTTTCCCGAAACTTGTCTTCACTTTGAAGCATGGCTTGAATCTCGAAGTAGGTTCGCCAAACTACGACATCAAGCAGCTGGCTCTGGAATGCGCGACCAAGCGGATGTATCCAGACGTTCTTTCTTACGACAAGATTGTGGAATTGACTGGTTCGTTTAAGGCGCCAATGGGTTGCCGTTCTTTCCTTCAAGGCTGGAAAGATGAAAACGGCAAAGAAGTCAACGCTGGTCGAATGAACCTTGGCGTTGTAACTTTGAACTTGCCGCGAATCGCGATGGAATCTGGTGGTTCTTTCGAAAAATTCTGGGAGATTTTTAATGATCGAATGAACATTGTCGAAGACGCGCTAGTGTTCCGCGTGAATCGCTGCAAGGAAGCGAGTCCGAAAAATGCGCCAATTTTGTATCAATACGGCGTGTTTGGTAAGCGGCTTGCTCCGGATGGCGACGTGAATACTCTGTTTGAAAACCGCCGCGCTACAGTTTCGATGGGTTATATCGGGCTGTATGAAGTTGCGACTGTGTTCTACGGGCCAGAGTGGGAGCAAAATCCTGAAGCCAAGGAATTCACTCTGAAAATTGTTAAAGCGATGAAAGATCGCGCCAATGAAATGAGTGACCACTACGGATACCATTTTTCTGTTTATTCAACGCCGAGCGAAAGTTTGACTGATCGTTTTTGCCGTTTGGATACAGAGAAGTTTGGAATTGTGGAGAACATCACGGACAAGGGTTATTACACGAACTCATTCCATTATGATGTTCGAAAAAACCCGACGCCTTTTGAGAAGCTTGACTTCGAGAAGGATTATCCAAAATATTGCTCGGGCGGATTTATTCACTACTGTGAATATCCAGTTCTTCAGCAGAATCCAAAGGCTCTCGAAGCAGTCTGGGATTACGCTTACGACCGAGTTGGTTATCTCGGAACAAACACTCCGATCGACCACTGTTTGAAGTGCGACTTTAAAGGAGATTTTGATCCGACAGAGCGTGGTTTTAAATGTCCCGAATGCGGAAACGCAGATCCGAAATCTTGTGATGTCGTAAAACGCACCTGTGGCTACTTGGGCAATCCGCAGGCGCGCCCGATGGTCAAGGGGCGACACAAGGAGATTTCGGCGCGTGTGAAGCATATGAATGGCTCCGCACTTTAGGTTTTCTTCATTCTAGCACTTTATGACGTCAGCTTTCGGGCTGGCGTTTTTTAATTTTGCGAAAAGTGTGGTAAAATGGAAAATAGTTATGAGAAAGGTTGAGGTTGAGTTAAAAATTGTGAAATCTGACGAAAAATCAGATAATATTTTAGCAAGCAAGCAAGCAAGCAAGCAAGCAAGTAAGCAAGCAAGCTGATGTTTTAAATTCGCCCGAAAACTCTAAAAAATCGCCCAACGAGGCTTTGTTGGGCGATTTAATTTTGCCAGAAAAACTCATCAAATCCAAAAAACGCGTCAAGCAATTTGGCGAAGTTTTTACTCCAGAATTTATTGTTAAACAGATGTGCGACTTGTGCGAACCCGAGATTTCGCGCCTCGACGGGAAAATTTTTGAGCCTACTTGTGGGAACGGAAATTTTCTCGTTGAAATCTTGCGTCGAAAACTGGCAAAAATAAAATTCAAAAACCAAAAACAATTCGAATTCGAAATTATTCTTGCGCTTTCGAATATTTACGCAGTCGATATTCAGGCGGACAATGTGCGTGAGGCTCGGTCGCGTCTTCACGATATCGTATTAGATTTTGTTGGCGAACGAAAAAGTTCGATATATTTTTTGAATGCTGTCGAATTTATTCTTTCGAAAACAATTCTTGTCGGAAACACTTTGACGCAAAAATCCGAGCTTAAATTCTATGATTTTCAACCGAATTATGAAGATTTCTCTTTCGAAATTTCGCAACATTCACTCAAAGAAATTGAAGAAAATTTCGCAAAAACCAAAAAGGTAAATCTTGAAAATCTAAAATCTATCATTGAAAAAATCGAATCTCCGCCAGAAAAACTGAAACCCAAATCTAAGCCTAAGCACAAACCGAAAACGCCAGAACCGCCAAAAGACGACAAAGACAGTAAGTTAATTCAACAAGTGACATTATTTTAAGGAGGATATATGATAAAAAAAGATAAAATGCGAGCTCATCCAGCGATCAAAATTAACCAAAATAAGATTTATATATATGAAGCGCCAAATAATTTAGATACACAAGGGTATTTGAAGATTGGGCAAACGGAAAGAGATAGTGAGGGGCGAATTTTAAGCCAAACTGGCACGGCGATGGTTCGCGCGAATATTCTGGCGGAATATGAGGCGATTGACGATAATGGTCAGGTATTTAGTGATAAAGAGATTCATCAATTTCTTTTGCGAAACGGTATTGAGAATTTGAAACACTACGAAAGCGGCAAGAATAGCGAATGGTTTAAGATAAGCCTAGAGGATATTAAGAAAGTTATCGAAAATCGACAACATTTTATTGATGATTTCAAATTTTTGAAGGGAAAATCTACGAAAATTGAGCTATACCCAAGCCAGCAGGAGGCTATTGATCGAACGTATTCTCGTTGGATGATAGCTCAGCAAAACCCCGACACGACAGACTCGAATATTAGAAAGTTTCTATGGAATGCTAAACCGCGTTTTGGTAAAACATTGACGGCATATAAATTTGCAGAGAAAATTAAAGCAAAGAACGTGTTAGTAATGACTCAACGCACGTCTATTTCGAATTCTTGGTTTTTGGACTATCACGAGCATATCCGCAATTCCGCCGATAGCAGCTATGAGTTTGGGTCAAGTAAAGACAATAAAATTGAAAACGAAGAAACAGTAAAAGCTAGAGCTTTAAATGAAATTGAGTCGGCGCTGGCAGCTCGCGATAAAAACAAGAGTCTGATTTATTACACTACCTTAGCTAATATCAAAGGCAAGGATGAGGCTGGAGAATTTAAGAAAAAGAATGAATGGATTTTTTCGGCGCATTGGGATTTGGTTATTTTAGACGAAACACATGAAGGGACTATGACTAATTCAATGTATAAAGTGCTCGAAACTCTCAACCACAATTTCTTGCTTGAACTTTCTGGTACGCCATTCCGCAAAATGAGCGAAAGTCACGGTTATACTGCTAAGAATACTTATTCGTGGAGTTATATCGAAGAGCAAGAAGCTAAAGAAAATTGGGATTATTCCAAAGGTAAGAACCCTTATATTAACTTACCTAAATTAAATATCTACACTTTTCAAGTCCCAGCTAGTGTGCGCGTTGAAAGCGATTTAAGTGAGTATTCGTTTCCATTCAACGAGTTTTGGAAAGTTCATGCTGGCGCGTTCGTTCACGATGAAGAAGTGGATAATTTTCTTGATATACTATCCAATCAGAAAGATCGTTATGATGACCCGCAGGTTCAGTATTATCCTTTTGCTGATAAAGATACTCGCGAACTTCTGCGCCATACCTTTTGGAAATTGCCAAGCATTGCGGCGGTTGAACTCCTTGCGAAAAAACTTCGCCAGCACACCTTTTTTAAAGATTATACCATAATTGAGGCTGCTGGTAGTTCAAGTGGGCAAAACTCAATGAAGGCCGAAAAAGAAGTTAAAGCAGCGATTGGTGAAAACGGATTAAAAACTAAAACAATCACGCTCTCGGTTGATATGCTAACCACTGGAACAACGGTTGAAGAATGGACTGCTGTTTTGATGCTGGACAACTCCTCGAGCGCGAGCAAGTATATTCAAACTGCTTTTCGTGCTCAGACGCCATGGAGTGTTAAAATGGAAAACGGTCAGATTTTTACTAAAACTGATGCTTTCGTCTTTGATTTTAACCCAGACCGCGTACTGAGAATTGCAGAAGAATATGCGAATATTGATATTGAAACTAACGTTGAGATTGTCGGCAATAGTACAGCCGAACGCGAAGCTAAGACTCAGGCGCTTTTGAACTTTTTGCCAATAATTACTATGGATGAAGATGGTGAGATGCGTTATCTCGATGCGAAAGATGCTGTAAATATCATCAATTATACTTACGCGCGAAAGATTGTAGATGAAGGTTTTATGAGCAATAGCCTGTTTAATGTCAAGGCTTTATTCCGTATGAAAGGTGAGAGCTATCAGCGCATTCGCGACATTATGGGTGAGATTCCACCAGTAGCCGCTGTAGATAAGCGAAAAAACACCAAGAAGCAAGGCGAACCTCTGGCTGACGAAAATCCAGAAGATACATTTGAAGCGGAGAGAGAAAAGGTTATTTCCAAAAGCGGTTTGGGTGAAGGGAAGTTTGCTTCAATAGAAGCTGCCACTGAGCAAGCTGGGGATAATTTAGATTTGATTATTGAAAAAGCCAAAGAGCAAACTGGCGAAGAAATCACGCCCGAAGATATCAAAAAATTCGAAGAAGCGAGGAAGCCATATGATGAAGCCAAAAAGAAACAAAAGACTGAAGAGGAAAAATTCCGTGACCATTTGCGAGGTTTTGCGCGTACTATTCCAGTGTTTTTGATGGCGTACGCACACCAGCAAATGACCTTCCAAAATTTTGAAGAAAAAATTCCAGCAACGGATTTTCTACAGGTTACGGGTATAACTCGCGACAAATTTCGCGAACTGCGTGAGGCTCGCGACGAATCTGGCGAGCCGGTTTTCGTTGAAAGCGCCTTCAACTCGGCAATCCACGAATTCCTAAAGCGCAAACAAGCCACTGAACATTATTACACAGGTGAGAACAGCGACGATATTTATGATTACATTCCTTCGCAGGAAAATAATCGTGTCTTCACACCGAAGCGAGTGGTAAATATGATGCTTGACTCACTTGAAGCCGAAAATCCTGCTTTCTTCAAGAGCGACAAAGTAAAGTTGCTCGATCCGTATGTTAAGAGCGGAAACTTTCTTGCCGAGGCTGCCAAAAGGTTCTACAAATATTCCAAGGATAAAGATATTCATCGGATTATTGAAAACCAACTGTTTGGTATAGCGCCGTTTGATATTTACGCCACGCTGGCGCAAGAAACGGTTTATGGTTTTGCGGATACCAAGTTTAAAAACCGCTTGCGTAACCGTAATATTCGCCCCGAACCGCAAATCCACGAGTTGATGAAAGAGAATAAGTTAGATGAAGTAATAAAGGAGCATTTTGGAAATATGAAATTCGATGTTGTGATTGGCAATCCGCCGTATCAGGAAGAGACCGCTGGAGAAGATTTATCATCGAAGCCAATTTATAATTATTTTATGAATAATGCATATAAATTATCAAATAAGGTTTGCTTTATTACTCCTGCTCGATTCTTATTTAATGCGGGTAAGACCCCTAAGCAATGGAACGAAAAAATGCTAAGCGACAAACATTTGAAAGTTGCCTATTACGAGCAGGATTCGAGCAAAATTTTTGCCGGCACGGACATTAAAGGTGGCGTGGCGATCACTTATCGTGACGCTAGCCAAGAATTTGGTAAAATTGGCACGTTTACACATTTCAAGGAATTGAATTCGGCGTTGAGTAAAGTTCTTTCAAAAAACGATGGTTCCAGTTTGGATTTAATTTGTTATGGTCAAGAAAAAATGAACTTAGAGTTGCTATATTCTAGCTATCCAGATTTCAAAAACAGAATAACATCTGGAGGGCGAGATAAGCGAATTAAGAGTTCTGCCTTTGATATGCTACCTGAGCTATTCTCTGAAGAGAGAGATGATAACAGACAGGTAGGGATTTTAGGTGTCCAGAAAAATAAGAGATATACCAAGTATATGAATATTAAATACATCGAAGAACATCCAAATCTTCATAAATTCAAAGTAATGCTTCCTGGAAGCAACGGAAGTGGCGCTATAGGCGAAGTTCTCTCTACACCCCTTGTCGGGGAACCCCTTGTCGGGGAACCCCTTGTCGGGCATACGCAGACATTTATTAGTTTTGGCGCGTTCGAAACGCGCGAAGAAGCCGAAAACTTGCTGAAGTATATCAAAACCAAGTTCGCACGGACAATGCTTGGCACATTGAAAATTACGCAAGGTAACCAGAAAGATACTTGGCGTAATGTCCCTCTCCAAAACTTCACTCCCGATTCCGATATCGACTGGTCGCAATCAATCCCCGAAATCGACCGCCAGCTCTACAAAAAATACGGCTTGAGCGAGCAAGAAATCGCTTTCATCGAAGAAAAAGTTCGAGCGATGGACTAAACCAAAAAAGCGAGTTTTCGATCCTTCGAAAGCTCGCTTAAATTTTCTACTTATGCTAAAATTATATTAGCGAGAAAAGTATTTTTTAATAATTTGGCGGCTAGGAAGGAGCGGATTTATGCTAAAGTTGAAATTTGGCAAGTATTTTGTTGAAGTAAAACTAGAAATCGCCCTCAAACGAGAGCGATAAATCTAAATCTTAACCTAAATCTATCTTAACAAATCAAGACAGAAATGTCAAGCTTTTCTCGCTTCCGCCAGATTATTCATATAGCCATCCAACAGGGTGGTTATTTTTAAAATAGCACAATAAACCTCTTGCTTTTTTCATCCATTTATGCTACAATTAACGATGAACTTTATTTGCGTAAAACTTAAAACTTGGCAATGTGAAGGTCGCAACAGGGAAAACCCGACCGCGAAACCGCACCGACGCCAAGCTTTAATGATGTGGATAAGTTTATAAATATTAAACTAATGGGAGCATAAGTGAAATGAAAACACTTCTCGGTACCAAAATTGGTATGACCCAAATCATCGGTGAAGACGGCGTAGCAACACCAATTACGCTTGTTCAAGCCGGCCCAGTTACTGTGACTCAGGTCAAAACTGTTGAAACAGACGGTTACAACGCAGTACAGGTGGCATTTGGTGAGGGTAAGAACCTGAGCAAGGCCGTGGCTGGTCACACAAAACCGGCAGATGTAACTCCGAAACATATTCGAGAGTTCCGCGTTGACGAAATTCCGGCAGATATCAAAGTCGGCGCAAAAATTAATGTTGAAGCCTTTGAATTGGGCGACATTGTAGATGTAACTGGAACAAGCAAAGGTAAAGGTTTTGCTGGTACAGTTAAACGACACAATTTCAACACAAGTAAAAGCTCGCACGGTGGAAACGGAAACGTTCGCCGCGTTGGTTCTATTGGATCAATGTATCCACAAAAAGTCTTCAAAGGTAAACGAATGCCTGGCCGAATGGGTCACGACAAAGTTACTGTGAAGAACTTGGTAGTGGCTTACATCGACGCCGAAAACAACCTTATCGGTTTGAAAGGCGCTGTTCCAGGACCAAAGAAAGGCTTAGTAAGCATTGGAGGAAAAGCATAATGGCTGAAAAAACAACTCTACCAAAAAGCGTTTTTGCAGTTGAAGTTCCAAATCACGAACTTTTGAAGCTTGCCTACGACGCATACCTAGCAAACAACCGACTTGCTTCTGCTACAACAAAACAACGTGGCGAAGTTCGCGGTGGTGGTAAAAAACCTTGGCGACAAAAAGGTACAGGTCGCGCACGATTCGGTTCGATTCGAAACCCAATCTGGCGAGGCGGTGGTATCGTTTTTGGACCACGAGGTAATGAAAACTACACCAAAAAGATTTCGAAAACTTCAAAACGAGTTGCTTTGCGACAAGCTTTGACAGTTAAAGCTGACAGTGTTTTGGTTTCAGAAATCAAAACTACTGGTAAAACTGCTGAAGTTGCGAAATTCTTGGCAGACAACAAACTAAATCGCCGAATTTTGATCGTTGCTGAAAAAACCGACGAACTTATTCGCGCAACAAATAACATTAGCGAAGTTTTGTTAGTTTCACCAATGTACTTGAATGTATTTGATATTTTGAACGCAGACCACATCGTGATCGCGCCAAAAGCAATTGAAACTATCGAAAACTGGTTGGGAGGAGAAAACTAATGGCTATCAAACCTATTACTCCACGAGCAACCGAGAAAGCTTATGCTCTTTCACAGAAAAATGTTTACGCATTTAACGTACCGCTTTCTTTGAATAAAAACCAAATCAAAGAAGTGATTGAGAAAGAATTCGAAGTTACCGTAACTGGTGTTCGAACTGTTGTACAAGCCGGAAAAGTTAAACGAGTCAACAAATCGCGAAATCCAAAACGATATGTTGCAGGTACAACTACTCAAAAAGATACTAAAAAAGCCTATGTAACTTTGAAAGAAGGCGACAAAATCGCAATCTTCGAAGGTGCAGAGGAAACTCAAACTGAGGAGAAGAAGTAATGGCTATCAAAAAGTATAACCCAACGACTCCTGCTCGCCGAGGTATGACAACAGAAGATTATAGCGAAATTACAACTAAAAAACCGCTAAAATCTCTTTTGAAAGCTAAAAAGCAAAATGCTGGACGCAACAACTCTGGTCGAATTACAGTTCGACACCGAGGTGGTGGTGTTAAACGACATTACCGATTGTTGACTCACAAATTGCCACTTGGCTTGACTCTAACGGTTGAAGAAATCGAATACGATCCAAACCGAAGCGCGCGAATTGCTCGAGTTAAAGATCAAAACGGTAAATACTACTACGTTTTGGCCGACACTTCAATGACAAAAGGTAAAACTTTCCAAACTGGTGAACAAGTTGAAATCGAAGCTTCAAACCGACTTCCACTTTCACAAATTCCAGTTGGTTCGTTGATCTACGCTATCGAAATTACACCAGGAAAAGGTGCGCAAATGGTGCGTTCAGCTGGTGCTAAAGCTCAGTTGATGGCGAAAGAAGGTGACTACGCTCAGGTGAAATTGCCTTCTGGCGAAGTGCGAAAATTCCGACTTGAAGCACACGCTTCACTTGGAACTGTTGGAAACATCCAGCATCAAAACGTAAAAATTGGTTCTGCTGGTCGAAACCGACGAAAAGGTATCCGTCCAACAGTTCGTGGTGTTGTTATGAACGCCGTAGATCACCCACACGGTGGTGGTGACGGTGGTCGACACGGAATCGGTCGCGCAACTCCACGCACACCTTGGGGTCAACCAACTCTCGGCTACAAAACACGCCGACGCAAGAGCACTAATAAATTTATCGTGAAGAGTCGTCACGAAGCTAAGAGGAGAAAATAAATGAGTCGTTCATTGAAAAAAGGTCCGTTTATCGACTTCAAGCTTGCTAAAAAAGTTGCAGCTCTTGGGGCTGATGACCGAACGGTAATTAAAACTTGGGCGCGCGCTTGTACAATTACACCAGAAATGGTAGGTCGAACAATCGCTGTTCACAACGGTCGCCTACATGTTCCTGTTTATATTTCAGAAAACATGGTTGGCCACAAACTTGGTGAATTCGCACCAACACGCAAATTCCGCAAACACGGTGGAAAGGATAAAAGATAATGGCTACTAAAACTACACGAGCTTACATCAAAGGTATCGGTCAAACTCCACGAAAAGTTTCGATCGTTGCTAGCCTTGTTCGTGGTCGAACAGTTGCAGACGCTATCGTAATCCTTGACCACACACCACGCCGAAGTGCTTTGGCTGTTAAAAAAGCCATTCAATCGGCTGCGGCAAATGCCAAAAACAACGACAATGTAGATCCAAAAACACTTGTTATCACAACTCTTTCAGTGACAGCTGGTGCTCGTTTGAAACGATTCAAACCTCACATGCGAGGTATGGCTCTACCATTCCAAAAGAAAACTTCAAACATCTTGGTAGAAGTTTCTGGCGTTGTTAAAGAGAAAAAAGCTCCTGCGAAAAAAGCAGAAGTAAAGAAAACTGCTACTAAAAAAGCAGAGAAAGAGAGCAAATAATGGGTCAGAAAGTTAATCCGATTAGCTTCCGTTTGCAAGCTCACAAAAACTGGGATTCTCGATGGTTTGCTTCGAAAAAAGATTTCGCAAAAAACTTGGTAGAAGATGACAAAATCCGAAAAGCAATCGAAAAACGATTCGCTTCTCGCCCAACAATTGACCGAATTGAAATTGAACGAACTGAAAACCTAATCACTGTTTCGATTCACACTGCAAAAGCTGGTGTCGTAATCGGTCGCGGTGGTGCTGGCGTTCAAGAGTTGAAAACTCAACTCGAAAAACTCGTTAGCCTTCCAGTTCGAATCAACATCGAAGAAGTTCGACGACCAGAACTTTCAGCAAAATTGGTTGCTGAAAACGTTGCTCACCAACTCGAACGACGAATCAACTTCCGCCGAGCTGTAAAAATGGCGCTTCAAAGCACAATGCAAGCTGGTGCGAAAGGTGTTCGTATCGAAGTTGCGGGTCGTTTGAACGGTGCTGAAATGAGCCGACGCGAGAAATTCTCAGAAGGTTCAGTGCCACTTCATACAATTCGTGCAGATATTAACTATCACGGTGCTCGTGCCCAAACTCCTGCTGGTATCATCGGCGTGAAAGTTTGGATTAACAAAGGTGAAAGGAACGATAAGTAATGGCTATTTTACTACCAAAGAAAACCGCTCACCGAAAAGTTCGAAAAGGTACAAACCCAGGTCGAGCTACTCGTGGAAACACAGTTGCTTTCGGTGATTATGGTTTGATGAGTCTTGAAAATGAACGAATCAGTTCACGACAAATCGAATCAGCCCGAACAGCAATGACTCGCTACATCAAACGTGGCGGACAAGTTTGGATTCGAATCTTCCCTCACACACCTGTTACCCGAAAACCACAAGATGTGAAAATGGGTAGCGGTAAGGGAAACCCAGAATTCTTTGTGGCAAAAGTTAAGGCTGGAACTATCCTTTTCGAAATGAATGGCGTTTCAGAAGAAGTTGCTCGCGAAGCTATGCGACTTGCTGGCCACAAACTTCCAGTAAAAGTTAAATTCGTAAAGAAAGGTGAAATCTAATATGGCGACTACAATGACTGGTATCGTTTCAAGCGCGAAAGCCAACAAAACCATTACCGTATCTGTTACAAGCCGTGAAACACACCCACTTTACGGCAAACAATACACTGTTACTCGAAAATACACAGCTCACGACGAAATGAATGAAGCTGGCGAAGGTGACAAAGTTATCATCAAAGAAACTCGTCCAATTTCGAAAACTAAATCATTCACTTTGGTTGAAGTTGTCGAAAAAGCTCGTGGAACAGTTGAATTGAAAGAGGAGGAAGCTTAATGATTCAGCAAGAATCCCGACTAAAAGTAACCGACAACAGCGGTGCGAAGGAAATCCTTTGTATCCGCGTTCTCGGTGGCTCAAAACGACGATATGCCCGAGTTGGCGACATCATCGTTGCTACTGTTAAAGATGCAAACCCAACAGGAAACATCAAGAAAAAATCTGTGGTGAAAGCTGTTGTGGTTCGAACTCGCGACCAAATTCGCCGAGCAGACGGTTCAACAATTTGCTTCGACGACAACGCAGCTGTTATTATCGGTGAAGACAAAAACCCGAAAGCAACTCGCGTATTCGGTCCAGTTCCACGCGAACTTCGCGACCTTGGTTACAGCAAAATCATCAGCTTAGCTCCGGAGGTGCTCTAATATGGCAGTTAACGGAATTATCAAAGGTGATACAGTTGTAATTATCAGCGGAAAAGACAAAGGCGTTACTGGCGAAGTTGTAAAAGTTTTGCCAAAGAAAAACGCAGTTTTGGTTGAAGGTGTTGGCAAAAAACACCGACACGTAAAACCAAACCAATTCAATCCTCGTGGTGGTGTAAAGGAAATTCACGTTCCAACTCCTGCTCACAAGGTTAAAAAAGTAGAAGCTAAAAGCGCGAAAAAATCAAGCAAAAAAGGAGATAAATAATGGCTAAAACTACTGTTTATGTTCCACGCTTGAAAACTCTTTACAAAGATCAATTTGTAAAAGAACTACAAAGCGAACTAGAGCTAACAAATATTCACCAAGTTCCAAAGCTTGAAAAAATCGTTGTTAGCGTTGGAACAGGTAAAAAGAAGGAAGACAAACGCTTCCAAGAAGTTGTAAAAAACACCGTGATGAAAATCACAGGTCAAATGCCAGTTGAACGATTGGCGAAAAAATCTATCGCAACTTTCAAAATTCGTGGCGGAATGGGTGCTCCAATCGGACACAGCGTAACTTTGCGTGGTGACCGAATGTATGAATTCCTTGACCGACTCGTAAACGTGGCATTGCCTCGCGTTCGCGACTTCCACGGTGTTGGTGCGAAAGGTTTCGACAAAGGTGGAAACTACAACTTGGGAATTGTTGAGCAATCAATCTTCCCAGAATTGACTTTCGAAGAAACTCAAATTCTTCACGGTCTACAAATCACTTTTGTGATTTCAAATCAAGACAAGGCTCACTCTCGTGCGTTGCTTGAAAAATTCGGTATTCCATTTGAAAAGAAAGGAAAAGCGTAATGGCTAAGAAATCAATGATTGCAAAAGATCTAAAACGCAAGAAAATGATCGAAAAATACGCCGCAAAACGTGCCGAATTGAAAGCGGCTGGCGATCAAGAAGGACTTCAAAAATTGCCTCGCAATTCAAGCCCAACTCGCCACAAAAACCGCGACAACTTCGATGGACGACCACGAGGTTATATGCGACGATTTGGTATGAGCCGAATCACATTTCGAACTAAAGCCTCAAAGGGTGAAATCCCTGGCGTAACAAAAAGTAGCTGGTAGAAAGGAAGGAGAAAAGAAATGTCATTACAATCAACAGATCCAATCGCTGACCTTCTAACCCGCATCCGAAACGCGGCTTTGGTAGGAAAAAGCGAAATTCGAGTTCCAAGCTCAAAATTGAAAAAAGTTGTTGCTGAGGAACTTGCAAAAGCAAACTACATCGAAAGTGTTTCAGTTGAATCTGCAAAACCACGCGACATTTTGGTTGTAAAAATCAACAAAGATGGCGAAGCTGCTCGATTCAGCGAATTGACTCGAATGAGTAAACCTGGACGCCGAATGTATGTTGGTGTAGAAGAAATCCCACGCGTAAAAAGCGGTCGCGGAATGGTTCTACTTTCAACTTCAAAAGGTGTTATGAACGGTTTTG
Organism: uncultured Candidatus Saccharibacteria bacterium; assembly: GCA_964625845.1. Lineage (GTDB taxonomy): Bacteria > Patescibacteriota > Saccharimonadia > Saccharimonadales > Saccharimonadaceae > Nanogingivalis. Next base: position 51,536 of record CAZVBN010000002.1, on the reverse strand, counting down.
AGGCCAAAAAACAACGACTTGGCGGCGAATTGTTGCTAAAAGTTTGGTAGTGAGAACGAAGCTCAAGCTACTATCAAAATAGACTCTCTCGTAGAGTCTATTTTATTTTTTTCGAAAAATAAAAACCGCAACTCGTTGTGAATTGCGGTGAAAATATTAGTATGTTTTGGTTGTTTTAGGAGTGATAAACCGACTCTGGATTTTCAAGAAACGAAACATTTCTTGTGCGTTTTGAAAGACTTCATTTTTCGAAAGCTCTTCGTCGGAATACTCGAGTAGATAATCGATACAAATCTGACAAACCACTTTCATCAATTCCATAAAACGAAGATACCCTGCGGCGTGATATTCTCGATTGGTTTCAATCAAGGTTATCAATTCTGGATGAATTGCAGGAATCTCATAATCGTCGCTAATCAGGAGATCTTTGAAATAAGCATTCATCCGCTCGTGTGCGTTGATAAGGATCGTGACACTGTTCGTGTCGTGACACCTGAACGCTTTCAGCTTATGGTCATCAATATATTTTCGCTCAGGGAAGAAAATGTGGTGCTTATTAGTCTTTTCGCCAGATTTGAATGCGACCGGACTGTAATTATACATTTTCTTGTTGATCTCGCCTAGCTCGAACCAATAGTCATAATCGACACCTTCCATTTTTTGAAAATTCGAAAAACCAGTTCCTTCAATACTTTTTCTTCTATTTTGAAAATCTTTGAAGCTCAATCCATCAATTTTCATATTGTAATAAATGTTGAAGAAAAGATAAGCTGGATTTTTGACCTGAGAAATGTATTTTAGGTTGATCCAACGCCAAAATTCCGCCTTGTAGTCTTCGGAAAGATTTCGAAAATCTTCAAGGTAATGAAACGGAATTTTATGCTCGAAGAATTCAATCGTCGGTTCATCAAGTTTGAGATTATTTTTCTTAATCTTTTGATAAACCTTGGAGTTGTCGCTTTCGAGCAAATGCGCGTTTTTCGAAAGATGAAGCGCCAGGCAACCCGGCTCAATTTCGCCAATTGCACAAAAGTAAATCAAATCGCGAAAATTCGATTCGGTTATATTTTTGATTTCGTCGATTTCTGACAAAACCATTAAGTGCTCAACCGTAAGAAATTTCTTCACGCGATGTTCGCTTCGAGCTTTTTGCGCCAGAGTTTTGGTTGTGTCTGGGTCGCGATCGGCTGAAGCGAGAAGTAGCGCTGCGAATTTTTCCGCAGAAAGATATTTTCCAGCTTCTTCTTGCCAATCTGGATCTTCGAAAATTTCTAACATCTCTGGATTGATTGTCGAATGTAAAACCTCGATGGCGTGTTTTTCGCTAATTGCGCGCGCCTTGAAGTAGATAGATTCAAAAGTCCCTCGAATCAATTTTCTATTTTCAAAAAGAAAACTTCCGATTGTTTTTATTCGTTCTTCCATAATTTTACTCCTTTTAAAGAACTGTTGTCGCACCGTGCGACAATTCATTTGTTTTTATTTTACAATTTTTTGTGATAAGTTTCAAGGTTAAGCGTAATATTTGAAAAATCCGCCAAAAAATGCTACAATGATCTGAAATGACAAGCTGGAAAATTTTTCTCGAATCCTGGAATAAGATTTACCGTCAAAGATGGCGTTTTTTGATTGCAGTCAGTTTGTTGCACTTTTTTTCGGCGGTGGCTGGGACTTTTTTGTTGAGTTTTTTGCTCCAGACTTTTCTGGCGTGGCTCGGTTATGACAACCTGAATAAGGATAATTTTGGCGATATTTTGATGAATCCGCTGGCGATTGGTGCGGCGCTGATTTATGCGCTAGTCGTGGCGTTTTTCTTGCTGTTTGAATTTTCATTTTTGTTTCAGCTGGTGCTGGCAAGTCGTCGGCGAGTGAATTTTTCTTTGCGGAGAGTTGTGGTTGGCGCATTTACGGAATTTCGTGCAGTGTTGAATCCGCAAATTTTTCTGCTGTTGATTTATTTTGTTGCGATGATTCCTTTGTCGAATCTTGGTTTGAGCTCGTTTTTGCTAGAAAAGCTCTATATTCCGAAATTTATTACTGAAGAATTGCTAAAAAGCTCGCTCGGCGCAACAGTTTATTTTGGCTTTTTGTTGGCGATTTTTTGGGTGAATTTTCGCTTGATTTTCTTGCTGCCGCTGACAATTATCAATAAAAATTCGATTTTGCGAAACGCTCGGTGGAGTTGGCGACTTAGTCGAAAATATTTCACCAGACTTTTTGGCGTTGGGCTGTTTTATGTGCTTTTGATGGTAATGATTTTGACCATTATGGCGATTTTTATTAGTGTGGTTTTTGGAATTGTCAATCCACAGATTAGTGCTTTGGAAACGATGCTGATTTTTGGGTTTGTGAATGAGGCTGTGATTTTTGTGCTGGCGATTTTTTCTAAGGTGTTTTTTGCTGAAATTTTGCTGTGCTTTTTGCTGGACGAAGAAAAATTGCCAGTTGAATCTAGACTAAATTACCCCAAGCAAACCGAAATCGTTCGCGCGCGTTGGATTTTGGCGGCGAGTGTGGTGATTTTGGCAGGTGCTTTAACGTGGAATGTTTGGACTTTTTATTCGACAAAAATCAATCGACAAGTTGAAATTATTGCTCATCGTGGCGAAACTTCGGCGGCGGTCGAAAATTCACTCGAAGCTCTGGAAAATGCCAAAAAATCTGGCGCTGACGCGATGGAAACAGATGTGATTTTGACGCGCGATCGTAAATTTGTGGTGATTCATGATTTTAGTTTGAATAGATTAGCTGGTCGTTCCGAAAGAGTTCAGGACTTAACTTTGGCTGAACTAGAAAAAATCGAAATATCCGCGGGCGAATTCAAAAGTCGGCTGGTTTCGTTTGAAGAATTCGCGGCGCGCGCTCGCAAACTCAACATGAAATTGTTCGTCGAGCTAAAACTTCACGGCTCCGAACCGCAAAATTACACGGATTTATTTTTGGCTGAATGGGGAAAAAGCTAATTTGCCGAGCGGTTCGCGCGTGATTTCTTTGAATTTGCCCGCACTTGAGAAAATCGAGCACAAAAAACCCGAAATTCGTACCGGCCACATCATTCCTTTTCAGTTTGGTCGCTTGAATTTGCGTACCAAAGTTGATTTTTTCGTGGTTGAAGATTTTTCGTTCGACAAAAATTTAGCCAAGCAGGCACATCATGCCGGCAAAAAAATCTACGTCTGGACTATAAATGAAGAGCAAATTATCGCAAACTATCTTCATTCGAACGCCGACGGAATAATCACCGATAACGTTCAAGCCGCAATCGAACTTCGCACGACCGGAAAATAGCATTTCGAAATAATTTGTTGAAAAATAGCGAAAAAATAGCAACCCTTTCGGATTGCTTATGAATCAGCTTTAAATTTATTCGCCCACCTTGATTGGGCTTGAATAAATCTTTCTAGCTTTATCGCGTCAATTAATATTTCTGAATTTTCGAAAGTCGATATTTCTTTATACCCCTTCAAAGATTCTTCAATTAAAAGACTAAGTGAATGAAGCAAGATTTTAAATTTTTCAGCCTCACTGATTTCTTCGCGAACATGAATCTTTTGACTGTCTAAAATATTGAGTAAATTTCGCGCAGTTTTCTCAGAAACGATTGGTGGATTCTCTGGAAAATTCTTTTCGATATCGGCATGAAGTCTTTTATGTGTTTTGATATCGATAATTACTTTCGCGAAATCGTGATTTCTAAGTTCACGAAGACTACCTTTTTTATAATTTGTAGCTTCAAAGAACACGTGATGTTCTGTAAAAATCACACGCTCCGATTCGGGTAGGAGCATTTTGTCTATATTTCTTACTGTGAAGAAATAATTAAAATTAAAACTCGATAATCCTAGCAGGTCGGTACGAATTTCAGATAGCTTAATAACTTCATTAGTCGTACAATTGAGAATTTTAGTTTCAGTTCGGATTCTATTAAATATATTTACGATTGAAAAAATATTTCTTTTGTCTCTTTCTGAGCTAAAATCCCGAATCCATTGCCAGAGTTCGTCGAATATATTTTCGTCGATATCTACCAAAGCTTCGAATCTAACCGTTTGATCCGGATAATTATTATTCAATAATTTTAGTATCTTTTTGTAATGTTCTGTTTCCGCCATTTTGGAAACCTCCTGTAATATATTTCGCGTTCGCGATAATTATACTTTAACATAATTATGTCAACAAGTCAACTGTAGAAATTATAAAAACCCTTGAAAAACCTCGCCAAATATGTTAAACTGGAAAAGTTAATAATAATGCGAGTGAAATTTGGGAGATTTTGCGCCTCAATTCGCCACAAGCGAAGCGAAAGCACGGAAACAAAAATCACTCTTTAAATGAAAGGAATAGTTCAATGAGTCGAATCGGAAAACTACCTATTGAGGTTCCGGCTGGTGTGACAATCACGATTGACGAGAACGAGATTTCAGTTAAAGGCGCTAAAGGCGAACTAACTGTGCCTCATTTGTCAGATGTGAAAGTCGAACTTGACGGCACAACTTTGAAGGTTGTTCGCAATAACGACGAACGAGTAGCTCGTGCGCAACACGGTCTACAACGAGCCCTTTTGAATAACGCCGTTGTTGGCGTAACTCAGGGCTTTGAGAAAAAATTGGAAGTTAACGGAGTTGGTTTCCGTGTCCAAACTAACAATCCAAGCGAATTGGAAATGCAACTTGGTTTTTCTCACCCAGTAATCTACAAAGCTAAAGAAGGCATCACTTTGTCGAACGACAAAATGATCATCACTGTTAGCGGAATCGACAAACAAGCTGTTGGTCAAGCTGCTGCAGAAATCCGAGCTTTGAAGAAGCCTGAACCATACAAAGGTAAAGGTATTAAATATGTTGATGAAGTTATCTTGCGAAAAGCAGGAAAGGCAGGTAAATAATGTCTAACGCATTAGCCCAAAAACAACTTAACAAATCTTTGCGAAAAAACCGCGTTCGAGCGAAAGTTTCAGGAACTGCTGAACAACCACGCTTGACTGTGACAATCAGCAATCTACACGTTTCAGCTCAAATCATCGACGATGTAGCGCAAAAAACTTTGGTTTCAGCTACAACTGTTGGTTCAAAAGCTAAAGGTTCAAAAACTGAACTTTGCGCAAAAATTGGTGCTGAAATCGCCAAAAAAGCAAAGAAAGCTAAAATTAACGCAGTTGTGTTCGACCGAAATGGCCGACAATACGCTGGTCGCCTAGCCGCTTTGGCAGACGCAGCTCGCAAGGAAGGATTGGAGTTCTAATATGGCAGAAGCGCAAAACGTACAGGCTCCTCGCCGAAACTCACAAAACCGAGGTGAAGGTCGCCGAAACGACCGACGCGCACCTCGTGGTCGCCGAAACGAACAAGTTCGCGAAGAAAAACAATTTGAAGAATTGGTTATCAACATCGACCGCGTTTCTCGCGTGGTAAAAGGTGGTCGCCGATTCCGCTTCAAAGCACTTGTTGTTGTTGGTGACAAAAAAACTAAAGTTGGTGTTGGTGTAGCCAAAGGTCAAGACGTGACTGCCGCTATCGCAAAAGCAACCAACGTTGCCAAGAAAAACATGATTGAAATCGCTCTTGAAGGAAACACAATTCCTCACGAAGTCGAAAAGAAAGTTACTGGCGCGCACGTTCTTTTGAAACCTGCCGCTCCTGGTACTGGTATTATCGCTGGTGGTGTTGTTCGACAAATCATCGGCGTAACTGGAATTCACAACATGCTTTCAAAATCGCTTGGCTCAACAAACAAAGTTAACATCGCTTACGCAACTGTTGAAGCGCTAAAAAGTCTCGCTCCAAAAGATCAATGGATAAACGCGCCAAAAGCGAAAGCTAAAAAGGAGAGCAAGTAATGAAATACAATGAACTCCAAGTTTCAGCAAACAAATCAAAAATCCGTGTTGGTCGCGGTATCTCAGCTGGTCGCGGTAAGACTGCTGGTCGCGGTACAAAAGGTCAGGGTGCTCGAACTGGTAAAAAACTTCGCGCAACCTTCCAAGGTGGTCAAAACTCAATCGTTAAAGCCACTCCAAAAACTCGCGGATTCAAATCTTTGCGAAAACCTGCGCAAATCGTTTATCTTGATCATTTGAACGATTTGGCTGGCGACGTTGACAACTTCCGACTTTTCGAAGAAGGCTACATCGCAACTCCTTTCCACAAAGTGAAAGTTATTGCTCGCGGTGAATTGAACGAAAAGGTCAACTTGAAGGTTCAAGCTGCTTCGAAATCAGTTGTTGCTGCTATCGAAAAAGCTGGTGGTAAATTCGAAAAAGTTGCCACTCCGCTAAAAACTTCTGTCAAAGAAGATAAATAATCTACAAGAACAGCTCTCGCTCTGGCGGGGCTGTTTTAATTTCTGATTTTTTATGATAAAATAGAGGTTATGGATATTTTCGAAGTCTTAAAGCTTTTGGTGATTAGTATCGTCGAAGGTATTACAGAGTGGCTACCAATTTCTAGTACTGGTCATATGATTTTGGTTGATGAGTTTTTGAAGCTCAATTTTTCGGCCGATTTTAAAAATCTATTCTTGGTGGTGATTCAGCTTGGCGCGATTTTGGCGGTTGTAGTGCTTTACTTTGAAAAACTAAATCCGTTTTCGAAGCGAAAAACTCGCTACCAACGAGAGAAAACGCTCGATCTCTGGAAAAAAGTCATTATTGGTTGTTTGCCGGCTGGAGTTCTCGGCTTTTTGCTAGATGATTTTATTGAGGCGAAGCTGTTGAATCCGTTTGTTGTGGCGACAGCTTTGATTATTTATGGAATTTTGTTTATTGTGATCGAAAGATATTTCGCTCGCCACAAAAAACAACCTAAAATCAAAGATTTCGCAGATATGAGCTATCTGGACGCGGCGAAGATTGGCGGTTTTCAGGTTTTATCGCTCGTTCCTGGAACTTCAAGATCTGGATCGACGATTATTGGCGGACTTTTGAGCGGTGTATCGCGCGAAATTGCGGCTGAATTTTCGTTTTTCATGGGGATTCCAATTATTTTTGGTGCTGGCGCGCTAAAAATCGTAAAATACGGCTTTAATTTTTCGGCGACCGAATTATTTGTGCTTGGATTTTCGCTGGTGGCGACTTTTATCGTTTCGATTTTTGCGATTAAATTCCTGATTCGCTATCTCAAAAACAACGATTTTCAGATTTTTGGCTGGTATCGAATCATTTTCGGCATATTGGTAATGATTTATTTCATTTTCAAGTAAAAAGGCTTTTTTTCAAACTTGAAGTGTGGTAAAATATAAGTTATGAATTGGAAGAATATATTTAAATCACTTAAAAATAAAGACATGCGCCGTCGAGTTTTTGGCGTAATTGGGCTTTTGGTTGTTTATCGATTTTTGTCACACGTACCGGTACCTTTGGCTGATCCAACAGAACTTAAAGACGTTGTTGCTAACGCTATAAATTCAACTGATTTGGGTGGTTTTATTAACTTGCTTACTGGTGGTTCGCTGACATCTTTCTCGATCATGCTTGTCGGGCTTTCGCCTTTTATTACGGCGTCGATTATCACTCAGCTTATAACTAAGGCGATTCCTTCGCTTGAAGAATTGAGCAATGACGGTGAATCTGGTCGCCAAAAAATCAATCAATGGACACGAATTTTGACAGTTCCTTTGGCGATTGTCCAGTCGATTGCATATATTTTTATTCTTCAAACTACAATTTTGTCGCAAAACACAACAGTTTTTGACGGCATGTCGATGATGGACTGGGTTGTTGCGGTTGGTGCGATGACGGCCGGTTCGGTTCTTTTGATGTGGATTGGCGAAATCATCACCGAAAAGGGCGTTGGAAACGGTATTTCGCTATTGATTTTTGCGGGAATTGTTTCGCAACTTCCTACGACGCTCGCTACACTTTTGTCGTCGATTACTGACACTTCAACTTATGGCGCAATGAATGTTTTCGGCTGGTTTACGCTTCCGATTAACCCAGTTGTCTTCTGGATTGGAGTTATCATGTTGGCGGTTGGTGTGATTTTACTTTATTCTTTGGTAAAAATCAACGAAGCGCAACGTGTGATTACTATCAATTACGCCAAACGAGTTCACGGAAATTCAACTTACGGCGGAATTCGCAGTATTCTTCCTATCAAAATGATCGTTGCGGGCGTGATTCCAGTTATCTTTGCAGTTTCGTTTTTGAGTTTGCCGGCTTTTGCTGGTCAAGTTATGAAATCTTCAGGCTGGAACGCTGAGCTTGCCGAAAAACTGATCACTTGGTTTCAGGCTCCAAGCGCTGGTAATTTTACAGGCTCGTCGCTCGAATCGTTTATTTATCCGACAGTTTATTTCATCTTGATTGTTGCGTTTACGTATTTTTATACTTCAATTGTCTTCAATTCGAATGAAATCGCTGACAATCTTCAAAAACAAGGTGGATTTATTGAAGGTGTTCGCCCAGGAATTTCGACCGCGGAATATTTGAATAAAACTGTTAACCGCTTGAATTTGTTTGGTGCTTTGGCGCTTGGATTTATCGCTTTGATGCCTTTTGTTGCGGACTATTTGCTTTATAATTTGGCGTCAATCCAGAACAGTAATCTGTCTATCGGTGGAACTGGATTGCTGATCGTTGTGACAGTTGCCCTTGAAACGCTTCGACAGGTAAATTCGCGCGCGTTAATGGTAACTTACGATGAGTACGAATAAGAAAATAACTGTTAAACGTAGTTTTTTCAGCAAACACAAGACTAAAATCAGAATCGTGTTGATTTTAGTTTGGCTGATTTTGGCTGGATTGACCACGTTTTATATCTGGAAGAAGTTTTTTCAGCCACAAATTATTACAACTACGGTTGACGGCGTGACTATAACCGTTGACGAAACGCCAATCACTCAGGAACAAAAGGACGAATATACTGTCCCGGCGAGCTATCCGCGATATATTTCAATTCCGTCTTTGAATATCAATAAAGCGCGCGTTGTTCAGATTGGCATAATCAAAAACACTAATCAGCTAGATTCGCCGATTTCGATTCATGACGCTGGTTGGTATACCGCGAGTGCTAAACCTGGAGTTGATGCGGGTGCGATTTTGATGGATGGACACAATGGCGGTCCAAATTATGGTGGAATTTTTGAAAAACTAGGCAACTTGGCGGTTGGCGAAAAAATAATCATCGAGCGCGGAGACGGTGAAATTTTCACATACAAAGTTCGCGATAATCGCCAAATGAAGCTTTCCGAAATAAATGATCCGTCCAACAAATACGGAATGTCCACGATGCTAGAATCGATCGAAAGCGGAAAAGAAGGTCTAAATATCATAACTTGCGTTGGAAACTGGATTCAAGATTCGCAAACCTTCGATAGTCGCGTAATGTTGCGTGCAGTCCGAGTTTAAATTCCTTACTAAAAGCGTAAGGAATTTTCTTTTTGCCTGAAAAATGGTAAAATACGTTCATAGTACATTTAGAAAGAGGTGGTTTTTATGAAAAACCAAAAAGTTGCTTTTTTTGACATAGATGGAACGGTGATGAATAATCATTTGCCAGTTCTGTTGATTAAACATTTTTTTGCTAATTATGAGTATCGCGGAAATTATGCCAAAAAACTCGAAAAGCAGAAAAATGAGTTGGAGTTTGCTCGAAAACGCTATAAGAATTATTACACTCAAGCGTTCAATCTTTCTAAAAAAGAGTGGCGCGTGGAAAATTATTCCGAGGCGTTTGCGGAATATTCGCAAAAATTTTATCCGTTGATGTCGACCCTTTTCGAAGGTTATTCTGAAGATGAGATTTCAAAAATTGCGCGCGAAGTTCTGCACGAATATCGATACGAAGCTTATGCTTATTCCTTGGAGTTGATTAAAAAATTACACAGTAAGGATTTTCGATTGATTGCGATTTCTGGCTCTCCACAATTTTTGGTTGACGCTTTTGTCGAAGAATTTGGTTTTGAATTTGGAATCGGTTGTGAGTTTGGAATTAGAGATGGCTCTTGGCAAGAAACCGGAGAAATGGTCACTTGGTGCGAAAAAGATAAAATTGCTAGAAAAATTCTCGGTGAAGACTTTTTCGCAAACCAGAACACCGTTGTGGCTGTCGGTGATACGCTTGGTGATTTGGAGTTGTTGAATATGGCTCAAGCGAAAATTATAATCAATGCGCAATTTGATTTATATCAAGAAATTTCGAAAAACGATGAATTTGTATCTGTTTTTAGCCGAAAAGATTTGATTTTCGTTGAGTCGAATTGGCTAACTGTTGAGCGCGATCACAACGGCGATCGTAAGGCAAAATCGGATAATATTCGGTTTCGAAAAGGCGAAAGCCTCGAAAAGCACTTCAAAAACGCTTTTTGGCGGAAGTTTTTGGATTAAGATCGCCAAATTCAATTTTATGGGCGCTCGTATTTTTGCGAGCGTTTTTTATTTTATTGTAAAAAATACTCTTGACTTTTGCTCCGAAATAATATAAAATAGGAAGGATTTATGGCTCAAAAGGAAGTAATCAAACTTGAAGGGAAAATCGTGGAGGCTTTGCCTAACACGCAGTTTAAGGTTGAACTTCAAAATGGGCATACAATCATCGCTCATATCAGCGGAAAAATGCGCAAGCATTACATTCGTTTGGTGCCGGGCGATCGAGTGGAAGTAGAGTTGACCCCTTACGATCTCACAAAGGGCAGAATCAGCTTCCGCTTGAGAGACGAAAAGCATTCTGCGTCGCAGAGCGCTAAACGAGCTTAGAAATTATATTTTCACCGTCCAAAAAACGGCCGATTTATCGTTTTGAGGCTTGTAGATAATATCAACCTAAAGGATAAGGAGTTTTACACTCATGAAAGTTCGTGCGAGTGTTAAAAAAATCAGTCCTGATGACATTTTAGTTCGCCGAAAAGGCCGACTACGTGTCATCAACAAGAAAAAACCTAAGAATAAGCAAAGGCAGGGTTAAGTATGGCTCGAATCGCAGGGGTAACAATCCCAGCAGAAAAACAAGTTTGGGTCGCTCTTACTTACATTTACGGTATTGGCGAAACAACTTCACGATCCATCCTTGCGGCGGCTAAAATTGAGCCGACCACTCGGGTGAAAGATCTCACCGAGGCTGAAGAACAGAAACTACGTGAAATCATCGACAATGATTACACTGTAGAAGGTGATCTACAACGCCTCGTAGTAAATAATATTAAACGTCTAAAAGACATTAACAATTACAAAGGTATGCGACACAAAGCAGGCTTGCCTGTAAACGGTCAGCGCACACGAACGAACGCACGAACTCGCAAGGGTCGCGCAATCGCCGTTGGTGGAGCACAGCCGAAAGCAGCAAGTAAGACCTAAAATTAAGAAAGGAATAAGAATATGGCAGAAAAAGTTAGTCGTAAAAAACAGCGCCGATCTGTTCCTTCAGGTCAAATGCACATTCAAGCTACTTTCAACAATACAATCATTACTTTCTCAGACAAAAAAGGTAATGTGTTGACAGCGGCAAGTGCTGGTGCTTGTGGCTTCCGCGGAAGCAAAAAAGGAACTGCATACGCAGCGCAGGTTGCTACTGAAAAAGCAGCCGAAAACGCAAAGACTCTTTACGGTCTTGGCTCGGTAGATGTTTTCGTGAAAGGTGTTGGACTTGGTCGCGACTCAGCGATTCGTTCACTTTCAAACTTGAACATCACTGTTGATAGTATTAAAGATGTGACTGGCGTTCCACACGGTGGCGTTCGTCCAAAGAAAGCAAGGAGGGCTTAATTTATGGCACGAGATAGGTCTCCGATTGTTAAACAATCTCGCCGCGAAGGCTACGCCCTTCACCCAAAAGCTGTCAAAATTATGGCACGAAAAAGCGGAATTCCAGGTCAGCACTCAGGCGCTCGACAAGGAAAACCAAGTTTGTACGCAGTTCAGTTGCGCGAAAAACAAAAAGTTCGCCGACTTTACGGATTGCTTGAAAAACAATTCGCACGCCTAATGAAAGAGGCTTCACGTCGTGAAGGTTTGGCTGGTGAAAACCTCCTTCAACTTCTTGAATTGCGCCTCGATAACGTAATTTATCGCGCAGGTTTCGCAACTTCACGCCGACAGGCACGACAGTTGGTGAGCCACGGACACTTTATGTTGAACGGTCGTCGCGTTGACATTCCATCAATCCGCGTAAAAGCTGATGATGAAATCGTTGTGCGACCAAAAAGCCAAAAAACTGGCTATTTCACAAATCTTGAAAATGTTGTTGCTGACGCAAATCCAGCTCCACTAAGCTGGCTAAAAGCTGACAGCAAAAAAATGACAGTTAAAATCACTGGTCTTCCAAAACGAGAAGAAGCAGAAACTGGAATTAACGAACAGCTAATCGTTGAGTACTACTCACGATAAAAAGGGTAAGGAGCTAAAAGTTTATATGTCAAAATTAATTCACAATCCAGCGTTGGCTGAAATTCAGGATATTAGCGAAAATGCGGCAACTTTTGTCGTAAAACCGCTTGAACCTGGTTACGGCAATACGCTTGGAAACAGCTTGCGTCGCGTTTTGCTTTCGAGCATCAACGGCGCAGCAATCGTTGCGTTTAAGATTGAAGGTGTTAACCACGAATTTACAGCCATTGAAGGTGTAAAAGAAGATGTTGTTGACATTATGCTAAATCTTAAAAATATCAAATTCAAAGCACACACTGATAGTCCAGTTGAACTTCGATTGGAAAAATCTGGTGCTGGCGTAATTACTGCGGGCGACATCGAAGCGAATGCTGACGTGGAAGTCGTAAACCCAGATCAGATTATTGCGACTATCGATGATGCCAAAACTAAAATCGTAATGAATTTCGTTGTTGAATCTGGTCACGGCTACAAAACAATCGAAAATTCAAGCGAAGATCGCCTACACAGCGACATGATCGCCCTAGATGCGATTTTTAGCCCAGTTTTGCGTGTTCGTTACAAAGTTGACAGCACTCGTGTTGGTCAGAATTCAAACTTGGATCGACTAGATCTTACAGTTGAAACTGACGGTTCTCTAACTCCTCGCGAAGCCTTCGAGCAAGCGGCGGCAATTTTGGTGAACCAATACTCAGCACTTGCTGGCAGCACAGAAGTTCAAGCCGCTCCTGCGCTTGGTGAAAGTGAAGAAGATGAATCTAACGAACTTCTAACTCCAATCGAAGACTTAAACTTGACAGCTCGAACAACAAATGCGCTTGTTAACAACGACATTCGCACCGTTCACGATTTGATTAACCTTACCGAACAAGATTTGCGTGAACTCAAAGGCTTTGGAAGCAAGGCTCTTGATGAAGTTAAAGATAAAATAGCGGAGTTAAATTTATAATATGCACCGACATGGATATAAAGGGCGAAAATTTGGTCGTGAACGCGACCAACGCCGAGCGCTCCTCAAAGGCCTAGCGACTTCGCTAGTGATTCACGGCAAAATCGAAACAACTTTGCCAAAAGCCAAAGAGACTTTGCGCTACACAGAAAAGCTTATCACCAAAGCTAAAAAAGGTGATCTACATAATCGACGACAAGTTATGGCTAAACTTGGAAATATCGAAGCCGCCAACAAACTTGTTGATGTTATCGCTCCACAACTATGTGGTCGAAACAGTGGTCATTTGCGAGTAGAACGAACTCGAATCCGTCGAGGCGACGCTGATCATATGGCGTCTATCGAATTTGTTGATGAAATTAAACACGATAGCGAGGATAAGTAAATGGCTGTTAATGCAAAAACTTATTCACAAAAACCAACTGAAGTTGAGCGAAAATGGCATCTTATCGACGCCGCTGAAGCTCCAACTCTTGGTCGCCTAAGCGCGAAAATTGCCACTTTGCTTTCAGGCAAAAACAAAGCAACTTTCACTCCACACACAGACGGCGGTGATTTCGTAGTTGTTATTAATGCCGAAAAAGTTAAAGTAACTGGCAATAAAGAAGAAGACAAAATGTACTACCGACACAGCGGTTTTCCTGGTGGATTGAAAGAAGCTTCTTTGAAAGAACTTCGAGAAAAAAATCCAGCTATGATTATCGAAAAAGCGGTTTACGGAATGCTTCCAACAAATAAACTTCGAGACGATCGAATGAAACGCTTGAAAGTTTACGCTGGCGCAGAGCACAATCACGCTGCTCAAAAACCAGAGAAAGTTGAGGTTAAATAATTATGGCTGAAGCAAAATATTTCTACGGTCTTGGCCGACGAAAAGCCGCAACAGCTCGCGCTCGACTTTTCGCAGGAAAAGGTAACTTGACAATCAACGACAAACCAGCTCTTGATTACTTTGACGGCAACAAAACAATGTTGGCAGAAGTAACAGATCCGCTTGCGTTGGTTGGAAAGCAAAAAGAATTCGACATTACAATCAAAGTTAACGGTGGTGGTCTTGCGGGACAAGTTGACGCTATCAAGCTTGCGATTTCAAAAGCTTTGACAGTCGCTCACGCCGACCTTCGCCCAGTTTTGAAGAAAGCCGAACTTCTAAAACGCGATCCACGCGAAAAAGAACGCAAAAAATACGGTCTTCGAAGCGCTCGCAAACGCGAACAATTCTCGAAACGTTAATTTGCAAAAACGAAAGCAATCATCGAAAGGTGGTTGTTTTCTTTTTGCTTCAAAAATGTTATAATATAAAAAGTATGTTCGACGAATTTCTCCACAAAAACTTGCGCGTTCCGTATCGATTGAATTTCGAGACGTTTCGAAAGGTCAAAAATCCACGCGCGGTGGTGATTTTTCTTCACGGAATCGCCAGCAGTCGCGAAAGTTGGCGCACGGCAAGTGGGCTGATCGACGGAAATGTCAATATTTACGCGGTCGATTTGCTTGGACACGGAAATTCACCAAAACCAAGTTGGGGCGGCGCCCAATCCTTAGAAGCTCAAGCTCGCGCGCTCGGCAGAACCATGATTCATTTAAAAAAAATGAAAAAGCCAGTTTTTTTGGTTGGCCACTCGATGGGCTCGCTGATTTCGGCGGAATTTGCTCAAAAATATCCTCGGCTCGCCGACAAAATTTTCTTGATTTCGCCACCAATTTACTCAAAAGAAGATGAAGAAAGCGGGATTCAAGAAAAAATTCTCCAAAAAGGCTACGAGGCGATTATCAAAAATCCCGAGAAGTCGCTTGATTTTATCAACGGCGTGATTCAAACTGGCGCAGTCAAAGTTGAGAAAATCGAAAATCAAGAGCAATTTCGACCGATTCGGCGTGCGCTCAAAGAGGCGATCGTTCAGCAAAACACCTTTGAAACGCTTTCGAAAATCCAAACGCCCACACAAATATTTTACGGCGCATTCGATCCAGTGGTGATTGGGCGAAATATTCGCAAACTTGGCCGAATCAACCCGCAAATTTCCACTTCGCGCGTGCTGGCTTCTCACGATCCGACCGCCGAAATTATCAAACGCATCTCGAAAACCATAAATAATTCCACAAAGGAGGAAAATGTCTAAAAAAATCATTCTAACGGGCGATCGTCCAACCGGCAAACTTCACATTGGGCATTTCGTTGGAAGCCTAAAAAATCGCGTCGAACTTCAAAATTCGGGCGAATTTGAAACTTACATTATGATCGCCGACGCGCAGGCGCTCACCGACAACGCCAAAAATCCCGAAAAAGTCCGCGAAAACGTGCTTGAAGTCGCGCTCGATTATCTCGCTGTCGGCATCGACCCAACCAAAACTACAATTTTTATTCAAAGTCAAATCCCTGAACTTCCCGAGCTCGCGATGTTTTACGCGAACCTTGTCTCGATCGCGCGCCTCGAGCGAAATCCAACCGTCAAAACTGAAATCAAGCAAAAAAACTTCGGCGAAGGTGTGCCAAGCGGCTTCGTGTTCTATCCGATTTCGCAAGCGGCCGACATCACAGCATTCAAAGCTACGCACGTGCCAGTTGGCGAAGACCAATTGCCGATGATCGAACTCACTCGCGAGATCGCTCGAAGCTTCAACCAAACTTACGAGCAAGAAGTTCTCGTTGAGCCGGAAGCGATTTTGCCGCCGGCCGGAATTGAGCGTCGCTTGCCGGGAATTAACGGAATGGATGCCAAAATGAGTAAAAGCCTCAATAACGGCATTTATTTGGGCGATTCTTTCGAAGAAATGCGCGACAAAGTGATGAAAATGTACACCGACCCCGATCATATTCGTGTCGAAGATCCCGGCAAAATCGAAGGAAATGTGGTTTTTGCCTACCTTGATATTTTTGCTAAGGATAAAGAAAAAGTCGCCGAAATGAAAGCTCACTACCAGCGTGGCGGTTTGGGCGATGTCGCGGTAAAAAAATATCTAATCGAAGTTTTGGATGAAATTTTGAAGCCGATTCGAGAACGCCGAGCCGAACTTGCCAAAAATCCAGAAAAAGTCTATGAAATTTTGCGAGCCGGAAACGAAAAAGCGCGACTTCAAACTTCGAAAACTTTGGCAGAAGTCAAACGCGCGATGAAAATCGATTATTTCGAAAGCGAGGCTTAAATGGCAAAGTTTAATTCTGGCGACATTTTGAAGATTTTGCGAAAATTTGGCGTGGCAGGCGAAGAAAATGTTCCGCGCCAAATCGAAGAGCTCAAAAAAACCACGCCCGACGAATTTTCCGAGCTTTTTAGCTTCAAATTTTTGGGAGACAAGTTTTTCGTTGTTAATGACGGCACGGCCGAAGATGATGAAAACTACATTCTCAATCTGTTAAAAATGACTTTCGGTGAGGTCGAAGGTCGGCTTCTCGAAAATCCGTTCGACGATCTTACGAGCTTTGCTTTGCCGTTCGAGGGCAAGGATATTTACCTTTTTCAGAATATTCCGAGTAAATTGCGTGTCGATGTCGTGCTAAAATCGCAAAATCCCGAGCTTTCGCGCGCTACAATTCAAAAATATATCAAAAATGGTTTCGTGAAAATTAACGGCAAAATCGCGACCAAGCCAAAAGATTTGGTTGGTGAATTCGACAAAATCGAGCTTGAAATTCCCAAAAAACAACGCGAAACGCAAAATTTCGAAGTGATTTTTGAAGACGAAAATGTCATCACGATCAACAAACCGCGTGGAATTTTGACACATTCCAAAGGTGTTTTGAACGATGAATTTACCGTGGCGGACTTTTTCGAAAGCCGTGGCGCAAAATTCGGCGAAGGCACGAACCGCGTTGGAATCATTCATCGGCTCGACCGCGAAACTTCTGGCGTGATTATCGGCGCAAAAACCTACTCTGCCGCCAAAAAACTCCAAAAACAATTCTCTGAACGAACCGCCAAAAAAACTTATTTCGCAATCGTAAAGGGAAGTTTGAAGCAGAAAAAAGCGCTCATCGACTTGCCGATCGCTCGCAATAATTCCGCACCGAGCACTTTTTGGGTTGATATCAAGGGTAAGTCTGCGCAAACGAAATACGAAGTTTTGGCTGAAAATGACAAGTTTTCACTACTGAAATTAGAGCCAAAAACTGGCCGCACACACCAACTTCGCGTTCATTTGAATTATCTCGGCCACCCAATTTTGGGCGACAAAGTTTATGACAAAACCATCTCGAAAAGTGAAAGTGAAGAGCGAATGTTTCTTCACGCGGCGAGTCTGGAAATTACAATTCCGCCAAAAAACGGCGAACGCGACAGTCAGCGAATGATTTTTGAGTCGAAAATTCCAGCAGAATTCGAAGAAAAAATGAAGCAGAAATAACTCGAAAGTTGAAAATGAATCAAAATTTGAGCAAAATCATCCAAAATTCTCACGCCACGATCGTTGAAGTTCCTCGTGGCTACGGTTTTGATTTTGCAAAAAAACAGATTAAATTTCCTGCTAAAGCCGAAATTATCGACTTTTTGCCGCAAATTCACGCTGGGCAAAAAACCGAAATTATCAACGCTGACGATATTTTGGAGATTCAACAAAAAATTCGCGGAAAAAATTCTCGCCAGCAATTTATTATTTTTCATTCTGCCGAAAAAATGAACGAGCAGGCGCAAAATAAATTCCTGAAATCGCTCGAAGAGCCTCGTTCGAATCTTCATTTTGTGCTTCTCGCAAATTCGGCGGAGAGTTTTTTGCCGACAGTTCGTTCGCGCTCGCAAATCGCCAAAATTTCGCCGATTTCAGATCTGGAAAGCCTAAAAGTCCTCAAAAAATTCAAGCTCGACGAAGCTAAAACGCGACAAATTCTTTTTCTCGCCAATGGTTTGCCGGCCGAACTCGAAAAACTCGCTGGCGATAAAAAATATTTCGCACAAAAACTCGAAAGTGTCGAAATGGCGAAAAAATGGCTAGCTGGTTCTGCATTCGAAAAACTAACACTTGTCGGCGAGCTAAAAAACGACCGCGAGAAAGCGTTAGACTTCATTGAGGAAGCCTTAAAAATCCTTCATTCTACGATCAACGAAAAAACCGCCACAAAAAACGCCACCGAAGCCGGAAAACTACTGTCAATTCACAAAAAAATCTCACAAAACGGCAATATTAAACTCTCATTTTTGGCGATAATTTTGGGATAAGCATTTCAAATTTTAATCAACTGTGGTATAATTTAAGTATGTTTATAGTTATTTTATTGTTGCTTCTGGCTGGGTATATTCTCTATAAAAAGCCCGAGGAGCTCGCGAAAACGTCTTTGCCGGACAATATTTCGTCTAAGCTTGATAAATTGTGGCGAGCGGCACAGGAGGCGATTATTGATAAAAAATACCTTCGCGCCGAGAAGATTTTGCTGACGATTTTGCGTTTCGATGAAAAAAACGCGACGGCGTATAATCGACTTGGCATCATTTACGCCGGTCAAAAAAACTTCGACGAAGCGATTGAATGTTTCGAGATCGCGCAGAGCCTAGAAAGTTCACCGTCGAGCCTTCATAACGTTGGCCTAATCTATCTAGAAACTCAAGATTATCGAAAGGCGGCGCTGGCGTTTGAGCAGGCTCTAGAGCTCGAAAATACGCTTCCGACGCGATATATCGCTTATGCCAAAGCTCTAGAAAATCTCGGCGAAAATAAAGCTGCGATTTCGGCGCTCGAAAAAGCCGTTGAGCTCGATGGTCGGCCACAAATTTTGCGTTCGCTTGGCTCACTATATCTAAAAGCCGGCAACACTGAAAAAGCGCAAGAAATCAAGCAGCGATTGGATGAAGTCAAAGCAGACCGAAAAACCATTCGTCAAAATCGTCTCGAAAATACCACAGCCAAAAAAATATAACCCGCACAGGGTTATATTTTATTTCAAGAATTCAAAAGTTGAAGCGAAATCGTCGTTTTCGATTTTTAGCAGTTCCGCGTCGATGTCGCTTTCGCTGGTGTTATTAACCATAATTTGCCACATTTCATATACGCCACTACTGTTTCTTCGGATGAATATTTTGTCGTAAATTGTCTGTAGTCCGCCGGCTGCTTCGGCGACGATTGTTCGCGCTGGAGCGCCTTTGAAAGTTCCGTTTTCGCTAACGATGATTGTTTCCGCCGCGAAAGCCTTATTTACCGATTCGTCCAAGACGTATTGAATATCTTCGCTGGTCAAATCTTCAGAGCCGAGCTCGCCATACAACACGGCGTATTTTTCTTTGCATCCGTAAATTGTCAGATTTTCGGATGTTTCGGTTTTGATTTCGCTGGCTTGGCAAGGAAAATCGATCGAAAAAGTTTTTTCTTTGTTGACGAAAAGGCTTGACGAATCGTTCGCGCTGGTATTTTCACCTGTTGTGGTCGATTTTTCACTAGGCGCATTGATCGAAGATTGAATTCGCTCTGTGGTTTTATGGATTTGTGCCGGCAAAATCAGCGCGAATGGCAAAAACGCAATCAAGGACATCGCTATTTGAATACCCAAACCAATGAAAAATCCTTGTAATCCAACAGATTTAGTTTCTTCGTATTGATCAGCTTTTGGCTTAATTGAAATGAAATAAACGATCAAACCAATCAACCAGCCAAAACCAAGCACCGAAAAAATCGAAGCGTTTCGGATGTTTTTCACGCTGATTTCTTTGGAGAGTCGGCTCAAATAAATCGCCGCGAAAACCACAAAAATAATCCACGCAACGAACAGAATCATCGACAACAATATTAATATTAAAATTTCCATTTTCCTCCTTATTTTACTGATCTAATTATACCTTAAAATAACCATAAAAACAACGCCAAAACAAAAGAAGACTCCGCGCGGAGCAGAGAATTCTTCTTGAATTAACCTTTTCGTGGTTTAACTTCGTTTCGACCAAGGCTTTTCTTGGTTTCAGTGAAAACTTCGTGTTTTCGTGTTTTTGGATTGTATTTTCGCAAAGACAATTTTTCAGGTGTGTTCTGAGTGTTTTTGCGAGTGTAGTAGATTCGGTCGCCAGTAACTTCGCTAACAAGACCGACAATCTTTCGTTTCGTATTCTTTTTTGCCATAATCTCTCTTAAATTATTATTTACAATTCTTAACTATTTTATCACAGGAGCTTTCAAAAATCAAGCCGTAAAAACCACGAAATTAGCCATAAGAGCTACATATTGACAATTATGGCAAAATATGCTATAATGTAATTACGAGTTTGGAGAAAATCTGAATTCAGAATAATTAACAACTCGGCAAAACAAATTTTCATGATATCTTTTGTTTTTGCTGTTTTTTGGGCGGTATTGAGCTTACTAAAACTAGCGAGTTCTATATCGCCTAAAAAAGGCAAAAAGTCAACGTAGAGAAAAACTCTTTAAACTTACAAGGCGTTGACCTTCCTGAAAGAAGGAAGAAGGAGAAAATCATGACAAAAAGATCAAAAATCGATGTTAGCTGGGGAGGAGGACAAACATCTCTCTTCCTTCATGTGGACGAAAACGGCACACCAGTCGTTTTCGACTACATGTATGATAATTTCGCTCTCCACAATATTTGTGGTGGGCGACTAGTCTACCAGTCACGCTCAGGTTATCGGGGTGAAGGATATCTCGATAGCCTAGGCGACCTAATCGATCTCGGGTGGTATCGAGTAGATACTGCCCGAAACCATTATCAATTCTTCTCCCGGATTGGCACGGTCTGGGATGAAGAATCCCAAAACACACTTGAAGTTAAGGTCGCCGTGCCTTACTTCAAGTGGGAAAAGGATAAGTCGGATACCCTCAAAGGATATCCGACGGTAATTAAAATTGGCACAAAAGTCATTTACTGTGACTTTTATGTCAATTTTGTCAAGATTTTGAAGCTCATCTTCACAGGAGAAGAGCTTCCGAAATCTTACGAGCATGACGGCTTCTATCGCCGTCATGCCTACAGAAGCAACAAAAAGACCTTTACGAAGGTCACAGATTGCTTCTATTATGAAGAGAGTGTCGTACTAGAGCACTATAATCTGTGCTCTATCTACGACACTCCAAACCCTTGGGAATTTCTCCAGGATGAACTGGAGGAATTCCGGATAGAAGATACAGAGAAGCTCTATGAGCTACTCTGTATCGAAAAGAAAGGTGGCGAATTTTGGCGCACTATAAGCGTCGATAAAATTCGCTACCGCCAGGAAATAATTCCTGGCAACCCACTTGAAACCGGCGAACTCACCGCCGGCTGGGAGTGGGAGGAGGACGGTATTATCGTTCGTCGTTACGGCGATGATATTCACCTCCTGGCGTTTTTACCCGCCGAATCTGCCTATGACAAGCGGATTCGGCGGGTGGCGAACTCTCTTAATGAAGGAGATGAGTTCATCTCCTTCATTAAATCATATATCCCAGAAAGGGACTATGTGATTTACGAAGAGGTAGTGCCTAAGGGCAATTACCTCTTCGGGGGAAGCAAAACTCTCGCGAGCTTTAAAAAGAGGCTCGCAGAGGATATCCGTAATGAGGTGGATTATTTTGCCTCATTATGGGAAGAAACAAAAAGTGTGCCATCACTCTAAACTGGCGAGCTAGCACATTTTTAACCTCGGACAAAAGTCCGGGGTTATTTTTATTTAAAAATCCTTGGCGAAATTTAATTCTACCAAGGATTTAGTAATTCTTATGGAGCCACGAACGGGGCTTGAACCCGTGACCTCATCCTTACCATGGATGCGCTCTACCAACTGAGCTATCGCGGCACAGAAATAATTATACCACGATTTTACGCAAAAATAAAGTTATTTCTTGCGCTTTGTTGGAGTTTTTGCGGTGATGAAATTTGAAATAAGCGCTTCGCCGAGTGCCCAAATTGTCGCGTTCAGCAAGAAAATTACAGATGAAGCGACGGTTATCATTAGGATTGTTCGACCTAAATCGCCGTCCACCAAACTTACAACGCTCGCCAAAACGAAAGAGCAAAAAGCCAAGCTCAAATAAAATCGCTGGATTTTGATTCGTTCGCTTGAAACTTCAAGCCATTTTGATATATTTTTCCTCAAACTATTCATAAGGAAATAATACCATAAAAATCGAAAAAAGTCAATTATTCAGCAATAAAGTCGAGTAGCGCCGACACGAATTCTGCTTGCGACCAAGTAAGTGGTGCGACGGATTTCCAGCTTAAATCGCGAGGATCAATCTGTTCTGGCAAAATCCCCGTAGATGAAGTTCTTGTTAAAACCCAGTCCAAAATCACTTCGGCTTCAGATTTTTGTCCGCGCGCAAGCAGAAATTCAGCTCGCCACAAGGTAGAAATCGGCCAAATGTTGGCTTCGTAGTCGTCCGAAAAGCGATAATAAACATCGTGTTCGAATCGCGGAATTCCGACTTTTTCGTTCGCGGAAAATCTTTCGCTTAGAACTTCGAACGCGTGCGAAACTTTTTCTCCTTCAAAATCGAAAAGCCCAAACATAAACGCGCCATAAAAACTCGAAGCGTCGATTTTTGGATCTTTTTCGCCCGAAGGCCAAATTCCGCGATAAAAATAGCCCAGATCTTCGTTCCAGAAGTGTTTTTGTGCGGAATTTTTCAGCTCGGCGGCGGCGTTTCGCCAAGCATAAGCGTCTTTGACTTTGCCGAGCGCGCTGGCCATTTCGGCAGCAGAATTTAACGCAGCGAAAACAATGCTTGAAGAGTAAGTCGTCGAGAGAAAATCCATTTCCCAGAGTTCGTAATTGGCGCGCGGAACCGAGTTTTCGTCGAGGAAATTCAGCAAAAAATCACTCATTGGCTTGACGATTTTTGGGTAAAATTCAGCCAGTTTGCCAGTGTCGCGGAATTTTTGCCAATATTGGCCAAGCAAAAAGACAATTCCGGCAGTTTCGTCGATCTGAATTGGGAGATTTTTTGTGTCGCCACCTTGAGAGTACGGATGCCAGCTCGGGCCGATTTCGCCGTTCGGCAGATATTTGTGCGCCATAAAACCTTGCGAATTGACAGATTTTGCGCAAAAATCGAAGAATTTTTCAGCTTCGTCGCGATAGCCGATTCGAAGCAGTGGCCAAATCGCAAAAAGCGCGTCGCGTGGCCAGCAGTAAGAATAATCGTCGCGGGCGTGGCGGAGCATTTCGCTGTCGTTGCTGGCGATCGGCGCACCAGATTTCGCGATGTGCGATTTCACCAACATGACAGATTGAATGAACTTTTTCTGGTATTTTTCGGGGAGATTTTTTGAGATTTTGATGGCGGGAGTGAGCCATTTTTGCCAAGCGCGATGAGTTTTTTCGAGCTGTTTTTCGAAGCCAGCGCCGCGAATTTTTGCGGAATTTTCGAAAGCTAAATCGTGGCCATCGGCGCAAGAAATCGCGTATTGAAAAGTGTTGTTTTGTTCGCCGTCGAGCGAAAAATCAATTCCAAGCACGCTGTCGGTTTGACCATGCTCAACATTGCAACCGCTCAAAATTCCGTCTTCGGCGTCGAGCCACGAGCCGATTTTTTCTTCGATGCCAAAAAGCCCAACGGTGTGCTGATTGAAGGGCAAAAATTCGGTTTGATGAAGCGCATTTTCGGTGCGAATTTCCGCTGAAACCACGAACGCACGCTTGCCGCGATAGTGAAGAATTGCCTGCTTTTCCGGCAGAAATTGCGCCGTGTCCGCCAAGTGTCGACCACTGTTAATCGATAAATTTTGATGAAAAAACACACCAAAATCGCGGCGCCAGTTCGCCAAATTTACGAGTCGAATTTCTCGCAAAAAAACATCGCATTCGCTCGAAACCGCATCGCGAAATTCCAGCTGAATTTGAAGTTTTTCGTTGATTGCGCGGATTTTTGAGATTAGCGCGTCCGAAAAATAATCGAATTCAAAGCGCCATTCACCCGAGTGAAGCCAAGAAAATTCGCCGTTGACACGCACGCCAATTCGGTGAAATAAATCTTCACCCAAAGTGTGGTTTTCGTAGCCGTTGTCGGGAAAATAAAAATCCGAAACCAGCCCGAATTCGTTCAGGCCGACATTCACATTTCCGTTGCTCAAAATCACCGTTTTCATTTTACCTCGCTTTCACTTTGAATTCTAGATTTTTCGAAAGATTTTTTAGGTCGAAAGGCGGGCGTGGGGCAGATTTTTGCGGTTTTTTCTGAGAAATCTTTTCAGAATTTCGGGAAATTTTCTTCGAATTTTTGAGATTTTTTGGCGAAACTATAACCTTCTTCCAACCGAGAGAAATTTGACCAATTTTGCGGAAAGTTTTCTTTTTTCGAGGGGATTTTTTGGGTTTTTCGTCCTGTTTTTCGGGCTGAATTTTGACGTCTTTCAAACGAAAATCCATGTCGCGCAACGCGTCCATATAGTAAAGAAAGGCGTCGTAAGGCGATTTGTAAGGTGAAAAATACGCGTGAACGTCGCCGTCATTGAAGAATTTTGTGCACATATAATAAGGATGGTCGCTGGTTTGGAGTCGGCGCCAATCTTCGGCTATTTTGCCGTCACCACAAGCGTAAACGCGCGGTTTTAGGTCGTAAAGATATTTCATTGCTTCTTGTTGAAGAGAATTGCCGAGCCACGCTGTGAGATCGCGTTCGGTGTCCGCCCAAGTGACGGTTTCGGGCATCGAAATTTCGGCTTTTGGTTCGCGCTGAGCAGCCTCGGAAACAGTTTCGAAATCATGATTTGGATTTTTTAGCCACTGCGAAACAAAACTTTCGAAAAAGCCAAAAATTCCACTTTCTGCCCACTGATGTTCGCCGAAAGTTTCGTAATCCATAAATAAATTTATCAGATCGCCGTGATAGCTGGCGGCTTCGAGCCAAGAGATATATTTGTCAGTCGAGAGCGGATATTCTTCCCAATTCGGATTCGAAAAACGAAACGCAAGGTCGTCGGAAAGTTTGTAGTTTTTGAGAAGCAGGCGAATATTTTGCGTGTTTGGCGGACGATAAACGTGATTCGGCGTGCGCCACTGCAAAATTGGATCCCAGCCTTCCGCCAAAATCGCCTTAAAGCCAAAATCGTCAGCCCATTTACCGAGCTCGTCATTATATGAAAGTTCGGTGTTGCGAAAAGCCGTGGTCTCGACGCCGAAAGTTTCGCGGATTTTTGCTTGATGTGCGCGAACTTGCGTTTCGAATTCATCACGATCAAAAAAGAACGCCAAACTGTGATAATAAGTCTCGGCGACGATTTCGACGCGACCAGTTCGAACCAAGCGCTTGAAACTTTCGAGAACTTCGGGTGCGTATTTTTCGGCCTGATCGATGAAAGTTCCAGTGATCGAAATCGAAAATCTAAATTCCGGATGGCGCGCAAGGAGCTTTTCGAGTAGAGCGTTCATCGGAAGATAAGATTTTTCGGCGACTTTTCGAAAAATTCCACCGTTGGTATTGGAGTCGTTCGGGATGTTTTTGCGGAAATATTCGGAATTTTCGCCGACATCAAACAAGGTGTAATAATCGCTCACGCGCCACGGCTGATGGACGTGAAGATACAAAACGACGGATTTTTTAGACATTTTTTACCTCTGTTAGGGCGAGAAATTCGTCCATAATTTGCTCGGCAATGTCGCTCCAAGAGATTTTTGCATATTCGGCACGAGCGCCGCGTTGAAGGTCGCGTAAAAGTGTCGGCGAGGTCGAAACTGCCAAAATTTGGCTGGCGAGTTTTTGCGTATCCCAAAAATCATAGCGCAAGACATTCTTCAAAACTTCGCCCACGCCAGATTGATTCGAGATGATTAGCGCGTTGTTGAAATGCGCCGCTTCGAGCGCAGTCAGGCCGAAAGGCTCGTTGATTGAACTCATCACGAAAACATCCGCCACGCCGTAAGCGTCGCGCCATTTTTTGCCGCGCAAAAAGCCAGTGAAGAAGATTTTGTCGGCGATTCCGTAGCTTGCGGCCATTTCGATGAGTTCGTTTCGCTGTTCGCCGTCGCCAACCAAAAGCAGGGCGATTTTTGGGTTTTTGGCTGCGGCTTGCGCGACGGCTTCCATCAAGAAAGTTAGACCTTTTTGAACGGTGAAGCGCGTCAAAGTCATCACCACGGTGTGACCTTTCGACTTCAGAAATTCCAGATATTTATAAGTTTCGGCGTCGTAGTCTTCGGGGCTAGCTAGTGATTTTGGCTCGATCGCGTTATAAACGACTTCAACTTTTTCGGGCGGAATTTGATATTTTTCGAGAATGACTTGGCGTGTGTTTTTCGAAACGGCGAAAACTTTATCGCTCGCCAAAATCCCTGCGTATTCGATCTCGTGAACTTCTGGATTGCCGTTTGCGCCGCCTGCGCGATCGAATTCGGTGGCGTGAATGTGTATGAAAA
The DNA here is from genome assembly GCA_964625845.1 of uncultured Candidatus Saccharibacteria bacterium. GTDB lineage: Bacteria > Patescibacteriota > Saccharimonadia > Saccharimonadales > Saccharimonadaceae > Nanogingivalis. Next base: position 25,009 of record CAZVBN010000002.1, on the reverse strand, counting down.
GCGGTGCGCCAGTGAGTTTTTTCGCCAAAATTCCCGCTTCGGCTGTGAGCCAATCGTGCGCGTGGATCACATCTGGGCGATTTTTTGGATCGGCGAGATATTTTTCGAGAAATTTCAAATATTCCGCTTGAATTTCACGGATCGAGTGTGGATTTTCTTTCTTGGAATTATGGATTTTCGAGAAGTTTTTGCTGTTGTAAGCGCCCGCGCCGAATTTGTGTGTGTTCGAAAATTCGGTCGCGTTAAGAATATTCATAAAATTGATTTCGGTGTGCTTGTTCGTATAAGGTACGACAAAGTCGATTTCGGCGCCAGCTTCTGCCAAAGCTTTAGCCATATAAAAACAAGCTACACCTAAACCACCACTGTTATAAGGAGGAAGCTCCCACCCGAGCATCAATATTTTCATCGGCCACCTTTTGTTTTAATTTATATAGAACCATTTTATCAAATTTTGAAGAAAAGCGCAAGCGAAATGGTGAATTAAATTTGTGGCGAAAAGTTTTTCATTTCGCGAACGTGCGCGCGATAGTTTGGGTCGTATTTTTCGACTTCTGCCCAGAATTTTTCGGAATGATTCATCTGGCGAGTGTGGCAAAGTTCGTGAATTATCACGTAATCTATCAGATGTAGTGGAAGGTTCATCAGTGCGATATTTAGCGAAATTGTCCCACGCGAAGAGCACGAACCCCAGCGGCTCGAAGTGTGCGAAAAGCGCAATTTTTCGAAAATGAAACCGTGTTTTTCAGCAAGAAATTCTACGCGACGAGGAAGGTAGGCGCGTGCCTGTTTGCGGAGAATTTTGGCGACGATTTTGCGAATTTCCGCCTGCGCGAGCGGACTTTCGAGATTTTCGCCGTAAACCAAGATTTGATTGCCGGAAATTTCGATTTTTGGCAAAGCACATCCTGCCTTATGTCGTTCTTTTCGTTCGAACCTTTTCGCTTCGCTCGCAGTCGCTTTAATCGAACTAAAAGAAGACATTTCGGCGGTGCTGCTTTCTCGAAAAATCAAAGTATGCGACTTTCCAATCAGATCGCCGTCACGGTAAATATTTCGCGAAGAATGCTCACTCAGCATTTTGCGGATTTCGGCGCGATTGTGGCGAATTAGTCGCGACACAGTAAATTCGGGCGAATAATAAGGAATGCTCGCCCTTAAAACGCCATCCACGCCCACCGAAATCTTCACGGCGCGCGCAAGTTTACTTTTGCGAACTTTAATTTCGCCAAATTCATCATCAAAGATTGCCATCGTTATTTTATTTTAACACTTTTTGAGCAAAAAATAAATCGCCGGCGTGGCGACAAATAATTTCGTGGCACGGGCAGAGAGACTCGAACTCCCGACACCAGGTTTTGGAGACCTGTGCTCTACCAACTGAGCTATGCCCGTATGTAAATATTTTAGCATAATTTCGAAGAAAAGTGAAGTGCGAATTTCGAAAAGCTCCGCATATTGACAAAAACGCTTTTTTATGCTAAAATAGAAATCAGTTGAAAGCTTATTTTCGAAAGAATTGAGCTTTTGGCTCGAACTTTTGAAATTGGCTTTCTAAGAATATAATTGAAAGGAGGTAGTTGAAAATGACAACTACCCAAGCTATCACAATTAACTTCGCTCGCGTTTCTGAGAAAATGGAGAAAATCCAGCAGAGCCCTGTCCTTAAGGAAATCTTGAAGACGGAGCCGGGCTTTTCTGGATCTCAGGTCTATGTCCCGCTCACGCCAGAGAAACAGGCAATCGCCCGATCTCTCGGTCGGGAACTGATAGAATTGCTTGTTGTGTGTCAGCGACACAATAAGCGTTCATATAAAGAAAATAAAGAAACTTTCGAATTTCTTTATAAACGCTGGCCTCTCCTTCGCTTGGGCAAAATGGATGGATGGCACTACCTGTTATCTATCTACTCTGAAGGCTATTCGGATAGAAATGAGGCAAATCAAATGATTAATTCTGTGAGCTTCAACCATTGGCTCACAGAAACAGAGACAAAGTTTGTCTCTTAGAAAAGAAAGCCGCACCCACCACAAACAAGTGGTGGGTTTTTCTTTTTTCAAAATCAAGCCAAGAAAAAAGCCCGTCATTTTCGTGACGAGCCAGAGAATTATTCTAGCCATTTTTCAAGAATGGCTTTTTCTTTTTTACTCGACAGTCGCTTTTTCGCAACCATCAAAGCCTGCCTACCCACCGCAAACGGTGGTTTCGAATCTTGGTAAGCAGGAATAGACTCAACTAAAACTTGTGCACGGAAAGTATCTAATTCCCGCTTGCTTAATTCTCGCTTGAGTCCTTCAATTTCCTGCCACTTTGAGACTATTAAATCTCTGAGCAGGCAAGTCTCTCCAGTCTGCGCCAGAAAATCGCAGACCGTTCGCCACGTTGGAAGATCCATGCGGAAATATGATTCCGCCTGGATCCCATCCATTTTGCAACGAGCACGCCAGACCAGTCGACCGATCTCGTAAAGATCAACCAATAGGTCTGCTGATCCAGGATTCATCTCACTGTAAATAGCGGAGATTTTTTCCTGAATCGCTATTTTTACGACCGAAGCCTTGCTCACTCCGGCGCGCGGCTCGGCAAGGTTTAGGCTTTCGAGAATCTTTATATATTCAAATTCCCTGAAGCCATTATTTGAGCAATACTCCTGGAATTCATCAAGCTGTTTTTGCCCGATGAAGCTAAAAAACACAACCAAGTCAAAAACCTGGTTGCTTTCAAAAGAGTCTTCTACGACTCTTTTTAGAAATAAGTTAAAGTTCTCTGCCATTTCATATTCCTCCTTTTGGCAGTTTTCGTTTCTGAATTATACCAGAATTTTCTCGATAAGTCAAATTTATTCCGCGAATTGCGAGTTGTAAAGTTTGGCATATTCGCCGTTTTTTGCGAGAAGTTCAGCGTGCGAACCTTGCTCGATAATGTTTCCGCGCTCCATCACCAGAATCAAATCGGCGTTTTTGATCGTCGAAAGTCGGTGCGCGATCACGAAACTTGTTCGGCCGTGAGTCAAATTATCCATCGCCGATTGAATCGCCGCCTCGGTTCGCGTGTCGACAGAGCTGGTGGCTTCGTCCAAAATCAACATCGGCGAATCCGCCAAAATCGCCCGCGCGATCGTCAGAAGCTGTTTTTCGCCAGCCGAAATATTGTCGATATCTTCAGAAATCACCGTATCATAGCCGTCAGGAAGAGTTCGAATAAAGTGGTCGGCGTGTGCTGCTTTCGCCGCTTCGATAATTTCTTCACGAGTGGCGTTTCGACGTCCGTAGCTCAAGTTTTCGGCGATCGTGCCGTTGAATAGCCACGTGTCTTGAAGAACCATTCCAAACAAACTTCGAACTTCTTTTCGGTGGAGTTTTGAAGTGTCGATGCCGTCGATTTTGATTTTTCCGCTGTCGATGTCATAAAATCGCATCAACAAATTAACCAAAGTTGTTTTGCCAGCGCCAGTTTTGCCGACGATCGCCACAGTTGAATTTGCTGGAATTTTGGCGGAGAAGTTCGAAATCACGGGTTTATTTTTCGAATAAGAAAAATTCACATTCGAAAATTCCACTTTTCCACGGATTCTTGAAGGAAGTTCGAGATAATCTTTCGAATGTTTTTCTTCGCGCGCGTCCAAAAATGCAAAAACGCGTTGGCTCGCCGCAAAAGTCGCCTGAATTGCGGTCATCGAGTTGCCGACTTCGGAAATCGGTCGGTTGAATTGACTAATGTAAGTTATCAGCGAGCTCAAATCGCCCAAACTCAATTGCCCGTTGATCGCGCGGATTCCACCAAAAACTACTGTCGTGAGCGTCGAAAGGTTGCCGACAAAACCCATCACAGGATAAATCAGCCCGCCAAAAAACTGCGAACGCCACGAAGCGCGATACATTTCGGCGTTGATTTTTTTGAATTTTTCAATCGAATTTTCTTCGCCGTTATACGCCTTGATGATTTCGTGCGCGCTCATCATTTCTTCGGCAAAACCGTTGATTTTTCCAGTTGAAGCTTGAAGTTCGGTGAAATATTTTTGTGAAAATTTCGTGATTAAGCCGATCAAAATCACCGAAAGAATCGCTGATCCGAACGCAACCAAGCTAATTTGCCAGCTAATCGAAATAATCATCGCCGTCACACCGACAAGTGTTATTGAAGAATAAATCACCGTGTTTAAACTTTGCGAAAGACTTTGACCGATGGTTTCGATGTCGTTGGTGATGATCGAAACGATGTCGCCAGTTTTTCGCTTATCAAAATAATGAATTGGTAATTTAGCGATTTTTTGACTGAGTTGTTCGCGCATTTTGAAAGTGATTTTTTGCGAAATGCCCGCCATAATCCAGTTTTGAAGATAGCCAAAAATTCCACTCACAGCGTAAATCGCAACTAGCGCGAAACCGATTTTCGAGATTTCGGCAAAATCTGGGTTGAACTTTGGCATTCCACCAACGATTTCGAAGTTTTTCGAAACAGATTGAATCATTTCGCCGAGAAGTTTTGGCCCAAAAATCGTCGAAAAAGCCGAAACGATCGCCGCGAAAGCCACGAACGAGATCGCTAATTTGTAGCCAGCAAAATATTTCAGCAAGCGTTTGATTGTTTTGCTGAGATTTTGTGGTTTTTTAGTTTTTGCGGTCATTATTTTCTCCTTTCGCGCGGGGATTTTTAGCCTTTGATTTTTTTGAAAATTCTCGAATTTGCGCCTCGATTTCTTCGTTCGAAAGCTGGGACGAAGCGATTTCGCGATAAAGTTCGTTGGTTTGAAGAAGCTCGCCGTGCGTGCCGATTCCGACGATTTTTCCGCCGCCGTCAAGCACGATAATTTTGTCGGCGTGCGCGATCGAAGTCACGCGTTGTGCCACGATAAACTTGGTTTTGCCTTTGGTTTTTTGCGCAAGTTCAGCACGAAGAAGTGTGTCGGTTTTGTAGTCGAGTGCACTAAAACTGTCGTCGAAAATCAAAATCGGTGCGTTTTTGGCGATGGCTCGCGCGATTGAAAGTCGCTGTTTTTGCCCGCCGGAGAAGTTTTTTCCACCTTGCGAAACTTCTTCACTCAAACCGTTCGGCAGTTTTTCGACAAATTCCCAAGATTGCGCAATTTTTAGCGCGTCGATGATTTTCTCGTCCGAAAGTTCCGAGCCGTAAGCCACATTCGAACGAATGTCACCAGAGAAGAGCATCGCTTTTTGTGGCGCATAACCGATGAGATTTCGAAGTTCGGCTTGCGAAATTTTCGAAATGTCCGTGCCGCCGATTGAGATTTTTCCTTTTGAAACATTGAAAAACCGCGGAATCAACTTCGCCACGGTGCTTTTTCCGGAGCCAGTTCCGCCAATCACGGCGACGGTTTCGCCTTGCGCGATTTCGAAATTCAGATTTTCGAGAACATAATCGTCGGCGTCGCCATATTTGAAGCTGACATTTTCGAATTTTATGTCGAAATTTTTTGGAATTTTAGCGAGTTTTTTGGCATCGAGAACTGTTAAATCAGTTTCTTGAACTTTGCGAATTCGATCAATCGAAACAAACATTCGCGGCGCAAAAGTAAAAATCATCGAAAGCATCATAAACGCAAAACTCACCTGCGAAACATATTGAATCGACGCCATAATTTCGCCGATCGCCATTTCGCCGTTCTTGATCAAGCCAGAAGCCAGCCAAACCACCATCACGCTGGAAATTCCGCCGACAAGCGTCATCCAAGGAGAAATCATACCAAAAGTTCGGTCGACAAAAATGTTCGTTTTGGCGTTTTTTGTGTTGATTTTTGCGAAATTTTTCTCTTCAAATTCGTCATTTCGAAACGCTCGAATAATTCGAAGTCCGGTCAAAGTTTGGCGCGTTTGAAGATTGAGCGCGTCGACATTTTTTTGAATTTGTTGTAATTTTGGTATCGCAAAAATAATAATCGTCACCGCCATCGCCAAAATCGCGAGAACTGTTCCGCCGACAATCCAGCTCATTTGGCTAGCAATCGAAAACACATTGATGACCGCGCCAATCCCGATGAAAAGGGCGTATGTTCCGAGTCGCATTATCATCGAGAAAGTTTGCTGAACTTGCGAAGCGTCGTTGGTGATTCGCGTGATCAAGCTCGCCACCGAGAATTTGCCGAATTCAGCCATCGAAAACTGTTCGATTTTCGAAAAAGTTTCAGCTCGAATGTCGCGAGAAATTCCGCCAGCGATTCGAGTCGAGAAAAAAATACTCAAAACCAAAATTAGCCCGCTCAAAAGCGACAAACCGATCATTTGCCAGCCGAGTTCATAAACTTTGCCGAGATCTTGAAGCGCCACGCCTTCGTTGATGATTCGGCTTGTGAATTTTGGAAGTTCCAGATTGATTTGCGCAGAAGCAATCACCAAAATCAACATAACTGGTATTTGCCACCAGAATTTTCGAGCATATCGAAAAATAAATTTGAACATTTTTCTCCTTTTTATTACTTTTTATAAAATATCCAGCTTTTAATTATATCACTTTTTGACAAAATAAAAAAGAGCAGAAAATAAATCTCCTGCTCAGAAAACCCGAATTTTTATAAGCGCTATCAAAAGAAAAGAAAACGGCTGCGTTCGGGTTTTTAATGTTCCATAGACCACCTCCAGTCTATTTTTTGGAGCAAACACTGGATTGTTTGCTGGGTTGCAATCTCCTTATCTCCGCCCCTGTTGGGGAGTTTTTGGCTCCCAGCGGAGAAGAAGAGGTTAGTCGTCAACTTCTACCGTACCTCGCCCCTTACAGGCGGAGCATACGCACGGAAAGAAATTATTATCCCTGCCTTTGCCATTGCAGGCTGGGCAAATAATCGTTTTTTTCGCCAATCCATTTCACCTCCTTTATGGAGATTGGCGACTTTAAAAGATTCATCCAGAAACCCTTTGAAATCGTAAATCTCAGATTTACCTGCTTATTTTAACATTTTTAGCTCGAAATGTCAATAGTTTGATTTTTGTGCGATTTTTTGGTAGAATATTTTCAATGGCCTCATCGTCTAACGGTTAGGACACAAGGTTCTCATCCTTGCAATCGGGGTTCGATTCCCCGTGAGGTCACCAGAAGAGAAATTCACCGCGTGGTGGATTTTTCTTTATTTCCGAAAACTTGCTTTACGGCGAGGATTGTTTGAGATTTTTACTTCTGGATCTTTGGTTTTTCGCGCTTTCACAAAAGTTAGCGCCGAGCCAGATTTTCCGCCGCGACCAGTTCGACCGATTCGATGAATGTAATCTTCGTAAGAATTTGGCGTGTCAAAATTGATCACGTGCGAAACATCAGGAATGTCGAGTCCGCGCGCCGCCACATCTGTTGCAACGAGAATATCCGCGTTTCCGTTTCGAAAAGCCTTGATTGCGCGAGTTCGTTGCGCTTGATTTTTATCGCCGTGAATTGAGCGAGAAGAAAAACCATTTTGTTCGAGTTCGTCGTTCAATTTTTGAACGCCGGATTTTGTTTCGCCAAAAATCACGATTTTTTTGACTTCATTTCGCGCTAAAATTTCGAAAAGTAGGTTTTTTCGGTGTTCGAGATCTGTAAATTCGACGATATTTTGATGAATATGTTTCGCCGATTGATTGACGCTCGTCGAAATAATTTCGGGATTTTTCATAAAATCTGTAGCGATTTTTTCGACGCGCTTATCAAAAGTTGCCGAAAAACAAAAAGTCTGGCGATTTTCGGGCAGAAGCGACGCGATTTCGCGGATGTCGTTGATAAAACCCATATCGAGCATTCGGTCGGCCTCGTCGAGAACGAAAAAATCAACCTTCGAAAGATCGAGCGAACCGCGATCAATGTGATCTTTGACGCGACCGGGCGTGCCGATGATCATTTGCGGACGGCGTTTGAGATCGCGGAACTGCCCGCCGATGTTCATTCCACCAACCAAAAGCGCCGAACGAACGCCGGATTTTTCGGAGAATTTTTTGAATTCTTCGCTGATTTGTTGCGCGAGCTCGCGAGTTGGCGCCAAAATTAACGCTGATTTCTTGGCGGTTTTTCGAGATTTTTCGAGAGATTCTCGGCGAAAATCTAATTTTTCGGGATTTTTTTGTGCGCCCAAACCGTTCAAAATCGGCAAAATAAACGCGATCGTTTTGCCGGTTCCAGTGTTCGAAAGACCAACAATGTCGCGCCCAGCGAGCGCCAGCGGAATCGCGGTTTTTTGGATTTCGCTCGGATGTTTGAAGCCGTTTTTTGCGAGATTTTCGAGAATTATTTCCGAAAAATCAAAATCCGCAAAATTGACAGATTCGTCGAAATGTGGTTTTTGTTCGAGTTTTTCAACTTCGAGATTGATGAATTTTTCTGGATTGATGAATTTTTTCGGCGATTTTTTGCCAGATTTTCGGCGATTTCCGCCCTTAAAATTGTTTCGCGAAGCGTTTTTCGCGCGTGATTTTTTATACATTTAATACCTTTCATTCGCATAAATACAGCAAATTTACGGCATTTACAAGAATTTTTATTTCGTTAGTTTTATAATTATAGCATAAATTTCGAAAAAATGATATACTATATTTTATGGAAAATAACTTTTGGCAAGAAATAATTTCGAAAACTGGCAAGTTCGAAAACGGAAATCGAAAGCCGTTTTTTAGCTTGGCGCCGATGGAGGCTGTAACTGATGTGATTTTTCGGCACGTCGTGGCGGAGGCCGCGCGCCCAGATGTTTTTTATACGGAATTTACAAATTCGGCGAGTTTTTGTAGTGAAAAAGGCGTTCATAGCACACGCGGACGACTTCATTTTACCGAAGACGAACAGCCGATTGTGGCACAAATTTGGGGAAGCAAGCCCGAGAATTTCGCCCAAATGAGCAAAGGGCTGGCGAAAATGGGCTACAAGGCGATCGACATCAATATGGGCTGCCCTGATAAAGCCGTAATCAAGAGCGGCGGCGGGAGTGATTTGATTCGAAATCCAGAGATTGCTGGCGAAATTATCGCGGCGGCGAAAGAAGGCGGTTTGCCGATTTCGGTAAAGACTCGCCTTGGTTTTTCGCGAATTGACGAATGGCGCGATTGGCTAAAATTCCTACTCGAACAAAATATCGCCGTTCTCACGGTTCATCTTCGAACAAAGAAGGAAATGAGCAAAGTCGACGCGCACTTCGAAATGATTCCAGAAATTTTGGCACTTCGCGACAAAATCGCTCCGCAAACTCTAATCCAGATTAACGGCGACATTTTGAGCGTTCGTCAAGGTCTGGAACTAGCCAAAAAACACCCTGGAATCGACGGAATTATGATCGGTCGTGGTGTTTTTGCGAATCCGTTTGTTTTCGAGACCGAGGCGCGCGAACATTCGAAAGCCGAACTCATCAACCTCTTGAAGCTTCATCTTGATATTTTTGACGAATATGCCACGCGATTCGAAATTCGAAAATTCGAGCCGCTGAAACGATTTTTTAAGATTTATATTCGAGAATTTGACGGCGCGAGCGATTTGCGCGCGAAATTAATGGAAACGAAAAGCACAGCCGAAGTTCGTGAAATTTTGGCGGAATTTAAAAATGCCAAGAAAAAATAACAAAAAACCTCAAAAAATCGTGCGATTCCAGATGAACGCGCCGCAAACCCACAAAAAACGCTACGGTAGCGAGCGAGAAGCGCAGGCTGCGGCGGATTATATTTTGCTCACTCGCGGCGTTCAGCTCGGCGTTTATCGCGACATCGACGGCGGTTGGTATCTCACGAGTAAGCAAAATTAAGCGATTTTTAAGCATTTTCGTGGTAAAATAGAAGATATGGAAAAGAAAGTTATTATTTACTCAACAGATTGGTGTGGATATTGTTCAGCCGAAAAAGAATGGCTCACACATAATAAAATTGACTTCATCGAGAAGAAAGTTGATCAAGATCCAGAAGCCTACGAAGAATTCATCAAAAAAATGGGCGGACCAAGCGGTGTGCCAGTAACAGATGTCGACGGCGAAATCGTGCTTGGTTTTGACCGCGAAAAACTCCGAAAACTGCTCGGAATTTCTCAATTTTAATTCAGTCCTGCGGGGCTGATTTTTTTAAAGCTATTTTACAGCGCGCCATGAAATAATGTTTCTATGACAAAAGTTAAAGATTACAAAACAGTGATTTTGATTCCAGCGTATCAGCCGAGCGAGATTTTGGTGAATTTGGTCGAAAAATTAAGCCAGCAAAATTTCGAAATCTTGATGGTGAACGACAGAAGCAGCGAAAATCACACGCGAATTTTCGAAAAAATCAGCTCGAAAGCTCACATTTTTCGCGATCGCCACGCTTGCAGTTGGCTCGGCGCTGGCTGGCGTTTTCGAGATTTACGACAGCAACAACGCGTTTGTCATCTGGTATTTCGTGATTGGTGGCGCAATGCTCGTGGCGAGTTTTGCGATGTGGCTTATGGGATTTTTACGACCTGACCACCAATCTTTTGGCGAAAATAATCGTCGTGACTAACATAAATCACCGCGCCGGAAAAATTCGTCAAAGCGTTTTCGAGTTCTTCGATGCTCGGCAAATCGAGGTGCGAAGTTGGCTCGTCCAAAATCAAAAGTTGAGGCTCGCTCGAAAGCATTTTTATCAGCTGAAAGCGAGCTTTTTGCCCGCCAGAAAGTTCGCGGATTGGCGTTTCGAAATCTTCTTCCGTAAATAAATATTGGCTGAGCAGGGCGCGAATTTTGGTTTCGGTGATCGAAAGATTTTGTGAAAGATAGATTTTTTCGATGGCTTGCTTCAAGGGAAGGTCGAAGAAATCCGCTCCGATTTCTTGCTCGTAAACACCGATTTTTACGGTTTCGTCACGGAAAATTTCGCCGTCATAAATCGCCAAATCGCCATTTTCGCCGTTCAAATTTTGCGGATTTTCGCTCAAAATCGCCCGAATCAAACTCGATTTTCCAGCACCGTTTCGCCCGAAAAATTCAATTTTTTCGCCAACTTTTAGATCAAAATTGATATTTTCGAAAAGGATTTTCGCACCGTTTTCGCCAGCCAAAGCGTCGTCGAGCGTGCCGTAGCCGAGCGCCAAATTTTCCACGCGAATCAAACTTCGCCGAGATTTTTCCGCCTCGGTTTTCATGCCGATTTTTACATTTTTTGCCTTGAATTTTTCGTAAGATTTTGCCGCCCGAAAATCCAAATTTTCGACATTTTCTTTGTCAATCCAAAAGCTCGGTCGCTCAATCTGTTCGAGTTCGAGCAATTCTTCGCGCGCAGAATTTTCCAAACGCTTAAAACGCTGAATCGTGCTTGGGTCGCGCGCACGCTCCTTCATTCGCTGATATTCGCGAACCTTATCCTTCAAATTCGAAATTCGCCTCTGTAAACTTTCGAAATCTTGAATTTTATTCGTCGTCGAAAAAGCATTCACTCGCAAATAATCGTCGTAATTTCCATGAAAAATCAGGCTTTTGCCGTCACGAATTTCGATGATTTTATCGACCTGCGCCAAAACATCGCGATCGTGCGTGATCACCAAAACAGCTTCGGGCGAATTTTTCATCCAGTCGAGAAAGCGTTTTTTGGCGGAAAAATCCATAAAGTTGGTCGGCTCGTCGACAAGCGCGAGTTGCGCGTTCGAATGGATAATTTTAATCGTGTCGACAAGGCGTTTTTGCCCGCCCGAAAGTGTTTTCATTTGGCGATTTTCGAAATTTTGAAGCCCAAAATCGCGAAGTTCAGCCTTGATTTTTTCTTCGATAAAGTGAAAATTCTTCTCGTGAAAAGCGTTGAGCGCGTCGGTGTATTTTTCGATTAGGCGCAAATCTTCGCCCATTTTGGCCGGCAAAGTTTCGATCTGATGGCGAAGTCGCGCGTAATCGGGAAGGTCGTTCAAGATGAATTCAAGAACTGTTTGCTCGCCAACATCAGAATATTCTTGGCGCGTGCTGGCCAGCGTGGTGTTTTTTCGAAAAATGATCTCACCCGAAAAATCCTTGTCACGACCAAGCAAAATCGAAAAAAGCGTCGATTTTCCAATACCGTTTCGACCAATCAAGCCGACTTTTTCGCCCGCGTCCACGCTAAATTTCACCTCCGAAAGAAGCTGTTTGTTGCCAAAAGATTTTTCCGAAATTTCAACGCTCAGAATCATTCTTAAATTTTAACATTTTTCGCTGGCAAAGGCAAAATGGTTTTCGAAAAGCTCGAAATTTGATAAAATAGAAAAATGAAAGAAACGCGCCCGAATCTTTACGATTATCTGAAAATTGTTGCGATTTTTACAATGATTATTGATCACGTCGGTTATTTTTTCGCGCCAGAAATTATCGAACTTCGCCTAATTGGTCGCGCGGCGTTTCCGATTTTTTTGTTTTTGGTCGGCTTCAATCAAAACTACAAATTCAGCCCGAAACTTGCGTTTATGGCGACTTTTGTTTGGATTTTCGAATCTGTTATTGGCTTTTCGAAAGGTTTTGACGCGCCGCAATTGAACATACTTTTTTCGATTTTGTTCGCACGAATTTTCTTGTCCGTGATTAAAAAATTCGAAAAGAAAATCAATCTGTTGATTTTGCCGATTTTTGCATTTTCGATAATTCTTTTGGAGCCGAGCCGGCAACTTTTCGACTACGGAACAATGGCGTTTTTGGTTGCGTTTTGGGGATTTTTGATGGCAAAAAAGCACAAATTCGCCCACTTTTTCGGAATGGTCACAATGTTTGTACATCTGATTTTCAGCATCTCGGTTTTTCGATTTTCAGAAAATCTTTCGATAATTTTGCTGGCGATTTTTGCGGTTGAATTTTTGATTCTTTGTCAAATTTCTCGAAAAAATCCATCGCTAAAAATCTCGCCAAAAATAGACAAAATCACGCTCGCAATCTCAAAAAACGCGCTCGAAATTTACGCAATTCACATTGTTTTGTTTAGCATTTTTGCGAATTTTAGATTTTAGCGACCGAATTTCGCGGCGATTTTTGCGCGCAAACCTCGCGGCTCAGCTTTTTTGGTTTTGATAACGGTTTGATAAATCTGTTCGAATTTCTCGATCGTATAATTCAAATCGTGTTTTTTGATAATTTCAAGACTGTTTTTCGAGAATTTTTCTGCGAGTTTTTTGTCGTTTAAAATTTTCGAAATGCTTTCGGCAATCTGTTCAATATTGTCAGTTTCGCACAAAAATCCGTTGATTTCGTTCTGACAAATTTCGCCCACCGCACCAACATCAACGCCAATCACCGGCTTCCCGCAAGCCGCCGCCTCCAAGAAGACAATTCCTTGCGTCTCGGTTGGGCTGGCAGAAACGAAAACTGTCGCCGCACGATGAAAATTAACCAAATCTTGTCCGAGTTGCGTGCCCATAAAATGAACATTTTTCGAAATTCCAAGCTGATAAACGAGATTTTCGAGATTTACCCGATCTGTTCCGTCGCCGACAATCACGAGCTGAGCATCTTTGTTTTCGCGAAGAACTTCATTGAACGCAAGCACCAGCGTCGAAATATGCTTTTCGGCATCAACGCGACCAATATTCATCACGATCGGCTTTTTCGAATCAAAACCAAACTTTTCGAAAAATTCTTTCGAAGGTTTTTCGGGCGTAAAACGGCTTAAATCAATTCCGTTGCTGACTGGCTCGATCGGCATTTTGGCTTTTTCAGGATTTTTGAAATAGCGATCAATCGCAAGTTGCGTCGGCATCGTGGCATAATCAGCCTGAAGCGCAAAACGCTTGGTGTAAAGAAGAACCGCGCGGTTAATCACTGGCGAAAACGGCGCGAGCAATTTTAGATTATCGAAGAGATTTTCAGGACTGGAATGATTTGTGATAACAACAGGAATGTGATTTCGGCGAGCAAAATCAATCATCGCTTGACCAACCATAAGTTGAAGCTGAATGTGCGCGACATCTGGAATAAAGTTATTTTGGCGACAGAATTTTCGAATTTCGCGATACGGCAAAAGGGAAAGTTTGTAGCCGTTATTAAGATAAACCCGCGGAACGGTGATTTTGCCAGCGATTTTTCGAGGTGGCGCGAGCGGTTCGGTTTGATTCGGATAAAAAGGGAAGTTCACCGAACTTAGGCGGACGACTTTGTAGCCGTCAACTTCTTCGACATAATAATCGCCATTTTGGCTCGGCGCAAAAACCACAACTTCGTGGCCACGCTTTGCCATTTGCTCGGCGAGATTTTTAGTAAAAACCGAGATTCCGTTGATCATCGGCCAAAACAGATCAGATGCTAATGCGATTTTCATAAGCTTAATTGTAGCAGATTTCGCGCGAAAAAGCAAAACCGCATATATTTATTGTTCCGCCCAAAATTTGCCATTCTCAAAAAATAATGCTAAAATAAATCAAGCTTATGAAAAATTTAGTAATCGTCGAGAGCCCCGCCAAGGCCAAAACCATCGAAAAATATTTAGGCAAAGATTTCACCGTGATGTCCAGCGTTGGGCATATTCGAGGTGTCGCAAAAAAGAATAAAGAAGGCGGCCGTCCAATCGAACCGCAAAACGGCTACAAAATGACTTTCGAAGTCGATTCGGGCAAGAAAAAAGTCGTCAGCGAGCTTCGAAAAGCCGTCAAAGAAGCCGATGAAGTTTGGCTCGCAACCGACGAAGACCGCGAAGGAGAAGCAATCGCGTGGCACCTTTGCGAAGTTTTAAAATTGAATCCCGCCACAACCAAGCGAATCGTTTTTCACGAGATTACTAAAAACGCCATCACCGAAGCCATCGCCAATCCGCGAAATGTCGACATGAAAATGGTCGAAGCGCAACAAACTCGCCAGACTTTGGACTGGCTGGTTGGGTTCGACCTTTCGCCAGTAGTTTGGCGAAAAGTTCCGGGCGGAAAATCTGCTGGTCGCGTTCAGTCGCCGGCGGTGAAGCTTTTAGTGGAGCGAGAAAACGAAATCGCGAATTTCGAAGGCAAATCTTCTTTCAAAATTACTGGCGAATTTTTCGACAAAAATGGCGAAATCCTCAAAGCTGAACTCAATAAAAAATTCTCGAGCGAATCCAAAGCCAACGACTTTCTCGAAAGCCTAAAAAACGCGAATTTCGAAGTTGCCAGCGTTTCGAAAACCCCTGGAAAACGCAACCCGAGCGCGCCTTTCACGACTTCTACACTTCAACAAGAAGCCAACGCGCGACTTGGATTTTCAGCCAAAACTACAATGGGCGCGGCGCAAAAGCTCTACCAATCTGGTAAAATCACTTATATGCGAACCGACAGCGTCAATTTGAGCTCGTTTGCGATCGCTTCGAATGCGGAATTCATCAAGGCAAAATTCGGCGAAAAATATCATCAAGCACGAAAATTCGCCACAAAAAATTCCAGCGCACAAGAAGCTCACGAAGCAATTCGTCCAACAGATGTGCGAACCGAAAAAGCGTCTTCGAGCAGCGATCAGCAAAAGCTCTATGAATTGATTCGAAATCGAACTTTGGCCAGCCAAATGTCGCCAGCCGAAATCGAAAAAACCACCATCAAAATCACTTTTGGCGACGAAAAAATCTTCTTCGAGGCTAAGGGCGAAGTTGTGGTTTTTGACGGATTTTTGAAGGTTTATTCTGGCGGAAAGAAAGATGAATTTTTGCCGAATTTGACGAACGGCGACAATTTGAATTTTTATGAAATTATCGCAAAAGAAGTCTTCGCGCGACCGCCAGCTCGCTACACCGAAGGTTCTTTGG
The DNA here is from genome assembly GCA_964625845.1 of uncultured Candidatus Saccharibacteria bacterium. Taxonomy (GTDB): domain Bacteria; phylum Patescibacteriota; class Saccharimonadia; order Saccharimonadales; family Saccharimonadaceae; genus Nanogingivalis. Next base: position 9,401 of record CAZVBN010000002.1, on the reverse strand, counting down.
TGAAAAAACTCGAAGATCTCGGCATCGGTCGCCCAAGTACTTATGCCACAATTATCGACACAATTCAAGTGCGTGGCTATGCCGAAAAAGGCGAAGACGAAGGCAAAGAACGGCCAGCAGTTCAGCTTAAACTTACCAAAAATTCGGAAATTTCAAAAGAAATTCTGAACGAAAAAACCGGCTCAACAAAAGGCAAATTGGTGCCAACTCCAAGTGGTGAAGTGCTTTCAAATTTCTTGAACGAGCATTTCAACCAAGTTGTCGATTATGGCTGGACGGCGAATCTCGAAAACGATTTTGACAAAATTGCCGCCGGAGAAGCTGACCGAATTAAAGTACTTGACGACTTCTACAATCCATTTCATAAATTGATTTTGAATTCTGGCGAAATCGATCGAAACCAAGTCGTGCCAGCGCGCGAACTGGGCAAAGATCCGAAGACCGGCAAGCCTGTTTTTGCGCGTTTTGGTCGCTTTGGGCCAATGATCCAGATTGGCGACAACAAAATTGAGGGCGAAGAAGTGAAGTTTGCCGCGATGCCAGCTGGCGAAAAAATCGAAACCGTAACTCTCGAAGATGCGCTCAAAATGTTCGCCTTGCCACGAATTGTCGGCAAAACCGAAAACGGCGAAGAAATTAAAGCCAACATCGGTCGTTTTGGTCCTTACATCCAGATTGGTGGAACTTTCGTCAGCATCAAACCGATGTCACCATTCGACATTTCCGAAGAAGAAGCGCGAATGCTTTACGACGAAAAACTCAAAAACGACGCCAAGCGAGTCTTGAAAGAGTTTGATGGTGGAAAAATCAAAGTTTCTCGCGGTGGATTTGGCCGAAAATACATTTCTGACGGCGAAATCAAAGGTTTGCTACCAAAAGATTTAGACATCGAAAAAATGACCGACGAAATGGCGATCAAATTCATCGAAGCCGCCAAAGCCAAAAAATCCGGCAAAAAACCAGCCGCAAAGAAGAAAACAACCGCCAAAAAATCAACTTCGCGAAAATCTTCTGCAAAAACTAAAAAATAATCGAGAATAACCACAAGCATAATGCCATAAAAATAGTTTTTTGGAACTTTTATGGCATTTTTTGTTTTATTTCGCAATTTTGTGGTATAATATAAATGAAAAAGAGAGAATGAGTATTGACACAAAACAAGTATTATTGTAAAATAATACATAGTTTAATAAAATAACAATATTTAAAGTTTAATAAGGGAAATCAATGGAAAACAACCAGATTCAGAATGAAAAACTCCACTTGATCGCAACGCTTATCGAGAAAGCGCTTAAAGTTGTGGATCAGCCGCGAGAGCAAGAAATTATCACACGTCGTTTCGGCCTAAATGGCGCCAAGGAGACTTTGGAGCAAATCGGCGAGCGGCTCGACATTACTCGCGAACGCGTTCGACAGCTCGAAAAAGCTGCACTTATAAGATTGAAAATTGCCTCCGAAAAAGGCGAAATTGAACATTTGGCAGAAATCGAAAAAGCGCTTATTCGAAATTTGGCAGAATCTGGACGAATTTCAAAAACTCAAGCCTTGGCCGATCATTATCTCGAAAAATCAGCCAGCGCGCAGGAAGTTTCAAATATTTTATTCATCGCTGAAATCAGTAGTAAATTAGTTGTTATCCAAGAAAACGATAAATATCACAGCGCAATCGCCAACGCAGAATATGGCGACGAGCGAAAAATCAAAACAGCAATCGACGAAATTGTCAATATCATCAAAAAGAACAAAAGTCCAATGACTTTGGATGAACTCGACGCAAAATTATCTTATGAGCACCCAAGCCAAATCGAAGCCATCGCTTCAATCAGCAAACTTTTGGCGAGCCTAAACGGAATTTGGGGTCTCGAAAAATGGCCAAGCGTCAATCCAAAAAACATTCGCGATAAAATCTTTGTGATTTTGGGCGCAAAAAAAGAACCGATGCACTTCTCAGAAATCGCCGAAGAAATCCGTAAAAGCGATTTTTCTCGAAAAGATGTCACTACGCAAGCAATTCACAACGAACTCATCAAAGATAAACGCTTCGTGCTGATCGGTCGCGGAATTTACGCGCTCGACGACTGGGGTTTCAAAAAGGGAACCGTTGCCGACACAATCGCCGCAGTTCTGAAAGAAGCTGGCGAACCGCTTTACAGAGATGAAATCGTCAAACGAGTCCTCGAAAAGCGAAAAGTAAAAGAAACAACCGTTCTCTTGAATCTTCAAAGCAAAAAAGAATTCGTTCGCGTCGCGAAAGCAACCTACACTTTGGCGGAACAGTAAAATTGAGCCTTCGGGCTCTTTTTTCTTTGCTAAAAAACGCGCACTAAATCCTCAATTCCACAAAAATCATTTCGCAAAATTCCGCCAAAACGAGCCGTTTTCATCTTGATTTTTTAACGCGTTTATGCTATACTTGAGACACTTATGGAAGCATTTTTTACTTTTTTATTTAGCCCAATCGTTTGGATTCCAATCGTCTTAATTTTGGCTTATTTGACGCGTCAAAATTACAAAAAAATCGACCAACTTCAGGTTTTGAACACCGACGCGGTGCTTTTGGCGCTAGAAATCCCAAAAACTAACGATAAATCCGAACTCGCAGCCGAGCAACTTCTCGCCAGCATTCACGGAATCTTGCGCGACGCCGAAGAGCTCAGGAAGAACGGCGGCGTTCAGGAGCATTTGAGTTTCGAGATCGTATCTGTTAATGGCGCGATTCGTTTTTATGTTTGGACGCCAAAAATTCTTCAAAGTTTTATTGAAGGGCAGATTTATTCGCAATATCCGACAGTTCAAATTTACGAATCCAAAGAAGATTACGTCAAAGAAGGCGAACTCAAGCCGGTGGTTTATTCTGCCGAAATCGATTTGACAGATAACGAAGCGCTTCCAATTAAAACTTTCGACGGCTTTGAAGTCGATCCACTGGCCGGAATCACAGGAACTTTAGCCAAGCTCGACGGAACAAATTCACAGATGTGGATGCAAGTTTTGGTTCGACCGATCGCCGACGACTGGCACAAAGCTTCCGACAAGTGGATCAAAAACGTCAAAGAAGGCAAAAAACCTTTCAAATTAGATTGGAAATGGCTGATTCAAGCCTTCGCAGCACTCTGGAAAGCGCCCGAAGCAGGTGAAGGCGCCGCCAAAAAAGAACTCTCCGAGCGCGACAAAACTCGTGTCGCCAAGGCTGAAGAAAAAGCCACGAAATTGGGTTATCGCGTCAAAATCCGAATCGCTTATCTTGGCGATGAAGAATCAACCGCACGACTACAAATTCAAGCGTTAACTGGAACATTCAAACAGTTCAACAGCACAAATCTTAACGGCTTCAAAATGGTTAACGCCACACTCGATCGTTCCGCAATAAGTAAGTTCGAAAATCGTGAATTTTTTGATGGCGGTTTCATTTTGAACATCAAAGAATTAGCCAGCGTTTGGCATTTGCCGCACACCAACGTGGAAACGCCAAACATCGTTTGGGCTTCGAGTAAAACCGCTGAACCACCTTCAAAACTACCGATCTTGAACGGCGATCCGGCTCACGACGAAAACATTTCGGCGTTTGGTTTGACGAATTTCCGCGGAATCAGTCATCAGTTTGGTATGCTTCGACGCGACCGCTCACGACATCTTTATATTATCGGGCAGACAGGAACTGGTAAATCTGGTGCGCTGGAACTTTTGACACTTTCTGATATTTTTCACAATGAAGGCTATGCGATTATCGATCCGCACGGTGATTTTGCGCAAAATAATATGAGATTTATTCCCGAGCATCGCTTGAAGGACGTGATTTATTTTAATCCGGCCGACACGGCTTTTCCGCTTGGATTTAACCCGCTCGAAGTTTACGATCCGAACAAAAAATCAAATATTTCATCTGAAGTTATTGGCGTTTTGAAGCGTATGTTTGGTGATTCTTGGGGACCGCGCCTCGAATATATTCTGCGCTATTCGTTATTGGCGCTACTCGATCGTCCAGATCCAACCATGCTCGACATCACTCGAATTTTAACAGATGGCGAATTCCGAAAAGACACTTTGACTTATTGTAAAGACCCGAGCGTTCTTCAATTTTGGAAGCAAGAATTTGGTCAGTGGAGCGAAAAACAAGTTAACGAAGCGATCGCACCGGTTTTGAACAAGGTTGGAGCTTTTACCGCCAACCCGATTATTCGAAATATTATCGGTCAGCCAAAATCCACTTTCGACATCCGAAAAATCATGGACGAAGGCAAAATTTTAGTAGTGAACCTTTCAAAAGGTTTGATTGGTGAGGACAACGCCGCGATTCTCGGTTCGTTCCTCGTGACGAAAATTCAGCTCGCCGCGATGAGCCGTTCTGACATCGAGCGCCTTGAAGATCGCCGACCGTTCCATCTTTATGTCGACGAATTCCAGAACTTCGCGACGGATTCTTTTGCGGTGATTTTGAGCGAAATCCGCAAATATGGCCTGACTCTAACTGTCGCCAATCAGTACGTTTCGCAGATGACAGACACTGTAAAAGACGCGGTTTTTGGTAACGTTGGCTCGATTATCTCGTTCCGTATCTCTGTTGAAGATGCGCCGATTCTTGCCAAGCAATTCGAGCCGCAATTTGACGCTTCTGACTTGATGAGCCTGAATAACCGACATTTCGTGATGGCGATGATTATCAACGGAGAAAAATCCACACCGTTTAGCGCGATTACTCTTACTTTACCGAAACCTTTTAACGATCTAACGGAACAAATCATCGAAAACACCCGCAAAAATTACGGTACGCCGCGAGCAGATATCGAAGAGCGAATCCGAAACATTCTCCTACCACCAAAGCAACTCGTCAATAAAGCTATGGCCGAACGGCAGGGTCTAGAATGGGGTCCACCAACACAAAATGTAGCGCCACGACCTTCTGTAAATAAACCAAATCGAACGGTTCCGCGTGCTGAACATAAGCCGATCCAGCCGATGTTTTCGCCCGAAAAAGTTGATTTAGCTTCACAAATCAACCCGAAGAAAATCAGCCCGAACACAGCCGAGCAAAAAGAGCCTTCAAACGGCTTAGCGGATCTTTCGAAATTGATGGCCGAGAAGGGAATCGAGATTCCGCAAACAGCCAAAAAACGACGCAAACCACGCCACAAAAAACCACAAAACGGCAATTCTAACGAATTAAAAATCAATCGATAATTTCGAAAAATAGACTTGATTTTTCCTCTCGGGGGGGGGTATAATAAATCAAGTCTAGAACTTCGAAATTATTTCAGCAAAGGAGGAAAATGAGTCTAATCGAAGTAAAAAATCTCACAAAAGTTTATCGCGACGGCAATAGCTTTTTTAAGGCACTCGACGGCGTTTCACTTAAGATCGAAGAAGGCGAAAGTGTGGCGATTATCGGAAAATCAGGAAGCGGAAAATCGACGCTAATGCATCTGTTGGCGGCACTCGACAAGCCAAACGAAGGCGAAATTTCGATCGACGGCCAAAATCTCGCAAAGATGAAAAAACGCGAACTCAACAAACTTCGCAACAAAACTTTCGGTTTTGTTTTTCAGCAATTTTTTATGAACCCAAAAGACACGGTTCTTCAAAATGTGATTTTACCGCTAAAAATTGCGGGAGTTTCTTCGAAAAAGCGAAACGAAATTGCGATGAAAGCACTCGAAGCCGTCGAACTTGCCGACAAAGCAAAAAATAAAGCTTCGAATCTTTCCGGCGGGCAAAAACAGCGCGTTTGTATTGCGCGAGCGATCGCTAATAACCCAAAAATCATTTTCGCCGATGAGCCAACCGGCAACCTCGACACCAAAACCGGCGATAAAGTTGAAGAAATTCTGTTTAATTTAAACAAGGAGCGCGGCGTAACTTTGATCATTGTCACACACGATGAAACGCTCGCCGCCAAATGCGACCGCCGAATCCACATTCAGGACGGTAAAATTATTTCAGAAGGAGAAGCATAATGAAATTTCTTGATATCATCAAAACCTCTGGTGCTAATCTTTGGTCGAACAAAGGTCGCACCCTTTTGACAATTATTGCCATTTTTATTGGAGCTTTTACGATTTCCCTAACCTCTGGCGTTAACGCTGGAATCAACGATTATATCGAGCGCCAATTTTCGCGCTTTTCAGATAACACCTACGTTTGGTTTATGGCGGAATCCAGCCGCACTAACGTTCAGCTAAATAACGAACCAAAAGAATACGACGAGCACAAAACTAACACTTCAGGCGATTTCGGCATGAAGATGGTTACTTCAGAAGACGTAGAGAAGATTAAAACAATCAAAGGGATTAGTTCAGTTGAACTATCTAAAGGCGCACTGATTTCAACCGACTACGTTCAATATAAAGACGGTAAGAAGTTAACAACCAACAGCGTTGGCGCAGTAGAAGAAGGTATAAATCTCGACATTGCAGAAGGTCGCGCGCCACACCACTCAACTAAAGATTTTGAAGTTGCCATTCCGCAAGATTTTCTAAAAAGCCTTGGTTTTAAATCGTCAAAAGATGCTCTTAATCAAGAAATCAAATTTCAAACTACTAACAAAGCAACCGGCGAGAAAATTATCTTAACCGCCAAAATCGTAGGTGTAATGAACAAGAACCTTATTCAGAATGGTCAGTTTGTCATCAGCAAATCTTTTGAAAATGAAATCTATGAAAAACAATTCGCAGGACTGCCAGAAAAGCTAAAAGATCAGTCGCTTTATATTTTAGCTAAGCCAAACAATCCCGACGATAAAGAAGAGTTTGAACGCATCAAAAAAGATGCCGCAAAACTAGGTTACGCCATGACCAGCAACGAAGAAACTTTAGGTATCGTTAAAAATGTAATTAACTCAATCACTGGCGCACTAACCGTTTTTGGTGCAATCGCCTTACTTGCCGCCAGCTTCGGTATTATCAACACCCTTTACATGAGTGTGCGCGAACGAACTCGCGAGATTGGCCTAATGAAATCCATGGGACTTTCAAACACTAAAATTTTTGCGCTATTTAGCGTTGAAGCTATATTGATCGGGCTAGCTGGCTCATTGATCGGCTTTTGGCTAGCTAGCCTAGTCGGAAACGCTTTAAACGCTTGGGCGGCCGACAACTTCCTAAAGGGCTTGGATGGTCTAGAATTAACTAAATTCACGCTTGAAAATGGCGTTTTGATTGCAGCAATTATTGGCACAATCGCGTTCTTGGCCGGAGTATTGCCATCACGCGCCGCCGCCAAAAAAGACCCAATCGAAGCCTTGCGTTATGAGTAAAAATTCTCGAAATAATAAAATTTCACAAAACTTCTTGCGCAGCCCAAAAATCGCACTGATGCTGGTTGGCCATACGGATATCCGAAAAAAGGATTTTACACTCGACATTGGCGCGGGAAGTGGTGTTTTTACTTATGCTTTGAGTAAAAAATCCGCGCAAGTTTTGGCGATCGAATTCGACGGCGCAACTTTCGAAAAACTCAAACGCAATTCTTCGAAACTCGAAAATGTGGAAGTTTGGCGTGGTGATTTTTTGAAATTCAATCTGAAAAACTTGCCAGAAAACTACAAAATTTGCGCCAACCCACCTTTCCATTTGAGCTCAAAAATCATCTCGAAAATCTCGAATTTTAGCGAAAATCCGCCAAAATCTGCGTATTTCATCTTTCAAAAACAATTCGCGCGAAAAATGATTGCTAGTCACGAAAACTTCACGGCGGCTTTGGGTGTGAAGATTTTTCCGTTTTTTGAAGCGAAAATCAAAAAACCACTCCGAAAAACCGATTTTACGCCGCCGCCAGCGGTCAATACGGTGTTTTTTGAGATGAAACGGCGAGAAATTCCGCTAATCCATCCAGAAAATCAAGCCGAATTTAACGACTTTGTCGACAAAATGTTTGCCGCGCCGGCTTTTTATGTCAAAAATTGCGGCACAAAATTCCGCACAAAAAAGCCGAGCGAACTTAGCGGTGAAGATTGGCTTTCTATCTGGAAAAATCACGCAAAATCTGATAAAATGGAGTAATTATGGCGCGAAAAATTAAATTCGAAACGGTAAAATTCAACAAAATCACCCCTGGCGGACAAGCCTTGGGACAGCTTGAAAGTGGCAAAAAAATCTTTGCGTGGGGCGTTTTGCCGGGCGAGACGGCCGAAGTTCAAATCACGAAAAGCAAAAAATCTTTCGCCGAAGGTTTTGCGACCGAAATTCTCGAAAAATCGCCAAATCGAATCGAACCGCGCGACGCGGAGAGTTTTCTTTCGACGAGCCCGTGGCAGATTTTCGACTTTGACTTTGAGCAAAAAACCAAGCAAGAGCTTATCGCGGAGAGCTTTCGACAAGAAAAAATCGCGCTCAATCAGGAGGAATTTTACTCTGACGGCGAGATTTTTGAATATCGAAATAAAGTAGAATTCTCTTTCTGGTTTGAAAAATTCGAAAATTCCGACGACGGCGAGCTGAATCTTGCGTTCTTCAAGCGCGGTGGAAAGGGCAAAATCCCCGTGAATGGCACGAGTTTAGCCAAACCAGAAATCAACCAAGCTGGGCAGAAAGTTCTCGAAATTCTTCGCGCACGAAAAACTGCCAGTCGCGACCTAAAAACCTTACTGATTCGCGCCAACAAAAATGGCGAAATCGCCGCGCAACTTTATGTCAAGGAAGAAGATTTCACGACTTTTTCACCGCAAGAAATCGAAAAACTCAACTTCAAATGTTTCGAGATTATTTTTAGTAGCCCAAAATCGCCAGCCAGCGTCATCACCAAAATTCTTCAAACTTCTGGCGAAAAAAATCTCACCGACAGCGTACTGGGCGTGGATTTTAATTACGCAACCGAAAGCTTTTTTCAGATAAATTTGCCCGTTTACGAAAAGGCACTCCTCGATATGAAACGCTTTATCGACAGTAAGAAGCCAACAATCGACCTCTATTCTGGCGTGGGTTCGATTGGATTGACTATCGGCGAAAATAACCTTACAATGATTGAAATCAACGAATCGGCCGTCACCGAAATGCGCGCCAATATCGCAAAACTCGGGCGAGAAAATTCCGCAAAAGCAATCTTGGCGCCGAGCGAGAAAGCGTTGGATTTCATCGAGAGCGGGGCGAATTTGATCGTCGATCCACCACGCGCCGGAATGGACAAAAAAGTCTGCGCCAAAATCCTTGAAGCCGAACCAGAAAAAATCATTTATCTCAGTTGTAACCCAACAACTCAAGCGCGCGACGCGGCAATTTTGAGCGAAAAATACGACATAATCTACTCGCGCGGATACAACTTCTTCCCGCGAACGCCACACATCGAAAATTTAATTGTACTAAAGCTCCGAAAATAAACGGAGCTTTTTTACTGGAAGCTGCACAATCATAAGACAAAAAAGAACCCCCGAGAGAGTTCTTTTTATGAAAAACTATAATTAGTTATTCAAG
>CAZVBN010000001.1:101159-111490 GCA_964625845.1 uncultured Candidatus Saccharibacteria bacterium | reverse complement strand
CGAAAAAAATGGTAAAATATCCGAAGCTTTATAAATAATTTTTAAGAGAAAGAGACTATGAATTCAGAAAAAATTCGAAATGTGGCGATTATTGCGCACGTTGACCACGGAAAAACTACTTTGGTGGACGGGCTTTTGAAGCAGAGCAATACTTTTCGTGACAATCAGGCCGAAATGAGCCAAACTTTGCTGATGGACTCTGGCGATCAAGAAAGCGAGCGCGGAATCACTATCACGGCAAAACAAACTTCGATTTATTACGGAGATTACAAAATTAACATCATCGACACGCCAGGGCACGCCGATTTTTCTGGTGAAGTTGAACGAACGCTGAATATGGCGGATGGTGTGATTTTGGTGGTGGACGCGCAAGAAGGGCCGATGCCGCAGACGAAATTCGTTTTGAGCAAGGCGCTTGAACTTGGCCTAAAGCCAATTGTTGTGATGAATAAAATCGACAAGCCGGCCCGCCGAATTTCAGAGGTGAATGACGAAGTCTCAGATTTGTTTTTGGAGCTTGCTACCGAAGACGATCAGTTGCTTTATCCGACTTATTACGCGATTGGTCGCGACGGAAAGGCCTGGCCAGAAGTTCCTGAAAATCCAGAATCGCCAGCTGATTTTTCGCCGATTTTTAATGCAATTATTAACGAAATTCCTGCACCAAAAGTTGATGAAAACGGCACTTTCCAGTTGCTCGTGACATCTTTGACTTACGATAATTTCCTTGGAAAATACGCGATTGGTCGAATTACTCGCGGAAAAGTGAAGGCTGGCGAACAGATTTCGCTCGTCAAGCGCGATGGAGAAGTCAAAAAAGCCAAAATCGACAAACTTTTTGCGTATCGTGGGCTTTCGCGCGAAGAGATTTCGGAGGCTTTTGCGGGTGATATTGTGGCGATTACAGGTGTTGCTGAAGCTGAAATTGGCGAAACTTTGGCTGACAAAGACGCGCCAGAAGCTCTGCCGACAATTGAGGTCGAGAAACCGACGCTTTCGATGTATCTTGGTCCGAATACCAGCCCAATGAAAGGTCGCGAGGGTGAATTTACCACTTCTCGACAGATTGGCGATCGTTTGAAAAAGGAGCTCGAAACCAATGTTTCGCTCAAGGTTGAAGAAACTGGAATCGGATTTATTATTTCTGGTCGTGGCGAACTTCACCTTTCAGTTTTGATTGAAACTTTGCGACGCGAAGGCTTCGAATTCGAAGTTGGTCGTCCACAAGTGGTGACGATCGAAGAAGACGGCGTGACAAAAGAGCCTGTCGAGGAATTGATTATCGAAGTTTCTCCGGAATTTGTCGGTGCGGTGAGTCAAGAAATGGGTCTTCGCCGAGCGGAAATGATTTCGCAGGAAAACTTGCCAACTGGTGCTGCGCGAATGACTTACAAAATCACAACTCGCGCAATGATTGGTCTTCGAAACTTGATGCTCACAGCTACAAAAGGAACGATCATTATGAACACTTTGCCGGCTGGTTATCAAGAAATGGGCGCCAAAATTCCTTCGAGCCGAAATGGCGTGTTGATCGCGTTCGAAAAAGGCGTTTCAACACCTTACGCGCTTCAATCTGCCGAAAGCCGTGGAGAGCTGTTGATCGGTCCAGGAGCAGAGGTTTATGCTGGAATGATTGTTGGTTTGAACAATCGCCAAGAAGATCTCGAAATCAATATCGTGAAAGAAAAACACCTCACAAATATGCGCTCGAAATCTTCGGACGGTGCGGTTCAATTGACGCCGTTTACAGATTTGAGCCTTGAACAATGTATTGATTTTTTGGCGGACGATGAGCTTCTCGAAGTGACGCCAGAAAACTTGCGACTTCGAAAACGTTATCTTGACGCCAACGAGCGCAAACGAATGGCGAAAAATTCGAAATAATCGCTTGAAAATTCTTCAAAAAATTGCGTAATAAAATCGCCCCGAAGTGAAAGGGCGATTTTTGTTATTTGTAGTTACGAGTTCCCCACCAAAGGAATTTTCCTCGCTTCGAAATGAGCCATTTTAGTCGTTGGTTTGAGTGAATAATCAGATGTGTGTGCTGATGCATCACGGTTTTGCTTTTGTTTTTTGGCGCGCGAGCGTAAATCGAAAAACCTTTTGCCTCGTATTTTGCGAGGATTTTTTGGAATTCGTTAAATTCTTGCTTCGAAAATTCGTTAATTCCTTCGACAAAACGTTTTGGAATCACCAAAAGATGTTCCTCAACCTCGAAGCCATCCCAAATCTGGTAGCCAAAAAGATTCTTTGCGATAATGAAGAAGTCGAGATCTTCAACTACGCCGTCTTCGCTTTTGACGCGCTCATAAAAATTGTAGTTTTTTGGCGAATTTTGATTTTTTTGGCGGTATTTTTTGTAAACTTTGCCGATTTTATTTGGTTTTCGAAAGTCCATTTTACTCCTTTAGTTTTGGCTTAAGGCCTTGCTTGAATTTATGATGTTGGTTGAAGACATTCGTTGGCCATTCTTGTTAAAAGCATAAACTAAATTATCCGAAATTACAAGTGGTTTTAAGCCAGATTCTTGGGTGTCCGTCAAGTCTTGCGGATGTTCACCGAAGCAAATTCGAGAGTCGATTAAGTTGTTTTCGGCGCCGTATTTTGCCAAAGTTTGGAGATTTTCGAAAATACTGCCCGCATATTCCGCTCCTTCAGGAATGATGATGTCCGCGACAGGTGTTCGGATGTCGTTCGGGCTGGTGATGTATAACCCAGAAATCCGCGACGCGCGATCTTTTAGTGTGTAAACTGGCCTTTTGTCGCCAGGTTTGCTTTTTCGTAGGTCAATTCGACTGTCGGTATCAAGGGAAACGATGAGTTTAACTAAGCCTTTTTCGATAATTTCGTGAGCAATTTCACTGCTGAAAGGCAGATCGTTTTCTTCACAGAATTGATGCGCGAGTCGATTTTTGCAGTCTCGCAAAAAGTTGGTGTGATTTTCGTGTGGTACATCAAAAGAACCGCTGGCGAGCCCGACTATCGTGATGTCGCCGTTTTTGTCGCTTCGGATTGATTCGAGTTTTTGCGTGAACCAATTTTCGAGCTCTTGAGGTGATTTTTCGAAATCCATCAAATTGTCGGGTTGGAGATCTTTTTCGAAAATTTGCGAAAAAGTGTCAAACGAGTCGAGATCTGACGCATGAAATTCGTTGATTTTGTAAATATTTCGCAGGGCAGAAATAGTCGCTTGACCGAAATTTTGAAGTGTTTCTCGTGGAGATTCTCGGTTTTGGTCGATTTCTTGCGAGTATTGGGTTTCTGTATTTGGTAGTTTTGGGGATTCGTTGAAATTAGTCATAGAATTATTTTATTATGGTATAATTAAAAAGTATAGAAAGTTTATTTTGACTCAAAACAAATTGACAAGGTTTTACTATGTTTGAAATCACACACAATATTCAAAAATCGATAATCAAGAAATTAACCGTTCAAAAGTTTGCTCGATACTCCGAAATGCGTCCGCCAAAAATCGAGAGCAATCTTTATGCTTACCACTTAAAAACTCTAATCAAAAATGGCTACATCAAGAAAAATGACAATCGCTACACTTTGACCGGACACGGCTTGAATTATGTCGATAGGATTTCGTCTTTTAGCGCAGATTTGCGGATTCAGCCGAAAATTACCACTCGAATTTTACTCAAAAATCAAAATGGCGAATTTTTATTGACAAAACGTCCAAAACAGCCGTTGATTGGTCTGTGGGGCTTTATCTCTGGCAAAATTCATTCGGGCGATGGCGGTGTTTTTGCGAGCGCCAGGCGCGAAATTCGCGAAAAAATCGGTTGCGAGATTGACGATTTGCGACATGTCGGCGATTATTATGTTAAGATTCTCGAAGGTGGCGAAGTGATTTCCGACACTTTTTCGCACGTGTTTTTGGTTGAAATTCCTGCGGAGAAGTTGTCGAATTTGGATCTTGGCGATTCTGTGTGGATCTCTAAAGAAAAAATGCGCGATTTGGATTTAATTCCTGATACTTTGGATTTGGTGGAGATCGCCGAACAGGGGCGAGAGAAATTTTTCGCCGAGCTAAAATATGAAATTTCTGAACAGCCCCTAAACTCTTGAAAATTCTTCAAAAAATTGCGTAATAAAAAAGCTCCGAGGACCAGTTTGGAGCTTTTTGGTTTTTTGAAAAATTACTGATTTCGAGATGTTCGAACATTCACTGAGTAAGATTCTTCTGATTGCTTCACGCGAATAACTTTAAACAAATTATTTCCTTTCTATGATGAAATTTTTATTTTATTTTTTTATTTTTGTTCATCAATGGTTTTATAATAACACATTAGAGCTAAAAAGTCAATAGCTAGACAAAAGAAAATTTGACAATTGTCGATTTTATAGATATAATATTGGTTATGTTTAAGAAGATTTTTTCGATATTTCGACGGTCAAAATTCTGGAAAAACGCAACTTTTGACGAAGTCCGCGTGCTTTATCTTGCGAAAATGTTGCGAATTTTGGCGATGAATTTGTCAAACGGATTCGTTTTGATGTATATTTTTAAGCTGGGTTATGGCTGGAATGGCGTTCTGGCTTATTTGATGGCGTTTTATGTTTTGAGTATTTTTTGGGTGTTTTTTGGTGGATATTATAATGCGAAATTTGGCCCAAAGCATGGAATTTTGCTGTCGAATTTGCTGTATATTCCGATGTTGATTTCGACGGTAATGGCGGAAAAAATTGGCTTGCCGGCGATTATCGCGAGCTTGGCTCTGCAAGGCGCTTCGGTGTCGATTTATGGACTTTCGCATTATATTGATTTTTCAAAGGTGAAAAATGTCAAAAAATCTGGTCGACAGATTAGCTTGATGTATGTGGTCGAAAAAACAGCTTCAGCGTTGGCACCGTTTATTGGTGGATTTTTGGCGATGACTTTTGGCGTTCAGTCGACGATGCTTATTTCGGCGGCGATTTTTGCGCTGTCGGCGATTCCGCTACTTGCGACAAAAGAAGTGATGAAACCGAATATTCGACTTGATTTTCGTGGATTTCCTTTCAAAAAACATTCGCGCAACTTCATTGCTCAATCTGGAAACGCGGCGCAATTGTTGATTTTTCGCTTGCTGGGTGTTTTTGTTCCGGTTTATGTTTTGACAAGTTTTAATTCATATGGCGTGATTGGTTTTTTGATGTCGGCGAGTTCGATTTTTGCGATGGTTGCAGCGATAATTTTTGGTAAAATAATTGACAAAAAAGACGGAATGAAATTGCTTCGAGCGACAGTTTTTGGGCGATTTGTGCTGAATATTTTGCGGGCAATCTTTATCTATAATCCGATTTTTATGATTTTTAGTGATTTACTGAATGAAATCATGGCGGTTGGTTATATGATGTCTCATCAAAAAGGTGCTTTTTCGGATGCGGACAGGGCCGAAAAACGGATTGAATATTTTGTGATTTTTGAGATTGCGTACATGGTGATGGCTATTGTGCTTTTGGTTTTGGCGACGGCGATTTTCTTGATTTTTGGCGCGGAAACCGGCATGAGAATTTTCTTGATTCTTTGTGCTTTTGTGTCGCTTTTGTGTGCGGTTGGTAAATATCCAGCGTATAATTCAAAAAAATAGTTGCGCTTTTGAAGCGGTTATGTTAAAATTATAGCAAAGTTTTCAAAAATAAAAAGGAAAAATATGTTCAATAAAAAAACAATTAAAGATGTCGATTTGCGTGGAAAAGTTGTTTTGGTGCGCGCCGATTATAATGTTCCGATTTCGTATGACGAAAACGGCGATTCGCATATTTTGAGCGATTTTCGAATTCGGGCGAGCTTGCCGACTTTGAAGTTTTTGTTAGAGCAAGGCGCGCGAAAAATCATCATCATTTCGCATCTTGGGCGACCAAATTCGGTTGAAAGTTTGGCGGATTTGCCAGAGCTCGAACATCTGGCGAACGGCAAGCGAAAATTCTCGCTGCGGCCGGTTTTTCGGCGACTTCGACAGCTTTTGGTGGAGGAATTTGGCGAAAATTTCGATGATTTCAAACTAAATTTCCCGATGAATTTTCATTCGACGCCGATTTTTTCGCGAACTCGATATTCGGTTTCGATGAAACAAGCCGACGATGATTATAAGATCGAAATGCTCGAAAATTTGCGTTTTTCGAAGGATGAAAAGAGAAATTCCGCCGAATTCGCCGAAGCGCTTCTTCAGATTACTGGCGCGGATTTGTTTGTTCAGGACGGATTTGGTGTAGTTCATCGTGCGCATACTTCGACCTCGGAAATCACAAAAAAAATCCCTAGCGTGGCTGGGCTTTTGCTCGAAAAAGAAGTTTCGACAATCAAAAAGGCTTTCGAAAATCCCGAACGGCCGTTTGTGGCGATTATGGGCGGCGCGAAAATTTCTGACAAGTTGCCGCTGATCGAGAAATTCATCGAGCGAGCCGACAAAGTGATCGTAGCGGGCGCGATTGCTAATACTTTTTTGAAATATCACAATTTTGAGATTGGTCGAAGCAAAATCGAGCTCGGGCAAGACGACGTAATCGAAGATGTTGAAGTTGTTGCGGCGCGAAAATTTGGCGCGGATTTTCGGGATAGTTTTCAGCTTCCGTTGGATGCGAAAATCGCCAAGGAGTTTTTGCCGAATGCGCCCGACATCAATGTTGATTTTGCTGAAATTTCTCCGACAGATTACATCTTGGATTTGGGTGAAGCGTCAATTTCTCGTGCCTGCGAAGCGATTTTGCGCGCCAAAACTATTGTCTGGAACGGCACGGCTGGCTATGCGGAATTTTCGAATTTTGCCAAAGGCTCGGAGCGAATTGCGGCGGCTATTTCCGAATCCACCAAAAACGGTGCGACCTCAATTGTTGGTGGCGGCGACACTTCGGCTTTCGTGCTGGATTGGCAAGAAAATCACCCCGAAGCGACACATTTTTCGCTGATTTCAACTGGTGGTGGCGCAGCTTTGGAGCTGATGAGCGGCGAAATTTTGCCTGGGCTGGAAGTTCTTCCTGAAAAATAAGCATAAGAATTTACAAACTAAAAAATAAATGATAAAATAAGAGTAATTATGAAAAAGAAACTTGTCATCGCAAACTGGAAAATGAACTTGAACGTCCACGAGTCGAGTTTATTTTTGTACGATTTAAGTCAAAAAATCACCGCACACCGAAACATGGAAATCGTGCTGGCGCCATCAACTTTTACGCTTCAATCTTTGAGTTTACAGGTGAATCATCGACAATTCAAACTCGCGGCGCAGAATTTTTATTGGCGAGATCACGGCGCTTTTACTGGTGAAGTCGCGATTTCTCAGCTTCGCGGAATCGTTCAATATGCGTTAGTTGGTCATAGCGAACGGCGAAATATTTTTAATGAAACCGACAAAGACATTCGTGCGAAAGTGGCGGCGGCGATTCGCAATGATATTCGGCCGGTTTTGTGTATTGGTGAAAATTCTGATGAACGTAATCACGGCGAAACTAATCTGGTGATTTCTGATCAATTGATTGGCGGGCTGGCAAATGTTTCGAGCGAAGATATCGAGAAGGTTGTGATCGCTTACGAACCAGTTTGGGCGATCGGTACAGGTGTAAATGCGATGCCCGAAGACGTCCGAAAAGCCGTGCGTGTGATTCGACGACAAATTTCTGAATTGTATGGCCAAAAAGTCGGCAAAAACATCCAAGTGATTTATGGCGGAAGTATTCAACCTGAAACAGCTGGCGATTATGCCGAAATGCGAGAAATCGACGGAATGTTGATCGGTGGTGCGAGCCTGAGCGCGAATAAATTTTCGCAAATTGTGGAAAAAGTTTACAAATCAATAAAATAAAAAGGAAAAATATGCGAGATATAGATTTTGAAGAACTAGACAAAGCGGTAAATCGTTTTTTGGGCAAGCCAGAAGTTGCGGCAGAGCAAGCACTAACCACTGAAAATGTTGACAAAAACACAACAAAAACAGATGAAGAAACGCATGTTATTTCGGTGAAAATTAAAAACAAAAAGCGCGACTTGAAGGATAATTTTAGCGAAAAATCCGCTCGCCGACCACACCGAAAATCGGTTGATATTTTGGATAATTTTAAATCTGTTAAATATGAAGAGCCAATTTTGGACGTTTTTGAAAATGAGGATGATTCGTTTTTCTCAAAAATGATGCTTTCGGAAACTTCTGAAAAAGTTATGCCTGAATTGAAGTCGGCAAACGAGCCGGCGATCGAGAATTTTATGAAGGAATCGTCTTTGAACGCGCCGATTTCGGATGAATTTTCGCCAAGTTCGGAAGAGTTCGCGCCAGTTCTGGAAGAACCAACGCTTGCCGCGGAAGAGTCCGCGCCAGCCGAAATTCTTTCGAGCACTGAGCTAGAAGAACCCGCTTCGCCTGAAATCTTTCCAGATGTCGCGCCGGCCGAAATTGCGCCAGCTTCGCCAATTCGTCCAGTTTCGTCGCGTATTTTTGTGCCGAGCCGCCCAGGTGTTTTTCAGATTGAAGAACAGGAAGAACTCCAGACTTTTGGTGTAAAAAATGTCTCGGTTGAGCCTCGCGAAGAGGTTGCAACTCAGGAGGTTTTGGCGGAAATTTTGGCGGATGAGCCGAAGCAGGATTTGACAATCGACGTTCCGCAAATCTCGGATGAGCCGAAAATTGATAATTTCGCCGAAAAAATCTCTGTTGAAATCGAAGAAAAAACTGAAGTCTCGCCGACAGAAGATCCGCAGCCAAGCAAGGTGGAAGTTCAGCCGAAAATTTCTGAAGAAGAACTAGAAAGTTTGAAAACTCCTTTCGTTCAAGATTTGAAGATCGAAAAACGACCGCTCGGCGCGCCAATGCCAAGCGCTTCGGCGACAAATATGGATATTAAGCCGGTTGACAGAAGTAAGCAAATTCGTCGCGCTAAGCACGAAAATCATCAGCCAGCCACGCCAATTTTGAGCCGCGAAGAATATTCCGCGCCAGTTGCCGTCAAGAAGAAAAAATCAGGCTGGGGAGTGGTTTTCTTGATTATTTTGCTACTCGCAGTTTGCGGGGTCGGCGCTGGATATTTGATTTTGAATTATTTTGGTTAATTTCTTGGGCTCGCGCCACATTTGTGGTATAATATCTCTTATGAACGCACAAGAAATTCGAAAAGCTTATTTAGATTTTATGAAAAAAAATGGTCACGCTGAAATTACGCGTGCGCCATTGATTTTGAAGGACGACCCGACAACTCTTTTTACGGGAAGTGGAATGCAACCGCTTTTGCCGTATCTTTTGGGCGAAAAACACCCGAGCGGCGTGCGATTAACAGATAGCCAAACTTGTCTTCGCGCGCAAGATATTGATGATGTTGGCGACAATCGCCATACGACATTTTTCGAGATGCTCGGAAACTGGTCGCTCGGCGATTATTTCAAGGAAGTTCAAATTCGGCAGTTTTTTGAATTTTTGACAGATGTGGTTGGGCTTAATCCGGCGAAGATTTATGTTTCGTGTTTTATTGGCGACGAAAAATACGGCATTCCGCGAGACGACGAATCGGCGCGAATTTGGCAAGCGGTTTTTGCCGAAAAAGGAATTGATGCGAAAATCGTTGAACTTGGCACGGCTGAAAACGGCGACAAGCTCGGGCTTCAAGGTGGACGAATTTTCTTCTATAATGACAAAGAAAACTGGTGGAGTCGCGGCGGTGGATTGGATTCGACGCCGATTGGCGATCCTTGCGGTCCAGATTCAGAAGTTTTTTACGATTTTGGTGAAGAAAACCACGACGCCAGTTTTGGCGAAGCTCATCCAGCTAGCGACAGCGGTCGGTTCATGGAAATCGGCAACCAAGTGTTTATGGAATATCGACGGCTCGAAGACGGCTCTTTTGAACCGCTCGAAAACAAAAATGTCGATTTCGGTGGCGGTTTAGAGCGAATAGCGGCGGCGAAAATCGGCTCGCCAGATGTCTTCAAAATTAGTGTTATGTTGCCAATTATCGAAAAACTCGAGCAAATTTCTGGCAAAAAATACGAAGATTTCACTGCTTCGATGCGCGTAATCGCCGACCATCTTCGAAGCGCGACTTTTTTGGCTGTCGACGGATGCGTGCCAAGCAACAAGGAGCAGGGTTATGTGATGCGAAAATTCATTCGTCGAGCGATGGCGAAAGCTTTCGATTTAGGGATTGAAGAAGATTTCATCGAAAAAATCGTGCCAGAAATCGTGGCGATTTATACGCCAGATTACGCAGAAGTCGCCGAAAGAACAGATGAAATTATCGCCGTGATGGTGAAAGAAGAAAAAGCTTTCCGTCGAACTTTGCGAAAAGGTTTGAAAGAGCTTTCGAAATTCGAACAAGACGGTTTGACTGGCTCGGAGCTATTTATGCTTTACGATACTTAT
>CAZVBN010000001.1:0-101149 GCA_964625845.1 uncultured Candidatus Saccharibacteria bacterium | reverse complement strand
TCTTTCCCTACACGACGCTCTTCCGATCTTATGGCTTCCCTGTGGAACTTTCGACCGAAGAAGCGATTCGCCGAAATGTGAAGCTTTCTGAAAACTGGCAAGAAGAATTTGCCGAAAAAATGCGCGAACAACGCGAACGCTCTCAAACTGCTTCTAAAGGAAAGTTTAAAGGTGGGCTTGGCGGACAGACTCAGGAGCACAAAAAACTTCACACCGCAACTCACTTAATGAACGCGGCGCTTCGAATTGTTCTCGGCGAAGAAATCGCGCAACGCGGTTCGAATATCGACGAAACTCGCTTGCGATTCGACTTCACTTTTGATCGAAAAATGACCGACGAAGAAAAGAAAGCTGTCGAAGATTTGGTGAATGAAAAGATCGAAAAAGGCTTGGCGGTTTCTTGGGCAGAATTTCCAACAGATTACGCACTGAACGAACTCAAAGCGATCGGCGTTTTTGGCGATAAATATGGCGAAACTGTCAAAGTTTACACGATGAAAGCCGAAAACGAACCTGCTTTCAGCGTAGAAATCTGTGGTGGTCCACATGTTGAAAACACCCGAGAATTGGCCGAAGGTGGCAAGAAATTCAAAATTAAAAAAGAACAAAGTTCAAGCGCTGGCGTGCGCCGAATTAAAGCGGTTCTTCAATAAAAAATCGAAATCAGTCGTAAAAGGCTGATTTCTTTTTACTAAAAGCATAAATAATTTGCCAAAAAACCATAAATGCTTTATAATTGAGGTAGTATGTTTTTCAAAAATAAGCAAAATGAAGTTGCTCCCGATAATCATATCGTAGCACTTGATATCGGGACAGAATATGTTAAGGCTTTGATCGCCGAAATCGACGGCGACGATATTAAAGTTGTTGGTGTTGGGCGCGCGCATCAAGAAATTTCAGATATGCATTCTGGTGCGATTGCAGATATTGCTAGCGTTGTAAAAAACTGCGAAGATGCTTTGATTGAGGCTGAAGATCAAGCGCAAATTCAGGCAAAAAGAGCTGTTGTTGGGATTGCGGGTGAGCTTGTTAAAGGTGCGACAAACACGATTCGATATCGCCGGCCGCAACCAAATCGACCGCTTGATGAAGCTGAAATGGAATTTATCATCGACAAAATTCACGAACGCGCGCAACTTAAAGCTCAGCGCGAAATCGCTCTTGAAACTGGCAACAAAGAGGCTGAAATCAAACTTGTGAACTCGGCGATTGTCGGAATTCATATTGACGGATATAAAGTTTCGAATCCGATTGGTTTTCAGGGTAAAGATGTGGCGATTCAGATCTATACGGCTTTTGCGCCGACGGTTCACCTTGGTGCGATTGAACGAGTCGCAAACGAGCTCGCGCTTGATTTGATTGCGATCGCAGCCGAACCTTTTGCGGTGGCGAGAAGTGTTATTGGTACAGATTCTTCGTCGAATTTTACGGCGATTCTGGCGGATGTTGGTGGCGGAACAACAGATATTGCCGTAGTGAACGACGGCGGTGTTGAGGGTACAAAAATGTTCGGAATTGGCGGTCGAAGTTTTACTAATCAAATCGCCAGCGAAATGAACCTTTCTTATAAAAATGCCGAAAAACTCAAACTTAATTTGAACAACGAAAAACTCAAATCAAACATCGCGCAAGAAGCCATTGAAGCGATTGATGGCACGCTCGAAGTTTGGATTTCTGGTGTTGAGTTGGCGCTCAGCGAGTTTGATAACCTTGATTATCTGCCAAACCGAATCCTACTTTGTGGCGGTGGCGCCAGTTTAGATGCTTTGAGCGAACGCCTAAACAAAAAAGACTGGTGGCAAGATCTACCGTTCACCAAAAAACCAATCATCAAACATATTCAGCCGAGCGAAGTTGTTGGCGTAACAGATGAAACCGGCAAAATTACAGATCACACTTTCATCACCGCGATGGGACTTTTGCGCGTTGGCTACGACACATTTATGGGCACAGAAAACACCGGAGAAAGTTTTAAAGACAAGCTAAATAAAATTTTGCAAAATTAAGAAAGGCGTTTATGGAAGAAAAAGCAAAAAAAGATGTGATTTATATCGACGTAGAAGATGAAATTACAGATGTCGTTAATAAAATTAAACAGTCAAAAGAGCGAATTATTGCTTTAGTTCCACCAAAAGGCGTGGGAATTCTTCGCAGTGCGGTGAATTTGCGAATTTTGGCGCGAACTTCAAAAAAGGATGGCAAACAGATTGTTTTGATTTCGAATAACGAGGCTTTGCGGGCGATGAGCGCTTCCGCGGGGATTCCTGTGGCCAAAACCCTTCAAAGTAAGCCAGAAATTCCAGAGATTGACGCACTAGAAATCGACGACGAAGATGTTATTGATGGCGAAAAGTTGCCGATTGCTGATTTTACGGGCAAAAATGCCGAAGAGAAAGAAGCCGAAATGCTAGAAAATCTCGACATTGACGACAATAAAACTTTCTCGAAAAAATCCCCAGAAGTCGCCAAAGACGCCCGCCGAAAATCCAAAAGTGGCGCAAAAGTGCCAGATTTCAACAAATTTCGCAAAAAGATTTTCATTTTTGGTGGTTTGGGCGTTGCGCTGATCGTATTTTTGGTTTGGGCTATCTTTTTCGCGCCATTTGCCAAAGTTGTTATTTCTGCAAAAACTTCAAATGTTAATATTTCCGAGTCTGTTACGCTGACATCTTCTTCATCTTCGGATGCTAAAAAAGGAATTATCGCGCTTTCGACTCAAACTATCGAAAAATCGTCCGAAGTTTCGTTTGATGCGACCGGAACTAAGGAAGAAGGTCAAGCAGCAAGCGGTACGCTAACACTTTCGCAAAGTTCGGAGAGCGACCCTGTCACGATCAAATCTGGAACGGCGTTTTCGGCTGGAAGTTGTAATTTTGTCACGACTGCCAACGCTACTATTCCGGGAGCAACCCTAAAAAACGGTTCGGTGCGCGCCGGATCAACTACTGTTAATATTCGCGCAACTCAAATCGGCGACCAGTGTAATATCGCCGCGCAAACTTACACTTCATCAATTGAAGGAGTTTCCGCGAAAGGTGAACAAATGTCTGGCGGTACAAAAACGGTCAAAAAAGTTGTTACCGAATCAGATGTGGCTGCCGCAAAAGCTAAACTAGAATCTGTCGATACCGAAACCGTCAAAGCTGAATTAAAAACAAAATTCGACTCAAAATACTACGTTATCACCGAGAGTTTTGCCGTGAATGTTGGCGAAGCTGAATCTAGCCCAGCAGTTAATGCCGAAGCTGCCAATGGAAAAGCAACCCTCAAAGCAACTACAGTTTACACTTTGAGCGCAGTAGCAAAAAGCGATGTCGAAAAATACATAACAGCAATTGCCAAAGACAAGATCGAAAATGCCGACAATCAAAAAATCTACAATACCGGCATAAGTAGTGCTAATCTGTCTGGCTTCTCTGGAAATTCACAAAGCGCCACCGCTAAGCTAACCGCCACTGCGAAAGTTGGTCCACAAATTGACGAAGAAGAACTCAAGACCAAGATTTACGGCAAGCGATTTAGCGAAGTTCAATCTGTTGTGGAGGCGATTGACGGCGTAAAAAACGTTGACGTTAAATTCTCGCCATTCTGGGTGAATACAGTGCCTTCTGACAGTAGTAAAATCAGTATTGAATTCACGGTAGAAAACTAAATGAAAAAAAAGAACTTAATGTGTCTTGATGTTGGCACGCGCAGAATCGGCGTAGCTTTGGCTGATTCTGCGGTGAAGATCGCCGTGCCGTTCACTACTGTTGAAACTGACGACAGCAAAACTGAAATCGACGAAATCAGCAAAATTATCGCTCGCGAAGAAATTGACACTCTAGTGGTTGGCTTGCCGCGCAATCTCAGCGGCGAAGAAACTGCCCAAAGCGCCTACACCAAAGAAGTCGCAAGTCAGTTTGAGATGTTGGTCGACAAAATCGTTTTTCAAGATGAAAGTTTGACCAGTATTCAAGCGGAGAATTTACTAAAAAGCTACAAAAAACCGTATTCCAAAGGTGATATCGACATGAATGCGGCGGCGATTATTTTACAGGATTATTTAGAGGAGAATTTTTAATGGACGGAATAAAGCGCCCAATTTCAAAAAAGAAAACAGCCGAACAGCCAAGTTTGAGCCAAGCACAAGAAAACATTGAGCAGAATTTCGACAGACAGGCTTTTAATGAGGCTGCGCCAAAGAAAACTAAAGGCAAAAAAACTAAAATTTTCGTAACGATTTTTGTGGGTATTTTGGTTTTGGTCGTGGGATTTTTGGCGGTTGTTTTTGTTCGTTACCGACAGGATATTACATTTTCGAAAAGCGGCAAAACGGTTAATTTTGTCGTAGAATCTGGAGATACAATTTCGGCTGTGGCGGAAGAACTGAAGAAAAATGATCTAATTCCGTCAAAAATATCATTCGAAATTTACGCTCGACTAAACAACAAAACCAATCTTCAGGCTGGCCGATACTCTTTGTCTTCGGCGATGACAATTCCTGAAATTTTAAAATATCTCAACGAAGGTCAGGTTGTCGAGTCGGTGTCGATTATGTTTGTGCCGGGCGGAACGGCGGCGATGGCGAAAAAAAGCCTGATGTCTGCCGGCTATTCTAAAAAGGAGATTGATGCGGCTTTCGTCAAGGATTATTCTGCTGAATTTCCGAAACTTTTCGCCGATAAGCCAGCCGAAGCTGATCTGGAAGGATTTTTCTACGGCGAAACACATGTTTTTGATAAAGGCACTAGTGTTGAAGCTATTTTGAGGCGATTTTTGAAAGATTTTGAGGATAAAGTTGTTGAGCTTGATTTGGCGTCCAAATTCAAAGCGCAAGGTTTGAACTTATACGAAGGTATCACTTTGGCTTCGATCGTTCAGAAGGAAACTTTGAGCGACTACGAAGACAAGCGAATGGTCGCCGGAGTGTTTTATAATCGAATGCGCGCTGGAATGAATTTGGGATCAGATGTTACTTATCAATATATCGCCGACAAGCTGGGCGTTGCGCGTGATTACAACATGAAAAACCCTTATAATTTGCGAATTTATACTGGACTTACGCCGACGCCAATTTCGACGCCGAGTGTAGATTCCCTCAAGGCCGTCGCTGATCCTGCGAATCATGATTATCTGTATTTTTTGAGTGGTGATGACGACAAAACTTACTTTGGTAAAACTGAAGCAGAACATCAAAAAAACATCACAAATCACTGCCAACAGAAGTGTCAAATAATTTAAAAATAAGCAATATAAATAGCCGAAAACCTTGACTTTTTGGCTATTTTTTGTTAAAATCAGATAGTAAATCATGTTAAAATTTAAGTTTTGTGGTGAATTTTATCATGACGAACCTGCCAGAAATTGTCGTAAGAGCACATGTTTCTCTAATATTACTAATAAAAGGTCGGCAAAAGTGCTTGTTTCGCAAGAAGGGCAAAAGTAAGGTAGTGCGTCGCAGTAATGCGTCTGCGGGAGAAGGATTATTCGTAGTCAAAAATCGGTGAAAAAATCACCAAAAATTGAAATTATTCAAAGTAGTAAAAAAAGATCAATTCGAAATATTAAGCTAAATAAAAATAATATTGCTTATTTTTCGGCTTTTATTGTGATTATTACAGTTGCGGTTATCGGTTCTAACTTAAATAGTAAGGCTGATCAGCTAAACAGTATCTCGAAAACTGAATCTACAAGCACGGTCGCAGAGAGCGAGGCTACAACTTCGGCGGTTGATGAAATCACCGAGTCGAGCGTTGTAGCAAACTTGGCAGATACGGCCAACTTGGCTGTTGCGCCAAACACGGCTAGTTTGTCGGTTTCTGTATCTGTTCTTCAAGAATCAGGTATCCAGAATGCTAGTGTGGTAGAAAAGCCAAAAATTCTTGAAGTTTCGTCGGATAAACGCGAAATTGTTGTTTATACTACAACACAAGAAGAAGTTATTCAGACTATTGCTGATAAATACGGCATCACCGCTCAAACAATCAAGTGGGTGAATAAATTAAAGGGTGACACCGTTGAAGCTGGCAAAGAAATCAGAATTCTTCCGGTTGATGGTATCGTTTATACAATTAAATCTGGTGATAACCTCGAGGAAGTTGCCAAAAAATACCAAGCTGACATTGAACGAATTTTGTCGTATAACGGATTGAAGTCTGTTAGCGAAGCAAAAGAAGGCCAAGAAATCGTTATCCCTGGCGGAATTTTGCCAGAACAAGAACGACCAGACTACGTCGCTCCAAGAACATACACTTATTCTTCGTCAAGCGTATCGTCATCTATTGGTGTGGCTTCCGCGAACTACAACGTCAAAGCCGGAAACGCCTACGCTTGGGGTAACTGTACATGGTATGTTTATAATCGACGGCCAGATATCGGAAGCTTTTGGGGAAATGCTTCGAGCTGGGCTGCCAGCGCTCGAGCTGCGGGCTATTTGGTAGATCAAAACCCAACAGTTGGCGCCATTGCACAGTGGAATGCTTACGCCGGTGGTTCGTATGGATGGGGACACGTTGGTATTGTCGAATCTGTTAACGGCGACGGAACTGTCACTATTTCTGACATGAACTACGCTGGTGCGCTCGGTCGAGTTACAACTCGAACTGTTCCAGTAAGCAGCGTTTCGAACTATATTCACTAATCTACTAAGAAAGACGCCAATTTTCGAAAAGGCGTTTTTCTTTTTGGCTAAAATCTGATATAATATAAGATATGTTTGTAGATACAGCCAAAGTTTTTATTCAAGCTGGCCGTGGCGGAAATGGCGCGGTTAGTTTTCGACGCGAATTATATATCGAAAAAGGCGGACCAGATGGCGGTGATGGCGGTCGTGGTGGTGATGTTATTTTTCGTGCGACAAAAGATTTGAACACGCTTTTGAATTTTCGCTACAAGCCTGAATTGAAGGCAAGAAATGGCGAAAACGGTTCGAAGCGAAACAAAACCGGAAAATCTGGTGAAGATTTGATCGTGAAAGTTCCAGTTGGAACGATTGTCAAAAAAGATGGTGAAATTTTGGCTGACTTGGATTTTGATGGCGAAGAAGCGGTGATCGCTCGCGGTGGTGATGGTGGTTTTGGTAATGCACACTTTAAATCTTCGGTTCGTCAAACACCTCGCGTGGCCGAACTCGGTGAAATGGGTGAAACTTTTGAGGCTGATTTGGAGTTGAAGCTTTTGGCGGATGTCGGATTGGTTGGCTTTCCGAACGCTGGAAAATCAACTTTTTTGAGTGTTGTTTCGAACGCTCGCCCAGAAATCGCAAACTACGCTTTTACAACTCTGACGCCAAATCTTGGCGTGGCTGAAATCGACGGTTATAATCTTTTGATCGCTGACATTCCTGGGCTTATCGAGGGCGCCAGTGAGGGTAAGGGTCTTGGCGACGCGTTTTTGCGCCACGTTGAGCGAACGGCCGTGTTGCTTCACTTGATTGACATTTACGAAGAAAATCCGGCTGAACAATATCAGATTATTCGTGCTGAGCTTGAAAAATACCAGCCGGAACTAATCGAGCGACCAGAAATTGTCGCTTTGACAAAAAGTGAGGGAATGGATTCCGAGTTAATCGATTTTCAGATTGAAAATTTGCGAAAAGTTGCGCCAGAAGCTGAAATTTTTGCGATTTCGTCGAGCGCTCATCAAGGTTTGAAAGAAGTTTTGCGCGCGCTTCGAAAGAAAGTTGAAGAAAAACGCGCCGAAGATTTGGCTAAAGCGGAAGAAGAGTCGCCTGAAGACGAGGATTTGGCGGTGATTTCGCTTTCGGAAGAGGAAATCAGCAAAAGTTGGTGGGTTGAATTTGATGAAGAAGAGCATATTTTTGTGGTTCGCGGTGAAAAAATCGAAAAATTCGCCCGACGCACGAATTTCGCCAACATTCACGGCGTGAATCGCTTGCGAGATATTTTGCGAAAAATGGGAATCGAGCGCGAACTTCGAAGTCAAGGCGCGCAAAATTCCAGCGTGATTTCGATCGCCGGCAATGAATTTGAGCTTGTTGATTCGAGCTGGGAAGAGTAAAATCGAGCCACCTTCGGGTGGTTTTGATTTGCTAAAATTTCAAAAATCAAGTAAAATATAACTATGAAAACCTTCTTTTTTTATGATCTCGAAACCAGCGGTTTTAATCCGCGCCAAGATAGAATTATGCAGTTTGCTGGTCAGCGAACAGATATGAATTTGAATAAAATCGGCGAGCCGGTGAATATTTTGATTCGCCTGAACGATGATGTTTTGCCGAGTCCAAATGCGCTGATGGTGACGAAAATCAGCCCGCAAAAAACGGTTGAAGAAGGCTACACTGAGGCTGAATTTGCGAAAATGGCGTTCGAAGAATTCTTTACGCCCGACACGATTGCGGTTGGCTACAATTCGATTCGCTTTGACGACGAGCATATGCGACATCTGTTTTGGCGAAATTTTTACGATCCTTACGAATGGCAGTGGAAAGATGGTCGCTCGAAATGGGATTTTTTGGATGTGGTGCGAATGGTTCGTGCGCTTCGTCCTGACGGAATAAATTGGCCGTTTTTGGAGAATGAATCTGGCGAAAAATACGCTGCCAACAAACTGGAGCTTTTGACTAAAGAAAACGGAATCGAACACGAAAACGCACACGACGCGATGAGTGACGTTGACGGATTGATTGATGTGGCGCGACTTTTAAAAGAAAAGCAGCCAAAAATGTTCGAATATCTGCTTAAAATGCGTTTGAAAAACGAAGTTCAGGCGCTTGTAAATCTCGAAAATCCGCAACCTTTCGTGTATTCTTCTGGTCGATTTCCTGCTGAGTTCGAAAAAACTACCGTAGCTTTCCCGGTTGCGCCCGCGCCGAATCGCAATGTTGTTGTTTGGGATGCTCGATTTTCGCCGGCACCGTTTGTGGATTGGTCGGCTGAGCAAATTCTCGAAAACTTGACGGCGGATTTCGAAACTCGCCAAAAGCCAGATTTCGAGAAGATTTCTGCGAAAATTTTGAATTACGGAAAATGTCCAGCGGTTGCGCCGATTGGAGTTTTGACGGACGAAAATCAAAAAAGGCTCGGGCTTGATTTGGCTGAAATCGCAAAAACTATCGAAATTTTGAAGAAAAACCCGCAATTTGTCGAAAATTTGCGAACAGCTTTCGAGAACCGCAGTAAAAAATACAACGATATTACGGAGAATTCGAACGAAGATTTCGAAAAACAGCCCGAAGAACAGCTTTATGATGGATTTTTGCCGGATGGTGACAAGCGAAAAGTCGAAGCGGTGCGAAACGCTAAATTGCGCGAGTTGGCGGATTTTCATCCTGATTTTACAGATGAGCGCTTGCCGAAATTGTTGCTTCATTACAAGGCGCGGAGTTTTCCGAAGGCTTTGAGCGCCGAGGAAAAAACGGCTTGGGAAACGTATCGCGCGCAAAATTTGCGAAAAATGTTGCCAAAATTTATGGCCGAAATGGAAGAGATTTCGCGGCGAGAAAATTTAAGCTCGCAAGAAGAATTCATCTTGGAAGATTTGAAGCTCTGGCTGGAAAATGTTTTGCCGGAGAGCGATTAGTACAAAAATAACCTCTTTTATGGAGGTTATTTTTCGCCGTTTTTGAGTTTGGCGGTTTCTGGTGTCCATTCGCCGTGGCTGAGTTCGCGATTCTTCGAACTTCGATTTTTGTATTCGCGGACTTCTGGCGGGAGATAATCTTTTTCGTGCTTGAAGCCCGTCGTCCATTCATAGCCTTTGATGTAGCCAAGTTCGCGTGTGATTTTTGAGGTGGAATTTCGAAGATGAAGCGGAACTTTTGCGCCGGGATTTTTTTCAACCAAATCGTAGGATTGATACATTATTCCAGTAGTTTCGCGCGATTTTTTGGATTTTGCCAAAGCGACCGCCACGTGAAAAAGCACATAGCCGGCTTCGGGCATTCCAAGTTTTGTGGTGGCGTCGAAAGCTGAATTTGCTAGACCAAGCGCGCCGTTTCCGGCCAAGCCAATATCTTCGCTCGCGAAAATTATCATTCGGCGGGCGATGTATTTTGGGTCTTCGCCTGCGCGGAGCATTTTTGCCAGATAGTAGCCGGTTGCGTCAATTTCGCCAGCGCGCATACTTTTGATAAAGGCAGAAATTGTGTCGTAATGTTCATCGCCAGATTTGTCATATTGAACGAAAGTATCTTGAATGGCGTTTTTGACGGATTCGGTGGTGATTTTTTTGTTCTCGAAAGCCAGAACGATTTCGAGATTTCCTAGCGCTGAGCGTGCGTCGCCACCAGATGCTTTGATTAGAAGTTCAAGCGCGTCGCTGTCGATTTTGGTTTTTGGTGAGATTCTTGAAAGCGCGCGTGTGATAATTTCCAAAATGTCGAAATCGCCAAGCGGTTTGAGAGTTAGCACGCGACTTCGCGAAATTAGCGGATTGATGATTTCGAAGCTCGGATTTTCAGTGGTCGCGCCGATCAGCGAAATCAGACCGCTTTCGATGTGTGGCAAAAAAGCGTCTTGTTGAGATTTGTTGAAACGGTGGATTTCATCGACGAAGAGAACTGTTCGAATTCCTAAATTCCAGTTTTGGCGAGCTCGCTCCACGACGCGCTCGATGTCTTTTTTGCCAGAAGTTACGGCGGAAATTTCGATAAAATCAGCCTCAACTTCGCGCGCGATAATTCTCGAAAGCGTAGTTTTGCCGACGCCAGCCGGCCCCCAAAAAATCAGCGAAATCGGTTCTTTTTTTGCTACGATTTTTCGCAAAATTCCATTTTCGCCCAAAAGATGCTGCTGCCCGACAACTTCGTCCAGCGTTTGCGGCCGCATTTTTTCGGCCAAAGGGATTTTTTGCTTCATTTCCATAAAAGATATTATATCAAAAAACTGGCTTTTGGGCGAATTTCGTGCTAAAATTAAAGCATAAGAAAAGGAGGAATATGGAAATTCTAATTTTATTAATCTTCATTTTGATGATTTTTGCGCCGTTGATTGGCTCGATGGTTCGAATTGTGAATCAATACGAGCGCGGAATTGTGCTGACGCTTGGTCGTTTTTCGGGAATTAAAGAGCCTGGATTGCGATTTTTGATTCCAGGAATTCAAACTATGCGAAAAGTTGACGTTCGAACTACGCCGATTGATGTTCCGAAGCAAGAAGTTATCACTAAAGATAACGTGACTGTTTCGGTCGATGCGATTGTGTATTTTCGAGTGATTGATGCGGCGAAAGCTGTGCTCGAAACCACCAATTATGTTTATGCGACCAGCCAATTTGCGCAGGCGGCGCTTCGTGATGTGACTGGAAATTTCGAGCTGGAAGATTTGCTTTCGAAAAGGGAAGAAATTTCTGGACAAATTAAAGAAATCGTTGACGCGCAAACCGACAAATGGGGAATTGACGTTGAAAGTGTCAAGCTTCAAAACATCGAACTTCCAAGTGATATGAAACGCGCGATGGCAAAGCAGGCTGAAGCTGAGCGTGAACGCCGCGCGGCGATTATTGCTGCGGAAGGCGAAAAAGCCTCGGCGCAAGCTGTGGCGGAGGCGGCTCGAATGCTTTCGCAAACTCCTGGCGGTTTGAATATTCGAACGCTCCAAACTCTCGAAAAAATTTCGGTTGAACCTTCGCAAAAAACTTTGGTGGTTTTGCCGACCGAACTTACGGATACAATTTCGAAAATTGTTCGCAAATAAATGCGGCGGAAAATTGGCTTTCGGGCCGATTTTCTTTTGCTTGAAAAAAAACTCAAAAAATGATAAAATAACAGATATAAAATAAGGAGAAAAATGAAGATTAACACGAAACCATTACCTGGAATGCTCGAACTTCTTCCCGAAGAACAGCTTGAATTTGACCGAATTTTGGAAATTATCCGAAAAAATCACGCAAAATTTGGTTTTTCTCCGATTGATACGCCGGTGATCGAGCGAACCGAAACTCTTCTCGCTAAAGCTGGCGGCGAAACTGAAAAACAGATTTATCGCTTCAACAAAGGTGATAATGATTTGAGTTTGCGATTCGATTTGACCGTTCCGACGGCGCGTTTTGTGGCGGAAAATTTCGGCGAGCTTCAATTTCCGTTTAAGCGTTCGCAGATCGGTAAAGTTTACCGTGGTGAGCGGGCTCAGCGTGGGCGTTTTCGTGAATTTTATCAGTGCGACATCGATGTGATTGGTCGCGACACTTTGAGCGTGAATTATGACGCCGAAGTTATCGCTGTGATTTATGAAATTTTCCGCGAGCTGAATTTTGGAAAATTTAAGATTCGAATCAATAATCGCAACATTACGAGCGGACTTTTGGAAGGTTTGAATTTACTCGAAAAATCCGCCGAAATTATGACTTTGATTGATCGCGCAGAGAAGATTTCGAGCAAAGAATTCGACTCGCAGCTTTCAAAAATGAATCTTGGCGAGCAGAATTTCGCAAAAATTAAACAGTTTATTTCGATTTCAGGCGATAGTAAAAAAGTTCTGAACGAGCTTCAAATTTTGGGTGAAACTTTCGAAAATAATTCGCGATTTTTGGCTGGCGTGTCCGAGCTTGAAAAAGTCGCCGAAATTCTTCAAAAAATGGGCGTGAGCGAAGATTTCTTCAAGCTCGATATGTTGATTGTTCGCGGACTCGATTATTACACCGGCACAGTTTTCGAGACTTTCTTGGATGATTTTCGCGAAATCGGCTCGGTTTCGAGCGGCGGTCGTTACGACAATTTGAGCGAATATTATTCGAAAGAAAAGCTCCCCGGAGTTGGCGCTTCGATTGGTTTGACGCGACTTTTCTGGTGCTTGCGCGATTTGGGTCTTCTTTCGCCGCAAAAACGCTCGACGGCGGATTTTCTGATTATTCCTTTTTCTGAAAATGAGCTCGAAAAATCCTTCGAAATCGCCAAACAGCTTCGCGAAAACGGCAAAAATGTCGAAGTTTTGCTTGAAGAAATGAAAATCGCCAAAGCGTTCAAATTTGCCGACAAGCGCGGCGTGAAATTCACCTTAGTGGTTGGCGAGCAAGAAATCGCCGAGAACTGCTTTGAATTCAAAGATATGAAAACTGGTGAAAAAATCCCGCTCCAAGATTTTCTGAAAAATTAACGCTTTTGTTTATTTTCTCGATACTTTATGGTATAATTTACTTATACCAATCTGGCGCCTTGGCGGAGTGGTTACGCAGCGGTCTGCAAAACCGTTTACACCGGTTCAAATCCGGTAGGTGCCTCCAAAAAATTATTTAACAAAAGGATAATATGGAAGAGAACAAGAATGTCAAAAAAGTAGAACGAGTTGTAGAAGTTCGAAAAGGCGAAGATTTAACGCCAGTTGCTGGAAACACAGCTCCAAGTGTTGTGGCTTACACGCCGGCGCCAAGAAAAAAATACAGCGAAACGGTAAAAACAATTCGCCAAACATGTATTTGGTTTAATATTATTACTGCGATGCTTTGTGCGATTATTAGCTTGATTAATATCTGGTCGGACAATTCTTTGAGTGACATTATGGGTAAATCTTGGGCTACTTTCTTGGTGCTAGGTGCTTTTTCTATGTTTATTATGGTGTTGGCGCCACTTTTGGACAAAGACACTCAATAATTTTATATCACGCCTTGATTTTTACAGTTGAGGCGTGATAAAATATTTATAAGCGCGAGTGGCGGAATTGGTAGACGCGAGGGACTTAAAATCCCTTGACCTAAACAGTCGTGCGGGTTCGATTCCCGCCTTGCGCACCACTAAAATTTTAGAAAGGAAATTATGGAAATATTTTTATTAGTAGTTTTGGTAATCTTGGTTGTAGCCGGTGTTTACATCTGGGCGCAATATAACGGTCTTGTTCATTTGAACGAACGAGTGGATGAGGCTTGGAGCGACATTTCTGTTCAGTTGAAATATCGTGCGGATCTGATCCCTAACGTGGTTTCGACTGTAAAGGGTTATGCTGCACACGAAGAAAAAGTTTTTGCTGATGTTTCGGATGCTCGCTCACGACTTTTGGGCGCTGGTAGCGACGTCAAAGAAACTGCAAAAGCGGAAGGTGAACTTTCTCAAGCGCTTGGCCGCTTGATGATGCTTTCTGAAAGCTATCCAGATTTGAAAGCGAATGAAGGCTTCACAAAACTTCAAGTTCAACTTCAAGAAATTGAAGACAAAATCCAAGGCGCTCGCCGATTTTACAACGCCGGCGTTCGTGATTTGAATATTAAAATCAAAGTATTCCCAACAAATATTTTTGCGAAAAAACTTGGCTTTTCAGCTCGAGAATTCTTCGAATTGGAAGATCGCGCGGCTGCCGAAGTTGCTCCAGAAGTTAAATTTTAATCTGTAGGAGAAATAAATGTATAGCTCAATCGCCAAAAATAAGCGCAATACTATTGTAATTTTTACAATGTTTGTTGCGATTATCTCGGCGATTGGGTTTACTTTTTCTTATCTTTACGATAGCCCGTCGATTTTTTGGTGGGCGCTTTTTGGTGCGCTTATTTATGCCGGCGTAGAGTATTTTTTTGCGAGTAAAATTGCGCTTTCGATGAACGGCGCGCATGAAGTTACGCGGGCACAATTCCCCGAATTTTACGCGGCGGTTGATTCAATTTCGATCACGGCTGGCATTCCGATGCCTAAAATTTATGTTATTGACGATCCGGCACCAAATGCTTTTGCTGCTGGAAATTCTCCGCAAAAATCTGTAGTTTGTGCCACGACCGGACTTCTTCAGATTATGGACAAAACAGAGCTTGAGGCGGTGGTCGCGCATGAGATTTCGCACATCAAAAATTACGATATTCGGGTTTCTATGGCGGCGGTGGCGCTAACTGCGGCGATTGGATTTTTGGCGGATATTGCTTGGCGGCTGCTTTTTTGGGGAAATGACCGCGACGATAGCGAAAAAAGTCCGATAGTTTATTTGGTTGGTTTGGTTTTGCTGATTTTGTCGCCGATTTTGGCGATGATTGTGCGAATGGCGATTTCGCGCGAGCGAGAATTTTTGGCGGACGCTTCGGCGGTGATGTTGACGCGTTATCCAGAAGGGATGATTTCTGCTTTGGAAAAATTAAAAAATCACGGCGCGCCACTTCAAAAACAATCTTCGACCACAGCGAATTTATTTATAACGAACCCTTTGAAGCAGAATTTTTTGTCGAAATTATTTGCTACGCACCCACCTTTGGATGACAGAATTAACAGATTGAAACAGAACAGTGAGCGCTTTTAGAATGAAGAAGAAAAAGATGAGTTCCGGCGAAGAGCAGGTTAGCTTGGTTTATTTTTGGTGGATTTGGTTACGGATTTTTGTGCGAAAGAATATTTTTGAGCGATTTCGCAAATTTAAAGCGCGCCGTCCGCATCGGAGTTTTCGCTTGACGCGTCGCCGAGATTATGTTCGTCCGCTGAAAATTGCGGGATATTGGAGTTTTACGAAAGGTGTTTTTCGGCTAATTTTTGGCCATAAAAAAACGTTTTTTTCGCTAATTGCGTTGATCGCTTTTTCGAATTTTTTGCTGGTTGGATTGCTCGATCAGGATTTTTTAACTAGTCTGAATGATGTTATTGAGTCGACTAGCGGTGGATTTTTTAGTGGTGGATGGGGTGAAGTTGGAAAGGTAGGTTTGATTGTTGTGTCTACTTTTTCTACAGGTGGTTTGGTTCAGTCGCCTAGCGAATCGCAGCAAATTGCGATGATTTTGGTTGTTTTATTTTCATGGCTGGCTGTAGTTCAGCTATGTCGAAATATATACTCTGGCAGAAAAAATATTCTTATCAGAGATATACTTTATTCTTGTGGCGCCCCGATTATCCCGATGACTATCATTGCACTAATTATTTTAGTTCAAATGACGCCGCTATTTATTGGAGTTGTTATTTCGAGCGCGGCTAATTTGACGCAGTTTGCTAATGCTGGAGTTGAGCAAATGCTTTTTGCTGCGGCAGTTTTTTTGCTGTTTTCTCTGTCGATTTATTGGGTGATTGGCTCAATTTTTGCGCTGATAATTGTTACTAATCAAAACTCAGAAATGATTATTTATCCAAGCCAGGCTGTGAAAATCGCTGGAGATATGGTGATTCAAAGAAGACTGTCTGTGCTTCTTAGAATGATCTGGTGTGCTTTTGTTCTTTCGCTGATTTGGATTGTTGTTTTGATACCTGCGATGTTGATAATTAATTGGTTGGGGTCTTTTGTCGGGTTTGTTAAGTATCTGCCGGTTGTTCAGGTTTTGATGGTGATTTTGACTGCTTTTTCTTTGGTGTTCGCTGCTGTTTATCTATACACTCTTTATAGGAAAATTATTGACAATGACCGAAAAATATAAAACTCGCTACCGTCAACTTTTGGAGCTTTTGAACAGATATTCTTATGAGTATCACACTTTAGATGCGCCGAGCGTTTCGGATGAGATTTACGACTCGCTTTTTGCTGAGCTGAAAAAAATCGAAGCCGAAAACCTAGAGATAATTTCGCCAAACTCTCCGTCGCAAAGGGTTGGAAATATCATTAGCGAAAAATTCCAAAAAATTCCTCACGCCAGTCGAATGTTGAGCTTGAACGATGTTTTTTCGGAAGACGAAGTCGTGAAATGGTTCGAGCGAATTCAAAAAATCGAGCCGAATTTGCGCGCGGAGTTTTTTGCCGACATTAAAATGGACGGCTTGGCCTGCTCGCTGATTTACGAAAACGGCGAATTTGTTCGTGCGGTGACGCGTGGCGATTCGTTTGTTGGCGAAGACGTTTCGAGCAATGTTAGAACGATAAAAAATATACCGATGTTTTTGAATTTAACAGATGAAAAATTTGCTTTTTTGGGCGAAGGAAAAACCGAAATTCGCGGTGAAATCGTAATTTTTAGAGAAGATTTCGAAAAAATGAACGCCGAGCGCCGCGCTAAAAACGAGCCCGAATTCGCCAATCCGCGAAATCTGGCGGCGGGGACGATTCGTCAGCTTGACTCTGGCGTGGTGGCTTCGCGTCCGCTGAAATTTATGGCGTATGATTTGTTGCGAGACGAAAAAACCGAAATTCCAACTCATGATTTTGCTTACGAGGCGCTCTCGGCGATAGGTTTTCAGCGCAATCCGCAAGCCGCAAAAATTGAAAACATTGCGGAAGTTTTGAATTTCATAAAAAAATGGGGTAATGAGCGCCAAAAATTGCCATTTAATACGGATGGATTAGTAGTAAAAATCAACGATCGCGCCGACTTTGATAGGCTTGGCGTGGTGGGCAAGCAGCCTCGCGCTGCGGTCGCGTTTAAGTATGAAGCCGAGCAAGCAACTACGGTTGTTAAGGATATTGTGATTAGTTTGGGGCGAACTGGCGCGGCGACTCCGGTGGCGGTTTTTAACCCTGTTTCTGTGGCTGGGACTACCGTTAAGCATGCCAGTCTTCATAACGCTGACGAAATCGAACGCAAAGATGTGAGAATTGGCGATACGGTGGTGATTTTTAAAGCTGGTGATATTATTCCGCAGGTGAAAGAAGTTGTTTTTGAACTTCGACCAAAAAATACTGAAAAATTCAATTACGAAAAAGTTCTCCGCCAACAATATCCCGATCTTGAATTTGAACGTCCGCTCGGCGAGGCTGTATATCGCGTGAAAGGGCAAAATTCGGCGATTATTTTGAAGCGCGCGCTCGAATATTACGCTTCTAAGCCCGCCTTAAATATTGAAAATCTCGGCGAAAAAAACGTCGAAGCGCTGGTTGATGCTGGCTTGGTGAACGATATTGCGGATATTTACACTTTAAAAATTGATGATTTGTTGAAAATGGAGCGTTTTGCTGAACTTTCATCGAAAAATCTGCTTGAAGCAATCGAAAACTCAAAAAATCCACCACTTCATAAATTTATCGCCGCACTGGGAATCCGGCACATCGGTGATCAGACTTCTCGCGATTTGGCGCAAAAATTCAAGAGTTTGAACGCGCTGGTTGATGCTAGCTTGGAAGATTTTTTGAGGGTTGACGGCATCGGTAAAGTGGTTGCCGAAAGTCTGGTGGCGTGGTTTTCTAGCGAAGATAATCTGGCGCTGCTCGAGAAGTTTGCGAATTTGGGCGTGAAACCTGTTTTTGAGGAGAAAAAAACTGGCGGAAAATTAAATGGCGCAAAGTTCGTGATCACGGGAACTTTGGCGGGGATTTCTCGCGAAGAAATGGCTGAAAAAATCCGTGAACTCGGTGGAGAATTCCAAAAATCAATCACTCGCGAAACAGATTTCTTGCTGGTCGGCGAAAAAGTCGGCGCTTCGAAAATCACCAAGGCTGAAAAGCTCGGCGTGAAGGTGATCTCACAGGCGGAATTTGAAGCGATGATTATTTAATTTCTCTGTGGCAATATTTATGTAGAGCCTCTAATAGTTCAATAATAAAAGCATTTTTTATGATATGTTTTTCGCCTTTTTCTAGATACTCGAAAATATATCGTTCTTTCTGAAATAAGTTTTTGTTGTCTTCTAATGTTTGAAAAAGATCCCTGTTGGTGTTATTTAAAGAATAATCCTTAAATGTCTTGCTTACTTCTTTATGGAAATAGTGCGCAAGAAAATATCTGTTACCTATCGAATTGGCGGCAGATTCATAAAGATCTTTTAGGTTGTGACCATATTTTATTTGTTTTGTGCGGTGAAAATAATATACTTTAGATATAATTCGCAAGCAAAAGCTTTGTTGGCGTAATTTGGGATGAAAGTTTTTTCGTTGTTTGATATTATTCGAAATTCATCGGCGGTGCGCAACAGTAATTCTTTGTTTATTTCCATATCTTAATTATATCATACGGCTATCTTTTTGATTTTCGCTCAAAAATTTGCTATAATAATCTGTAATATGAAAAGATATAATCCAAGCGAAATCGAGCCAAAATGGCAACAAAAATGGGATGAAAGCCGACTTTACGAAGTCCAGGCTGACCCAAATAAGCAAAAAATGTACATCTCCGGAATGTTTCCGTATCCGAGCGGAGCGGGGCTTCACACTGGCCACGCGCGAAGTTACACGATCGTCGACACGATTGCACGTTTTCATCGCCAGCACGGCAAAAATGTTCTAAATCCAATCGGTTGGGATACTTTCGGTTTGCCTGCTGAAAATTACGCCATCAAAACCGGAATTTCTCCGCAACAAGCCACGCGCGAAAATATCGACAATTTCAAGCGACAATTCAAACGGCTCGGAATTTCAATCGATTGGAGTCGCGAAATCAACACTTCTGATCCTGAATATTATCGCTGGACGCAGTGGATTTTTCAGCAAATGTACAAAAAAGGCTTGGCTTATCGAAAAAATTCTTATCAGTGGTGGTGTGAAAACGACAAAACTGTTCTTGCGAATGAACAAGTTGAAGCTGGAAAATGTTGGCGTTGTGGTGAAGAAGTTTCGAAAAAGGAAATGACGCAGTGGTTTTTCAAAATTACAGCTTATGCGGACGAACTTTTGAAAGATATCGACCAGCTTGATTGGCCCGAAAAAATCAAAACAATGCAACGAAACTGGATCGGAAAATCCGAAGGCGCCGAAGTTGAATTTGAGGTTGTCGACGGCGAAGCTCAGGGCGAAAAAATCAAAGTTTTCACCACGCGACCAGATACAATTTTTGGCGCGACTTTCTTGACTTTGGCGCCAGAACACGCGCTTGTTTCGAAACTCGCTAGCGAAAATATTCGAGCCGAAGTCGAAAACTACAAGCAAAATGCACTCAAAAAATCCGAAATCGAGCGCCAAGAAAACAAAGAAAAAACAGGCGTTTTTACTGGAAGTTATGCGATAAATCCAGCGACGGGCAAAAAAGTCCCAATCTGGGTGAGTGATTATGTGCTTGGCGGCTACGGCGAAGGTGCGGTGATGGCGGTGCCTGCGCACGACGAGCGCGACTATGAATTCGCCAAAAAATTCGATCTTGATATTGTAAAAGTTGTCGAAAAACCAGAAGCGATGGCTGACGACGACATTTGCTATCACGGCGAAGGCGAATTGGTGAATTCTGGTGTGTTTGATGGCGAAAATTCGGCGGATGTTCGCGAGCAAATTGTTGCTTGGCTCGAGGAGCGGGGAATTGGTCGCAAAAAAACCACTTTCAAGATGCGCGACTGGCTGATTTCTCGCCAGCGTTACTGGGGTTGTCCGATTCCGATCGCTTATGATGAAGACGGAAACGAGCATCTGATTCCAGAAGAAGATCTTCCGGTGCTTTTGCCGACTCTGAGCGATTTTAAGCCTGATGATTCTGGAAAATCTGCGCTTGCCAAAAGTGAAGAATTTATGAATGTCGAAATCGACGGCAAAAAAATGCGCCGCGAAACCGACACGATGGACGGTTATGCGTGTTCGAGCTGGTATCTTTTGCGATACGCTGATCCGAAAAACGCTGAAAAAGCGTGGGATCCTGAGCTCGTAAACTACTGGGCACCAGTCGATTACTATGTCGGTGGTGACCACGCAGTTGCGCACTTGCTTTATGTTCGGTTCTGGACGCATGTTTTCCGCGATCTTGGCTTGACAAATTTCGCAGAACCTGTTAAAAAATTGCTTTATCACGGCTATATTAACGCCGAAGATGGTTCGAAAATGTCAAAATCTAAAGGTAATACGATCGATCCGCTCGAAATCATCGACCAGGGTTACGGCGCCGACGCGCTTCGAACTTACGAAATGTTCATCGCACCATACGAACTCGACGCTGCGTGGGATCCTCGCGGAATCGCTGGCGTTTATCGTTTTTTGAATCGAGTTTGGGTTTTGACACAAGAATTTTTGGCGAGCGAGAAAAATTCTTCGAGCGAAAATTTGCCGGAAATTCGAAAATCGCAACACAAAGTGATCAAAAAAGTCACCGACGATTTTCGTCGCGAAAGTTTGAATACGGCGGTTGCGGCTTTGATGGAATTCACGAACGAGCTTTACAAGTTCAAAACAGCTGGTTTTTATCCTGAATGGAAAGAAATTTTGGAAGATTTATTGAAGTTGCTCGCGCCGTTTGCGCCGCATCTTTCGAGCGAATTATGGCAACAACTCGGAAATTCTGATTTTATCGACAATGCCGGCTGGCCAAAATGGAATGATGAATTCTTGGCCGAATCGAAAGTTCAGGTGATTGTTCAGGTGAACGGAAAATTGCGTGGAAAAATCGAAGTTTCGAAAGACGCCGAGCAAGCCGAAATTCTCGAAATTGCTCGAAACGAAGAAAACGTCGCCAAGCATTTAGCCGAAAAAGAAATCGTTAAACAGATTTTCGTAAAAGGTAAATTGGTGAATTTCGTAGTGAAATAGTCGCCGAATTTCTCAAAAATCAAAAAACTCGCCCTTCGTTTTGGGCGAGTTTTGGTTATTTGTCAGCGTTGAAATTTTGGATGATTTTTAGTTCATTTGGCGAGACGTCTATAACTGACCATTCATCGGAGTCTTTTTCGAATTTAATTCCGGTCTGTTCGCCAGTCATGGTTTCTTTTAAGTTTTCGCTTTTGACGGCGATTCGACCATTTGGCGTTTTATAAATTGGACCTTCTTTAATCTCGAAAAAGTGAGTTTTGTCGTCGATGTTTTTGGCTAAAGCGGTATGTGTCGGGTTGTTTTCGCGATGATAATGATAAGTGTAGTCTTCGTCGTTAGTTCGAATAGCGTCTTCTGGCTCAAGATTTACCACGAACTGCTCATTGCCAGCCTCCGCGATAAGTTCGTATTCGTCCAGGTTGTCGGGATTATTGTCGAGATCCTGAGAAGAAGTTTCTTCAAATTTAACTTGTTTTTCTGAACGGTCAATCGTAGAGTCATTTTGAGCGTAGTCATAAAGACCTTTTACGCCACCAAAGAGCGAAGCGGCTATTGCGACGTGAGCCATACCTTTCGCGAGTTTATTTTTTCGTGATGGGCTGCGGTTGTAGTTTTTTGGTTGTTCGGGCTTCGTTTCTTGTGCTTCTTTTGCTTGTTGCGCTTCAATAGCTCGTTGACGTTCTCGCTCGGCGTGAATCATGGATGCTTCCCATGCGCCATTGTTTGATATGTAGGTTTTTTCCATATTTCCTTTTTTGTTTTTAATTTGTTATTATGACGGTATTATAACACAAAAAAATCCTTATGTCAATAGTTTTTATAAAAAACAGGCTTGATTTATCTGTAAAAGTCGTGTATAATTATTCCAAAGGCAAATAATAACCTAAAGGAGAAACTTTAAATGGCACAGCCAAAAAAGCAGAGTAGCCCGCGAAAAACAGGTTTGCGACGCAGTCATTTGCGCCTCGACTTGGCTCGACGAGTTAATAAAAAATCACCAGTAAAAGTTTTTACAACTAAAAAACAATCTGGAAAAGCTCTAAACAAGCAACTCGAAGAAAATAAAACCCTAGCAGCTTAGTCTGTTAGCGGTTTATTTTTTAATAAAATTTAAGATAGGAAAGAACCTTACGCAATGGCATCGAATAGACACTTAGGACGAATTGTCGTTTTACAAACTTTATATGAGTATGAATTTCGCTTGCAGTCAAAGGACGAAAACGCAAATTTGGCGGAAATCATCACGCGAAACATGTCGCGTTATGAAGATACGATTGGCGACAAACAATTCGTTCAGGATTTATTAAACGGGGTAATTGAACGACAAGTTGAACTGGATTCGAAACTTCAGCCGATGGCGCCAGAATGGCCAATTTCGCAAATTTCGCGAATTGACCGCAACGTTCTGCGAATCGGGCTTTTTGAGTTGCTTTATATGCGAGAAACTGTTCCGCCAAAAGTAGCGATCAACGAAGCGGTTGAACTTGCGAAGGCGTTTGGTTCCGATAATTCAAGTAAGTTTATCAATGGCGTGCTTGGAACGGCTTATAAACTTTTTGTGGAGGAACAAAATGGCGAAGAAGCAGGTCGAACACTTTAAGAAATATTTCAGCAAAACTCGACGCGTCTCAATCAATGAAATCGTCCGTGAGCCGACGGCTGGCGGTGTGATTTTTCGACACAATAAAAAAGGTGAAGTTGAGATTTTGTTGATTCAAGATGCGAAAGACCGCTGGACAATTCCGAAAGGTCATATCGAAGAAGGCGAAACCGCGCAGGAAACCGCCAAGCGCGAAATCGGCGAAGAAGCTGGGCTTCACGATGTGGAAGTTTTGAGCTGGCTCGGGAAGATAAATTTTCGATATCGACGTATCGACAAACTCGTTTTGATGACGACACAAGTTTTTTTGGTGAAAGCGCTTGGCAATACTGATGCGATCAAAAAGGAAGATTGGATGCATGGAATTAAGTGGTTTAGTTTTGCCGAAGCCTTGGATGTGATTGAATATGAAGATATCGGCAAATTGATTTTGCTTGCGATGAAAAAAATCAGACAGGAGAAGTTGTAATGAGTGGAATTTTACTCACGCCATATCACGATTGGGCAAAGGAAAAGCTCGGCTATGACTTTAACGACATTCAGCTTTTGGTGACAGCTTTGACGCACCGAAGTTATTTGAACGAGCACAAAAAATCTGCCAGCGAGCACAACGAACGGCTTGAATTTTTGGGCGACGCGGTGCTTGAGCTTGTGGTGACGGATTTTCTTTTTTCGAATTATAGCGAGCCAGAAGGAATTTTGACGGCTTGGCGTTCGGCGCTGGTGCGAACCGAAAGTATTTCGGCAGCGGGTGATCGGCTTGGTTACGAAAAGCTTATCCGAATGAGCCGTGGCGAAAAACAAGGTTCGAGCAGGGCGCGCATGGCGATTCTTGCGAATGCTTTCGAGGCGACCACTGGCGCGATTTATCTCGACCAAGGCTATGAAGCGGCCAAAAAATACATCACCGACAACATTTTGAGCACTTTGCCGCAAATTCTCGAAGAAGAATCTTGGCGCGATCCAAAGAGTTATCTTC
The DNA here is from genome assembly GCA_964625845.1 of uncultured Candidatus Saccharibacteria bacterium. Classification (GTDB taxonomy): domain Bacteria; phylum Patescibacteriota; class Saccharimonadia; order Saccharimonadales; family Saccharimonadaceae; genus Nanogingivalis. The sequence continues at coordinate 77,377 of CAZVBN010000001.1, read as the reverse complement.
AGGAAATTTCGCAAGCTCGCGACGGTTTTACGCCAGTTTATCGCGTTTTGACAGAAGTTGGCCCAGATCACGAAAAAATCTTCACGCTTGGTGTTTTTGTTGGCGAGAAAAAAATGGGTGAAGGTGAAGGTCCAAGCAAGCAAATTGCTCAGCAAGAAGCAGCGCGCGCAGCAATCAAAAAATACAAATCCGGCAAATAGTCTTGATTTTTCGTGATTTTTTTGATAAAATATAAAAGCTAATAAATTTAATAAAGGGAAAAAAGAATGCTAGCAATCAGATTACAGCGACTTGGTCGCAAAGGTTATCCTGTTTATCGCTTGGCGGTTCAGGAAGCGCATCGACATCCGTCGAGTGGGCGCGTAGTTAGCTATGTTGGTTCATACAACCCACATACAAAAGAAGCCAAAATCGAAAAAGAATTGGCCGAAAAATATCTTTACAACGGCGCACAGCCAACTCCACGAGTTGTAAAACTTTTGGAAGAAGCTGGTATCGAAATGCCAAAATGGGTTAAAAAACCAGCGCAAAAAACTCGCGCAATCAAAAATGCGGAAAAACTTCGCCGCAACCAACCAAAAGAAGAAGCAGCCGAAGAAACTGAAGCTTAATTTTCGAAAGAACTTTCTGGAAACGGAGAGTTCTTTTGTTTTGTTGAAAATTTTTCAAAAATTTGGTAAAATAGAGTAAAACATAAGCATTTAAGGTGGGAAATGGAAAATTATTTCGAAAAAATAAATCGGCGACAAAAAACGCAAAATATCGAAGACGTAAGTGAATTTTATGAGGCGATTGAGCGGGCGAATTTAACTAAAAAACTTTCGCCAGAGCGACCGTATGTTTATTTTACGATGGAAGTTTACGACAAATCAAACGGCATTAAAGGTGGTGGCGGGCTTGGCGTTTTGGCGGCCGACACTCGCCGTGTGGCTGAAAAATTAGAGATTCCATTTGTTTGTGTGACGCCTTTTTATCGTCATGAAATCCACCAATCGATTGAAAATTTGTCACAAAAAGAAGAGCTTCTACCTGTCAGCCCCGAAGATTATGGCTTCGAATATCTTGATGATGTCGAAATTTACACCGAAGGAATGCCGCCAGCACGCTTAAATATTTTTCAGAAAGTGCTTGGCTCGACTCGCTTTTTGACGATGGGTGAAAGCAATTTTGGCGAGCTCTATGCTGGCGACGGTTCGGGCGATCATCGACTTTATCAGGAAGTTTCGCTTGGTTTTGGTGGATATAACGCTTTGAAAATGATCGGCTTGAAGCCTGCTGTGATTCAGCTGAATGAAACCGCGACAATTTTTGCGGCTGTTGCGCGCCTAGATGAGCTCGTTCGAAACGGAATGAATCTCTATGAGGCGATCGTTTATGTTCGGAAGCACACGCTCTACACGAATCACACTTTGGTTCAAGCGGCGGAAAGCGAATTTTCTTTCGAGCAGTTTGCGCGAATTGTCATGCCGAACATTCAATCTTCGGCGCTAAAAACTTGGATTTCGGGGTTGTTTCGAGATGGTCGGCTGAAGCTTTCGACGCTTACGATTGAGCTCGCCGAAGCGAAAAACGGAGTTTCGCGACTTCACGCGCGCGTGGCTGATTATCGCGACATCAATGGCGACAAGGTGAAATTCAAGGCCGTCACCAACGGAATTGATCTTCCAACTTGGGTTTTGCCAGAAATTCTGGCGAAACTTGAACAGCGCGAGATTTTTGATAAATTTGGTTTGCCGACGGATGATTTTAAGCAGAATTTGCAAAATCTTTCGGCTAATGAAATCATCGAGCTGAAACGACTTGGGCGCGCGAAATTAAATGAAATTCTACTTGGGCGCAAAAATCAGCGTGGCGAAACGGTTCAAATTCCCGAAGATGCGTTGGTTTTCGACTTCAAGCGTCGGTTCGTGAGCTATAAGCGTCCGTGGATGCCTTTTGAGGATCTGGAAAAATTGAAGCGAATTCTCCGCGAAAATAACGCTCATTATATTTTGGCTGGAAAAGTTCATCAAGGCGACGAAAAAATGCGCGAAATGCTTCACGCCGTGCTTTCGAAAATAGAGAGCGACGAACTTTTGCGCGAACGAGTCCACTACATTCAAGATTATGACGAAGAGCTCGGCTTGGCGTTGGCGGTCGGTTCGGATGTGGCGATAAATGTGCCGATCGTCGGCTTGGAAGCTTGCGGAACTTCGTTTATGAAGGATTTGGCGAATTTGAAACTTTTGATTTCGACGGCGGACGGCGGTGTGGCGGATATTTCGCCTGTTCCGTGTTTGGAAGTTGTTGGCGCGAATTACGATGCGGAAGTTCGCTCGCTCTACGAACAGATGAATCGAGCGGCGCGAATCTACAAAAATAATGATTTGTTGGCGCGGCAGATTCGTCGCCAGCTAGCTGAATATTTGCCGGTCATATCCGGCGCGCGCATGATGAAAGATTACCTCCATTTGATTTTTGGCAAGTAAAAATAAGTCTCCCTGGGAGACTTATTTAATTTTCGTAGCCGTAAAATTCTCCTAAGCTGTATTTTCCGCCGCTCAAAATGTCGTATTCGATCATTTCGTAATCGCTCAAAGCCTCGGTTTTATTGACGGTTTCTTTTTTGGTTAGAGCTGAGTTATTTTTAGAATTTTCCAGAAGAAGCTGCTGAAATGGCGACAATTTAGCGCCGATCTGATCGAGAACTTTCACTTGAAGGTAATTCAGGCTGGTGATTCCAAGAGATTTTTTGTCGGTTTGGAAATTGCTGTAAATAAAGAGCGGAGTTCGCTGAACGTCGTTTTTTTCTTGGTAGTTTTCGAAAAGCGGTTCGGCGATGCCCGGCCAGTGGTCGCCCCAAAAAACAACCATGGTTTTTTCATCTGAAGTTTGAATTTTTTCGATGAAGTTTTTTAGCGCTTCATCGGATTTATTGATGCCTTCAAGATATGTTTCCCAAGCCACAACGTCGCTGTCTTTGCCGGAAATATTCGTTATTGGAAAACTTCGCGTATTGTATGTTCCGCCACTGTAAGGCATATGATTTTGCATGGTCACCAGATGGACAAAGTCCGCGCCGTCGGTTTGATTTAGCGTTTCTATCACTTGATTGAAGGCGGATTGATCTGAAACGTAGCGTGAATTTTCGAGCTTGGTTGGATTTTTCATAGCGTCCAGCCCGATGAAATTGTCGATTCCCAAGTTAGGATAAACTAAATTTCGCTTGTACATGGTTTTTGCGTAAGGGTGAATTGCGGTTGTTGAGTAGCCGTTTGATTTGAGAGTTTTGGCGATTGACGGAACCGAAGAATTTCCCGAAACGAGAGAAGTGTAAGGTATTGTGTTCAAAAAATAATTAGAAAGTCCAGTTAGTGCCTCGAACTCCACGTTGGCTGTTCCGCCACCATATTCGGCTGTGGTTGCTTGCCCAGAAGAGTATTTTTCCATAATTGATCGAGTGTAAGGAATCGGATCGGTGCTTCCGTAGTCATAAATGTGTTTGATTTTTGCGGGGTCAGCGAAACTTTCGCTCATGACGAAGACGATGTTGACTTTTTCGTCAGAAATGTTGTTTTGGCGGTTTTTGTTTTCTTGGTTGGCTAGTTTGGTGTATTTTTCGACAATTTCTTGGATTTTGGCTTTCGAATAGCCTTCTGGCTTTTTTTGCGCGTTTGATTGAAGCGCGCTGATCGTTCCGACGATGTAGCCGTTCTCGGAGTAATTGTAGGCAGGGTTTGTGAAATCAATGGTTGAATTTAGCCAATCGACGCGCACGGTGGTTTTGCCTTGATCGGAAAGCTTGGTTCGCAAAAAATCAGTGTGATACGAAAGCAGTGTTATGCTTGATGTGACGATGATAATTTGGGCTAGATATTTGTACTTTTTTGAGAATTTGTGGTGCGAGATTTTTTTGAGAAGTTTGTTGACAAAAAAGCACACCACGAGAATTGCCACGATCGTAAAAAGTGCCCAAAATAAATTCGTCCAGTTTATCATATCTGTTAGCGAGCCAGCCTCCGAAGTCATCGATAAATCTTCGATCATGAACGGCGTGTTTCGCGAGCGCATTTTTTCTTCGTTGATGAACATTACTACTATTATTATAGAAAAAAGCGCACCAATCGACCAAACGACGTTGCCGATAATTCCAAAAAACAAAAACGCCACAAAAATCATAATTAGCGTGCTATAACCGGTTATTTCTGGGTGAAGGCGGATAAATTCGGTGGATTCCGCGCCATATTGCTTGTCGAAAATATACCAAACCGAAACGATCCCCGCCAAAATTATCGCGCCAAATTTCAAGATGAACATTAAGTTTTTTAGATTTGTGCGACTGGTTAAAAATCGGCTGGTTCGTGGTAGTTTTTCTGAGAATTTCTGCCAAAATGGTTTAAGAAATTTTCGCCGAAAAGAAGCGACGGACTTTTTAATCGAAGCAAAAAACAGATTGATTTTGGCGAAAGATTTATTTTTCATATATTTATATTGTATCATTTTTTAAATTTTAAGCCAAATTTAAGCGTAGCATTTTATAATAAAAATGTAGCCCAAAAACTACAAAGGAGGAAGAATGAAAATTTATTTATCGAAACAAGGACTAAAAGAATTAAGGAGAAAAATCTCAAAATTGGAGCATGAAGAACGAATGCTGGAGCTCGAACTTCGCCACGACGACGTGCGCGACGATGCAATTCGTCAAAGTGAAATTATGGCGCGACTTGATGCGATTCAATCTGATTTGAGCGAAAAACGTTTTCAAATTCACAACGCCAAAATCTTACCGAAACGCAAAAATAGCGTCAAAGTTGCGCTCGGCTCGTTTGTGGAGCTTCTCGATAAAGCGACAGGAAAAATCATGCGATTTCAGCTGGTCGAAAGCATCGAGGCTGATCCTTTGAGCGGGCGAATTTCGGCAGAAAGTCCGCTCGGCAGAAGTTTGCTTGGCCGAAAAGTCAACGAAATCATCAGTTGGTCGGCTGGCGGAATGAGTATGCGAACAGTTCAGCTTGTGGCAATTGGTTAGCGCAAACACGAAGCGGCGAATAAAATCGTCGCTTTTTTATTTTGGCGAAATTTGATATAATTGAAGCTAAGAAAAGGGAGGAAAAATGGAAATTTTAATTTGGGTGATTTTGGCGGTTGTAGTTTTGATTGGGATTTTTGGATTTTTTGCAGTTTCGAAAATCGAAAAAAACGTTCGCGAAAATCTTGATCGCGAAAATCTCGAAAAAACAGCGTCGCTAAATATGATGAAGACAGATTTGATCGAGCTGAATAAAACTTTGCTTTCGATGACCGAAAAATTCGGGGAAAATTTTACCAATCTGAACGAAAAAGTTAGCGAAAAGTTGGAGCGAAATAATCTTCAGATTCAAAATTCGGTTCAAAAACAGCTTTCAGAAAGCACGAAAATCGTCGATGAAGTTAGCAAGCGTTTGACGAAGCTGGACGAAACCAACAAGCGCGTTGTCGATGTGGCGAGCGAGCTGAAAACACTTCAAAATGTGCTTCAAAATCCAAAGCAGCGCGGAGTTTTTGGCGAGTTTTATTTGCGACAAGTTCTCGAAAATATCTTGCCGCCGAATGCTTTTTCGCTTCAATATAAGTTCGAAAATGGCGAAATTGTGGACGCAGCTATTTTTTTGGACAAAAATAAAATTTTGCCGGTCGATTCGAAATTTAGCCTCGAAAATTACAATCGAATGCTCGAAGCGGACGGCGAAGAACGAAAATTGCTCGAAAAAAAGGTTCGCGACGATCTGAAAAAACGCATCGACGAAACTTCTAAATACATCCGCCCAAGCGAAAACACGATGGATTTTGCGTTTATGTTTATCCCGAGCGAGAGCCTTTATTATGATATGCTGGTCGGAAAAGTCGGCGCGGGTGGCAGCGAGCGCGATTTAATCGAATATGCTTTTGGCGACAAGCGCGTGATTGTTGTGAGCCCAACCAGTTTTATGGCGTATCTTCAAACAGTTTTGCAGGGCTTGAAATCGCTTCAAATTGAAGAGCAAAGCAAAGAGATCCAAAAACGCGTCGGACAGCTTTCAGTTCATATTCAAAAATATGAAGATCTGATGACTAAGCTCGGAAAATCGCTCGGTACGACAGTTGGTCATTACAATAACGCGCATCGCGAACTTGGCAAAATCGACAAAGATGTTGTGCGAATCGCTGGCGAAAGTTCGGCTTCGGGCGTGGATCCGCAGCAAATTGACAAGCCGCAACTCGGCGAATAAAATAAATCAGCCTTTCGAAATGAAGGCTGATTTATTTTATTTTTGTGGGATTATTTTTCTGAATTTTTACGAAGAAGTTCGCTAAATCCGAATCCTGCTAGTCCACCAATTAGTGCTGCGCCAACGTAAATTGCGATAGCCCAAAGCGTGTTGGTTTCTTTAACTGTGAAGGCTTGGAGCGCGATGGCTGCAGCTGGGTTCAAGATTGAACTTCCTTTTAGCATATTTGCTGCTGAAGATGCGATCATAACCGCTACAAACAAACCGCCACCAACGCCAAGCGCAACAGATGTCGAATTGTGTTTTTTGTCGGCAGTTACGTGAGCAACGGCGAAAGCAAAAATAAATGATCCGAGAAGTTCGGCAAGGAGAATTCCCCACTCATAACCAGCTGGAATTTTGCTTGCGGTAAATAGCGAAGCCGCAGTTTCGCCGTAGTAGAGCGCTTCTTGCGAAACGGCTGGAGCAGCGTCAACAAAGGCTTTTAATACTACAAACGCTAGCATGGCACCCAAAAGTTGTGCGATGATATAGCCAAGCATTTTGAAGTGGCCGATTCGTTTTGTTGCCCAAGCGCCAACCGTAATAAGTGGATTGACGTGCGCGCCAGAAACGTTGCCGACGATCAACACGATAGCCATTAGTCCAAAAATCAACGCCAAAGGTTGACCTGAGCTGGCTAAAATTATCGCTGTAAGCAAAAATGTTCCGACGAATTCGGCAGCCAATGAAGCGAGAACTTTTGGCTGTGAAATTCTATCGAGAAGAGACACAGAACTTGACGCGATTTTTGCGGTTGATTCTACTTTTTTAACTGATTTTACTGTCGCTTTTTCAGCTTTTACTGTGGTTTTTGCGACGGATTTTTTTGAAGTGGCTTTCTTTTTTGCCATTTTTCCTCCTTTAAATTATACTTTACCATTTTAGCATAATCTGTTTAAATTTTCAAAATTTTGATGCTTATGATAAAATATAAATATTATGGCTTTATATGTAGAACAGGAAAATAACAAAACTAAATTACAGGAGAGAATCGCGGCGGATTTGCGCGAAAAAGCGGTAAAAAATTCGTTGGCTGGCGGCGACAAGCCTGAGACGGCGGGATTCTCGCCCGAAGATTCAAAATATCTTGAAAACACAAAAGAAACGACTGGTTTGGCGCTTGTTTGGTTGTTACTTGGTGTTGCTTTTTTGATTGCGCTGGGCTATTTTATTTGGTTTTCCCAAGCATAAGCGGTTTGATTTTTAGATAAAACTGTGATAAAATTGAAGCATTAAAGGGTTGGGAATGTTTGGGATATTTAAGAAACAAGATTTAGCAAAAAACCGAAAATCTGACGGCGCTTGGGGTGACGGACAGGCTGTTTTGAGCGCGATTGATGACGGCGTTTTGGCGATCGATCCAGACGGAAATATCCGAATTATCAACCAAGCCGCCGAAGAAATGATCGGCTGGAGTAATGGCGATGCGACTGGTTTAGTTTTTGAATCTGTTTTTTTGTTGTGCGACAGGGATGGAAATCTTTTTTCTAGAGAGCAAAATCCAATTCGTAAGGCTTTGGTGAATTTTGAATGTTTCACTAGTCGAGAACTGTTCGCCAAAACTCAAAGCGGAAAAAACACCCCGATTTTTATCAGGATAAATTCAATCGACGAACAAAAAACCGGTTTGGTTGTGGTTTTTCGAAATATAGCAAAAGAACTTCAGGAAAATCGCGAACAAACTGAGTTTATTTCGACCGCCAGCCATGAAATGCGCACGCCAGTTGCGAGTATCGAAGGCTACATCGGTCTTGCGCTTAATCCAGCCACTGCCACAATTGACGAGCGAGCAAAAAAATACCTCGAAAAAGCCCACGAAAACACGCAGCATTTGGGTCAGCTTTTTCAGGATTTGCTGGACATCACTAAGGCTGAAGACGGTCGCCTGAAAAACGAGCCGGTGGTTTTGGATGCGGTTGAATTTTCGCGAAATATTTGGGATGGACTGCGTGCGAAGGCTAGCGACAAAGGTTTGGATTATGTTTTTGAACTTGATGAAAAAAAATCAGGAGAAAAAATCCTGTCGCCAGTTTATTTTATTCACGTTGATAAAGATCATTTGCACGAAGTTCTTGATAATTTATTCGAAAATGCCATAAAATACACACCAAAAGGCAAGGTTTCGGTGAGCGTTTCGGGTGATAATCAAAACGTATTTATATCTGTTAGAGATTCAGGAATCGGCATTCCGGCCGAAGATATTCCGCATCTGTTCCAGAAATTCTACCGCGTCGACAACTCCGAAACTCGCGAAATCGGCGGAACGGGACTGGGGCTTTATCTTTCACGAAAATTGGTGGAGTCTATGAACGGAAAACTTTCTTTGGAGAGTGAATATCAAAAAGGGAGCGTTTTTACTGTTAGTTTGCCAAGATTGACGCGCGAACAAGCCGAAAAATTCAAAGAAAAAGAGCTCGAAAAATCTCAAGCCGAAGCAAAAGCGGAAAATAAAGATCAGATTTTTGACAGCTCGAAAGAAATTATCGAAAACACCAAAGAAATAGAATCCATAAAAAATCAAAGTGTTGAGCAAGGGCCAACTCAAGATTCTCAAACTTCGCCTGCGCAGTATTTTTCGCAGGAGCAAGCCATTCGCGAGTATCAATTACAGCAGTATTACGCCAAACAAAAAGCCGCAAACGACGCGAAAATGCGCGAAGAAAGGTCTCGACAAAATTACCAAAACGCGCAAAATCCATATTTTCCGCAAGAATCTCAACCGGCCTCGCCCGCTCAAGATATTCCCGCCCAGCCACAAAACATTTCACCGCCAGAAACATACAACCATCCCGCCCAGAACAACCCACCAACACTTTCTGATATCGAAAAAATGCGCGAAGAATACGTAAAAAGGATGGTTGCCGAGCGCCAAAATATAAAATAATAAGCATAAAAAACTATGGAAAAACTTTCAAAATAATATATAATAGGAGTAGTATGACAAAGATTTTATTGGTAGAAGACGACAAAAGCTTGCGAGAAATTTATGGCGTTCGATTGCTCGCAGAAGGTTACGACATTGTTTCGGCGGGCGACGGCGAAGAAGCGCTAGCGATGGCGGTAAAAGAATTGCCTAATTTGATTATTAGCGATGTGATGATGCCGCGAGTTTCAGGATTTGATATGCTGGATATTTTGCGCGCCAATCCGCCAACACGCGGAATTAAGGTTATCATGATGACCGCGCTATCGAGTGAAGATCAGCGAAAGCGTGGCGAACAGCTTGGCGCTGACAGGTATCTGGTGAAGTCGCAGGTCGGCATTGAAGATGTCGTAAAAACGGTTCATGAAGTTTTAGGTGATGGCCATTTGACTGCTGAACAGCGAATTGCCGACAAAAACGCACCTTCTCAAGAAGAGAGTACGCCTACTGTTGAACAGCCTGCTCGGGATCTGCAGCCGGCACAAATCCCACAACCAGCTCCAGCTACTCCAGTTCAGGACCCACAAACTCCAGTTCGGCCACAACCAACTACCCCGGTTCAAAGCGATATTGATTTTAGTCAGCAGAATTTTTCTGCGCCAAGAACATCTGCTCCGCAACCGACTAGAGAAGTTCCAACTTTATCTAACCTTAATCGTCCAGCGCCGCAACCAATTACTCGACCGGTTGCGCCACAACCAGCACAAATGTCTCAACCGGCACCACAACCAATCCCACAACCAGCGCCAGCTACTCCAGTTCAGCCGCAGTCAACCGCTCCGGTTCAGTTTTTACCAGATCAACATGAAGCAATGCAATACGCTCAATCTTCGCAAAGCACACTCCCTCAGCCGACGGCTCCGTTTTCGACAGATAGACCAGCTGGTTTGGGCGAAAGAGTGATTCAGCCGCCAGTTCAAAGCCCTGAATCTGAAGCTCGAGAAGCTCAATTTGCGGCAGAACTCGAGAATGTTTTGGGCGGATTTTCTCAACAATCGACAAGTGTAGATATACCGGTTTCTGATGACTTTTCTCAGCAGCCAGTTCAACAGAATAGCTCGGAGCAACCTCAATTCGGAGCGCGCTAAGTGGAAAGGCTCAACAAGTTTTTGGCTTTACAGCTTGGCATTTCTCGGCGCCAGGCTGATGAGCTGATTTCGAATGGCAAAGTCTCAATCAATGGCAAAAAAGCCGAACTCGGCGCGAGATTTTTGAGTTCGGATGAAATTAAACTTGGTGATAAAATTATCTCTTCAAAAAAGCAAGAATTTGTTTATTTATTGATGAATAAACCGCGCGGATATGTTTGCTCGCGAAAAAAACAAGGTGAAAACGAGACAATTTATGCGATTTTGCCAAAAAAATACCACAGTTTGAAACCGGTTGGTCGGCTCGATAAAGATTCGAGCGGGCTTTTGCTTTTGACGAATGATGGCGATTTTGCGTTTCGAATGACTCACCCGAAGTTTCGAAAAATCAAAGAATATTTGGTCGAATTGAACGCGCCACTCGCTCCGCTTCATCAGCAAATGATCGCTGATTTTGGTATTAATTTGCCGGACGGAAAATCGCAACTTGGCCTTGAACGGCTTGATGACGAGCGCAAAAAATGGAAAGTCTCGATGAGCGAAGGTCGAAATCGCCAAATTCGTCGAACTTTTGCGGCTGTTGGCTACGAGGTTTGCGAACTGCACCGCACGATTTTTGGTGCGTATTTTTTGCCAGAAGATTTGCTGAGCGGCGACTTTTTTGAAATTGATGTAAAATAATCTCGCGGATTGATTTTTCTTGCGAAATCTGTTATAATTTAGTTATTATGTCAAAAAATCTTCCTAAAGTTGCGATTGTCGGGCAGGCGAATGTTGGAAAATCTTCGCTTTTTAATCGTATGCTAAAATCTCAGCAAGCCGTTGTGGCTCGCGAAGCCGGAACGACCCGCGACAGCGTTCTGGGAAAAGTTTCTTATAAAAAGCAAAATTTCTGGCTGATTGATACGGCTGGTTTGAAAGATCCGAATGATGAATTCGAGGCGACAATTCAAGAGCAAATTCAAGATGCGGTTGACTCTTCTGATTTGATTTTGGCGGTTCTTGATAGTACGAAGCCGTTTTCGAACGAAGATCGCTTGATCGCGAAAAAAGCATTGAAATCTCGAAAACCTGTGATTTTGGTTTTGAACAAAACAGATCTCAAAGGTAATTTGTCGAATGAAGAATTTGTGCGACTTGGCGTGAAGCCGATCGTTCGAACTTCGGCTGAGCATAACTCCGGCGTTGAGGATTTGCTTTTCGAAATCTCGGAGCGAATTCCAAAAGTTCGTGAAGAAAAATCTGAAGAGGATGTTATTAAGGTCGCTTTAGTTGGCCGACCAAATGCCGGAAAATCTTACTTGTTTAACACTTTGGCGGGCAAACAACAGGCGATTGTTGCGAATGTTGCGGGAACAACTCGCGACGTCAACCGAGCAGAAATTCGCTTCAACGAGCAAAAAATCGAAATTATTGACACAGCCGGAATGCGAAAACCCGGAAAACAAGAAGTTGGAATCGAAAAATTCTCCGTGCTTCGAACTTTGAGCGCGATCGACGAAGCCGACATTTGTCTTCTTTTGATGGACGCCAACGAACTAAATACTCAGCTCGATCAACGAATCGCTGGCTTAATTAACGACGCCGGCAAAGGGATGATTATCGTGGTGAGTAAATGGGATAGCGTCGAAGGTAAAGACGCTTACACTCGCGACGCGTTAGCTCCGCGAATTGCTTATTATTTCAAATTTACACCTTGGGCGCCACTTATTTTTACTTCGAGCAAAACTGGGCAAAATGTCACCAAAATTTTCGACCTGATTTTGAAAGTTGACCGCAACCGAAAACGAATCGCGAAAACTTCGATTTTGAATCAGCTTCTTCAAAAAGCGTCGCAAAAACATCCGCCAGCTGGTCTCAAAAACACTCATCCGAAACTTCGATACATTTCGCAAAGCGACAGCAATCCGCCGTGGTTTATTATTCACGGTTCGAATTTGAAGTTTGTCCACTGGAGTTATAAGCGATATTTGGAGCGCTTGATTCGCGAGAATTTTGATTTTTCGGGAACGCCAATTAAATTTTCTTTCCGCGACGAAAAACAAATCAAAGAAAACCGCGCTCGCGTTGCGGCCGGCAAAGATCCGATCAATAAAGCTTCTGGCGCGCTCAAAAAAGCCAGCGATATTTCGAATAAACGCGAACGAAAACGTGACGAAAAATTAGCCAAAATGGGCATAGAAATCTCGAAAAAATAATGAAAATAATTCTATTTCAAGGGAATTTCCCCGAAAAATACGCAGGCACACGTCATAATGTGGCGTTTGCTTTTGCTGATTTTTTGGCGGAAAAATTCGGTGCGAAGTTCGTGGAGAAAGCGAAATTTCGGGCGGATTTGGCGGAAATTTCTTTGAGTGGCGAAAAAATCTTGCTCGTAAAACCGCGAACCTACTACAACGAAACTGGATTTTCGGCGCGCGCGCTTTGCGATTTTTACAAAGTGGATTTTCGGGACGATTTTTTGGCGATTCACGACGATTTGTCGCTTGATTTTGGTGTGGTGCGAACACGAAAATCGGGAAGCGATGCCGGAAATAACGGATTGAGATCGCTTATTTCGGTGTTTGGTAAAGATTTTCCGCGAGTAAAAATCGGCATCGCGAACGATTTTTTGGCGAAAATGGATTCGGCGGATTTTGTGCTGGCAAAATTCAGTAAAGCCGAAAGTGAAAAACTCCCGCAGATTTTTGAGATTTGCGAGGGTTTTGTACTGGATTTTTCAAAAAACGAATTCGAAAATTCCAAAAAATCAATTTAGTTCCAAAAAACATATTTATCATGACAAGTTTGGCTTTTTGTGATATAATTTAAAGTAATATGGAACAAATTCAACAGATACGAAACGAACTTTTGGAGGAGCTTTCGCAGTTGTCTGACCCGACGGCGATTTTGAAATCTCCAAAAATCAAGGAATTATACAAAATTATTCCGACTTTGCCAAACGAGCAAAAAGGGCTTTTTGGTGCGCAAGTTAATGATTTGAAGAATGAAATTCAGGCGCGAGTTGAAGAAATTTTGGCCGAAAAAGAAAATAATTCGGTCGAAAAACTCGACATTTCGGCGCCGTTTGCGTCAAGTTCGCCAGAGAAAATTTCAGCAAAACCAAACCTTTTGAGTGCGAAAAATGGCTCTGCTCATCCGCTCCAAAAAGAACTCGAACGCGTGGTTGATATCTATACGCGAATGGGCTTTGAAGCCGTTGAATCTCGCCAAATCGACAACGATTGGAATATGTTCGGTGCGCTAAACTTCCCCGAAAATCACCCTGCGCGCGACGGCTACGACACTTTTCGAACAGAAGAAGGTTTCATTCCGCCAGCTCACACCAGCACAATGCAAAATCGCGTTTTGAAGCACGGCAAAAAACATCTTGAAGAACACGGTCAGATTGCGCACGTTTCTTATGGTCGTGTTTTTCGAAACGAAGATTTGGACGCCACGCACGAGCACACTTTTTATCAGTGCGAAGGTGTTTTCGTATCTGAAAAAGCGAATTTGGCCGAAATGCTCGGCACGCTTCACGCCTTTTTTGAAGAATATTATGGTCAGAAATTACAGATCAAAACTCAGCCGGGATATTTTCCTTTTACCGAACCGAGCTTGGAATTTTTGATCGAAAAACCAGCCAGCTTGGGCGGAAAATCCGGCGAATGGCTCGAAATGCTTGGTTGCGGAATGATTCATCCGAATGTGCTTGAAGCAGCCGGAATCGATTCGAAAAAATATCGCGGTTTCGCTTGGGGTGGCGGAATCGAGCGGCTCGTGATGTTGAAATACGGAATTTCGGATATTCGTTATTTCGAAAGTGGAAAATTGGAATTTTTGAGGGAGTTTTAGGGTGAGGAGAGCTATCATTATTCATGGCTGGTCTCATTTTGAGAGCTGGAAAAATCCAGACAGGCCTTCTCCTAGTAATGCGGCGTTTATTCCTTGGTTATCAAAACAGTTGATTATAAATAACATTCACGCTGTAGCGATAGAAATGCCAAATTCTTATAGTCCGAACTATGAGATCTGGAAAAAGGAACTTGATAGATTTAAGCCAGATGAAGATACAATCCTTATCGGCTGGTCTTGTGGCGGTGGTTTTCTGGTTAGATATTTGAGTGAAAAAAATATTCAGATTAAGAAATTGATTTTGCTTTCACCTTGGATTGGAACTTTTACAGATAATGAGAAACATAACTTTGATGAATCGTTTTTTGAATTCGAGGTTGACGAAGAATTATCAAAAAAGACTTCCGAAGGCGTGGTATTGCTTGAAGCCAAAGAAGAATCTGAAGATATTCTAAAATCATTGGATATTCTTAAAGGGAAATTGAAAAATGCCAACCACAGAGTTGTCGAAAAATCAGGGAAGCATTTTCACGAAGTAGAGCAGAAGGAAGTTTTAGAAGAAATTTTAAGGAGTAAAAATGATAATTTCAGTAAATTGGCTTAAAAAATTTGTGCCGAACTTGCCAGAAATCGACGAGCTCGCCACGCTTATCGGCGCGCGACTTGTCGAAATTGAAGGTGCTGAAAACCTTGGCGAAAAATATAAAGATGTGATTATTACGCGGGTTGTTTCGGCTGAAAAAGTCGAAAATTCCGACCATTTGAATTTGTGTAAAATCGATGACGGCGGCGTTCGTCAAGGTGTTGAGCGCGACGAAAACGGCTTTATTCAAGTGGTTTGTGGTGCGCCAAATGTTCGCGGCGGGATTTTTGTGGCGTGGCTTCCGCCAGAATCAATCGTGCCAGAAACTTTCGGCGGCGAAAACTTCAAACTCGGCGCGCGAAAACTAATGGGAAATATGAGCAACGGAATGATTGCGAGCTTGCGTGAGCTTGCGCTTGGCGACGAACACGACGGAATTCTTGAGATTTCGCCGGAAGTTTTCGAAAATGGCGTTCAGGCTGGCGATTCTTTTGCTGAAAAATTCGAACTCAATGATTTCTTGCTCGAAGTCGAAAATAAAAGCTTGACACATCGCCCAGATTGTTTTGGAATTATTGGTCTTGCGCGCGAAGTTGCGGGAATTTTGGGGCAAAAATTTGTTGAACCTGAATTCATGAAGCAGGCGAAATTCGAAGCAAACGAAAGTCGTAAAATCGAAATCGAGATTCAAAACTCCGAGCTTTGTGAACGCTACAACGCGGCGATTTTTGACGTTTCTGGTGTTTTCAGAAATCCAAATTTGACGATCGAAAAAACTTATCTTTTGCGCTCTGGTATGCGTCCGATCGACGAAATTACAGATCTGGCTAACTTTTTGATGCTCGAAACTGCGCAGCCGCTTCATACTTTTGACCTAGAAAAATTAGAAAAACTGAACGGCTCGAACGACATCAAAATTACCGTTCGAAATGCTTTTGATGGCGAAGGGCTTGAGCTTCTTGACGGCCGAAAAATCAAAATGACCGAAAAAGATATCGTGATCGCGACCGGCGCTAGTGGCGAAATCGCAATTGCGTTGGCTGGCGCGATGGGTGGAATTTCGACGGCGATTGATGAAAACACTTCGAAGATTCTGGTTGAAAGTGCTACTTTTAATCTGTATAATTTGCGAAATACTCAAATGCGACACGGGATTTTCAGCGAGGCGATTACGCGTTTCACTAAGGGAATTCCTGAAATGTTGTCGCGCAAAGTGCTTGATTTTTTTGGCGAGCGAATTTTGGCGATGGGCGGCAAAAGTTTGAGCGCGGTGGCGGATTCGACGGGTGATTTTTATTACAATAAGTCTGAAATTTCGGTTTCAAAAGATAAAATCAACCAAGTTTTGGGCACAGAATTTTCGCAAGAGCAGATTGAAAAAACTTTGGAAAATGTTGGAGTTTTGGCGAAATTTGAAAATCCTGAAACTTTCTTGATTCCGTTTTGGCGAAATGATTTGAATATCGAGGAGGATTTGATCGAGGAAGTTGGTCGCTTGAACGGCTACGACAATATCGCGCTTCGTTTACCAACGCGAACTTTCCGCGGTGTGGATTTTTCAAAATTTGACAAACTTCAAGCTGAAATTCGCCAGATTTTGGTGGCTGGCGGTGCGAACGAAGTATTGACATATTCATTTGTTCATGGTGATTTGTTGGAAAAATTCGGTCAAAATCCAGAAAATTCTTATCGAATTGTAAACTCAATTTCTCCGGATTTGCAGTTTTATCGCCAAACTTTGACGCCGAGCTTACTTTCGAAAGTTAATCAAAATATTCGTGGCGGATTTGATGAGTTTGCGATTTTTGAAATGAACAAGATCACGATGAAATCGCTTGGCTTAACAGATGAAAATGTGCCGAATGAAGTCAAAAATCTCGCACTTGTGTATTCTGCCAAAAAAGGCAAAAATGCGTTTTATCAAGCGAAATATTTCGCGAATTATTTGTTCGAAAAACTCGGTTTGAAACTAGAAGTTTGCGAATTTTCAGGAGAAAATCCACTCCATGGTGGATTCGAACCGAAGCGATCGGCCTATCTAGGAATTACAATGAATGGAGAATTTGTCAAGCTGGGCGTTTTAGGTGAATTCAAAAAATCGGTTCAAAAATCAATGAAATTGCCAGAAGCGACGGCCGGCTTTGAGATAAATCTCGAAAAGCTCTGCGAAATTTGGGGTGACAAAAAACTTCAAATGCGTAAACTTTCAAAATTTCAATCTGTTGAACGAGATTTAAGCTTGAAATTCGAGCAAGAAATTTCGTTCGGAGAAGTCGAAAAAGCTTTCGAAAGCGCGAAAAATCTGGCGGAAAATATCGAAATCGAAATTTCGCCAATCGACATTTACGAGGCTGAAAATTCAAAAACAATCTCGTTGCGATTCAAAATTATTCCGTTCGAAAAAACTTTGACTGGAGACGAAATTCGCGAAATTGTTGAAAAATTAGAAAAAATCGCCGAAAAACTTGGCGCAAAAATTACTTAATTTAAGGAGGGAAAATGGCAAATAACAGATTACAAACTGGAACATCAAAAGGTCAGCGAATTGCGATTTGGGCGATTTTGATTTTGACCGTCGGCTCAACCATCGCGCTTTACGCGGCAAGTTTTTTGCAGCAGAAAAATGAACGCGCTGACACGCAAAAATATCAAGAAGCGATAGCCAAATATCAGGCTGACTACGAAAAATACACCGCCAAACGCGAAGCGCAAGCCAAGGAGCTTTCGGCTAAATATTACGATTCTTTCAAAGATTACGAAAAATACCCAAGCGCGTTTAATGCGGCGAGTGTAAATTCAAAAACTGATGTCGAAAAAAATGACTTGAAGGTTGGCGACGGCGCAGAAATTACAGACGAAACTGAATATTCAGCTTATTATATCGGCTGGAAATCCGACGGAACGGTTTTTGACGGCTCTTTTGAAAATGGCGCGCTCAAAATTCCGCTCACCATCACCGCGGCCAGCTCGATGATTGAAGGCTGGTCTGAAGGCGTAAAAGGCATGAAGATCGGCGGAATTCGCGAAATTTCAATTCCGTCGGCGAAGGCTTACGGTGAAGCTGGACAGCCAAATTCACAAGATTCAAGCAAAAGTATCGGCGCTAATGAACCGCTTAAATTCGTTGTTTTTGCGATTCCAAAAATCGAAGAAATCCCGCAGCCAGATCCAGCCAGCTACGATTTGGGGGTTTAATGCTTGATTTAGCGATTATCGGCGGCGGCCCAGCTGGACTTTCGGCGGCAATTTATGCGGCGCGCGACGGCTTGTCTGTTCGAATTTTCGAAAAAGCGGTAATTGGTGGAATTGCCACGACCTCTGATTTGATCGAAAATTATCCAGGTTTTGAAGATGGGATTTCTGGTTTTGAATTGGCTAAAAAAATGCGCGCGCAGGCCGAAAAATTCGGCGCCAAGATTTCTTATGGTGAAGTTTCCGAGATTGAAGATTTTGGTGAAAAAGTTCGCTTAAAAATAGACGGCCAAAATCTCGAAGCGAGAAGTGTTTTGCTAGCGGTAGGAAATTCATATCGAAAGCTTGGCTTGCCACGCGAAGACGAATTTTTTGGGCGCGGAATTCATACTTGCGCCACCTGCGATGGTACGATTTACTCCGGCAAAGAGATTGTTGCGGTTGGCGGCGGAGATTCTGCCGTGACTGAAGCGCTGTTTTTGAGTCGATTTTCAAAGGTAAAATTGCTCGTTCGCAGTAAAATTCGCGCGCAAGAAATTCTCCAAACTCGGCTCCAAAAAGCTGTTGAAGAAGGAAAAATTGAAGTTTTTTTGAAGGCGGAGATCGAAGAATTGCTTTTTGAAGAAACTGAATTCGGTGAAAAAATTCGTGGCGTCAAGGTTCACCAAGCTCTAGAGAACGGCGAAATTCAAAAATTCGAAATTCAGACGCCGGCGGTTTTTGAGTTTGTCGGGCTGATTCCGAACACTGATTTTTTGAAAAAATCAAACGTTCGACTAAATAATTTTGGTGAAATTTGCGTGAATGAAAAATTTCAAACTTCAAGTAAGCGGATTTTTGCGGTTGGAGATGCGATCGAAAACGCCGAAAAACAGATTATAGTTGCCGCAGCATCTGGCGCGAAGGCTTCGATCGAAATTTCGAAAATTCTTCACACGTTGGAGTAATTGCAGATAATATGGTATAATAATTCTTAGCTATGAACAGACGAAAACCTTCGACGATAAGTATAATATTGAAAAATCTCATCACCGTGCTTGCAATGGTGGCGATTGTTGTTGTTTTGATTTTTTTGATTCAAGGCTGGATTATTAATCCCGATGGCAAAACCGTCCAGACTGGCTTGGTCCAGTTTGCGACAAATGTGAGCGGCTCAACCGTTCAGATTGATGAAAAAACTTTGAGCGAAAAAACAACAACCAAGTATCAAGTTGTTCCGGGAAAATATACTTTTAAAATGACTCAAGAAGGTTATGAACCGTGGTCGCGAACTGCGTCGGTTGGTGCTGGCGAGATTTTGTGGTTGAATTATGCTCGACTGATTCCAAAAAATAAAACCACAGAGAGTTTTTTTGATATAGAAAACCTGAAAACTATTAAATTTTCACAAAACAAGCAAAAAATCTTCGCGATAAGTCAAGATGCGAGCGGTTTTGCTAAATTTTGGTTGATTGATCTTGGCGAAAATCCTAAAACGACCGAGATTATTTTGCCAGAAAAATTGTTCGAAAGAAGTTTGGCGGAAGGCGAAAAACACTTGTCGAATATTGCTGGAAATATTTCGATAGAAGGGCTGAGCGAAAATGCTTCGCGCGCGATTTTAAAGTGGAAAAATGGCGAAAATTACGAATGGCTGGCGGTTAATCTTACTGACGCGGAAAAATCAAACAATTTGACAGATGAATTTAGTTTGAATTTTTCTAAAATTGCGGCCCGCGACAAAGGCTACACAAAATTTTACGCGCTGGCGAACAACGAGCTTCGTGAAATCAACACCGAAAATTCGACAATTTCGGCTAAAATTTTGGACGGCATCATTGATTTTGATATTTATAGTGAAAATATTTTGAGTTATGTGAAAAGTGAAAATTCAGTTTATTCAGTTGGAATTTTTGAAAATGGCGGAAAAACCACTTTGGTTGCGCAAAATCTTTCGTCTCAACCAAAAATCGCAATCGGTCGATATTACAGCGAAAACTACATCCACGTGCTTTCCGAAAAAACGCTAAAAATCTACAAAGGCAACGAATGGTTTGGTGGCAACCAGCCGAAAATCGCCAAAACTTTATCTTTGGATTTTGATACGGAAAATATTGACCTGAACGGCGAAATGCGAATTTTGAAGATTTCTTCAAGCCAAAAAACCGTAAATTACGATCTCGAAACAAGCTCGAAATACGAAATTTCGGGCGGTGATTTGCGATGGTTGGATGACTTCGTTTTGTATAACCGTGAAAACGAAAAAATCACCGTTCGCGATTTTGACGGCTCGAATAAGTATTCAATTTTTGAAGCCTTGTCGGAATTTGGAGTTTCTCTTTCGCGGGACGAAAAATATATTTATGGCTTCAAGAAAAACAGCAGTGGGAACTTTGAACTAGTCCGTGTCAAGATGATTATCAACTAAAACAAAAAACAGCTCCGAGAAGCTGTTCTTTGCTTGGTACCGTGGGCCGGACTTGAACCGGCACGAGCTATCCGCTCACCAGATTTTGAGTCTAGCGTGTCTACCACTTCCACCACCACGGCATTTAGGTTTTGGTTATTTACTCAAAACTAATTCTATTGTATAATAGATGTAAGGAAAAATCAAGAAGAAAATGGACGAAAAAAACAATTTTCAGTCGCGAACAAGAGGAATTCGGGCTCCGCAGCGACAAAACACACAAATTACCGACGCGCAAAAACAAGCGGTGGTTAATTATCGTCGCGAAAAAATCGAGCAGATTTACTCTGGAAAAACCAATTATTCTACGCCTCAAACCACGCCTTTGGATCAAGCTAAACTTCAAGCTCAACCGACGGCGCCAACGGTTCCAGTTAAACAAATGAACCAGCCGCAAACTCTACAACCAACAGGAGTTGGCGGAGCGCAAAAAGTCATTTCGCCGATCAATCAAAAACCTGCGATCGCGCCAAACAATTCCACTCCAAACAATTCAGTCAAAAACGGAGCGGTTGATTTTAAGCCTCAAACAAATCAACAGAGAGCGCAAATTCACGAACAATCGAATCAAAGTCAAGATCAGTGGCGACGATATCACGCGGCATGGCAAAATTATTACCAAAAATACTACGAAAGTTACTACAATGCGGCGCTAGTTCATCACAAAAAAACAGTCACAAACATTCAGCCGGAAGTTGTAGAAAATCTCACCGAAGAGCAGAAAAAAGAGCGTGCGTTGGCACAACTTCGTAAAAATATCGCGCAAAAAGCTCGCGAGCGAACGCAAAAAATCCGTAAATCTCGCCATTTTGTGCCGATTTTTTCAGTGATGGTGGTTGTTTTGTTGTTTGTTTTTTTGCAGTATAATCGACTTATTTTTGCGACGGTTGAAGCATATGTTTCGCCTGGAAATGCTACCGCCGAAGAGACGATTCAGATGCCAAATTCTACCGTTGCTGTTGGTTCACAGCCAAAGCTCATAATTCCGAAAATCAATGTCGATGTCCCGGTGGTTTATGGTGTCGGCAATGACGCGACTTCTCAGTTGAAAGCTATGGAAAACGGCGTGGCGCATTTTGCAATTCCTGGCGCGAACAGTGTTCCGGGGCAGGTGGGTAACACGGTTTTGAGTGGGCATTCGAGCAACGATCTTTTTGATGGTGGCGATTATAAGTTTATTTTTGCTCAACTGGACAAGCTCGAAGCCGGCGATGTTTTTTATGCGAATTATGAAGGCGTGAGATATTCTTATGTTGTGCGACGCAAAGAAGTTGTTTTGCCGACAGAGGTCAATAAAATTGTACTCGACACCGACAAGCCGTGGATGACGTTAATTACTTGTACGCCACTTGGAACGGCTGAAAAAAGGCTTTTGGTTTTTGCTGAACAAGTTTCGCCAAATCCCGCTTCGGCGAAACCCGCGGAAACTTCTGTGGAGACTTCGAGCTCAAACGCCGAACTTCCGCGAAATTCGAAAACATTCTTCGAAAGACTGTTTTCTTGGGATTGGAGCTAAAAGCTGGAATTTTCGCCAGCTTTTATTTTAACCTTGAACGAAATCATTTTTCGCGGTAAAATAGAATTATGGAATATATAATTAAAGATATCAAAGGACGACAAATTTTAGACTCTCGCGGCAACCCAACGGTTGAGGCGGACGTAATTTTGGAAAGCGGTGCGATCGGTCGCGCAGCTGTTCCAAGTGGAGCTTCAACAGGCTCGGGTGAGGCTTTGGAGCTTCGTGATGGCGGCGACGCTTATTGCGGAAAAGCTGTCGAAAAAGCTGTTGCTAATGCAAACGGCGCAATTAAATCTGCGCTTGTTGGCAAAAACGCTGAAAATCAAGAAGGAATCGACCAAATTATGTTTGATTTGGATGGAACAGAAAACAAATCTTCACTTGGCGCAAACGCAGTTTTGGCTGTATCTTTGGCGACTGCAAAAGCTGTAGCTAATGCAAAAGGAATAGAACTTTGGCAATACATCGCCGAAAAAACCAACTCAACACCAAACTTGCCACTTCCGATGATGAATGTGATGAATGGTGGTGCGCACGCTGGCTGGGCGACTGATATCCAAGAGTATATGATTATGCCAGTTGGTGCGAAAGATATTTTCGAAGCTGTTCGAATGGGCGCCGAAACTTTCCACGCTTTGGCGAAAGTTCTCAAATCGAAAGGCTACCCAACAACTGTTGGCGACGAAGGTGGTTACGCTCCAAAAGTTCAAAATGGCAACGAAGAGCCGCTTCAACTTATTTCTCAGGCGATCGAAGATGCTGGCTACAAACTTGGCGAAGATATCGCTTTTGCTTCCGACCCAGCTTCAACAGAATTTTACAAAGACGGCAAATATGATTTGAAAGCAAACGGCGTTCAGCTTTCGAGCGACGAAATGATCGATTTTTATGCTGATTTGACTTCGAAATATCCTTTCGTTTCGATCGAAGACGGCTTGGCAGAAAACGACTGGGACGGCTGGAAGTCTCTCACTGACAAAGTAAAAATTCAGCTTGTTGGTGACGACTTGATGGTTACAAACGCAAAATTGCTCCAAAAATCAATCGATTTGGGCGTGGCGAACGCAATTCTTATCAAACCAAACCAAATTGGTTCGCTCACTGAAACAATTCAAGCTGTAAAATTGGCGCAAGAAAACGGCTACAACACTGTGATGAGTCACCGATCTGGCGAAACCGAAGATACAACAATCGCGCACTTGGCTGTTGGTTTGGGCTGTGGACAGATCAAAACTGGTTCACTTTCTCGAACAGATCGCGTTGCAAAATACAACGAATTGATGCGAATCGCCGAAGCAAATCCAGAATTGAAATTGGCAAATCCATTTAAAAAATAATTTCGAATTTCGAAAAATCAGGAAAAATCGCTCTGAAAATGGGCGATTTTTTGAAAAATAAAAAATCCCCATATGGTCAATATGGGGTATGAGTTGAGTTGAACTATTGCTTGTTCTTTTTTTGTGCGAAGTAGACGGCTACGCCTCCTCCACCAGCTAGAAGCGCTACGAGTGCGATTATTATGATCGCGGCAGTGCTATTGTCGCGCTCCTCGTAGACTACTGTTTCGACCACTTCTGTGGCTTCGACGGTAGTCTCTTCCTCAGTGGTTTCCTCTGTAGTTTCTTCCGGTTCGTTATTCCCCGGAAGGGTGGTTAAATCCCAGGCAGTCCACCCATCCGCATTAACGAAGGTGGATTCTTCCGGATCTCCATAGTATACAACTATGGCGTCTGGATCGTCGAAAGCTTCGGGGTCCCATACGACAGACTCGTTAAACTCTTTAGAAAGAGTTCCGAATTTATGGAACTTAAACCCTACGACTTTCTTGCCTGGTATGTAGTCATTGTTGAATGAGAGCGGTTGTCCACGTAGGGCCAGCATTTGGTAGTCATAGCGCATAGTATTGAAGGCGGATTCTGTATTTCCTGCCTCTCTTACTATGACGGGCAACGTGTCGACTTTCTGGCCGTCGATAGTGGCTAGATTTACGATGAAAATATCGTTTACCTTAATGCCGTCGTCATTCATATAGAACGAGTCTTGCAGATCATCGTAATGCACGGTTAGTGGTAATGGAATATTGTATTCTTCCATGTTCCAGGTGTCATGCTCTCCAAGCTCGGCTCTTGTTATGGACTTCGCTTGTAAGCTAGGAATACTTGGAGGTGTAATAGTCCAAGACTCGCCTGGCTTAAGATATACTTTGAGGGTGCCGCCAAACATATCTGTCCTTTCGAATGATCTTAAGGGGATGTCTAGACTATCCAAATTTAAATGGACAATAAATCCTCTAGTATCCTCTTCATATGCCCTGTCTGCATTATCAGCTTTTACGCTGAACGGGGTGAGTGCAATTGCGAACAAAACTAATAATAGCGATAGCAATTTTTTCATTTTTCTTTCCTTTGGCTCTTTGCGAGCCCCTTTCTTTTTTTGTAAGATTAAGAACAAGGTCGCAAAGATTCAGAAAGAATCTTTTTAACGTGCTTTTTTCAACTCATTCGCATTATAACATAAATTTCTTTTATTCTCAATAGATAGTAAAATATGTCTTGAAAAAAATAAGATTTTGCGGTAAAATATCCATAAGCTAAATGGAGAAAGTATGAGAGATGAAATTATTATTAACGGCGTGAAATACGACGCGATCACCGGTGAAAATTTGGGCGCGGTGAATGTTGAAAATGAATCTTTTGGCTCGAATCAGATTCACCAAACGATTCAAAAATCGCAAACTCTAAACCGAAAATTCGTTCGTCGTCCAGAAAATCTTTCTCGCGAACAACTTCACGCGATCGAGCAGTTCAAGCGCCGGCACGATTATTTGGAAGCGCGAAAATCGAGCTTGGTTCAATCTGGCCGAGACTCTCGTTCGCAAATTTCTCATTTTGAAGGCATCCGTGGGTCGGCTTCTCGCTCAATTTCTCCGATTTCTGTTTCACCTGTGCCACAAAAAACCGCGCCAAAAGCTCTAGACGGCGTTGCGCCAGTTCAAAATCATCCGATTCATCAAAAAGCGCTGGACGAAATCCGCAAACAAAAAGCCGAAAAAGTCCTACCGAGTTCGCAGGCGATCAAGCAGAGCGCCATTTCTGAAGCGTTCGAAAAATCTCGCGAAGACGACAAAAAATCCAAAAAATCTCGCGGAATTCGCAAGCGCCGAGTTTTTGCTCGCCGATTTGCGGGGATTTTTGCTGGATTTGCAGTAGTTTTTCTTGCGGCTGGCTATTTAACTTACTTAAATTTGCCAAATATCTCAACCCGAATTGCTGCGGTTCAGGGCGGAATCAACGCCAGTTTGCCGCAATATGTCGCGCAAGGCTATCAGCTGAACGGGCTGGCTTATTTTGACGGCGAATCTGTTAATTTGAACTATTCAAACGGCAAGAATTCCTACACTTTAAAACAATCCGAAAGCGCGTGGGATAGCGTGGCGCTTCTTGAAAATTATGTCGAAAAAACTTGGAATTCCAAATATTCAACCTATCAAGAAAAAGGCTTAACTATCTATAAAAACGAAGAGAACCAAGCCGTGTGGATAAACGACGGCAAGCTTTACGCGATCGAAAGCCAAGAAAATCTCTCTGGCGAAGAAATCCGAAAAATCGCCACAAGTTTTTAGCATAAAAATCGACAAAATCCAAAAATCGTGCTAAAATATATCTTATGATGAAAGCAAGAACTCGTTTTGCGCCGAGTCCAACTGGCTACATTCACGTTGGAAATGTTCGAAGCGCACTTTATCCTTATTTGATTGCCAAGCAGACTGGCGGTGATTTTATTTTGCGAATTGAAGATACAGATCAGGCTCGATTTGTTGAGGGCGCCGAAGATTTGGTGCTCGAAACTTTACGCTGGCTTGGTTTGGATTGGAGCGAGGGCCCGGACGGCAAAGGTGGCGAAAAAGGCGATTTTGGGCCGTATCACCAGACCGAGCGTCGTGAAATTTATCTAAAATGGGCTGAAAAAATGATCGAAAAAGGCTTGGCTTATGCCGATCCTTACACGCCAGAACAGGTCGAAGAATTTCGAAACAAGGCCAAGGCAGAAAAACGCGCGTTTTTGTATCGCGATCATCGCCCAGAAAATCCGCCAAAGTGGGAACTTGGAATGCCGCTTCGCTTCAAAACGCCCGAAATCAAGCGGTATACTTGGCACGACGCCGTGATGGGCGAACTTTCAGCTGGTCCTGAAGCGCTTGACGACTTCATTTTGATCAAGGCGGACGGTTTGCCAACTTACAATTTTGCACACATTATCGACGATTTTGAAATGGGCGTGACTCACGTGATTCGTGGCGCAGAATATGTCGCTTCGACGCCGAAATATCTTTCGCTCTATGAAGCGCTCGAAATCATTCCACCGATTTTGGCGCACGTTCCGCACATTTTGGCGCCAGCTGGCAATAAGAAACTCGGCAAACGCGACGGTGCGAAAAGTGTTAGTGAATATCGCGACGAAGGAATTTTGCCTGAAGCGATGTTGAACTTTTTGGCACAACTTGGCTGGAATGACGGCACCGAAGACGAGATTTTCTCATTGGAAGATTTGATTGAAAAATTCTCGCTCGATCGAGTTCAAAAATCCGGCGCACGATTTGATGAACAGCGACTTTTGTGGCTAAATGGTCAATGGATTCGCCGAATTTCGCAAGAAGATTTGTTTGAACGCGTGCGAGATTTCTGGGGAGAAAATGCCAGAACGTCAATCGAAGAATATCGTCGAGAAGTGTTGAGTTTGGTCTTTGATCGCCTAAAAACTTTGCGTGATTTGCCGCTCGCTAGTGAATATTTCTTCGCTGAGCAAAAAGCAGATTTGACAATGATTTCCGCAAATAAGCAACTCAAAAAACTCGAAAAATCCGAAATTTCTAAAATTTTGAACGCTTCGATCGCTAAATTCGAAACTGTCGAAAGCTGGACGGACGAGAATCTTCAAAATGCATTAAACGAGCTTCTCGCTGAAACTGGCCAAAAACCGGGAATTTTGTTCCAGATTATCCGAATTTGCTTGACTTGGGCACCATTTTCGCCAGCACTAAATCAAACTTTGCGCGCAATTGGCTCCGAAGAAAGCTTAAAACGCCTCAAAAATTCACTTCAAATTATCGAAAACGAACTCTAAAACAAAATCGCCAGCTAAAAAGTTGGCGATTTATTTTTCTGGCAGGAATTTTTCGAGCTTGCTTGCTAAAATTTCTGGAAATTCTATCGGTAGCAAGTGGCCGGTTTTCATCTCGAAAACTTCAGATTTCTCGAAAAAATCGGATTTTTGCTTTTCGGTGAGTTTTTCGCTCATTGCGTCGCGCGAACCGACTACGAGCATTGCGACATCTTTCGAGCTTTTGGCGAGAAGCGGATTTTCGAGAATGATTTTTGTCATTTTTCCTTGAGAAGTGAGCTGCTCTGCGCTAGAAAAAGAGCGAAAAAGGTTCGCGAAAACATTCTTCCAAGATTTTGCGCGCCAAGTTTTAATCAAGAAAAACACTTTGAACGGCGAAAAAATCGGCAAATTCGAGAAAATCGCGAAAAATTTCGATTTCGCAGAAAGCTCGCCGAAAAATCGAAAACTTTCGGGCGTTTTGAAAACTGGATTTATTAAAACTGTTGGGATTTTGCGTGAGATTTCGCTCGAAACTGATGCGCAGGCGAACGAATGGCAAACCAAAAGTGAAATTTCGCCGAATTCTCGTTCGATTTTTGTGATGATTTCGGCGTTCCATCTTCGAAGATCTGCCGATTTTTCGATTTTTTGAAGCGAACTTTTGCCGTGTGATGGAAGTTCGACCAAAACAATTCGCCAGTTTTTCGACATTTCTTGGCTTAAAAAGCTCATCCCAAAAGCGTTTCCGCCAAAGCCGTGAATCAAAACTGCCAGAGGTTTTTTCGAGCTTTTCTGAAAATAAACCGAAGTTTTCGCGCCGTTTTCTTGCGAATAAAATTTGTGATTTAAGTCAGACAAAAAGTTTTTTGACATAATAAGATTTTACCACAAATTGATTTTTGATGCAAAAAATGTTAAAATTGGTTATGCTTAAAATCTCGAAAGGCAAAAAATGGCAAATCCGCTAAGGTTGGTGATGATTCGGCATGGCGAAAGTGAAGCGAACATTGTTCAGCATGCGCAAAAAAATGACGAAAAATTTCAGCATGAGGATTTGATAAATTCGCGCGTCGATTGGAAACAGAGAATCAGCCCAAAGGGTCGTGCGCAAATTCGGGTCGCTGCGAAGGAATTTCGCCAACTTTATGGTGGGCTAGATTTTTTTGACAAGTGTTATACTTCGCCGTTTATCCGTGCGCGAGAAACAGCCGTGCAGCTTTCGCTGGAGCTTTCGGCTTTGTCGGGTGAATTTTCTCAAAAATCACGCTGGAATATTGACGATCGTTTGAGCGAGCGAATTTGGG
This sequence comes from uncultured Candidatus Saccharibacteria bacterium, assembly GCA_964625845.1. GTDB lineage: Bacteria > Patescibacteriota > Saccharimonadia > Saccharimonadales > Saccharimonadaceae > Nanogingivalis. The sequence goes on along the minus strand of CAZVBN010000001.1, from coordinate 49,113 downwards.
GAATTTATGGCGTGGTTTCTCGGCAAGAACAGAGGTCGCACTTTCCGCTTACGGCGCGACTCGCCAATGACGACCCTTGGTATATTCGCTATGACGGCGGCGAGAGCCTTTTTGACGTTTATAATCGCTTTAAATCTTTCCGAACTAAGCTTTGGCGCAAACATTCTGGCGAAAACATCTTGATTGTGGCGCACAAACAACTCATTCAGACGGCTTGCTATGATATTGAAAAAATGCTTCCTGAAGATTGGGATAAAATCTACGAAAATCGCAAATATGACATTCCGAATTTGGGCTTGGTTGAATATTCTCGCGTTAATCCGCACGATGCGCACGATGTTCGCGACGATTTTACTTGGCGACGAATAGTGAGTTTGAGCGAAGCCAGCCCCCAAAATTCAAATAATTGGGAAGAATTTTCGGCTGATAAAAGTTTTTCTATCGACGAATTAACAGATCAAATTTCGAAATATCCGCCATTTTTGTAAAATTTCAAAAAAGTCTTGCGTTTTCAAAAAGTTTATGCTAAAATTAAAACATAGCTGATGTGCTAAACAATGGGCGATTGTCTTTATTCATCTCCTAAATAGCACTTATAACAAAAACAAAAATAAAACAAACGCCCCAGGGTGGGCGCACACCAGCAAAAAGAAATCACTGCTTGAAAAAGCGGTGATTTTATATTATAATTATGAAGGTTATGTTTAAGAAAAGAATTACTAAAAAACTTGAAAAATACGTTAAAAAATATTTCGCGCGCCATCCTGAAATTAAGCTGGTTGTTGTGGCGGGTTCGGTTGGAAAAACTAGCTCCAAGCTGGCGATCGCGACGCTTTTGAACGAAAAATATCGCGTGCGACTCCATTCTGGGAATCACAACACGCACTTGAGTGCGCCGTTGGCGATTTTGGGGATTGATTTTCCGGGAAATCCGCGCAGTTTTTTGGAATGGCGTAGGGTTTTTAGGGCTGCGAGAAGAAGGATAAAAGCTCCCGCCGAAACCGAGCCGCAAGTGATAATTCAGGAGCTTGGCACGGATCGGCCGGGCGATATTGCGCAGTTTGGGCGATATTTGAATCCAGATATTGCTGTAATTACATCTGTTGCGCCGGAGCATATGGAATTTTTTGGAAGTTTGGATGCTGTCGCGCAAGAAGAATTGACTGCGGCGAACTTTTCGAAAATGGCGATTTTGAATCGCGATGCGATAGATTCGAAGTATTCGAGCTTGATTACAAATCCGAATTTTACAACTTACGGATCGTTGGTTTCGGCTGAATATTCTTTTGAAATTGACGATTTTAATCTGATTGACGGTTATATTTGTAAGTTTAATTCTCCGAATTTTGGCAAAATTCCAGCCAAAGTGCGGATTTTTGGTGAGCATTCGATGTTGCCGATCACTTCGGCGGTAGCTGTCGCGGAAAATTTGGGCTTGTCGGTTGGTGAAATTCAAGCTGGGTTGGGTAAAATTCAACCTGTTCCTGGCCGAATGAATTTTTTGCGTGGTGTTGAAGAGTCGATTTTGATTGATGACACTTATAATTCGAGCCCGATTGCTGCCAAGGCTGCGCTTTTTGCGATTTATAATTTGAGTGTTCCGTCGCGAGTTGCGATTTTGGGGAGTATGAATGAACTTGGTGCTTCTTCGGCGGAAGAACATCGCAATTTGGGTTCGTTGTGTGATCCGTTGTCGTTGTCTTGGGTGATTACTGTTGGTGACGAAGCTAATATGCACTTGGCGCCGGCGGCCAAAGCGCGTGGTTGTCAGGTGAAGACTTGTCGAAATGCTATTGAAGCAGCGACTTTTGCTCATAAAATTATGGAAAAAGGCGCAGCTGTGCTTTTGAAGGGTTCGCAAGGAGATATTTATCTCGAAGAAGCCACGAAAATTCTTCTCCACGATCAAGAAGATGTGAAATATTTAGTTCGACAAGATGCAAAATGGCTCGAAATTAAACGCGAGTTTTTTGAAAAATTCACAAATTTTAAAGAAGATGAGGTGTAACTGTGCCGGAAATTATTCCTATAGTTAATGAGCTCGATGAGGTTATTGACTCGGTCGAAAAGCATAATTTTGACAAAACAACAGGAAGAATTTATCGGACGGTGTCGTTTTATTTGTTCGACAAGTCTGGAAAGATCCTAATTCAAAGGCGCGCGGATTCAAAAAAGACATATGCCGGAAAATGGGATTTTGCTGCGGTTGCAGGGCATGTTTCATTGGGCGAGTCGTATCTTGAGGCTGTGCAAAGAGAAGTTTCGGAAGAAATTGGTCTTGAAAATATCAACTTTTTGCTGGTTGGTAAAGATTTTACAGAAACTCCAGAAGGAAAACGCCGTTTTACTCAAATTTATTGGGCGAAAGAAGATTTTTCTGTTGAAAATTTGAAAATTTCGAATAGAGAAGTTTCGGAGGTTAAACTTGTGGGCGTAGAAGAGTTAAAAAATATGTTGGCTGAGAACCCAGGGCAATTCGCAAACTATGACGGTCCAGACACTGCTCGAAAAAATCTAAATAGAATAATCGAGCTATCCAATTGATGAAAATACGATAAAATGATATAATAAAGTTCGAAATTGTCTTTTCGAACTTTAATTTTTTAGAAAAGGGGTGTAGAATATGTCTGAAAATGGTTTTTTGGCAGAAATTACATTACAGTACGGGGAATATCTTCGAGGTACTCTTGCCGGCGCCGGCGCTTCATTTCTTATTGAAAATAGGGAATTTTTAGAAGACGATGAAGTTTACAATTTCGGTTGCATTGTTGCGTCGTCGACAATTTCGATAGTTCGAGATATTGAAACTAACGAAGAGATTCTTTTGTTGAATTTTATCGACTCCGATAGGCAGGCTTACAATTCTTATGAACATTTTGGTTCTTATGTTAATCAAGATTTAGAGTGTGTAATAGCTTCTCGTCAAGGAGATACATATAATAATTACACAAATCGAATTTTACAAGCCATTGCGATAGCTTTGATATCTGCGGGCTTTATTCATATTGACGTTGATGAAATTTTCGAATTTATCGATTATAGATTTAGGTTTAAAGGAGTTAGAAAAATTCGAAACGGCAATAAACTCAGTGTGATTTTTCCTGAAATTATTGGAATGGAAGATCTGAATTTGTGCGCAACACTTTCGAAAGATGAGAATGGCTATTTCATACTGAAAATGCCAGTTCGTCAAGGTGATACTTTTGACGAGGTTATGAGAGTTGACTGCGCGGGAGTGATTGCAGTTTCACGAAATGATGTTGAAGAGCAGCTGGGATATGACTATTCGGAATTTTTTAATATGATGAAAAATATATTCATTGAAACTTTCGAAAAATATATTCAGGCTAAAATAATAAATTAAAGACAATTTCAAAGAGGCGACAAGCCTCTTTTTTATTCGCAAGCGATTTTGTAGAGTGCGATGCCTGTGGCGACGGAGACATTGAAGCTTTCTTTTCGGCCGAACATTGGAATTTCGAGCGCACGGTCGCACAATTCGAGCAGATTTTCTGGCACGCCTTCGATTTCTTCGCCGAGAAGCAGAGCGATTTTTGCGTTTTTCGAAAGGGTTAATTGTGGAAGTTTGGTTGAAGTTTTGGTTTGTTCAAGCGCGAAAATTTCGAAACCTTGATTTTTGAGCTCGTGGATTTTTTCGGTGATGTTTTTTGAGATTTCGAAGGGCACAATTTCTTCTGAGCCGAGCGCGGTTTTGGCGATTTGTGAATGGATTTTTTGCGCAAGATGTGGCAAACGTCCAGTTTCGGCGAAATTTTCTCCTTTAAAAGTTGGAAACGGTGAATATCCGCTAAAAATAATTTTCGCCACGCCAAAACCTTCGGCGGTGCGAAGAATTGCGCCGATGTTGTGCGTCGAACGGATGTTGTGGGCTAAAACGATGATTTCTCGCGTTTGTTGGCGCGCGGAATTTTCTGCCGAATTTGGATTTTTCATTCTTCGATTTTAACATTTTTTCGTTGAAGATTTCAAGCGCTTATGCTAAAATAAAAGTAATGGACGAGCAAAAAATTCAGCAGCGACGACGCGAGCAAGAAGAAAACGCAACTGCTAAGCGAGCGGATATTTTGGGGTTGGCGTATCTGGATACTCGCGACTTCGAGGACAGTTTCCCTTTGGCGCGCGGAATTTTTAGCAATGAACAGATGTATGCTGGATTTTTGGCACCACTTCAAGCTGGTCGCGACGAAACTGGCGAACCTTGGCGAATTATGATCACTAGCCAAACGCCGCGCTCGGTAATTCAAAAAATCAAGCGTTCTTACGAAGATAACGGCAAAAATGTCGAGTTTTATTTGATTTCTGAATTTGCGTGGAAAAAAATCATGCGTCGCTATGATCCGCCGAAGGAAATTATTTACGACGACATCGAAATTGCGAGCGAAGGCGACAGTGAAACTCTGGCGCAGGTTTCACAAACTTTGGCTGGCGTGGCGAGCGATAAGATTTTTGATTATTTGATCGATCAGGCGGATCGGCTTGGTGCGAGCGATATTCACATCGAGAATCAGCGACATTCGATTCGGATTCGAATGCGTGTCGATGGTGCGCTTCATCCTGTGGCTGAACTTGGTCGTGATCGTTATCGTGTGATTATGGGCGAGCTTTCGAGTCGCGCGGGCGTTTCGAGTGCTTCGAAAACTTCACAATCGGGGCATATTCAAAAAGATATTTTTCGAGATGGCGCTTCGCATCTTTTGAATTTGCGCGTCGAAACTGTGCCAACGATGTATGGGATGGATGCCGTGCTTCGTTTGTTTAACTTTGATGAAAGTATGCTGAACTTGGATTTGTTGGGGATTCAGCCAGAACAGCGCGCCGAAATTGATGAAATTATTTCACATCCGCGCGGAATGGTGTTGATGGTTGGGCCGACGGGAAGTGGTAAGTCGACGACGCTTTATTCAATGTTGAACGCACTAAATACTTCTGATCGCAAAATTATCACTTTGGAAGATCCGATCGAATACGGAATTAGCGGAATTTCGCAGATCCCGATTGATACTACTGGTGGGCAGAGTTTTGCGGATGGTTTGCGATCCGTTCTTCGGCTCGACCCAGATGTGGTGATGATTGGTGAGATTCGCGATACTGACACGGCGCGCACGGCGATTCAGGCTTCGATTACGGGACATTTGGTGCTTTCGAGCTTTCATGCGAATTCGACTTCAGCGGCGTTTTCGCGCATGATTGACATGATTGGTCAAAATCCGATTTTTTCGAGTGCGATTCGCCTACTGATCGCGCAGCGTTTGGTTCGAAAATTAGACGAAAACAAACAGGAATATTCTCCAGATGAAGCCACTAAAAAATGGATTCGAAAAGTTCTCGCGAACGTTCCAGCCGAGAAAATTCCGCAAGATATTTCTGGTGATTTTAAACTTTGGCGACCAGTGGTTTCGGACGAAAATCCGTTTGGCTACAAAGGGCGCGTGGTGGTGATGGAGCAAATGATCGTCAGCGAGAAAATTCAGGCGTTTTTGCGTGGCGACAAAGGTGAATTTGCGGCGAAAATTATCGAAGAAGAAGCTTGTCGTGACGGAATGCTAACACTACTCCAGCAAGGTGTAATTTTGGCTTTAGCCGGCGAAACGACAATAGATGAAGTAAATCGTGTGATTTAACTCTTTACAAAACGTCGCGAGTTTGTTATAATATTTCTTGAATTGTATATAATAAAGTTAAAAGTGAGTAAATATGAGTTTTGAGTTAATCAAAAAAGTAAATGACGCACAGAAAAAGCCAGCTGTTTTAGATGTAAAATCTGGCGACACTGTTCGCGTTCACCAAAAAATTAAAGAAGGTAACAAAGAGCGAATCCAGATTTTTGAAGGTGTTGTTATTCGAACAGACCGCAAAAAATCACACACAGCTCGAATTACCGTTCGAAAAATCGCCAGCGGTGTTGGTGTGGAAAAATCTTTCCTACTTCACAGCCCATTGGTTGAAAAAATCGAAATCGTTCGCCGAAGCAAAGTTCGCCGAAACTATCTATCGTTCTTGCGAAACCGAAGTGGTAAATCTGCTCGCCTAAAACCAGTTGCGTTTGACCGCGAAGCTGTAAACGCTTTGCCAGAAGCTCCAAAAGCCGAAGAAGTAAAAGAAGAAGTTGCGGAAGAAAAAGCCGAAGCTTAATCTAAAATCTCAAAATCGCTCGAAATTTCGGGCGATTTTTTGTATAATAGAGACATGATTCTCGGGATTGACGAAGTCGGGCGAGGCGCTTGGGCGGGACCGTTGGTGGTTGGTGCGTGTGTTTTGAATGGTGCGAAGATCGACGGCTTGACGGATAGCAAGGCGCTTTCGAAAAAGTGTCGCGAAGAATTGGCTGCGGAAATTTTGGCGAGCGAAGCGATTGTTGGTTTGGGCTGGGTTTCGAACTCGGAGCTCGACGAAATCGGGCTTGGCGAGGCTTTGCGGTTGGCGACTCGGCGCGCCGTCGAAGAGGTCCAGGCGAAATGTCGTGCCAAAAACGTAAAATTCACCGAAATTATCATCGATGGCACAATTAATTTTCTCGAAAAAACACCTCTCGAAAAATACGTTTCTACTCTCAAAAAAGCCGATTTGCTGATTTCGAGTGTTTCGGCTGCCGCGATTGTTGCCAAAGTTTCGCGCGACAAATTTATGGCGGATTTGGGCGGAAAGGCTGAATTTTCGGCGTATAATTTCGCTGGAAATTCCGGCTACGGCACGGCGAAACATCGCGCGGCGCTGAGCGAATTTGGCGCGAGCGAGGTTCATCGCAAGAGCTTTAAGCCGATTGCGGAGATTCTGGCGGTTTCTGGCGATAATTCTGAAGATGTTCAGCCAAAAACAACCAAGCAAATTGGCGATTTTGCCGAAGAAAAAGTTGCGGGTTTTTTGCGAGCAGAAAACCACGAAATTCTCGCGCGAAATTGGCGAACGCGTTGGTGTGAAATTGACATTGTTTCAAAAAAGGGCGAAAAATATTATTTTACAGAGGTGAAATTTCGAAAAACCGCTGATTTTGGTGGTGGCGAAGCTGCGATTTCGAAAAAGAAAATCGAACAAATGAGGTTTGCGGCGGAATTTTTCGTACACAAAAATAATCTCGAAAACGTCGAAATGCGGCTGCTTGGTGCGATTGTTGAAGGCGAGGATTTTGAGATTAAAGATGTTTTTGAAGTTGACTAGCACTCCGCCAAAACATTTTTCATTGCGTCTTTTTCGGCAGAAGTGACCCAAAGAGAGTATTTTTTCTTCACGCGGATTTGCCGGCTGATGTAGTCGCAGCGGAATTTTTTGTTCGGCGGAAGCCAGCTGGCGGCGTCGCTGTCACCTTTTTGCTGGTTTGCGTCACCTTCGCTGGCGAGCAAATTGAGTGGATCGTTGGCGAGCTCGACACGCCGTTCGAACGATAAATTCTGCGCGCCTTTTTGCCAAGTATCGGAAAGCGCGACCACGTGGTCAATCTGGACGGCGGATGAATTTTCGGCGCGCGAAAACTTAATTTCTTGACCAGTGTAAGGATCACTCAAAATTCCAGTCAGAATTTGGCATTTTTTATTTTCTGTGGTTTCGCGCAAATCTCGCTTCAAAATTCGATTTCGCGTGTCGCAACCACTGGAATCTTTCGCCCAACCGTCACCAAATTGCTTTCGTGAATAGCCAGTTTTCGGCGCGCGACCTTTCACTTCTAAACTCTCCAAATCTTGCGAAATTTGCTGGAAGTTTTCGGAAATTTGTGCTGAATTTTTTGAATTTTGCCAGAAATTTTGGTTCGAAAAAATCGTAAAAATCGCCAAAATTCCCGCCACGAGAAGTGAAGCGAGTCGGCGATTTCGGAATTTTTTGCTCGAAGTTTTCATTAAAATAATTATATCAAAAAGCATGAGTTTTTTGAAGTTTCGCGCAAAAAATGTTATAATGGAAATGATGAAAAAGTTGAATTTCGCGAAGATTTTTGGATGGATTTTTCTGCTGATTTTGGTGGGCGGATCGATTTTTGTTGGTGTGAATTTTCGGCGAATTCAAGATTATTTTAAGGTGAAAAACTTCAAGCCGAGCGCGGAAATTCTGCAAATTGTTGAAAAAATCAAACCGACTGAAAGCGGAAAGCAGATTTTTTATGCGACGAATCCACAACTTTTGCCGGCGGAAAATTTCAATCAAAATTGCGGAAATTATTTCGAGCAAACTACTGTTTTGGGCTGTTATCGCGACGATTCGATTTTTGTTTTTAGCGTCGAAAATGAGGATTTGAACGGCGTCGAAGAAGTTACCGCGGCGCACGAATTGCTTCACGCGGTTTGGGCGAGAATGTCCGAGAGCAAGCGCAAAGATCTCGGCGCGAAACTCCAGGCTGAATACGAAAGAGTCAAAACTAGCGAGTTAGAAGAGTTGATGGCGAGCTACGCCAAAACTGAGCCCGGCCAAGAAACTAACGAGCTTCATTCGATTTTAGGCACAGAAATTGCCGATCTTTCGAGTGATTTGGAACAATATTATGCGAAAATTTTCAAAAATAGAAGCGAAATTGTCCAGCTAAATGAAAACTACCAATCGAAATTCAAAACGCTAAAATCGCGCGCCGAAACGTTGGATGCCGAACTGGTGGCTTTGAAGGGTGAAATCGATGCGCAGAGCGACGATTATTCGGCAAAGGTTGATATTTTGAACGGTGACATTGCGACTTTTAACGCCAACGCTGACAGTGGTTATTATTGGAGTGAGCAAGCATTTTACGCCGACCGCGCCAGACTTTTGGCTCGTGTTGATTATCTGGAATCGTATCGCGCGCAAATCAACGCCAAGGTCGACGAATATAACATAAAATCCGCTGAACTCCAAAGCATCTCCAGTCAGATTCAAAAACTTTACGACAGCCTAAATTCAAAAATCGAAAAAGTTGAACAGGCGACTTCGCTTTAATTTTTTGGCGAAATGTGCTAAAATTTAGAAGTGGCGAAGTTAAAAACGAAATTTGTGTGCCAAAATTGTGGCGCGTCTTATCCGAAATGGACTGGAAAATGCGACAATTGCGGTCAGTGGAATTCTTTGGTTGAAGAATTCGAAGAAGTTGCGGCGAAAAATGTCGTGGCGAAAAGTGCTGGCAAGGGCAAAAAATTGGCAACTCAAAATCTAAACGAAATTATTTCTGAAAAAAGGCAACCGCGAATTTCGAGCGGAATTGCTGATTTAGACACGGTTTTGGGTGGTGGAATTTTGCCGGCGGGTGTGATGCTGATCGCTGGCCAGCCAGGAATTGGGAAATCGACGCTTTTGATGCAAATTTCGGGATTTATCGCTGGGCAAAAAAATGTGCTGTATGTTTCGGGCGAAGAATCTGCCGAGCAGGTGGCGATGCGTGCGCAAAGGTTGAATTCTGCTGGTGCGCCGAACCTGAAATTCGCGGCTTCGACCTCAGCCGACGACATTGCTTCGACGATCGACGGCGGTGATTTCGACTTGGTGATTATCGACTCGATTCAGACGCTGGCGATGGCTGAAATTTCGAGCGCGGCAGGTAGCGTTTCGCAGATTACAAATTCATCGAATTTAATAATTCAAGCGGCCAAAAAATCTGGCACGGCGGTGATTTTGGTTGGCCATATCACCAAGGAAGGATCGATTGCTGGGCCAAAAACACTCGAGCATATGGTTGATGTCGTGCTGAATTTTGAGGGCGATCGCTACGGCGGCTTCAAAGTGGTGCGCGCGGTGAAAAATCGCTACGGCTCGACTTCCGAGGCGGCGATTTTCGAAATGGGCGAAAAAGGGCTTCAGATTGTCGAAAATCCTTCGGCGGCGCTTCTTGCTGAACGGCAAAATACCGACGGTTCGATAATTTTGGCGACGCTCGAAGGTACGCGACCGATTTTAGTAGAAATTCAGGCGCTAGTTTCGACTTCGAATTTTGGCTATCCAAAACGCGCGGCCAGCGGTTTCGATTTGAACCGTTTGAATCTGTTGATTGCGGTGATTCAGCAACGAACCAAGCTCGATTTGAGCGACAAAGATATTTTTGTGAATGTGGTTGGTGGTTTGAAAATCAACGACCAGGCGGCCGATTTGGCAGTGGCGATGGCGATTGCTTCGGCGGCGGCTTCGCGAAAACTTTCCGACGGCGTGGTGGTTTTTGGCGAAATCGGTCTTGGCGGCGAAATTCGCACTGCACAGCAAGCGGAAAGGCGAATCGCCGAGGCGAAAAAACTCGGCTTCAACGAAATTATTGCGCCACCAAATTCTTCGAAAAGCAAATTTGTCCGCCCAGTCAAAAATCTTCGCGACGCTTTGATAAAATACTTACAATAAATTCCAAGGAGAAAAATGGATACAATTTTAATATTTATAGCGATAATATTTAATATTTTGATTTGGCGTGATTTAGGTAATAAAAAAACTCCGCTCATTCGAAAAGCCAACAAGCGTGTTTTAGTCGATACTTCGATTTTGATCGACGGGCGATTTTTGACGGTGGCGAAAACTGGCTTCATCAACTTTGATATTTTAATTCCGCGAAGTGTGGTTGGCGAACTTCAAATTTTGGCGGACGGCGGTGACGACGAAAAACGAACTCGCGCGCGTTACGGACTTGATATAATTTCGGCGCTTCAGGATGAAAAAGGCTTGAATGTGTCGATTTTGGCGGACGGAAATTCGGCGAAGGAAGGTGTCGATAATCGACTTTTGAACTTGGCGAAAAAAATGAATGCGGCGATTTTGACGGCTGACTATAACTTGAACAAGGTTGCGAAAGTCGAAGGAATTGAAGTTTTGAATATCAATGAGCTGGTTCAGTCTGTTCGTGCTGATTTTTTGCCGGGCGAAAAATTGATGCTCGAAATCACCGGTCGCGGAAACGAGAAAAAGCAGGGCATTGGACATCTTCCTGATGGCACAATGGTGGTTGTTGAGAACGCCGAGAGTTTGGTTGGTACGACTTGCGAAGTTGAATTTATTCGCTCGCTTCAAACTGCGGCTGGCAAAATGATGTTTGCGCGTCCTGTTGTGGTAAAAAATCAAAAAGCCGAAAGCGCAAAAAGCAAAGGTCGCGCGCCAGTTTCGACGGCTTCTTCTTCGAAAAACGAGGGAAAAAAGCCGGCTGAAAATTCGAAAAAATCTGCGCGAAAAACAGCGAAAAATTCTTCAAAAAATCAAAAAAGCTCACCAAAAAACCAACCAAAATCACCAAAACGCCGCCGCACGCAAAAATCGGCGGAAGCGAGTTTAGTTGAGTTGGCGAATCGGGAATAAGGCTTATTGAAAAATCACCACTTTTTTGCTAAAATTAAAGAAAGAAGAAAGGAAATTATGGCAGATTTTAATAAAATTTTGAATGCGGGTGATTATAAAAATGGAATTATCAATGTTGTGGTCGAGATTCCAACAGGTTCGACTCACAAAATCGAATGGAATCGCGAACTTGCGGTGATGCAACTTGATCGCGTTGAGCCAAAAGCGTTTGCAAAACCTACAAATTATGGTTTTATTCCGCAAACTTTGGACGAAGACGGCGACGAGCTTGACGTTTTGCTTATCACTAACGACCCACTCACTACTGGTGTTTTCTTGGAAGCTCGAATTTTGGGTGTGATGAAATTTGTTGACGACGGTGAAGTTGACGACAAAATCATCGCGGTTCCTGCTGATGATCGCGACACTGGCAACGCTTATAAAACTCTCGCCGACTTGCCAGAACAGCTCATTAAACAGATTGAGTTCCACTTTAATCACTACAAAGATTTGAAAAAAGCTGGCACAACTAAGGTTGAAAAATTCGCAGGTGTCGAAGAAGCGATCGAAGTTATCGAAGAATCTATCGCGCGCTGGAACGAAAAATAATCTCAAAAACAAGACTGAGCCGAAAGTTTGGCTCAGTTTTATTTTGTAAAATTTGAAAATAAAAAGCATCCATTTAAGGATGCTTTCAGGCTATTTGATGTCTTTTTAATTCTCGAGATTTTTCGAGAATTTTTTTGATTATGTTGACTTGAGCGGAGACTCGTGAACGATCTTCGCCTTCTTTTTCTTCGCCGAAGTCAAAAACGACAACATTTTCGAAACCTTGCCACCACACACTGTAGGCGACGTGATGCTTTGCAGAATCTCGAAAAACTGCGTAAATATCATATTTCTCTCGCTTAATTTCGGCGAGATAGTCTTTTACCTTAAAATCTTCGCGATAAGGTTGGACATATCGAGAATTATCCGCGAAAAGCTTGATGATTTCGGTCATTTCCTCCGGCTTTTTCTCGCGAATCAGGCAAACTTTTAAGCTCTTCATTTCAAGAAGCTCATCCAGAGAAAGCGACTTTGTTAGAATTTCTGTCTTATTCCTTGTCGAACCCTTCGGTTTCGTCGCTTTATATGGAGTTCTGCGTGGAGTGCGCCAGCCGCGTAATCGGATTTCTTGAGTCTTAAAACTTTGTAAAATTTGACGCGAGCGTAGCACAAAAGTTCTTGGGCTATCTGGCGTAAAGCGGTTTGAATTGCTCAGAACGGCTTTCGAGACATTTCTACTGGGCTTATCTGGCTTTTCGGTCTTTTTGTCGCTCTTGTTTTTCGCTGGATTTATCAAGTTTTGCATACTTGAAACCAGAGACATGAATTCGTCTATGGTGGATTCTTTGTTTTTAAGCTCTTCTTTCAGGGAGAGATTTTCTTCCTTGAGCTTGTCGATTATCGCGTCAGAAGAATCGGTCGCTTGCGGTGTCGCAATGCTTGCATTCCATAATCTGCATTTAAGATTCTCGATTTCACTTCGAAGAGCACCAACTTCATTTCGAAGATCGTAATTTTCATCTTGAAGTTTTTGATTTTCTTCTTCAGATTTTTCGAACTTTTTCGAAATGTTTTGCAGGCGTTGATTTTCGCCGTTAATTCGATTTTTGTCAAACTTCAATTTTGAAATCAATTCTTCTTGAAGAGTAATTTTCGCAAGAAGTTTTTTGATATCTTGTTGGTCAGAATCTTCACAAGGAACATTTTCGTCATCTTCGTCAACTTTGGTCTTTTTGCTTTCAAGGAATGCTTCCTTTAAATTTATTGAATCAAAATTTCCAAGCGGAGAAGCTGAGACTCGAGCTTTGTGAGGATTTTCGCTAATATATTCGGAAATTTTCAAAGCGAGCTCGGGCGAAAAATCTTCGCCGTCTTTGACTCGAGCTTGAAGCTCTTCCTTGTGATTCTTGAACAACTTCTTGGCTTTTGGGTCCGCACTCATTATTCGAATAATCTTCATAGCAATATCTTGCGGCGGATTAAGAACTTCTTCTATTAGCCATTGAGCAAACTCTTCAGCGTTAAAGTTGATATCTACGTTCTTTTGCGCCATTTTTAGCGCGTGCTTTCGATTTTTGGACATCTTTAGTCCTCCTTTTTAAGAATTTCGAAGATCAGTATCAAATAGCTTATTTTTGAATGTTCGATCTTGCGATTGAATAATATTTTAACACGATTTACCTGAATAGTCAACTCGTTAACGCGGTTGATTTTTTCAAAAATCGGCGTATAATATATTTATGGAAAAAGGCGAACTCCTCGAATTGGCAAAAAAGAATTACGAAGAATCCGAAGTCGCGGATCTAGAGACGGCGATTGATTTTGCTACGGAAAAGCACGAAGGGCAGTTTCGTAAATCTGGGGAAGCTTACATCACTCATCCGCTTAAAGTTGCGGGTTATTTGATCGAATGGGGAATGGATATCGACTCGGTTGTCGCGGGAGTTCTTCATGATGTGGTTGAAGATACCGAAACGCCGCTTGAAGAGATCGAACATACTTTTGGCAAAGATATTGCTTTTTTGGTGGATGGCGTGACAAAGGTCGGCAAAGCTCGTAGCGGCATGGAAAATCTCGAAACCTACCTTCCGCAGACCAAAGATAATCTTTCGAAGCTCTTGATTGCGGTTGGGCAAGATGTTCGCGTGATTATTATTAAGCTTGCCGATAGACTTCATAATGTTCAAACGCTAACACATATGTCGCCAGAAAAACAGCAAAAAATCGCTCGCGAAAGTCTGGATGTTTTTGCTAAAATTGCCGACAGGCTCGGAATGGGGCGCGTGCGAATGATGATCGAAGAAACGGCTTTTTCGTATCTGAATCCAGCAGAATATCGCCGACTTCAAAACGAAATGCGCAAGCGGCTCGGCAAAAGCACCCGCCGACTCGGAAAAGTGCGCGAAGAAGTGGAGGGTGAGCTTCGAAAAGCTGGCATCAAGTTCGAGATTTCTGGCCGCGTAAAGAGCATTTATTCGCTTCATCGTAAATTAGAAAAAACTGGCGGTGATATCGATCGAGTTTATGATTTGATGGCGCTTCGAATTATCGTGAAAAACAAAGAGGACTGCTACCGTGTGCTTGGAATTCTCCACACGATTTATCAGCCAATGATTCACCGAATTAAGGATTACATTTCGATGCCGAAACCGAACGGTTACCGCTCGCTTCATACTACTGTTATTACACCTTCGAAATTGATCGCGGAGTTTCAGATTCGGACAGAAGAAATGCACGAATTTGCTGAGCGCGGACTGGCGGCGAGTTTTCATTATAACGAGCAAAAAAACAGCAAAGATTACATTTCTGGCGCGACTTCAAAAATGCGCAACGCCAACGGTTCGCGACTCGAAATAAAGGGAAATGCTGGACTTTCGAACGAGCTTCAATGGATTGTTCAGCTTCAAGATGTGGCGCAAAGGCTCCGCGACGGCGAAGAAATCGATCCGGAGCAACTTCAGATTGATATTTTTGGAAACCGAATTTTTGTCTATTCGCCGAAAGGTGATATTTACAATCTGCCAGAAGGCGCGCTGCCGCTCGATTTTGCGTATATGGTTCACAGCGACATCGGTAAACACGCTTATGCTTTTCGCATCAATGACAAAATTCACGCTTTCGACAAACCGCTTCGCGAAGGTGATGTTGTGGAGGTAATGACGCGAAAAACTTCTTTGCCGAAAGCCGATTGGCTCGATTTGGTAAAAACTTCTCACGCGAGAATGAAACTTCGAAGCCAGCTGAAGCGACAGGGGTTGATTGAGCCGATTAAGAATTCTTCGGCCGTGCAAGCAAGGAAGCGGGCGGAGAAAATTCGAAAATAAAATAACCCTTTGAGGGTTATTTTTTGATGCTTTCTGTATTTTGGCAAGATTGACTATTTTTATCGCCGTCTTCGAGGCAGCTGATTCTCTGATTTTGCTGAGTGTCAACATGTTGAGTTGATAGGTTTTTCTCGAAAATATTTTTAAATTCAATAAAGCAAAATACGAACAAGATAATAATTGCTACAGTATTGATTATTGTTAGGATAGAAAAAAGGTTGTATTTTTTTGTATTTTTTGACATATAACTTCTCCTTATTTTAAAAAAGAAGCAGTTTCGAATCATGCTTAGGATTTTGGAGATGAAAATTATCTAGATGGTGTTACGAGTATTTGATTCCCGAATAGCCAATGTCTTGCGGTGTTAATTTGAATGTTGTTGCCTTGGTTTGAGACCCAGCCGGATTTTATGTTAGCTCCCCATCGTTTAGGAGTACCTTCAATACAAACATGAACCTGATACGACTTACCTTGGGTGTTATATGACCACCTCTTGTTATGTTTGGCGCCGTTTATGCTGGTTAGGCTAGCCCATCCAGATGTACCACCTTTTACTTCAACCCACATTCCGACGATTTCTCGCTCGTTTCCGTCAAACACGTTTCCGCTAGCTGTATAGGCGGTGTTTGATAGTGTGGCAGCGACTCCAAGAATAGAAGTAGCCAATAAGCCTTTTGTGATAATTTTTCTGATTTTCATAGGAAAACCCTCCTTGTAAAGAGCTATTGAATTTTTCGTGAGAAAAATCAACGCAATTTAATTTTATCATAATCTTTTTCGAAAAACAATAGCGTTTTTGCTGGATTTTTTATCAAGCTTATGTTAAAATAGAAGCAGGAATTTTATAAAATAGAAAAAGGAGACGAAATGTCTAAAAAAATTGCAATTAACGGTTTTGGTCGAATTGGTCGAAACGCTTTCAAGCTGGCTTTTGAGCGAAGTGATATCGAGATTGCGGCGATCAACGATTTGACCGACACAAAAACTCTGGCTTATCTGTTAAAACACGACTCAACTTATGGAAATTATCATCGAGAAGTTTCTTTTAACGAAAATTCGATTGTTGTTGATGGAAAAGAAATTCGTGTTTTTGCCGAAAAAGATCCTGCGAATTTGCCTTGGAATCAACTCGAAATCGACGTCGTGATTGAGGCGACTGGTTTGTTTGTCGATCCAGCGAAGGCACGCGCGCACATCAACGCCGGCGCGAAAAAAGTCGTGATTTCTGCGCCAGCCAAAGGTGAAGGTGCGAAGTTTATCGTGCTTGGCGTCAATGAAAACACTTTGACCCGAGAAGACGAAATCATCAGCAATGCCAGCTGTACGACAAACTGTATCGCGCCAGTTATGGCTGTTTTGGAGCGCGAATTTGGCATCGAAAAATCAATGATGACTACTGTTCATTCGTACACTGCCAGCCAGCGACTTTTGGATGCACCAGCAAAAGATTTGCGTGAAGCGCGAAGTGCGGCTGAAAACATCGTGCCGACAACTACTGGTGCGGCAATCGCTACAGCGAAAGTTATTCCTGCGCTTGAAGGGAAATTCGACGGTTTGAGTGTGCGCGTTCCAACTCCGACGGTTTCACTTTCGGATATTACGGCAGTTCTTCGACGAAATGTTTCTATCGACGAAATCAACGAAGTTTTTCGTCGCGCCGCTAAACAGCCTTTTTATCAGGGTATTTTGGGTGTGACTGACGAACCGCTTGTTTCGAGCGATTTTAAGGGGAATTCTCACTCTTGCGTGGTCGATTTAGCGCTAACGAACGTGGTGGCTGGCAACTTGGTAAAAGTTGTGGCTTGGTATGATAATGAATGGGGATATTCGAATCGGTTGATTGAACTCACCGCTGATGTCGCCGCAAATGTTTAAGGTTTGAGATGAAGATTTTTATTGGAGCAGATCACCGAGGATTTTTCTTGAAAGAGAAAGTTGAAGATTTTTTGCGCGCGAATGGCTACGATTTTGAAGATGTTAGTGGCGAAAAATACGACCCAAACGACGACTTTCCAATTTTTGCGCACAGAGCGGTGGCAAAAATTCAAACCTCTGACGACGCCGACCCGCGAGCGATTTTGCTTTGCGGTGGCGCTCAGGGGATGGGCATGGCGGCGAACCGTTTCAAAGGGATTCGCGCATCTGTTGTTTGGGATACAGAAGAAGCGAAATGGACGCGCAACGACAACGATTCGAATGTTTTGTGCTTGCCCGCTCGCGTTTTTGACGCTCCAGAAAATGAAGCCGAACTAAAAGACGTTCTGAAAGTTTGGCTCGAAACACCTTTCGCGGCCGCCCCAAGATTTATTCGACGAAATAAAATGATTGACGAGGTATAAAATGGCGATTATCGCACCAGCAATTTTAGCAACAAATCCAGAAGATTACGAAGCGCAAATCAGCAGGCTCCACGGCTTCGCGGAGCATGTTCATATTGATGTTACTGATGGCGAATTTGCGCAAAATTTAACCGTGCCAGAAACGCAAGTTTGGTGGCCAAAAGAGTGGAAAGCCGACATTCATATGATGGTGGCGCGTCCGAGCGAGCATCTTTCGACGATTATCCAGATGAATCCAAACATGGTGATTTTTCATGCTGAATGTGAAGAGGATCTCGTGCCGATTTTTCGGAAATTGAAAGCTGAAACGCTGATCAAGCCGGGAATTGCGCTTTTGCGATCAACTGTGCCGGAACTTTATGCTGATGCGATCAGAGAAGCCGAACATGTGTTGATTTTTTCGGGAAATCTTGGCGAATATGGCGGAAAAGCCAGCATGATGCAGCTCGAAAAAATTCGATTAGTTAAGGCTATTAACGACAATGTCGAAATTGGCTGGGACGGCGGCGCGAATCTTTCGAATGTGTTCAACCTGACTCAATCTGGCGTAAATGTGGTAAATGTTGGTGGTGCGATCGCGAACAGCCCAGAGCCGGAGCAAGTTTATCGCCAAATGGTTAACGAAATCAACCGAAAAGGAGCGATCTAGTGGCTCCGAAGATTTTGGCGATTGGTGCGGCGACGCAAGATGTTTTTTTGGAAAATTCTCCAGAATTAAGCTCGAAAAAAATTGACGCAACTCACGAATTAGTGGAGCTCGAACTTGGCTCAAAAATCGACGTCAATAAGATTCATTTTGCGACAGGTGGCGGCGCGACGAATGCTGCGACAACTTTTTCGCGACAAGGTTTGCGTGCAAGTTTTATGGGCGCGGTTGGTGACGACCTCGCTGGGCGGCAGATTTTGGAGAGTTTGGACGCTGATTTTATTGAAACTTCACGCGTGGAGATTTCGCAAAAATACAACACAGATTATTCGACGATTATTCTCGCGCCAAATGGCGAGCGGACGATTTTGACTTATCGTGGCGCTAGTTCGCAGATTTTTGCACATAATTTTCACCTTGATCAAGGCGAATTTGACTGGATTTATGTTTCAAATTTAGCCGGCAGAACTGACACGATTGCGGAGATTTTCACCGAAGCAACCAAAAAAGGCGCGAAAATTGCGTGGAATCCCGGCAAAAAAGAACTTCAAAAGCCCGAAATTGTGCGCGGTTTGCTCGAAGATGTCGCCGTACTGATCGTCAACAAAGAAGAAGCGCGGATGCTTTTTGGCGATTTTGAATGCGAAGAATTGATTTTGCGGGCGTTAAATTTGGTGAAAACGATTTTGATTACCGACGGACCAAATGGTGTTTGGGCAAGCGACGGCAAAACTTTGGTGCGAGCTGGAATGTATGAAGATGTCGCGCGAGTGGATGCGACCGGTGCTGGCGACGCTTTTGGTTCGGGATTTGTTAGTCAGTGGGCGCAAGGTGCACCGCTCAAGCCGGCTTTGCTGTTTGCTAGTGCCAATTCGACATCTGTAATTCAGTTTGTTGGTGCGAAAAAAGGCATTTTGCGTCGCGATGTGGAGTTTCATTCCATGCCAATGTACGAGAAGGAGTTGAATGTATAAATTAACGGATTTTTTGGGGCTGAAAGGGGCGAGCGCGCGGGCGTTTTTGCGAGAAATTGACCTTTTGGAAGCCAAAATCGCCAGCGGTGGCAGCGTTTCGGCGCGAATTGTGGCGGAAATCTATCAGAATTCGCACAAAATTACCCGCGAACTCGGCTTTTTGGACGGCGACGTTGTGGCGGAAGAAGCTTTCTCGGCGCTTAAAAACAAGCTGCTCGGCGATCAGGTCGTCGAAGGTTCGGACGATTTTTGGCGAAAAAACCGCGCAAAATTGATTTTGGCGAGCGACGGAATTGTCTCGGCGAATTTCCAGGATTTATCGCAAAATATTAGCGCAAAAAATCAAGTTTTTGATAATTTTATAGGAGAATTTCAAGCCGAAATTGCACAAAAATTTCATCAAAAACTTCCGCAATATTCTACAGAAAAAATCAAGCAAAAATTATTTAAAGGAGAAAAATGAGATATCAGATTTGTGTTTCCGGGGCAGCCTCGGGTGAAAGTGTTAATGCGTCAAAAGAGTTGGCGTTTCGTTTAGGGCAAGAAATTGCTCGCCAAGGTAAAACTCTAACGACGGGCGCGACGGTTGGTTTGCCGCATTTTGCGGCGATGGGTGCGGTGAGTGTAAAGGGGCGCAAAGGTTTGAGCGTTGGTTTTTCGCCAGCTTCGAGCTTTCGTCAGCACGTCAAAACTTATCGCTTGCCAGTCAAGCCGTTTGATTATATAAATTTCACTGGCATGGATTACGTTGGCCGCGACACACACTTGGTGCTTTCGAGCGATGCCGTGATTACTGTTGGCGGCCGCATGGGCTCTCTTCACGAGCTTGCTACAGCGCTTGAATCTGGAAAAGTCTGTGGCGTGCTGCTTGGTTCTGGCGCGCTGGCGGATTATGTTCCAACTTTGCTCGAAAATATCTGGGCGCCTGGCATGAAAGATATTATTTATGATGAAAATCCAGAAGAGTTAGTGCGAAAAGTGATCGCAGCTCTAGATAAAAAATACGCCGGATTTGAAGCTCCACGCGACGACGAGCACGTTTCGCAAAAGCGCTACGGGAACGGTTAAATGTTTTCAAAAAAGTTT
Source organism: uncultured Candidatus Saccharibacteria bacterium (assembly GCA_964625845.1). Classification (GTDB taxonomy): domain Bacteria; phylum Patescibacteriota; class Saccharimonadia; order Saccharimonadales; family Saccharimonadaceae; genus Nanogingivalis. The sequence goes on along the minus strand of CAZVBN010000001.1, from coordinate 28,979 downwards.
AAAATCCCTGCGCGAAACTTGGTTAAATTTGACAACGGCCTACTTCCTGGTGATATAATTTTGCTTTGGCGGATAAATTTTGGGACTTTTACTAACGAAAGTGTTTTTCCGAAATATTTTTGGCAAGATTACGGAATCGACGCACCGAAACATCTTCGCGATCTGATCAAGAACGGCTTTGTCGGGGTCCAGGATGTTTTTGATGCGCTCGAAGATCACGCGACGGTGGCTTTCATGAAGGACGCGCTTGCGAAAAAAGGAGTTTCTGGTTTGTCGAAGGAAAATCGAGATGGACTTTTGGATTTGATGGAGGTTGAATTTTCTGCGCGCGAACTCGAGAGAATCTTTAAAACGCGGGGATATTTTTTGACCGAAAAGGGCGAGAAGGCCTTAAAGCAAGGAAAAACAGCTATCGACAAGCACCCAAAGAAGAAATATTGACAAATTTTAGAGTGGTTTGTATAATATAATCATAAGCTTAATGAAAGGTATTATGAAAAATAAAAAAGGTTTCACGATCATTGAAGTAGTTCTTGTTTTGGCGATTGCAGGCTTGATTTTTTTGATGGTGTTCTTGGCTTTGCCGGCTCTTCAGCGTTCTCAGCGCAATCAGCAGTATAAAAATAATGTTTCGATGGCAGTAAGCGCGGTAAACAATTACAGGTCGAATAATGGCGGTAGATTGCCTAGCTGGTCTGGTATGGATAGCTCGGCGCGAGAATTTGAATTTACTGTCGGTGACAAGAGAGATATTCCTATGGCTAGTTATATCAACGCATCTGGCATAACTGAAGGGACGAAATTTAAGATTTTTAGCACCCTGGGAACTGGACACAGACTTTACAAGGCGTCGATGATTACTGGTAGAATTTTGATTATGTTGAATAGTGAATGTAAGGGCAGTAGCGGAGTTATTGAATACACAGTTCCGTATAAGGTTGGCTCGGCTGCTGTAATTACCGTTCTAGAGAATGGTGGCGACGGGTTAGTTTATTGCGAAAATGCTTAGTTGATTTGATTTGCGAAAAGAAGTATGTTACAATAACTCTATGAAAAAGCTTACGATTAAAAATAAAAATGGTTTTACGATTATCGAAGTGGTGCTCGTTTTGGCAATTGCGGGATTAATCTTTTTGATGGTATTCTTGGCGTTGCCGGCGCTTCAGCGTTCGCAGAGAGATACGCTCCGAAAACAGCAGGCGAATATGATTCGTGATGTTTATAGTCGAAAATATGCAAACAACAAAGGTCGGATTTCGTGGTCTGATAATTTGAATAGTATAATTTACACTGGTTATGCAAAAGAAGAAGAGCTTAAAGATCCGTCAACTGGAGAAGTATATAGATCTTATCCGCCTGCATTGGGCGGCTCTTTATACCATAGGTTTAACAAAATTCCTATCGGTTCATACGGATATGATACTGGTGGATACTGCGAAGGTAACATTCCTCGTGATATTCCTGGCGTTAACGGTTATCGAAATATGGTAATTGTTATACCGCTCGAAGGCGGTGGCGTTGTGTGCGCAAGCAATGATATGCGATAAATTAAGACATTGCTAATTTGTGTTAATTTTCGAATTGTTGTAAAATATAAGAATGAAACCGCGCGAATTTAAGCTGAAATCAAAATATAAGCCAACCGGCGACCAGCCGACAGCCATCGCCCAACTTGTGGCTGGTTTGAAGTCGGGCGAGCGCGAACAAACTTTGCTTGGTGTGACCGGTAGTGGAAAAACCTTCACGATGGCGAATATTATTCAAGCTACGCAAAAGCCAACGCTTATTTTGGCGCACAACAAAACTCTCGCCGCGCAACTTTATTCTGAATTTAAGGAGTTTTTTCCTGAAAACGAAGTTCATTATTTCGTGAGTTATTTTGATTATTATCAGCCAGAAGCCTACATCGCCAGCACCGACACTTATATCGAAAAAGATTCGCGCATAAATGAAGAAATCGAAAAACTCCGCCACGCCGCAACCGAGGCACTTTTGACGCGTCGCGACACGATTATTATTTCGAGCGTGAGTTGTATTTACGGCATCGGTTCACCGGCGAGTTATCAGGAAATGTCGCTTCATTTGAAGGTTGGCGATCGCTATAAGCAAGAAAAATTCCTTCGCCATTTGAAAGATATTCAGTATGATCGAAATGACGTTGATTTTGCGCGCGGAACTTTTCGCGTGCGTGGCGACACGGTTGATATTTTGACGGCGAGCTCTGATTTGGCGATTCGGGTGGAATTTTTTGGCGATGTGATTGATCGTTTGACGATTATCAACCCTTTGACTGGAGAAATTCTCGAAAAGCCGAGTTTTTATGATATTTTTCCGAATTCGCACTACGCAACACCGCGCGAAATCATTGAGCGGGCAATTCCAAAAATCGAAAAAGAATTCGAAGCGCGCTACAATTATTTCGAAAAAAATAAAAAATATCTCGAAGCGCAAAGGTTGGCGCAACGCACAAAATATGATCTCGAAATGCTCCGCGAAACTGGCTTTGTGAAAGGAATCGAGAATTACACGCGCTATTTGACCGAGCGTTCTGCTGGCGAGCAACCGGCGACACTTCTCGATTATTTTCCGGATGATTTTTTGCTTTTGGTTGATGAATCGCATATGACTTTGCCGCAAGTTCGCGGGATGTTTAACGGTGATCGCGCGCGAAAAACGGTTTTGGTGGATAATGGTTTTCGCTTGCCGAGTGCGCTGGACAACCGCCCGCTAACTTTCGAAGAATTTTATGCGCATATCAATCAGGCAATTTATGTTTCGGCGACGCCGGGCGATTTTGAATTGGAGCATTCGCCGAAGCCGGCCCAGCAAGTTATTCGTCCGACTGGTTTGCTTGATCCAGAGGTGGAAGTGCGACCAATCGAAGGTCAAGTTGATGATTTGATGGAAGAAATTCGCCAGCGCGTGAAGTTGGGCGAGCGTGTTTTGGTGACGACTTTGACTAAACGAATGGCGGAAGATTTGAGCGGATTTTTGGAAGAAAATGGCGTTAAAACGGCGTATATTCACAGCGAAATTGACACTTTGGAGCGTGGCGATATTTTGCGCGATCTTCGAAATGGAACTTTCGATGTTTTGGTGGGAATCAACCTTTTGCGAGAAGGTTTGGACTTGCCTGAAGTGAGTTTGGTGGCGATTATGGACGCCGACAAAGAAGGATTTTTGCGTTCTGAAAGCGCGCTAATTCAAACGATTGGTCGTGCCGCTCGCCACGAAAAAGGCAAAGTGATTATGTATGCCGACAAAATTACGCGCTCGATGCGTGTGGCTTTGGATGAAACAAATCGTCGCCGAGAAATTCAGCAAAAATATAATGAAGAAAATGGAATCACGCCAAAAAGCGTTGCGAGTGAAATTAAGGAAGGTTTGCGTGCGATTTTGCCGGCGAAGGATAAAAGGCAAAAGTTGGATTTGAAGAAAATTCCGCGCGACGAATGGCAAAATGTGATCGCCGATTTGACAGCTCAGATGAAAGCGGCTTCGGCGAGTTTGGAATTCGAGTTGGCGGCAGATTTGCGTGATCAGATTGCGGAGATTCGAAAAAAGCTAATAAAATAGCTAAACATCGCTTAAGGTTTAGAGTTTGATCGTTCAAACTCTTTTTTTTAGCCTTTAAAAATGCTATAATTAAAGAGTTATGAATATCACAAAAGATGAAGTTAAACACTTGGCGAAACTTTCGAGCATTTCTTTGAATGAAAGTGAAGTCGAAAATCTGCGGGGCGATCTTGAAAACATCGTCAATTATATCAAGCAGTTAGACGAACTCGACACCGAAAATGTCGAACCAACTTATTCTGTTTCGGAAAATCAAAACATTTGGCGAGAAGATGAAATCGACAATTACGGCGTAGGAAAGGAAGAGCTTTTGGCTTTGGCTGGCGAAAATATCGAGGCTGGACAGGTGAAAGTTCCGAAAGTTTTGTAGGAGAATTATGACGAATATTTTTGAAATTAGAGAACGGATTTTGCGTGGCGAAACGACTGCGCGCGAAGAAGTGAAAACAGCTATCGAAAAAGCCAAAAATTTGGCGGATTTTAACGCTTTGACGAGTTTGACTGAAGAACGAGCTTTGATGCGAGCGGACGAAATCGATACAAAAATCAAAGCTGGCGAAGAGGTTGGCGAACTTGCTGGCGTGCCTTTTATTACTAAAGATAATTTTTTGGCGTTCGGTTCACCAAGCACGGCTTCTTCGAAAATGTTGGCGAACTTCGAAACACCAATTCAGGCGACGGCCGTCGAAAAACTCGAAGCGGCTGGTGCGATTTCGATCGGAAAAGCCAATTTGGATGCTTTTGCGCACGGTGGCTCGACAGAAAATTCAGCTTTTGGCGTGACAAAAAACTCGGTTGATCAAACTCGCGTGGCGGGTGGTTCATCTGGTGGTTCTGCTGTGGCGGCGGCGCTCGACATTGCGCCTTTTACGCTTGGAACTGACACTGGCGGTTCAATTCGTCAGCCAGCAAGTTTTAACGGCGTTTATGGCGTGAAGCCAACTTACGGAACCGTTTCGCGATTTGGCGTGGTGGCGATGGCTTCTTCGACTGATACGATCGGTGTTTTTGCGAAAACCGCCAAAGAGTCCGAACTTGTGATGCGAATTATGAGCGGTCTCGACAAAAAAGATATGAACACTTTGCCGGATTTTTGGCAAGAAGTTGACGCGCCGAAAAAAGCCAAAATAGGCGTGGTTAAAGAGTTTATGGGCGAAGGTGTCGACCCAGAAGTTCGAAAAATCACCGAAAATTATATCGAAAAAATGCGAAACGCTGGCCACGAAATCCGCGAAGTTTCTTTGCCGATGAGCAAATACGCGCTGGCGATTTATTACATTGTGATTCCGGCTGAAGTTTCTTCGAACTTGGCGCGCTACGACGGCGTTCGATACGGCTTGCGCTCGAAAAATGCCCAAAACTTGGACGAAATTTACGGAATGAGCCGCGATAAAGGCTTCGAAAGCGAAAACAAGCGCCGAATTATGATCGGATCTTATGTTCTTTCGAGTGGATTTTATGATGCTTATTATTTGAAGGCGCAAAAAGCCCGCACGCTTTTGATTAACGAATTCAACAAACTTTTCGAAGAAGTTGACTTTTTGGTCGGTCCAGTTGCGCCAACGCCGGCGTTCAAGATTGGCGAAAACGCGCACGATCCGATCAAAATGTATATGAGCGACGTGATGAGTGTGCCGGCTTCGATGGCGGGACTTCCGGCGGTTTCTGTTCCGGCTGGAAAAACCGACGCAGGCTTGCCGGTTGGCGTTCAGATTATTGGAAAAATGAAATCCGACGCTTCGATTTTGGCGCTCGCTGACAGTTTGGAGGAAAAATAATGGATTTGGTTTTTTTGGCGATTGCGATTTTGATTTGCGCGGTTTTGTTGTATTTTGCGATAAATCTCACCAAGCCGCACAAAATTCATCTCGATAAAGAAAAATTCCAGCACAATTGGCTCAAAATTGAAAATTCTGTCAAAAAAGACGAGCCGGCAACTTGGCATTTGGCACTAATCAACGCCGACAAATTAGTTGATACAGCTTTGCGCGAACTTCATTTTTCTGGACAAACAATGGGCGAAAGGCTCAAAAGCGCAAAAGACAAACTTTCCAGCCCGAACTCGATCTGGCACGCGCACAAACTTCGAAACGTGATTGCGCACGAAGCCGACGCCGAAATAAATTTCGACCAAACTCGGCGCGCGCTGGCCAGTTTTAAACAAGCATTGAAAGATTTAGGAGCGATTTAATGGAAGAAATTTTGAAAAATTATGAAATGACGATCGGCATCGAATGTCACGTTCAGCTAAAAACTAAAACTAAACTTTTCAGCGCCAGCGACAACGACGCGCGCGACAAGGCTCCAAACGAAGCGACTTCGCCGATCGATTTTGGCTTGCCGGGAATGTTGCCGGTTTTGAATAAAGAGGCGGTTCGGTTGGCGGTTCGTGCCGGAAAAGCCTTGAACGCGACGATCGCAAATGTTTCGCGATTCGACCGAAAACATTATTTTTACCCAGATTCGCCAAAGGGTTATCAGACTTCACAGCTTTATCAGCCGATTATTGGCGAAGGAAAAATTGAAGCGGTTTTGCCGAATGGTGAAACTTTTGAAGTGCGAATCGAGCACGCCCACTTGGAAGAAGACGCCGGAAAGCTTACTCACAATGGCGATCATTCTTTGGTGGATTTGAACCGAGCTGGCACGCCGTTGATCGAAATCGTTTCGATGCCAGATATTCACTCGGCTGAACAGGCACGCGCTTATGCCGAGGAGCTCCACAAACGAATGATTTTTGCTGGCGTTTCTGACGGTGATTTATATCAAGGAAATATGCGTTTTGATGTGAATATTTCGGCGCGAAAATTTGGCGATCCAGAGCTCGGAACGCGAACTGAAATCAAGAATTTGAACAGTTTTCGAAGTGTTGAGCGCGCGGCGGCTTATGAATTTGAGCGCCAGGTGAAACTTCTCGAAAAGGGCGAAAAAGTCAAGCAGGAAACTCGTGGTTGGCTTGACGACGAGCAAAAAACTTTCTCGCAACGAAGCAAGGAGGAGGCACAAGATTATCGCTACATGCCAGATCCGGATATTCCGCCGATTGTTTTGAGTGATGAAGAAATTGCCAAGATTCAGGCGAATTTTCCAAAAATGCCAGATGAATTCCGAAAATATTTCGCAGTTTTCGAGCTCGATAATTCGGTTGTCGAATACGCGCTTGCTGATTATCGCTTGGCTGAACTTTTGCTCGCGACTTGGGGCGAAGGCTGGAATGTTTCGCAGGAAGATATTTTGAAAGGTTACGAAATCGAAAATTACACGATCGAGCAGCACAAAGAAAACATGAAGCGCATTTTCAATCTGTTCGCTTCGACACCAATGGAAGACATTGACCTCCAAAAAGTCCACGACGGTTACGTTGGTTCGCGCCGACTTACGTATTTGGCGAAGTTGATTCAGGACGGAAAAATCAGCTCGAACGGTGCGCGCGAAATTTTCCTTTCACTTTTTGAAGAAGAAAATCTCTCGAAAATGCCAGAGGGCATCGCCAAAGAGAAAAACTTACTTCAAGTTTCTGACGAAGGCGCGATTGCGAAAATTGTCGAAGAAGTTCTCGCTGACCCAGCTTCAGCTAAAGCCGTTGCCGACATCAAGGCCGGTAACGACAAGGCAATCGGCTTCTTGGTCGGGCAAATTATGAAAAAATCGCAAGGCAAAGCCAACCCAGCTTTGGCGCAAAAATTGATTCGCGAACGAATTTAACGGATGAAAAGTCGAAATTTAGGTTTCGGCTTTTTTATTTTTTGAAAAATTATTTCGCAAAACTCTTGACATAAGAATTATTCTGTGGTAGAATACAAACAGATTTGAATAAAATCAAAATAAAAACCAAAATTAAAATTTAACAAAAAGGAGAAAAATGAGTTCGGCTGCGGAAATTTTAGTTGTAATTCTCTCGATTGCGCTGGCGATTTTTATCATTCTCGGAATTATCTGTTTCGTTCTGATAATCCGTGTAACGCGCCAAATCGGTGATGTTGCAGAAAATATGCGAAATATTTCGACCGGAATTGATGGCATTGTCCAAAATGTGGCGCAAATCTCATCGCCAATCATCATTGCGAAATCGGTGATGGAAATCTATAAAAAATTTAAAAATAAAGGAGAAAAAAGTGAGTAAAAAAGGTAAATTTGGATTAGGATTGTTGTTGGGTGCGGCTGTTGGTGCGGTTGCTGGAATTTTGACGGCACCAAAAAGCGGCAAAGAAACCCGCGAAGATTTGAAAGTTAAAGGCAAAGAATTGGCTGAAGCTGCAAAAGCGAAGGGCGAAGAAATCTCGAAAAATACTGGCGAATTTGTTGAAACCGCCAAAGAAAAAGTCGAAGATTTTACGCACGAAGCAGGCGTAAAAACTGGCGAAGTTGTCGAAAACGCAAAAGTTGAAGCTGGAAAAATCCAAAAACGCGCACTAAACACAATCGAAGGCGCGAAAAAAGGTTTCGAAAAGAAAGTTTAGCTTTCGAAATCGCAAAAGATTAAACTGTTTGTTAAAAATCTCCCGTTATGATTGACGGGAGATTTTGTTATTTTTTCGGTTTGGAAATTTCGGCTTCTTGAATTTTGTCGGCGTTTTTCGAAGATTTTTGAGAGGTGGGCTTTTTGGATTTTGTGCGGTTTTGTTCGGAATAAATCACAGAGATAGTCGCGAGCGTTAGGCAGGCAAAAATCAAAAACCAAAGAATGCTTTTGAAGAGCAGCGCGAAAATAATTCCGCAAGAAAAGTAAATTATAGCGTTTGAATATTTTTCGAAAAAATTCATTTTCCTCCTTTATTTCACTAAAACAAAATTGTTCTTACCTTTTTTAATGAGCGAAACTTGCGAAATTTCGAGATTTTCGGAGATTTTTTCGCCATTTACTGAGATTGCGCCAGCAGAAATCAGTCGTTTGACTTCTCCTGCACTTTTGGTCAAACCAGCTTCGATCAAGGTTGAAATCACATCTGTTCCGATTTTTACGCTCGGGATTTCTTCGGCTAAAATTTCAAGTTCTTCCGAGGAAAGTTCGCTCGCCAAAACGCCGCCAAAAAGTACCGAATTGACTTTTTCGATCGATGAAACTCGGTCGGCACCGTGAACCAAAGATGTTACTTCGCGCGCCAAAGTTTTTTGCGCAATTCGAAGGTGTGGCGCTTCGAGATGTTGTCGTTCGATATCTTCGATTTCTTCTTTCGAAAGCATTGTGAAGAGCTTCAAATAATCAATCGCGCCGGCGTCGTCAGAGTTTAGCCAAAATTGGTAGAATTTGTAAGGTGAAGTTTTGGTTTCGTCGAGCCAAACGGCGCCACCTTCGCTTTTGCCGAATTTTCGGCCGGTCGATTTATTGATGACGAGCGGTGCGGTCATTGCGAAAACTTCGCGACCGTCGGCTTTGCGTGAAAGTTCGACGCCAGAAAGCAAATTTCCCCATTGGTCGCTTCCGCCAATCTGTAAATTCACGCCAAGTTCGCGGCTCAAATGTAGAAAATCATATCCTTGGAGAAGTGTGTAAGAAAATTCGGCGTAACTCAATCCGCCGCCATTTCTAATTCGAGCTTTGAAAAAATCGCGCGAAGTTAGATCCGCCATATTGAATTTTTTGCCGATGTCGCGCAAAAATGGCAAAAGTTGGAGATCTTTTAGCCAGTCGTAATTATTGACCAAAGTGAAATCTTTGCCCGCGAAAAGTTTTGAAACCTGTTTCGAAAGTGCTTCGGTGTTTTTCGAAATTTCTTCGAGCGCCAAAAGTTCGCGTTCTTCGGTGTCGCGCATATCACCGATGATTCCAGTTCCGCCGCCAACCAGCAAAACAACTTCGTGACCACGCTCCAAAAATCGTCGCACCATCATATAAACTGCCAAATGTCCAACGTGAAGACTGTCGGCTGAAGGGTCGGTTCCGAGATAGAGCTTAAAATGCGTGTTGTCGATCACGCTTTCATCTGTAAAAGTTGTTTGATTCCAAAATCCACGCCATTTTAGCTCTTCTGATAATTTCATTTTTTCTCCTGATTAATTTATATATAATTTTAACATATTTTTCGTAAAAATGTAAGCATTAGCGTTTTCAAAATCGTTGAAAATTACAAAAAAATCGTGTATAATTAAAATAATTATGGATAAAATGCGGAAGAAAATCAGTTCAAAGGTTAAAGGTTTAAAGAAAACTAAATCTACGCCAAAAAAATCTTCAAAAAACAATTTGAGTTTGTATGCGAATTTAGCGCACAAACGCAAAACTAAAAAGGATGCCGAAGCTCGCCGCCGCGCGGAATATTTGGCGAGTTTGCCGAAAAATCCAGTGAAGCGGTTTTTCTACAAACTTCATCCAAAGCGAGTCGCTAAATATTGGTTCTCGAAGAAGGGCGCTTTGATGGCGTTGAAGATTTTGGGGATTTCTGCCTTGGTGATTTTCATTATAATTGCAGGCTTATTTATGTATTTCCAAAAAGATCTAAATCAGATCAAGCTTGGCGAGCTTGCGAAGCGTGTTCAGACTACTGTCAATAAATATTATGATCGCAACGGTCAACTTCTTTGGGAAGATAAGGGGACTGGCGATTACAAGTTAGTTGTTGATAGTTCTGAGATTTCTGACTGGGCAAAAAAAGCAACTGTGGCGATTGAAGACCGTGATTTTTATAAGCACAGCGGAGTTGATCTGTGGGCGATTTTGCGTGCGGTTATTAACAACTTTAAGGGTGGCGCGACTCAAGGTGGCTCAACTCTCACTCAGCAGCTTGTTAAACAGGTTTATTTCTCCGAAGAAGCTGCCGAACGCGGGCTTTCTGGTATTCCGCGAAAAATTAAAGAGATGATTCTTGCGATCGAAATTGAACGCATGTACTCTAAGGATGAAATCATTACGCTTTATTTGAACGAATCGCCATATGGCGGCCGTCGAAACGGAATTGAGTCTGGCGCTCAAACTTATTTTGGTAAAAGCTCGAAAGATCTGACCTTGGCGGAAGCGGCACTTCTTGCGGCAATTCCAAACAATCCAGCGGTCTACAACCCCTACAATACGGCGTATAACACTAGTCTGATTGAGCGCCAACATAAGGTTCTTGATGATATGGTGATTATGGGCTATATTTCAGAAACGCAGGCCAAAGAAGCTAAATCCATTGATATTTTAAGCACGATAAAGCCAGAACAAGATCAGTATGCCGACATGAAAGCTCCGCATTTTGTTCAGGAAGTCAAAAAACAACTCGAAGAAGAACTTGGTGCTAAAGTGGTTGGTGCTGGTGGCTTGACTATCACTACAACGCTCGACTTGAAGGCGCAAGAGCTAGCCGAATCAGCCGTAGCTACTGGCGCAACAACTCTTTACACTTCTGGTGCGGACAATATCGCTTTGACGTCGGTAGATGTTTCAACTGGTCAGGTGATTGCTCAGGTTGGATCGGTTGATTATAATAAGGCGGGTTATGGCCAAACGAACGCGGCTACTTCGTCGCTCGATCCTGGTTCAAGTATTAAGCCGATTGTTGATTATGCTGCACTCCTTTCGAAAACAGATACGGTTTATACGCCAGGAACTATTTTGCGGGACGAAAATATTGACAAACTATACTGCAGTGGAAACTCAGGTGCGTGTTCTTTGCGCAACGCTAGCCGAAGATTCTATGGCGACGTTTCAATTCGATTCAGCTTGGGTAACTCGCTGAACATCGCGGCGGTTAAAGCTCTTTCGATTGTTGGCGTGAAGCAAGGTCTACAGACTGCGCACGGTTTGGGCGACCTCTCGTATTGCGCGAACAACGAAAACGCTGGGCTTTCAGCGGCGATCGGTGGCGGATGTTCTGTTCGACAAGATGAACACACCAACGCATACGCATCATTGGCTCGCGGTGGTGTTTATAAGCCTTTGACATATTTCACTAAGGTTGTAAACGGATCTGGCGAAACTCTAAAAGAGTGGAAAGACTCTTCAACTAGAGCTATTGACGAGCAGGCTGCCTACATGTTAACGGACATTCTTTCTGATCCATCAGCACGAACGACAACTTTCGGTTCTCAGGCGACGAGCTTTGGATTTAACGTTCCAGGTGTTTGGACGGCTGCTAAAACAGGAACGACCGACAACAGCAAAGGTAATGCCAAAGATTCATGGATGATGAGCTACTCAACTGTTGTTGCAACGGGAGTTTGGAGCGGAAATCATGACGGTTCTGCCTTGGCGAGTTCAAGCAATACCACAGTTCGCCGCGTCATAAACGACTACATGCAATCAGTTCACGTCAATGTTTATGCGGCGAGTGGCAAATGGAAAACTGGCGACAAAATCGCTCGACCTTCGGGAATTCAAAACTGTACAATCAACGGCAAGAACGATATTTGTCCTTCGTGGTGGAGCAAGAGCAAAACCAATTCTTCAAGCAATGAAGTTGAATTTGACTCGATCTCAAAGAAAAAGGCGACAACATGTACTCCAGATTCAACCAAAATCAAGTTAACGGTTTATGAAACTATTGATCCAATCACAAAGAAGAAAACCGTAATTGCACCAGAAGGCTACGACGCCAACGCTGAAGATGATGTTCATAGCTGTAGCGACTCAAAACCGGAGATTTCGAACGTTTCGTACACTGAACATAGTGGCGGAAATTATCGAATCAATATCGCGATATCTCAAGGTAAATTTGCGCTGAAATCTGTGACAGTAAAAGTTGACGGAAATGTCATAAGTAACGCAACGCCGAGCGGTGGAAATTTGGCGGTTGATTACACGTTTAGCTCAAGCGGTCAATCAGTTTCGATTGAAGTTATCGACGAAGGTGGATATTCTACGACCAAAAGTTATACCGGACCAACAATTTCTGACAATTAAAAATAAAAATAGAGCGAAGTAATTTTCGCTCTATTTTGTTCTGGCGTTCATGGAATCGATGATAGACTGGACAAAATCACCGATTCCGCCAGGGATATTGACGAATAAATTCAAAAACCAGATTAGACCGAGAATCAAAACTGTCGCGCCAATTACGCTTCCAAAACCGAAGGAGATTCCGCGAAAAAAATTCACTTTGTAGATCTCCCAGCGGTTTGGATAGAGGTCATAAAATAATTCTTCGATGATGCTGATCTGTCCGCCGCGAGCGTTGTTGTCGGCGAGTTTTTTGATGGTTTTCGATTTTTTGAGAGTCTTTTTCATAATTTATAGCATAACATTTTTTTGCAGTAAACGCAAGCTTTTTGATTTTTTGCGCCAAAAATGGTAAAATTAAAGTAGAAAAGAGGAGAAATGGAGAAAGTGCAACAGAATTTATCGCCAGCGGCATTTGAAAATCTAAAAAAATGGCTCAAAGACGAAAAATACCAAGAATTTCGGGGTGAGATTTTGGAGTTGATTTTACGGGAAAATTGGCTGGAATTGGAAGATAGCTTTTTTAAAGTGTTGGAATTTGGTACGGCTGGTCGGCGCGGAAAAGTCGGCGTAGGCCCGAACCGCTTAAACAGAATTGCTGTCGCTGAGAGTGCACAGGCTTTGGCGGATTATTTGGCGGAAAATTCTGAAAATCTTGATTTGGGTGTGGCGATCGCTTACGATATGCGAAATTCGTCATGGGATTTTGCGCGGACGACGGCGGAAGTTTTGGCGGGAAATGGCATTCGAGTTTTTATGTTTGACGGCGCACGATCGACTCCAGAGCTGTCTTTTGCGTTGCGAGAACTCGGTGCGACTGCTGGAATCGTGATTTCGGCTAGCCACAACCCTCCAGAGGACAACGGCATAAAAGCTTATTGGAGTGATGGCGCGCAAATTTCTAGTCCGCACGACAAAAAACTGATGAAAATCGCCGCTGATATTTCGCAGATAAAAAGCGAGAATTTTGAAGCGGCCGTTCGAAGCAGTAAAATCAATCTTCTTGGGCAGGATTTTGATGAAAAATACTTTCAGGCGGTTTTGAAGAATTCGGTTTCTGATACTCGTGGCGCTGAGATTGTTTTTTCGCCGATTCACGGAACGGGCAAAACTAATCTGTTGCCAGTTTTGCGCCGAGCTGGTTTTAAAAAAATCTCGATTGTTAATGAACAGTTTGAGTTTGATGGTAATTTTTCGACAGTTTTTGAGCAGAAACCGAATCCCGAAAATCCGCGCGCGAATGAAATGGCGATTGCGCAGTTGCTCACCGAAAACGCCGATATCGCGCTGACGACAGACCCAGATGCCGATCGAATTTGCGTGATTTCTCGCGAAAAAAACGGTACGGCGCGAAGTTTTTCTGGCAACGAAACGGCGATTTTAGTGGCGGATTTTTTGCTGGCGAAAAGTGTTGAGCGAGATGATTTTTCGAAAATTTTCATCGCGAAAAGTTTCGTGACGACCGACGCGCTGAACGCTTTAGCGAAAAAATACGGTGCGAAAATTTACGACGATTTTTTGGTCGGTTTCAAATTTATTGGCCGAAAAATTCGTGAAAAGCAAGAATTCGGCGAGATTTTTTTGGCTGGGTTTGAAGAAAGTTTGGGCGGCTTGGTTGGTTCGCAGGCGCGCGACAAGGACGCGGCAACGATTGGCTTGGCGATTTGCGAATTGGCCAGCGAACTTAAACTACAAGGCAAAACTTTGGGCGAAAAACTCGAAGAAATTTACACTGAAATTGGATTTTTTGTCGAAAAAACAGATTCGCTGGAATTTTCTGGCAAGCTCGGATTCGAAAAAATGCGCGAAATTATGCGCGACTTGCGCGACGGCAAAATTGAAGTTGGTGCGAGCGTGATTAACGATTTTTTGAATTTGAAGCGAAAAAATCTCGAAACTGGCGAAATTTCGAAAATCGAAATTATGGAGGCTGGCGACGCTTTAAGTTTCGAATTCGGCGCGCACGAAAAACGAATTTCGATTCGGCCGAGCGGAACCGAGCCAAAGATGAAAATCTACGCGCAATGGCTTTTCGAAAAGGCCGAAGACCGAGCCGAGATTGAGCGAATTTTACAAGAATTTAAGGAGAAAATTTTATGAGCGTGAAGCGACTTTTTGAAACATTTAAGCCAGAAAACTACAAGATTTTTCTTGATTTGAGTGGCGCTAAAAATCGGGATTTTTCGGGGAGAGTTGAAATTTTGGGGCGAGCCGAAAAATCGAGCGAGATTTCGCTTCATTCGAAGGATTTGGCAATTTCGAAGGTGATTTTTGCGGGCAAAAGTCTGAAATTCGAACATCGCGAAGAAGACGAATTGGTGATTTTTGCGGGCGAAAAACCGTTTGAAAACGATGAAAATATCACGCTCGAAATTGAATTTTCGGGCAAAATCACCGACGTAATGCACGGACTTTACCCTTGTTATTACGACGAAAATGGCGAAAAAAAGGAACTTTTTGCGACGCAATTCGAAAGTCATCACGTGCGCGAAGTTTTTCCGTGTGTTGACGAGCCCGAGGCTAAGGCGACTTTTGAGCTTGAACTTAAAGCCGACCGAAATTTTGAGATTATTTCAAACACGAAGCCTGTCGAGACTCGCGACGGCGGAGAATTTTCGGCCAAAAAATTCGCCAAAACTCCAAAAATGAGCACTTATTTGCTGGCATTTGCGGTGGGCGATTTTCAGAAAAAAACCGCTAAAACTAAATCTGGCGTCGAAGTCTCAACTTGGGCGACTAAGGCACAAAGCTCCAAGCTTTTGGATTTTCCACTCGATATTGCGGTGCGCGTTTTGGAATTTTACGAAGATTATTTTGATGAAAAATTCCCGCTCGAAAAGTGCGATCACGTGGCGTTGCCGGATTTTAGTAGTGGCGCGATGGAAAACTGGGGCTTGATCACTTATCGAGAAACGGCGATGTTGGCTGGCGAAAAATCTGCGATTTCGGCGAAAAAATATGTCGCTTTGGTGATCGCGCATGAAACCGCTCATCAGTGGTTTGGAAATCTCGTGACGATGAAATGGTGGGATGACCTCTGGCTGAATGAATCTTTTGCGACGATGATGGAGTATTTTTCGGTTGATTCAATCGAGCCGAAGTGGAATATTTGGGAAGAATTTGCGGTGAACGAGGCGGTTTTGAGCTTGCGACGTGACGCGATCGACGGCGTTCAGGCGGTTCACGTGCCAGTTCATCATCCAGATGAAATTTCGACAATTTTTGATGGTGCGATCGTTTATGCTAAGGGTGCGCGACTGATGAATATGCTCCGAAAATTCGTTGGCGACACGGCTTTTCGTGACGGCTTGCGCGCATATTTCAAAAAATTTAAATATCAAAACACGGTTGGTGCCGATCTTTGGGCTTGCTTGAGTGAGGCTTCGGGCAAAAATGTCGCCGAATTTATGGAGCCTTGGATTTCGAAATCTGGCTATCCGGCTGTGCGTGCCGAAAAATCTGGCGAAAAAATTTGTCTTCATCAAAAGCAATTTTTTGTTGGCGAAGGCGAAGAAAAAGGTAAAACCTGGCCGATTCTGCTCGGTGCTAATCTGGAAACCTTGCCAGAAATTATGAATGAAAAACAGATTGAAGCGAGCTTTTCGGGCGATTTTTTGAAGCTGAACGAAGGAAATGTTGCGCACTTTATCGCGAATTATTCGCCAGAGCTTTTCGAAAAACTGCTTTCAGAAATCAAAAATCTCGACACGGTTTCGCGTCTTCAGATTCTTCAAGAACGTTCGCTTCTTGCGCGCGGCGGGCAAGTTTCAAGCGCGGATTTGCTCAAAACGCTTCAATTTTACGCTGGCGAAAATGCGCTCAATGTTTGGGATATGATGAATATTTTGATTGGCGATTTGAAGATTTTTGTTGATGAAAATTCTCAAACTGAATCTCGAATGAAGAATTTTGTCGAAAATTTGGCGAAAAATCAGTTCGAAAAACTCGGATTTTCTCCAAAAAATGGCGAGAGCGAGGACGAAACGCAGCTTCGAAGTTCGATTTTGGGTCATATGGTTTATGCCGAAAATCCAGAGGTTATTGCGCGCGCGTTGGAGATTTTTGCCGAAAATGAAAACGATCTTTCGAAAATCGACGCCGAAATTCGCGCTTTGGTTTTGCTTGTGAAAATTCGCGAGCAGGAATCGCCAGAATTGATCGAGAAATTCATCGAACTTTATCGAACAACGCCGAATGTTGATTTTCGCGATGATTTGTTGGTGGCTTTGACTTCGACCAAAAATCCCGAAACGGTGAAGTTTTTGCTCGAAAAAATGAAGGATTCTCAAACTGTTCGCTCGCAGGATTTGGTGAGTTGGTATGTTCATTTGCTCAGAAATTCTCGTGGTCGTGAGCTGACTTGGGCTTGGTGTCAGCAAAATTGGGCTTGGATTTGCGAAACTTTTGACGGCGACAAGAGTTATAGTGATTTTCCGCGATATTCTGGTGCGATTTTGCGAACCGAAAAGCATCTGGCTGAATTTGTGGAATTTTTTGGCAAAATGAAAAGTGAGCCGAGTTTAGCTCGGGCGATCGAAATGGGCGAACGCGAAATTCGCGCGCGAGTGGAATTGATTGCTCGCGATAAGGTGGAATTCGAGCAGGTTTTGGCGAAAATTTCGAAGTAAAAATAAAATAGCTTCTCGCGGGAAGCTATTTTTTCAACATAAAACGCTCAAAATTCATCATATTTTCTGGTGTGATTTCTTCGGGCGAAGTGTCAATGAGTTTTTGGAGTTGTTTTTCGACTTCTTGGGTATTCATTCCGGCACCAATCAGCACGAGTTCAGTGCTGATTTTTTCGTTATCAGACCATTCTTCGGCGCGAATGTCAATAGTTTTGCCGACAATTTGAAGCGTGTATTTTTGCTCGTAGCCTTTCATTCCGAAATAGCAAAAACCTTTCATTCTGAACAGATTTTGTGGAAGATTATCGAGAAAATTGATAAATTCTCGCGGATCGAGTGATTTTCGGGAAGAAAAATCAACAGATTGAAATTTGTCGTGAATATGGTGGTGATGATGGTCGTGTGAATGGCAGGTTTCGGCGTGGGATTCGTCGAGTTTTAGGTTTTGATCTGGCGATTTTTCGAGATTTTCAAACAGAATCCGCGGATCGATTTTTGCGTTGTCGCTCTCCAAAATCAGCGCGCGAGCATTGAGTTCGCGGGCAAATTGGCGAATTTCGGCGACCTTTTCTGGCGAAACGAGATCTGTTTTTGTGATGAGCAAAATGTCGGCGGTTTTTAGGCATTTTTTGAAATGAGTCGGGAATTCTTTTTGTGCGAGTTCAAAATTTTTTGCGTCAATAAGATAAATGTTTCCGCCAAAAAAAGTAAATTGATTTCCAGAATATCGCAAAGTGTTCATCAGATCGTAAGGCTCGGCGATTCCGCTGGCTTCGACTAAAATTGCGTCGAGCTCGGAGTTTTCGTTCGCTAAAATGTCGAGCGGTTCGCGCAGGCCGTTGTCGCCAAGCATACAACAGATACAGCCGTTACTGAGTTCGATTTGATTTTCGCTGAAAGTTCCCGAAACGAGCCGATTGTCGATGTTGATTTTGCCAAAATCGTTGACGATTGCGCCGATTTTTAGCTGGGGTGAGTCGTGTAAAATGTTGTTGAGAAGTGAAGTTTTGCCGGCGCCCAAAAAGCCAGAAACCATCACGACGGGGATTTTTCGTTTGTGTGCGGCGGTGTTTCCGGAGGTAACTTGGGGCGCGTTTTTGGTGAAATCTTCAAAAATATCATCGCCAAAAATCGCCAGGTCAAAATCATTATCCATATCTTTATTTTAACAGATTTTTGGGTGGTGGGCAAATTGTTTTGTTTGAGTTTGAAGTAGAAAGATGTTATAATATTTTCAGTTTAGTCCTTTATTATAGTTGGAAGGGGTGATTTTTGGGAGATCGAAAAAAACTATAAAAATCAACTATACTCAGAAATAAAGCTCTCGTTCGCGAGGGCTTTTATTTTTAGTCTTGACGAAAAAGCTCCGTTTTGTTAAAATAGTAATACTAAAATATTACTTGTTCGAAAAGCGAATTTGACCGAAATTAAATTTTCGAACTTTTAAATCAAGGAGAAAAATGCCCAATAAATTGAACGAAAAAGCCGCGAGAAGTCGCGCGAACTTACAGAAAAAAGCGCAAGATTTGGCGAAAAATCGCGAAAAATACGTTGCAAATCGCCAACAAAAAGAATCCGAGAAAGCGCAAAAAGCCGCAAAAACTGCCAAACTTCAAAGCAAAGCTAAAGCTCAAAATTCGCAAAAAACAGATGCGAAAAAAGTCAATTTGCCAACAACAACTCGCCGCGGTGCGGTTGTTCGAGCTCAGCGAATGATTAGTAACGACATCAATCTTCGTGCCAGTCAGCACATCGTTAATATTCCTGTCAACAAATCGCTTTTCAACGGTTTTAATGGCGAACAGCTCACGCCGACAATTCTCAAAAAGCTTCGACCAGCAACTGACAGCGTGAAGATTATTCCGCTTGGTGGTTTGGGTGAATTTGGAATCGGCAAAAACATGTTCGCTGTTGAATACAAAGATGAAATTCTTGTGATCGATATGGGTTCGATTTTCCCAAACGAAGATTATCCTGGCGTGAATTTTATGACTCCTGACATCACTTATTTGAAGGATAATATGCACAAAGTTAAGGCGGTAGCTTTCACGCACGCTCACCTCGACCACATCGGTTCGGTGCGACAGCTTTTGCCTGAATTCGGCAATAATATTCCAATTTACGCGACAGATTTCACGATTGGAATGATCAAGCGACAGATGGAAGAAGCGGTAGTTGAAGTTTCGCCAAATTATCAAGTTGTCGATCCTTTCAAGCACGAAGAAATTCGAATTTCTGAACATATGACGCTCGAATTTGTCCACGTTCTTCACTCGATCCCAGGTTGTGTGGCGATGATTATTCGAACGCCAAACGGAAACATCGTTCATATGGGCGACTGGCGATTCGAAAACGATCCTGTTGATATGCAGTTTGATATGCCGCGCTTGGCTGAAGTTGCGCAAAAAGAAGGTATTGATCTTTTGATGAACGAAAGCACCAACATCGATACGCCGGGGACACACCCACACAGCGAATATGCGATCGGCGAAAGTGTTGGCGAAGTTATGGACGCTTATCCGCACGCGCGATTGATTATTTCGTGTTTTTCGAGCCAGATTTATCGCCTGCAATTGATTTTGGATGAAGCTTCGAAACACAATCGAAAAGTGGCGTTTGCTGGATTTTCGATGATTAACGCAATTGAAGTTGCTCTTCGTGCGCGAAAAATTAAAGTTCCAAAAGATACGATTGTCAAGATGGAAGATATCGTGAAACTGGACGACGGCCAAGTTACGGTTGTATGTACAGGTTCGCAGGGCGAGCTAAATGCGGTTTTGAACCGAATGGCAACTGGCGCGCACCGATTCATTAAGATTAAAGCAACAGATGTCGTGGTGTTTTCTTCGAGCCCAATTCCTGGAAACGAGCCACGAGTTGCTTCGACTGTCGATGGTTTGATTCGCGAAGGTGCAGGTGTGATTCAGCATGGCCGTGGTCATTATCACGGAATCGGGCCGCTTCACCTTTCGGGGCACGCTTATTACGAAGATCACGTAAAACTAGTTACGACTTTGCGACCAAAAAACTACTTGCCAGTTCACGGTGAATTCTATATGCTCCAACACAATGCTGAAATGGCGCAGAAGGTTCTCGGAATGAAGCGCGAGCAGATTCTTGTAGCGGATTCAGGTGATATTATCGAGCTGACAAAAGAGCGAAAAATCAAAAAAGGCGGACGAATTCAAGTTGGCTCGGTGCTTTACGACAACACTGGTAACACCGTTCACGACGCTGTGGTTAAAGATCGACTTCATATTTCGACCGAAGGAATTTTTATAATCGTGCTAACCATCAACAAGAAAACTGGCCGATTAATGAAAACGCCAGATGTGATTTCGCGCGGATTTGTTTATTTGAAGGATAGCGAAGAGCTGATCGGAAAGATTCGTCATTATTTGCGAGTCAAAACAGATCGCGAAGCTGGCCGACAGGTTGAAATTGCCGACTTGAAGCAAGAAATCAAAGACGATGTTTCGCACTTGTTGTTCGACAGCACTGGACACACGCCGATTGTGATTCCTGTAGTGAACAAAGTTTAACGAATTTTGGCGAATCTGAGCGCTAGCAAAATGTTGGCGCTCATTTTTGTGCTTGATTTTTCATTTTTTTTTTTTTTTCTAAAAATGATGTATAATGTTATCATGAAGACTAATAACATTGTGCGAGCCTTCTTCGGGATGGCGGTTCTGCTGGCTGGCGGAATTATTCTGGCTCAAAATTTGGGCGTAATTGACGAAAAGTTAAATATCTGGAAGTTCTTTTGGGGAGGACTTTGGTCGGCGGCGTTTTTGGCGGCTGGAATTTCGACGCTTTTGCGCCGAAGGCATCTGATCTGGGGTGTTTTCTTGATTGCGATCGGAACGTCTTTTGTTTTGAATGTTTTTGACGTGGTTGATGTTAATACTTGGAAGGTTTTTTGGCCGGCGATTTTGATTTTTGTGGGCGGAAGTATTTTGTTTGACAAGAGTTTTAGCAAAAAATCCGACGAAAAATCAGTCGCAAATTCGAATATCTCCGCGGTTTTTTATGGTGAAAATTCAAAGATTAACGGCGATTATAATGGCGGGCAAATTACGGCAGCTTTTGGTGGCGTAGAATTGGATTTGCGCGGAGCAAAGATCAAGGATGGCTCCGAAATTGAAGTTTTTGCGCTTTGCGGCGGCATTGAGATTAGTTTGCCGAGCGATGTTATTGTCGAAAATCGCGTTCGTGGAATTTTGGGCGGCAGCGAAGACAAAACGCGACCAGACTCTTCGGCGAAGAAAAAGCTTATCGTCAAGGGCGACTGTGTACTTGGCGGATTGGAGATTCGTTAAATGACAAAAACAGATGTGAACGAAATTATCAAAGTCGAGAAACTCGTCAAAAAATACGACGGCAAAAAAGTCGTCAAAGGTATTTCTTTTTCGGTGAAAGAAGGCGAGATCTTTGGAATTCTTGGTCCAAATGGTGCCGGAAAATCCACCACGCTAGAAATGATCGAAACTTTGCGACCAATTGACGGCGGAAAAGCCACTTTGGACGGCTTTGATGTCAAAAAAGACCGCAAAAAAGTCAAGCGAATCATTGGCATTCAGCTCCAAAATACGGCTTTCATGGAAAAGCTAAATTTGCGCGAACAGCTCAAAATGTTTGCGAGTTTTTATGGAGTGAAAATCGACACGGACGAACTTTTGGAGCGAGTTGATTTGCTCGAAAAAGCCAAAAGCTACCCCGAAAAACTCTCTGGCGGTCAGCGCCAACGATTTGCGATCGCTTCGGCGTTGGTTAATACACCGCGCGTGCTATTTTTGGACGAGCCGACAACTGGACTCGATCCGCAGGCGCGCCGAAATTTGTGGGATTTGGTCAAAGAAATCCGCAAGCAAGGAATTACGGTTGTCTTGACGACGCATTACATGGACGAAGCGGAAATTTTGTGCGACCGTTTGGCAATTATGGACGAAGGCGAAATCAAAGTTATCGACACGCCACAAAACCTAATCGATTCGCTCATCGCGCGCGGTTTTAAAAAGAAGAAAGAAGTCAAGCCTGCGAACCTAGAAGACGTATTTATTGATTTGACTGGAAAGGAACTGAAAGACTAATGAAACGATATATCCATACCACGCTGTTCTTGGCGTTCTCGCAATTCAAAAGCTTGATGCGAAACTACGTTTATTTGTTTTTTATGATTGGTTTGCCGTTGCTATTTTTGGGCGTTTTTGGCATGCTTTACAGTAGTCCTTCAACGAGTTCGTGGAAAATTTCCGTGATCAACGAAACTAAAGATCAGCCAGGCAAGGAAATTTCGGAAAGCATTTTGAAGGGTTTGATCAAAACAGACGAAAACAAAGATGGCGTGTTTGAAGAAAAAACTTACGACACCGCCGAAAAACGCGAAGATGCGTTGGTGCGTGGCGAAATTGACGCGATTATCAAGATTCCGGAGAATTTTGGTGAGATTTCGTCGGTTGGTCCAACTGGGCAGATTGAAGTGATTCATTCGCCAGATTCAAAGTCGGCGCAGATTATTTCGGGTGTGCTTGGCAATGTTCTCGAAAAGGTCGACGAAGCAACTGGTCGCCAAAAAGCAAAATTTACGATTAAAACTACCGAAAATTCCAAAAAAGGCTTGAAGAATTTTGACTATGTGTTTGCTGGAATGATCGCTTATACTTTGATGACGTTTGGCTTGATGGGGCTTTCAAACGCTGTGCCGGAAGACAAAAAATCCGGTGCTCTCAAACGAATTCACGCTAGTCCAGTTTCGCCGGCGCAATATCTGCTAGCTTACGGTATCGCGTTCTTTGTGGTGGCGATAATCGCATTTACGTTGATGTTTGCGATGGCGATTTATGTTTTTGACTGGAAAATGGCTGGAAGTTGGCTGAATTTTGTGATTTTTGCGACCCTATCGCTGATGATGTTGTTTGGAACGGGTCTTGCGATTGGTGGCTGGGCGAAGGACGAAAAGCAGGCTTCGGCGCTATCGAACGTTGTGATGTTCCCACTGATGTTCCTTTCGGGCGTGTTTATTCCGCGGTTTATCATGCCAGAATTTCTGTTGAAATTTACGGATTTTGTGCCTCTTACGCCGGTCAATGACGGTATTCGCTTGATCGTAACGGAGAATTACGAACTTTGGCAACTGTTGCCACAAATCGGTGTGATCGGTGTCTGGATGATTATTTTGTACGCGATCGCTTTTAAGGTTTTCCGTTGGGAATAAAAAGACAAAACTGCGAGCTAAAAGGTTCGCAGTTTTTCTTGACTTTTTTGCTTTTTTGCGCTAAAATAAAAAAGTAGTCGGCCAGCGGGTCGGCATTTTTCATAAAAGAAATTATTTAGAAAGGAACAAATGGAAGATTTGAATATCAAACAAATGCTTCTTGCGGCGCGAACAATCGCCGAAGAGAAAAACTTGCCAGAAGAAAAAGTCCTCGAAGTTATCGAGATGGCAATCGCGGCGGCTTGGCGACGAGAAAGTGGCGAACGCGGCCAGAATGTTCGAGCTGAACTTGACACAAATACTGGCGACGCGGTGGTTTTCGTTCAATATGAGGTGGTGGATGGCGAAGAAGCCTACGATCCGATTACTGAAATTGCGCTCGAAGACGCCCAAAAAGAAAATCCAGAAATCGAAATTGGCGAAATCGTTGAAGAAAAATTCCCAGTTGAGACTTTTGGTCGTGTTGCGGCGCAGACTGCTAAGCAAGTTGTGCTTCAGCGACTTCGAGAAGCTGAACGCGAAATCGTTCTCGAAGAATACGAGGACAAAGTTGGCGCGATCGTTAGCGGAACTGTTTCGAAAGTTGATCAGCGATTTGTGCGAATTGATCTCGGCAAAGCTACTGGAATCATGCCGATACGCGAGCAGATTAACGGTGAATATTTCAGTGTTGGTCAGCGAGTGAAAGTTTTGATTAAGGAAATTGAAAAAGAAGGTCGTTCGCCTGAACTTATCCTTTCTCGCGCGGATGCGAAATTCGTTGAAATTTTGTTTGAACAAGAAGTTCCTGAACTCGAAACTGGAATGGTTGAAATCGTGGCGATCGCACGCGAAGCTGGCCGCCGCACAAAAATGGCGGTTCGTTCGGCAATGCCTGGTGTTGATCCGGTTGGAACATTTGTTGGTGGTCGTGGCGTTCGCGTTCAGGCTGTAATGAACGAAATTGGTGAGCGCGAAAAAATCGATATCGTGACTTGGAGTGAAAACCCAAGCGAGTTCATTCGTGAAGCTTTGAGTCCAGCTGAAATCGTTGAAGTAAAAATCGAAGACGGTAAAAAACGCGCGAAAGTGTTCGTTTCAGAAGATCAGCAATCTGTTGCGATTGGTCGTGGCGGACAAAATGTGCGACTTGCGAGCCGTTTGACTGGCTTCGAGCTTGATATCGAACTTGCTAAAAAGGAAGAAAAGAAGCCTCGTGGTAATATCGAAGATGGGCTTTTCGATGCGCTAAATGAAGCGAGCGAAGTTGAGGTTGTCGAAAATCTCGACGGCGACGAACCAGATCGCGAAAAATTCGGTGGTGAAAATCAATAAAATTCACCTCAGTAAAAAGTCAGCTGATTGACAGCTGGCTTTTTTGTTGGTATAATTCAGGTATTGGAACTTGGGCGACCAAGAACATTATTTTTTTTAGGAGGAAGAAAGATGAATATCACATTTATTACGCCATGTGCTGGAAACGGCACGCGTATGCTACCTTGGGCATTGATGCCAAAGGAAATGTTACCGGTTAAATCTCAAGATGGTCGGATTGTGCCGATTTTGCTTGATTTGATAATGAAAGCGCAAGACGCTGGAATTGATGACTTTCGAATTGTTTACTCTGAAAATAAGAAGATGATTCGAGAATATTTTACGCAGGATAATTCTGCTTTGACTTCGAGTCTTTACGAAAAAGGTAAGAATGAAATCGCCAAGAGTATCAAAAATATTCCGCGATTTTCGGACGATAACTTCGTGATTCAGCAAGGTCCTTACGGAAATGCATCGCCACTTTTGTCGTTATTCTTCGAAATGAAAAACGAAAACGGCAAGTGGAAAATTGTCCGTGATTTGGAGTCCGGCGACAAGAATTTTATTCCGTCTGAGAACTGGATCATGTACATGTTTCCAGATGACCTTTATTTGACGGTTATTCGAAACGAAATCCAGCAGGTGATTGATGCGCACAAAAAATTGGGCGGTTCGATCTTACCGTCTAAGCGTGCAGAAGATCAAAGTGAACGCGATAAATATGCGTTTTCCGATGGTGAGGTTGTCAAAGGCTCTCGTGGTGAAATCATCGAAGTTTCGAAGATTGTCGAAAAACCGGGGAATTTGCCGATCGATTCGGATTTGGCGAACGTAAAAGGTTATCTTATTCATCCAGATTTCCGAAAATTCCTTCGAAAATCGTTCGAGGCGTTCGATCAAGATTCTGGAGAAGAATTTATGATTCAAAACATCATTCAAGATATGATTGATGCTGGGTATAAATTCTATGCAGTCAAGATCGAAGGAGAATACCATGATACCGGAAATCCTCAAGACTACGAGGATTACTGGAAGTCTGTATAGCAAAAAACGCTCAGATTAAGTTCTGGGCGTTTAATTTTGACTAAATTCCTTCGTGTTGGAGAAGCCAGCTTTTTCGGTTGGCGCCAGCGTTGTATCCGCCGAATTCCAAATCTTTGGTAAGAACGCGGTGGCACGGCACGATTATTGCTAATTTGTTAGCGTTTAGTGCATTGGCGACGGCGCGCGCGGCGTTTTCGTTGTTGATTTTTTCGGCGATTTCTGAATAAGTTGAAGTTCCGCCAGATGGAATGGTTCGAAGTTCTTCCCAGACTTGTTTCTGAAAGTCTGTTCCGATAAATTCGACAGGAGTTTTGAAGCTGGCGAACGGATGTTTGAAGTAATCTTCGAGCTCGTTTCGAATCTGTTTGAGCGGAAGATTTTCGCCTTCCTGGATTTCGGTTTCGAATGTTTCCTCGATTTGTGTTAAATCGCGTTCGATGTTTTCGCTATCAAAAAATTCCAGAAGAATCAAAGCGTCGTCGTGCGCAACCGCCAACATTTCACCAAGCGGAGTTTCGATTTTGATTTCTTTTAGTTTCATCGTGACTTTATTTTAGCATATTTTTGTTGAAAAAGCAAAAACCTGAACTTTTTTTCGCGCCGAAAATCTGTTAAAATGGTTGTATGAATTTGAATTCTTCGCTCGAAAAAGTGAAGGGCGTTGGCGAAAAAACGCTCGAAAAGCTCGAAAATGCTGGACTTCGAACGGTTGGCGATATTTTGAGTTTTTTCCCGCGAAAGTATGAAGATTTTGCGAGTTTTACGAAACTTGGCGAAATTCAGCCAGGGAAAGTTCTGTTCAAGGCGCGCGCCGAAAAGGTTTCGCTCCGTCGTGTTCGGCGCGGAATGACTTTGGTCGAGGCGATTTTGACGGATGGCGAAGAAAAAGTTAAGGCGATTTGGTTTAATCAGCCATATCGCGTGAGCCAGCTTCAATCTGGCGATGAATTTTATTTTTCGGGCGATTTTGAGTTTCAATACAATCGCTATCAGATCACAAATCCGCGCGTGATGAAGCGCGAAGAATTGCCGAAAGGTGAGAATTTCGCTGGCGAAGATGGCGAAATTGTGCCGATTTATCGCCAAATTCGAGGCTTGAAAACCGAAATCGTTCGAAAAATCTTGCTCGAACTTCGCCCGATGATGGAGATTTTGCCCGAAACTTTGCCCGCAAAAATCGTTGCACGAGAAGGGTTGATTTCGCGATCTGAGGCTGTGAAGTGGATTCATTTTCCGCCAAGTTCTGAAAAATTCGACCTCGCGCTCAAGCGTTTGGCTTTCGAGGAGATTTTCGAGATTATTTTTGCTGCCAAGCTCAACAAAATCGAAAACGAAAAGCTCGACGGCTACGAAATTCCGTTTGATTTGTCGGCAGTGAAGAAATTCACTGAAAATCTGCCGTTCGACTTGACAAATTCTCAAAGAATGGCGTCGTGGGAAATTATTCAAGATATGAAAAATGGCACGCCGATGAATCGCCTGCTTCAAGGCGATGTTGGCTCGGGCAAAACGATGGTTGCGGCGATTTCTGCGCTGAACGCCGTGCGAGCTGGTTTTCAGGTGGCGGTGCTTGCTCCGACCGAGATTTTGGCGTCACAACTCGCGGAGAATTTCGAAAAATCTTTGCGCGGGCAAGAAGTTCGCGTGGCTTTTTTGAGTGGAAGTGTGAAGGGAAAAGCACGAAAAACACTTTACGAAAAGCTCGAAGCGGGCGAAATTGATATTTTGGTCGGAACTCACGCAATAATTCAAGAAAAAGTCAAATTTTCGAGACTCGGCTTAGTTGTGATTGACGAACAACATCGTTTTGGCGTGGCGCAAAGACAAAAAATCCTCGAAAAATCCGCGCAAAAAATGCCACATCTGTTGGCGATGACCGCAACGCCGATTCCGCGATCGCTCCAGCTCACGCTTTTTGGCGATTTGAGCGTCTCGATTTTGCGCGAAAAACCAAAAGGTCGAAAACCTGTTTTAACAGAGGTAGTTTCGCCAGTTTCTCGCGCGTCAATGATCTCGAAAATCAAGGAAGAAATCTCGAAAGGTCGCCAAGCGTTTGTGATTGTTCCGGCGATTTCGGAAAGTTCGAATGATGAAATCAAGAGCGTTGAAACTGAATTTAAGCGCTTGAAGCGTGAATTTTCGAAGCTGAAAATCGCGCAACTTCACGGCAAAATGAAGCCAGAAGAAAAAGATTCAGTGATGCGTGATTTTTTGGAAAAAAAGGCGGATATTTTGCTTTCAACTACTGTTATTGAAGTTGGTGTCGACGTGCCGAACGCCAGCGTGATCGTGATCGAAAACGCCGACAGATTCGGTTTGAGCCAGCTTCATCAGCTTCGTGGTCGCGTTGGTCGTGGCGGTGGCGATGCGTTTTGTTTTTTGGCGATGAGTTCAACCGCAAAACCGCCGGCGCGCCTGAAAGAGATCGAAAAAACTGATGACGGATTTGTTTTGGCGGAAAAGGATCTGGAGCTTCGCGGGCCGGGCGAAATTTACGGCAAGGCGCAAAGTGGCGAACTTCGACTGGAGTTTGCGAGTCTCGGCGATACCGCGACGATTTCACGCGCACAAAATTCGGTGGATTTTTTGGCGGAAAATGCGGAAGATTTCGAAGAATATTTGGTAAAAAACTCCGGCGAGCTAAAAAAATACCAGCGATTAACAATTTTGAATTAAAAATCGCAAAAATCTTGACATTTTGATTTTTTTTCGATAAAATAGAAAAGTATTCAGTTACGCACGAGTGGTGGAATTGGTAGACACGCTAGTCTTAGGAACTAGTGCCAATTGGCGTGAAGGTTCAAGTCCTTTCTCGTGTACCATAGAAAAACGACGAATTTCGGTTCGCCGTTTTTCTTTTTGTGGAATTTCTTGCTTTTTTGAGAAAAGTTTGATATAATCGTAGGCGAGTTTCCTCTTTTTGGTTCGAAAATTCGTGTGTGAAAGTTTCGAAAGCAAAAAGGTAAAGACATTTTCGGCGTGTGCTGACGGCGAAAATATGAGGCGATTTTTTCGAAAAACTTATCACTTTTCGAAGATCGAAATATTAAATTAAATTTAGGGAGAATTGATGCCAACAATCAACCAATTGGTGCGAAAACCACGAAAAGTTGCTGCGAAAAAATCAAAATCGCCAGCTCTTGGACGAATCCATAACGCGCTAAAAACTAAATATTACGCACAAAATGCGCCACTTAAACGCGGTGTTTGTGTGAAAGTTACAACTAAAACACCTAAAAAACCTAACTCAGCGCTTCGAAAAGTTGCTCGTGTTCGTTTGACAAATGGTCACGAAGTTTGGGCTTACATTGGTGGTGAAGGTCACAACCTACAAGAACACGCCGTAGTTTTGGTGCGTGGTGGTCGTGTG